>CAIVED010000020.1 GCA_903904885.1 uncultured archaeon | reverse complement strand
TAGTAGGCCAAGCCACAGTCACAAAAACCATACCCAGCTTATTAAAAGCAGCATCATCAACACCCAAAGCAGACTTCAAACCAGCAACACCATTCACATTCAAAGACCGATTAATCTCATTACCGCAGGCAAACTCCGCAAGAAAATGACCACTACAATTCTCACTAAAAGACTGCGGCCAAAGCCCAGGAATATTACCCCTGATCACAGAACGAAACCTGCTATCCAAACCCACATCATACAAATCAACACAATTACCAACATCCTGAGCCACACCCAACAAAGAATAATTCCAACCCTCAGTACCAACAAACATAAAACTACCACCAATTTCAGAATAATTCTGAGGAGAAGACAAATTCAACAAACCAAAACCAAAAACACTAGAAGAAAGAAAAATCCCTGCCAAAACCATCAATACCAGTAAGTATCCCTTCACCAAAAAAACACCTCTAACAACCCAATTACTAACCACAATATAAATACTTTTCGCAAAATTATACTCTAGATTGCCATTACATACTGCCCTGTGATTTATCCTTATTTAGCTGCGGAAGATGTAAGACTGTTCTGCACTGCCATCGGTGGCAAGGCAGAGATTTCCGTCAACAAAAATTTTCTGGGCAGTGTCAACGCAACCTCCCAGCTGGCCGTTCTTTTCCGTGCTGCACATGCGCACAGCATCGCATCCGTCCCAGACAATTTCCGAGCCATAGGCATGAGTGTTGCCCAACGCATCAGTAGAATCAGCAATAATTTTTGCATCGGTTCCAAGGCAGCCGCCTTGCTGGCCGTTCAGGCTCAGATTGCACATATAAACCCAGCTAAAAGGTATTGAGTCATCCTCATGATTCCATACAATAATGCCCTTGTCTATTATATTGGAATAGCGATTATGCAAATAACCGCCATTATCAATAGTTATTGGCGTGGTAACCCCGCTGGAAAGATTAAGCATATAGATATCACAGCCAGTCCCGCAACCACCATAGGTAAATGTCAAAATATCGGCATGAAGGCTCAAACCCTCTACTGCTATACTATTTGACAAAGTATAGACAATCTTATGGTCCCCTGCCAGGCAGCCCCCATCATGGCCGTTCAGGCTTAAATTGCAAACAGTGATTTTATTTTTATAAGAGCCAGTCGTATTTATCATTGCAAGGGTGTCATCATAAATCGAAAAATCCGAATCGTAAGGCATGCTTCCGCTTCGGTCATAGATTATGCTTCTCCGGTCATTCTCCAGGCAGCCACCCTGCTGGCCATTCAGGCGAAGGTCGCACATCACAATATCCCCCTCTGAACTGTTCGTCCAAACAATCCAGTTCCTTGAGATGTCATGATTGTTTCGACTGCCATAAACTGCATTGCTGTTGTCCTTTGAAAGCATATGCCTGCTGCCATCTGTAAGATTATAATACCAAAATTCAGAATTCCCTTCATACCAGATTAAAATATCCCCATAACCCTTGGGCATGCTCTTGCTTGTTGTGCTGCTATAAACCAAACTTTTCTGTGTGGTTGCCGGGTCATAGGTCATTATATTTATGTAGCTTCCTGCGTATGTGACATAGGTTACCAGCCGGCCTCTCACGCATTTCTTGTCGCATCCGACTATCCTGCAATGGTCCGCTGTTTCAGGATTCCCGTCATCACAATCCGAATCGCTGTTGCATGTAACATTCAGCGAAGGGCAGTACAGATTAAATACCTGGGAATCATTCAATGCATAATTAAAAATCCTGACATCATCAATCGAGCCGTTAAATACGCCTGTGCTTCCCGAAGTGCCAATGGACAGGTTAGCCCCATACTCCTTGTTAACAAGGGAATTCGTGCCAGAATAAACCAAAAGTCCGTCCCTGTAAAACTTTCTTGTAGTAGAATTATCAGTCAAAACTATATGATGCCAGCCAGTATAATACTGGGCATTAAACAAATCAACATTCAGGTTAGAAGCCGCAGCGCCGTTGCTAATCCTCGAAACTAAATTGCCCGCAGCATCTGAAAAAATACCCCAGCCAGCGGTGCCATAGCCATCATAAATAATACCCCTATTACCCTGGGGCAGCACCGCAGGATTAATCCAGGCAGACATGGTATAATTGCTCAGCCTCGGAAAGTACCTGGCAGTAATATTGGTATTAGTCCCATTAAACACATAGGCACCGCCAACCTTCCCTCCAGCCGTCCAAGCTGCGCCATTAACAATCCCCTGATAGCCCCTGCCGCTCAAATCAGGAACAGGCTGAGTGCTGTCATTAAAACTGAAATGAAGAACCTCACCCAAACATTTGGCATCGCACCTGCCGGCATTGGTGCAGAACATGTTCGGAACGCAATCAGCATCCGAATAGCACGCAATGGGGCAGGACATATTGTACAGCCTGAAAATCTCGGAATCATTCAGAGTTCTGTTGTAGATTCTGACCTCGTCTATTGTGCCATTCCAGTACATCCCGTCATTAACATATCGCCCAATATAAGCCTTTGACCTTACAAGGCTCCAGGGTTTTGCAGTTAGCAGCACTACATTCTGTCCATTGCCGTACAAACTTGCATTGGTTCCGTTATAGACCAAGCAAGCATGCTTCCAAACCCCAATATTCCAAAAATTCGTAAAAGAAATGTCATTGCCATGACCGCCCCCATTTAAGGTTAAAGTTCCGGAGGGCATATTAATATACATCGCGTTATTGGTTGATGGGTTGCCATAGGCTGCTGTAGTCCCCCCTGTGACCGAATTAGGTTTTGCCCAAACACACATTGTCCTGTTTGCAGTTCCAGCCGGGAGAGATGAAGATGCTTTTGAAGAATTTGTCAAGTTAATATAATCATTATACCCGTCAAACTGGGCTGCGCCGGAATTCCTGATACCGCATTCCGGGCATAAATAGGTGCCGTTCTGTGGAACACCATTATTCTGATTCCCGCTCTTGTCATTCGCAGTGCCGTCATCAAAAGGGGCATACAAAACTAAACCTAACTTCAACTGATCAACATAACAACTCCCGCCACTGCAAACACCCCCGTTGCCACTAGCATCAACGCATGCAGTCCCATCAAGCTGAGTAACACAAGGCTCACTAGGACGAGAAGTAAAACACTCACCAGAACTCATATTACAACCCTTACCACCACAATCAACCGCAACACTCTTAACAACATTCATACCGCAGCCAGAATTAGTTCCCGGAGCAATACAAAAAGCAGAAGTAATCGCATCCATCACAACATTCTGACCATCACAATAAATACTCCACTGCCTCCCATTAGAACAATTAACATCACTCGAACAATTCCACAACAAACGACCATCAGAACAATCAGCCAACTTCGGAGCCTTAAACTTATCAAAAATAGTAGGCCAGGCAGCAGTAGAAAAAATCAAACCCGACCTGTTAAAAGCGGCATCATCAATGCCAAGAGAACCTTTCAAACCCGCAACACCATTCGCATTCAAAGTCCTGTTAATCTCATTGCCACAAGCAAACTCAAAGAGAATGTGATTGCTGCAATTTTCGCTATAAGACTGCGGCCAAAGACCGGGAATATTCCCCCTGATCACAGAACGAAACCTGCTATCCAAACCAACATCATACAAATCAACACAATGCTGAACATCCTGGGCAACAGCAGAAAGAGAATAATTCCAGCCATCAGTGCCAACAAAATTAAAATTGCCCGCAACTTCACTGACATTTTCAGGGGCAGACAAATTCAAAAGATAATAGCCAAAAGCATTGCACGACAGCAAAACCCCTGCCAAAACCGTTAACGCCAAAACTATATATCCTTTCACCTAGCAAACACCTTTAACAACACCAATATTAACTGCAGTATAAATATTTTTCCATAATTGCTTGTTAAAAAAACAGGAACTCTCGCCTGGCAAACCTAACCAACCAAAAACCTAAAGGTTTTTATTCCTGAAAAGCATAATATGCCCAAAAATGGCGGTTTTAGGCCCAAAAAACCGAAAGATTTAAATATTGTAACTTACTAGTGGTAACAATATGACAATAAAAAACCGGGTGCTGGTGCTTGGAGGTGCAGGATTAGCTGCATTAGCCATAACCCTATCCTCATGCAATGAAATTCCCAACCAAGATTGCTTGAACCCTGGCCACTGCACAGTTGACCTAAGAGGATTCCCTGACTACCCGCATCGCCAAAATCCCTGCCAGGGCAGCAATGGGCCAAAACTGAAAACAATCCCTCCCCAAGAAGTTTACAGGGGCGAAGAGTTAGCAGTTAATTTAGGGCTTAAGCCAGGAGAGGAAGCCTATCTTAACAAGGCCCCGCAGGGAATGGTTCTGGATGCGAAGGGGAATATAGCCTGGAGCGCCTGCGGCAATTCTGACGAAGGGGCTGTGGAAAAAGTAGAGGTCGCTGTTTTGGATGAATGCGGAGCCAGCACAGCATCATTCGACATAACTGTAAAGCCAAGAGACACGCCAGTTTATATTAACCCTCTTGACCAGGTTCAACTTGTTGTTGGAGATTCTGCCCAGGTTCCTGTAATTGCAACGCCTCAAAATCCAGGGGTTCCAGTTTCATTGGACGGAGGCTCTGTTGAAGGGGTTACTCTGGAAGGAAACACAGTTCTGGTAAAACCATTTTACACGCTTAATGGAAATGTTAAGTTAATAGCAAATGACGGATGCCTAATAGAAAGGCAGCCATTGCCTTTGATTGTTACTCCCAGGCTTGTAAACGGGGTAAGCTATGATTATTTCAGAAGGCTGAATGTTCACAATCTAAACAATCCGGCAGATGTGCAGAACTCTTTCGTCCTTGTAAGGCAGGTCGGAACCGGATTGCCAAACAAAGATATTGGAAATTTGGTGAGCATAATTGAAAAAAGCCTGAGCGGAAACTATACCTGGCTTGGGAGCGATGCAGTAAGCTGGGAAAAGCCGGTGCTTGTGCATCTTGGCGACGAAGGCGCAGGGAATACGTGCCATTTTCCAGGAGACCTGGGAGAATATCTCCCCGGCCACATATGCATTCTCAAGGCTGAAACTGAGGAAGAGCTGGCTGAAACAACATCCCATGAAGGGGTTCATGCATATTCTGGGCATAGGATTCCAGACATAATCTATTTTGGCCAGTATGGAGAGGTGCAGCAATCACTTGCATATCCCATATCGCTGGTTGTCGGAAGGAATTTGCAGGGTTTTGGGGATATAGGAATAAAATATCCGTATCTTAGAGACCGCCAGGGAATAAAATTCATACTTGACCTGAACGAAGCTACTGGCTATGATATCCCGGACATGAAAAGATTTTTCGCAATAGTGAACAAAATGACAGGCAACGGGCTTACAAAACTGACCATACCCCAGATTAAATGCATATTTGACAAGCAGGTTTCTGAAATAACAGGGCAGCAAACTGACACAAGCCCGGTATTTTGCGCCGCAGGAAATTTTTACTGCAGCGATGTATTTCCGTACAGCATATACGGCAATGTGCCAAGGCAATACTGCGGCGACACAATTCCTGAGCCTTGAGTCGAATCAATCTGCTCTCAGAACTGGATTAGCAGCAATCAATTAAAAGTATAAACATAAAGGTTCAGGTTCCCTGTCCTGCTGTCGCCATAGACAACCCTGTTGCTGTGAATCCTTGGTTTTGCCTGATAACCATAGCCCATCAGCTGTCCCCCTACTGCACCGCTTGTTGTAAGCCTTCTCTCGCTTATGCATCCGGCAACTCCTGCTTCTGAAGGATCGCTTTCACTGCAATTAATGCCGGTACACAGGGGAATAGGCGGTGCGGAAGAGCTTATTTTGCAGGTATACAAATCATAATGCCCGCTAGTCCCGTTCATCCAAACAACCCTGCTGCCATAGATATCCGGAAAACTGGCATGAACACTCTGCGTCAATCTTATTTCCCTGCTCCCGCTGCTGTTGCAAATAACATAGCTGTTTGGGTTCAAATCGCACATATAAATGGTTGAATTGGTTAAACTCATGCTTCTAGAGTCTCCCCAAACAATTTTAGTGCCATAGACTGCGGGAGATGTCTGCATAACTTCCGAGCCGACTATTTTTGCGTCTGAAGCGCACTGGTCATCGGCACCGAGTTTGCATAAAAATATTTGCCAGGATGCGCCTCCATACCAGCGGCTGTAGAGCACAAGATTGGAGTAAAGGTCATCCCCATTTCCCGCGCCTCCTGAAACAATGCGTGTTGGATTTTGAGCAGTTGTTTGCAAATCATAAAGGTAAAGCTGGCATTGCGTAGAGCAATTGGCCTTATAGATTAGTGTATTATTGAAAAATGCGTCTGGAGAATCAGAATTAACAACAAATCTCGTTGTTTTATCGCTCACATTATACAAATATGTTGCTCCCACAATTCCGTCGTAAACATAATAAACTATTTCATCCCCGTAAATTCTTGGAGATGACTCATTATTTGGGCCGTCGGTTATCTGAGTCTCTTCGTTGCTTGTCAGGTTGTAAATAAAAATATCATAATTGCCATTCCGGTTATCTGCCCAGACCACTAAATCTCCGTAAATATCAGGATATCTCTTATCTGCTGCGCTATTTGTTATCTGTGTTTCAAAACCGCCGGATAAGCACTGCGCATTGCAGGCCCCGGGATTTTCGCAGTAGTGATTGGTACCGCAGTCATCGTCTGAATTGCATGCAGGAAGCCCCGTCGGGCAGTACAAATTCCAAATCTCGCTCGGATCCACTCCATAATTGTAAACCCTTACCTCATCAATATATCCGTTAAAGTGCTGCAGCGTACCGGAATCCAGGCTGTTCATGCCAAGGTACAGGGGCTTGCTGTTTGTCAGTATGCTGCCAGTGTAAGGTTTTGATGAATTAAGCTTCCCGTTAATGTAAATTCTCATCTCACTTTCATTATAGGTTGCAATGATATTTGTCCACTGCCTTAAAGGGACAGTATTAATTGCATAGAGGGCAACAGCTGCCTTGCCTGACTCATTTCCAAGCTTGAATGTAACCCCTTCCAACCCATCATTTTCATTAGTAAGCAGAAGAGAATAGATATCGTAGGGGGCTGAATTAATATCAAATGGCTTGGCTATTATTCGGTCATAATCCTCATAGGCAAGAGGAAAAATCCATGCTGAAAGGGTTACTCCCCTGCTGAGGTTCAGGCTTGGGCTGAATGGAGCCTTTATGAAGCTGTCAAATGTTCCCTGGAACAAATACGCACCGCCAATACCCCTTGAAGCATCCCAAAAAGTTTTGTTTACAATTCCGTTGTTATTATGCCCGCTCAAATCAGGAACAGGGGCGGTTGCATCGGAAAAGTTGTATTCAAGAACCTTGCCTATACACTGCGAATTGCATGTATCGGGATTTATGCAGGTGCCTAATGCGCACGGATTTGATGCGCCACATTCAACGCAGGACACGCATTGGGCATTGCATTTCCTGGGGTTTTCACAGCGCTCAGTAGATTTGCAATCTAAGCTGTTTTTGCAAACAGACCCGGAAGGGCAGTAAAGCCTGAAAATCTCATCTGCGCTCAGACTTCGGTTATAAACGCGAACCTCATCAATTGTTCCATTGAAAAAATTGGCCCGGGGGCTTGTGCTTCTGGCACCCACAGTGACATTGCGCAAACTTGCATTTATGCTTCCTGTCTTGGACGTGGAGTTGACAAGAGAGCCATCGATATACAAGGACAAATTAATGCCATTATAAACCGCAGCAACATGAACCCATCCAATGCCTCCTCTAAGAGAATTAGCAGACCAGCTAAAAAAAGTGCTGCCAACACGAACATGCGAACCGTTAGAGGGGTCCCTGTACAAAGCCCAGCTAAAATAGGGGTCAACATGAGTAAGATTAATTGACTGGCCTAAAATTATCTGGCCGGCGCTGTTGCCCAGGGGGCTAACCCATGCGGACAAAGTGATATTATCCCCTGATACGTTCCAATTCCCAACATCAATAAACGAGTTTATTCCATTGAACCCGAATGCGCCAGAACCCATCACACCCCCGCTTGAATTGTAAACCGCTCCTGAAACAAAACCATTATGCCCCTTCCCGCTCCTGTCATTGGCAGTGCTGTCATTAAAAGGCAAATACAACTGAAGACCCGCATTCAGAGGGTCCACAAAACAAGTGCCGCTGTCACAAAAACCATTATTGCCCTGGGCATCGGTGCAGGCAGAACCATCAGGCAAAGTAACACAAGATTCCTGAGGACGAACAGTAAAACACTCACCAGAACTCATATTGCAGCCATTGCCCGAACAATTAATCGCAATACTCTTGTTAACATCCATTCCACAGCCCGAATGATTACCCGGAGCAATACAAAAAGTCCTCGAAATAGTATCCATCACCACATTCTGACCATCACAATAAACACTCCACTGACGGCCATTAGAACAATCAGCATCGGAAGAGCAATTCCACCTCAACCTACCATCAGAACAATCAGCCAGCTTAGCAGCCTTGGGATTAAAAATATTCGGCCAGGCAGAAATAATAGAAAGAAAAGCACTCCTGTTAAACCTATCATCACTAATCCCCAAAACAGACTCAACACCAGAAACATTAACCCCATTCCCACCAAGAGACCGATTAATATCATAGCCGCAGGCAAACTCCACCAAAAAAGGGCCAGTGCAATTCTCGTTAAAAGACTTCGGCCAGACATTGGGAACACTGCCTCTTATGGTGGAAGCAAAACGGCTGTCAAAACCAATATCATACAAATCAGCACAGTTCTGAACATCCATGGCCATGCCATTCAAAGGAAAAAACCAATTATCAGCACCAACAAACCTAAAATCCCCAACAACATCAGACAAATTCGTCTGCGAAGAAAAATTCAGAAGCGCGAAATTAGCAGAAACACCGGCAGAAAGGAAAATAGCAATGCAAAATAAAATCAAAAATAATGCATATCTTTTTACTTGATGCATACTCCACTCCCGCTAACCCATGTTCCGCCGAGAGCCTTGCACTTTTGCTGGACAGTCATCTTGGTAGAGTTCCAGACTTTTGCAACAGAGATGCATTTTCCGCCAACCGCAGCCAAACCTGCGCAGCACCTTCCTGAGCCAACACTTGCTCCCTCCTTAACGCAGACCTGCTTAACAGGCGCCCTGACGCACATGCCATTCTGGGCAACAAGATTAACGCAGCAGGGGCCAGCCAAAGCACTGCCGCCTGCCCTTATGCAGGTCCTGTTAATTGCCTGGCCGGAAATGCTGAAATTAAAAGGCTCATAGAAAAAAATCAATGCAGCAATCGCCGCAACCACAATAATAACTGTAATTGTTGTGCTATTCTTCATTAAAACACCTCTGAAATAAAATATTGGAAAAGGGTATATATAAATATTTCTATTCAGGAGCCAAACGCCTGCTGTATTATGACCCTATAGGTCTCAAAATTATTGAGCACAAAGGTCTCCACAGCTGCACCCAGGAGAAGGATAACTATCGCGAAAAGCAGGATTATGGCATTAATTGCAAGAATATTGCCAAAGGCCTCTGAGCCAAATTTCTCTTTAAGGATGCTTTCTGAAATTTCACTTCCGGATATTGTAGCAAATATATAGGAGCCAATCTCAAGTATTACGTGGGGAAGCACGCTTATCAGAATCAATACCAGATATATGAACGGGTTCTTGCCCACTGCCAAGGCCCCTGTTTTGGCAATGTTGCCGAAGATTGTCCCCCAAACAGAGGCATTCCAGGTTATCAGGAAAATCGAGCCGTTGCCTATGGCAAGGGAAACAGCAAAGCAGAGCAAAAGCACCTTTATATTGTTTGAAAAGAGGCCCGTAAAAAGGCCAGTGGAAAAAGTGGCGCCTCCCGCAGGACCGCTTATCAGCGCCAGCTGCTCCTTGAACAGCAGGTTTGTTGCCAGCGTGGGCATTATCAGCGAGAAAAACGCGAATGTTATGAAAATGCCGAAGAATGCGTAAAAATACACCTTGATGAACTGCTTCTGGTTCAGCAGGCTGCTGAAAATATTTACACCACTCTTGGCACTTTCAGTTTCAATCACCGCCATTTTATACAGTGACGGCAGGAAAAGCACGGAGATTATGAGAACAGATATCAGGGCGGGGTCCTGGGGGAACATCAGAATGGCTGCGCCGAGGCCTATTACAGAATAGGCAACCCCAAGAAGAAATGCGTAAATCGGCTTCTGCCGAAGGAACTGCGGTTCGTAAAGTTGCTCAAGCATAAAACATAGTTTTTTATACTTTTTATAAGCTTTGTTGTTGCATGGGAGAGATAAGAATAATAGGCACAAGCCACATTGCAAGGCAGAGCGTTGAGGAAGTAAAGGCAGCCATCTTTGAATTTAAACCGGAGATTGTTGCGGTTGAGCTGGATTATCCAAGATACCAGGCACTGACAACAGGAAAGAAAAAGGGCATAGGCTGGGGGGACATAAGATACATCGGATTCAAGGGATTCCTTTTCGCGTTAATAGGCGAGTATGTTGAAAAAAAGCTGGGAAAGGTTGTTAACACAAAACCGGGGGCAGACATGCTTTCTGCAATAAAAACTGCAAAGCAGATGGGGATTCCGATTGCGCTCATAGACCAGAATATTTCAGACACCCTCAGAAACTTCTCAAAATCGCTCAGCTGGAAGGAAAAATGGAGAATCTTTGTCGATGTTATCATGGGGCTTCTCTTTGGAAAGCGTGAGATGAAAAAACTTGGATTTGAAAACATTGACTTGTCAAAGGTTCCTGAAAAGGAGCTTGTCAAAAAAGCAATGGATGTTGCAAAAAAGAGATATCCAAATCTTTACAAAACTCTTGTAACTGACAGGAATATTTACATGGCAAAAATGCTTTCCAATATCAGGCAGGCAAATCCGGACAAAAAAATAATGGCTGTTGTCGGCGCTGGCCATGCAGAATATCTGCAGAAGCTTGTCCAGAGGACAAACGTTTATAAATAGCAAAAACACTATAGTACTGCATGGATTTTTACACAATAAAGAAGTACTTCAGTTTCAGCCCTGAAGAGATAAGGGGCATCATTGTCACTGTTTTTTTTCTTGGGTTCATATTCTCCTTCAGGGAATGGGGAGGCAAAACATTTGACCTCCATTCGGGAATCTTCAACTGGATAAACACATCCATTGTTGTCCTTCTGGCGCTTCTTGTTTATCTGTCTGCCCAGAGAATAATGGGCATACGCAGGGGCTACAAAACCGAGTACAAAATGTGGTTCTGGGGGCTTCTGGCAGGGGTGCTCATGTCTTTCCTAAGCTCCGGCTATCTTCCTCTTGCTTTTCTCGGGACAGTTTTTGTCTATCACCTTGAAGGCCACAGGCTTGGAAGCTTCAGATACGGGATTAACTACAGGGATTTGGGTGTGATTTCAATGGTTGGGCCGCTTTCCCTTATAATAATGGCAATCATTTTCAAGATAGTTGCATTCGCATCGGCAAGCCCGCTTGTTGAAAAGCTGATGCTGGTATGCATATTCCTGGCTCCTGTCAACATGCTTCCCCTGCCATGGATTGACGGCGGAAATGTTTTCTTCGCATCAAGGACGCTGTGGGTTTTTGCATTTGTGGGCATTGTGGCCGCATCTGCACTTCTCTATTTTTTCAATTCAATACTGGCGATAGTGCTGGGTGCAGTTTTCATAGCCATAATCGCGGCAGTGATGTGGTTTGTCTTCTTTGAGGAAGGGTTTTAGCTTTACTCGCATTTTATTGAAAAATAATTCCCTTCTCTGGGCAAGCCCTAACATAACTTCTTGCTTTCATTTGTTGCCTCAACTGCCGGGCTTGCAGTAAACCGCCTTCGGCGGTTAGATATTATCTTCTTGCATGGCAAACGAGCAGAAGAAGCGAACTAAACCACAAGGATAATGCAAGAACCAGCAAACGGAATTTTATTGGCAGTACTTAAATTAGAGAGAACTCAGTAGATCTTCAAAAACTTTCTCAGTATTGAATTAAACGCGATTGCTGAAATGAAGTAGGTCATGAACCAGCCCGGGTGGTAGCCGAAAATATTGAAATTCTTTCCGAATGGAAGCATCTTCATGTTGCTGGTTGTGGCTGTTTTCACGCCGCTGCCCTTGAACTTGAAAACAGGGCCGTTGTATGCCTGCTTTGATGTTATTATAATGTCTGCAGTTTTCTGGTCCTGGCCCGCGGAATCAAAGAACAGAGTATATTTCCCTTCGCTGCCGTTCATTTTGTAAACAGTTGCGCTGCCATTCACCATTTTGTCAAGAACAGCCAGCCCATCATTTGGAACCATTGACAGGTTAAATGCAGAATCGGAAACAACAGTAAGATTGAATGCCTGGCCCGGGAGCAGAGGGTCATATGCCAGATTTGCATTAAGCCATCCAAAAAGCAAAATTATCGGCAGAAATGTGAAAATCATGGGCTTGAAAGAGTGCTGCATGTACTTCAGATTTTTTTCCATCGCTTTTTTCTGGATTTCAAGCATCTTTTTCTGGTTGTCCCGGTGGTCCTTCATCTCCTTCTGATGCTTTTTCAAATCCTCTTTCAGCTGCTTCATCTCAACCTGGTTTGTGAAGAACTTGTATGCAAAAACAGAGATTATTGTTATCAAAAAAGAGAAGCCAAGAATAAGCAAAAGGGGGTGCAGGGACAGTATCGTTTCCATTATTGCCATGTTTTATTCCATAAACTTCCTGAACATTGGGTTCATGTCATATAAATGTTGCGTTGCTATGTCTTCATATAGCCTGTAGATTATCATGACCGTAAGCAGAAGGCTTGTTCCGTGAACCAATGCGCCGGATATGTCTGCCACTCCAGCAAGAACCCCCACAAATATTGCACCCATGACTGTGAGGGGCCAGATGTACCTGTTCAGGATGTGCTCCAAAACCCTCTCGTCCCTCCTGAATCCCGGAATCTGAAGACCCGACGCCATTATGTTCTTTGCCTGGGCCCTTGCATCCATTCCAGATGTCTGCACCCAGAAGATGCTGAAAACAACAGAGCCGACAACGAGGAACAGCATGTAAAATGATGCCTGACCCAAATTGCCGAGAGTGAAACTGCTGGTGATTAATTTTTCAACCACATTTGGGGAATGAAGCCAGGAAACAATTCCTGTAGCCGGCGTACTGCCTACAAATGTCCCGAGAATCGGATGGCCCCAGTTTTCCATAAGCCTTGCCCACAACTGGACATTTGCAATAAGGGCTGAAATCAAAATAACAGGAATGTTTGATGTGTAAATAAACTGAAGCGGCCACCTGATTCCGTAGCCCCTGACCCTGCCGAATGAGAGCGGAATCTCCACCTTCATTGCCTGGCCGAAAACAGCAATTGCAAACACAGCTGCTGTCGCTATCAGGCTTGCCATTATCAGAATCGCTGCTGTAGGCTCTCCGCCTGCAAGATGCTGAACAAGCGCAGGAATCGCACCGGATGCAACATCGGGATTTGTCGGGGAAGGAAGGGGATTGAATGCCCTTACGATTATCTGCTTTGAAACCCCTGCAGCGATGAAAAGGGAAACGCCTGAGCCAAAGCCCCATTTATTAATTACATCATCCAGGAAAAGAATCATCATTCCGCCAAGGAAAAGCTGGAACACAAGCAAAAACTGGGTTGATACAAAGGCCGGCGTTCCTGCCAGCGTTTCTGCCGGCGCAAGCCCTCCCATGAAAACATAGACAAAGGACTCAAAAATCACAAAACCGACTGAAAGCCATTTCTGGATTCCGTGAAACCTTTTTTTGCCTTCCTCAGATGTCAGGTCAAACTTGACCATGCCGGAGCCGTTCAGCAGCTGCAAAACAATTGAAGCAGTGACTATGGGACCGATTCCAAGCGAGACAAGCGAGCCGAATTCTGACGCAAGGATGGCTGAAAGATAGTCAAACTGCTCAAGGGCGTTGGCGCCGAGGCCGAACAGCGGCACAAGCCCGAGAATGAAAAACAAAACAAGAACTATAAGAGTCCACTTCAGTTTCTCGTTGAAGGGCAGCCTCCTCTGTGAGGGAAAACTGACCTCTGGAAAATTATACACCCAGTTAAATGCCATTAAACTTCCTCTTTTTTCTCTTTTCCCTTTGCTTTCTTTTTAGTGCAATTTACCTTTCCGCCTGCCTTTTCAACAATGGCTATGGCTTTCTTTGAAGCATATGGAACGTCAATTTTAAACTTTTTTGTTATTTTGCCCTTTCCGAGCAGTTTGTTGAATCCAAGCTTCTTTGAATCAATAATATAATGGTCACCTTCCTTTGAAACAAGCTTCTGGCTGGCAAGCTTCTCAATCTGGCGTTCAATGTAGCCGATGTTCTGTGAAACAATCTTCTCCTGCTGGTGGTTAACAAATCCCATCTTGCCGAAGTATCTTGTTGTCCAGATGGAGGGCTTTTTTGCGTCTCCCCTTTTTCCTGTTCCGGCCATTCCCCTGCCGCCGCGGTTGCCTGCTCCCCTGTGCTTCTTCTTCTCGCCCCAGCCATGGGTCCAGCTGCCGCGCTGCCTGCTGTTCTTTTTTCTGTTGTTGACTGTCATTTTAAAAACCTGCACCTGCTTGTTTTGCCTGTTCTATAAGGCCAGAATATCTTTGATATTCTCCTTTTCCTGGCTCTAGCATCTGGGATATGATAGGTACTAAAACCAAAGAATATTCCGGAGCATATTGGTTAGGCTTAATTACTTTTATTTTTTCTTTCCTCCCCCGGGTAACACGTATTTCAGACGCAATATCTGGCTTTACAATTACCAGCTCTGTTTCAGTTACTTTGTCTACTAAGCTAAACCCCACGAAATCTGTTCTTATAATATCCCCGGGTACCAATTCTCTTACAAATTGTTCTATTTCCTCTCGACTCCTAAGTTCTTTGATTTGCATTTCACACCATTCTCTTGATTAAATCGTTAATTTTCTCGCCCCTGTTTCCGAGAGCGCCTTTCTGCCTGAAGGCTTTCTTTGTTCCCCCTCTTTCAAACCCGCCTATTGGGGGATGAAGCCTATAGCATTTTTTTCCCTTCTCTTCCCTTTTCTTCAGAAGCTTGATTGTTTCCTCGCTTACAGGCCCGAATGTTATCATGTCCTTTGCCTTTTTTATCATGCCGAGATTGGTTTGTGTATCCTCAACAATGGCACAGGAAAATTTTTTTGGCAGGTTAAGCATGCTAAGGGTGGATATTATATCCTGGTTAAGCCTTATTCCCCCGGTTATTCTAACTATTGCGATTTTCATTTCTGATTGCCCTCAACAATGCCCATTTTTTCATAATCTTCCGATTTTATCTTTGTGTCCATGAGCTTTTTCAGGGCATCAAAGCATGCGTACATGACATTTAATTTTGTTGTTGTGGTGCCCCTTGTTTTTGACCATATGTCTGTGATCCCCGCAAGCCTAAGTATTTTCTGGCATTCTTTTTCAGCCTTCAGCCCTGTTCCCTTTGGCGCAGGCATGAACACGATTTCAATCGAACCGCACTTGCCGCTTACCTTGAATGGAATTGAATGGCCGGTCTTGCAGCCGCACTGCCATGAGCCGCAGCCTCTCCTTATTTTGATTATGCTTAATTTTGCCTTTCGGTAGGCCTTTTCCCTTGCAGGAACTGTCTCCTTGGCCTTTCCTGCGCCAAGCCCCACATAGCCGTCCCTGTTACCCACAACAGCTAGCGCCAAAAAGTGAGGTTTGTTTCCTTCCTGCGTCTTTTTCTGGGTCTGCCTGAAAATCCTTCTTTTTCCGCCGCCGAATTTTCCCTTCGACTGGCCTATGAGAAGCAAATCGGTTTCCATGCCCGGAAGAAGAGCGTCAATTATTTCGGTTTCCTTTATTTTTTTCCCTGCATCAATCACCTGGTTGATGTCTGAAAATTCCCCGCCCTTGACTCTTTTGCCAAGGTCTGTTTTTGGGGTCCAGGAAGACATGTCCACCTCCCTGGCTGATGGCTTCTTCTCTACGGCTATTTCCTCTTCCTTCACTATTGGTGGTGTTGTCTCTTCTTCTGGCATTTTACACGCTCGCTATTTTCTTTTTGACATCTTCAAACATTTTTGACGCTGATTTTGCTTCGGGGGTCTTTGAAAACTGGGATTTTGCATGGCCCGAGGCGGAAAAGTTTTCAATGTGGCTGCCCTTGATTCTTGCCTCATCAGGGAAAGGCTCTGGCGAATGGGCAACTTTAAGCCCGCCGTCAACAGTCCCCTTCAAAAAAGCATAATTGGAGCTGCCCTTGGTGGGGCATATTATCCCGAAATCCATGATTAGCTCGCCGAACTTTTCATTTTTTGATTTTTTTGCAAGCAAAAATCCCGTAAGATAGGCTGCAGGCAGGTTTTTCTTTCCAAGCTTCCAGCCATATTTTTCAAGTTCCCTTGAGTCCGTGCTTGCCAGGACCTTGTCGCCCTTTGGGTCAAACTTTACAATCTGCGCCAAAAGCGTTCTGGAAAACTTCCTGAAAACAATAATGTTTTTTGCCGAGGAAAGAAGCTTGATTCTCTTGGTGTAGTTTGTCTTGCCTTCCCTTCTCCTTTTGTATTTTAAGCAATATCGTGATTTCATTTTTTGACCTTTGGCTCTTTGGCCGGCTGCTTTTTCTCCTTCGGCTTTTCAGCCGCTGCCTTCTCTTTTGTTTTTTCTGGTTTTTCGGCAGTTTTCTTTTTCTCCAGCTTTTGGGCTGCTTCAGCCTTGCCTGCGGATGCCAGCTTCCTTTCATTTATGTAAAGCTGCAGGTGCCTCTTGCTCCTGAAAAACCCGCCCTTGATTTTCCGGTAAAATTCCCAGTAGGTTTTATTGTCAATTGCATTCTTTTCCCTGAGATGGCTCAGCAATTTCCTTTGGAGCCTGACGAGATTCATCCAGGTCTCTTTTCTTGGCGTTCTCGCGCCGGCAGTTCCCTTTCTTGAGCCATGGCCCTTCCTCTTGCCCTTTGATTTCTGGACCTTGATTAATTTTGAACGGAAGCTTGAAATCCCTATTTTTCTTTTCTTGGAAATAAAACCGTCGATGACAAGCCCGCGAATGTCCGACCTTGTGATTGCCTCTTTTATCTCCTTTAATTTGGTGATGTCAAAGCACACCCTCTTGGGGGAGCATTTAAGCACAGATGCTGCAATCCTTTTCTGAACGTCAAGTTTCATTTTTCATCACTGCTTTTTTATCAGCAGCTTCTCCTTTTCCCTTCTTTCCTTTTCTTCCATTTCCTCGGGAGTGAGCTCCTTTTCTTCTGCTTCTTCTTTCTTTTTCTGCTCTTCCTTTGGCTTTTCCTTTGTTTTTTCCTTATCCTTCTTTGAAGCCGCTTCCTTGGTCTTTTCCTCTGCCCTCTTTTTTCTGGCTTCCTCAGCCTGCTTCAAAAATTCTTCTGGATTTTTTACGTTTGAAAGTGTGATTTTTTTCTTTATTGCTTCCTTTACAAGCTCCAGCTTTTTTTTCATGCCTATGTTTGCTATGACTGCCAAATCCTTTTTCGGGTCAGTCTTCAAAAGCTCTGCCATATTCCTGACAATGACTTTTCTTAGCCCGCTAATCTCATAGTTTCTCAGGCTTGCCGGAGTTCCGAAGCCTATCCTTACTTTCTGCCGGTATCCCCTCAGCGAAAGGCGCATCTTGTTGTGATGCCCGTTTGGTTTTCTCCATCCGGTCTTGATTCTCACCTTTTTATGGGCATCGGACCTAAGGAAATGAGGGTTCTTTGCCCTTTTCGCTTTTTTTACTTCAAGCAGACTTTTCATTTTATCCCTTTGATGTTATGTAAATGCCATCCATGAATATCCTTCTGTCCTTGTTCCTTATGCTTATTTTCTGCTCTATGTTTGCAGCGGCCTGGCCGACTTCCTCCTTGTCAATCCCGCTCAGTGTCAGGACGTCCTTTTCCATCTTTATGGCGACATCCCCGCTTATCCTGCAGACCCTCGGGCTTTTTTCACCTAGGAAATTCTTGACTGTGATTTCCTTGCCTGACACCGAAACATTCATCGGGAAATGGCTTGAGCAGATTTTCATTTTGTATTCATATCCTTCCTTTGCGCCCTTGACCATGCCCTTCAGGTGGGCGGCCACTGAGCACATTATCCTTTTGCATTTTCTTTTTTCATCGGCAGCTTTTACTGAAATCTCCTTGCCGTTTGATGATATTGAAATTGATTTTTCCTTGAACCTTCTTTCATTGGTTCCCTTCGGGCCCTTTATCCGCACAAGATTGCCTGCTATCTCTGCGCTTGTCCCTTCAAGGCTTATTTTTCTTTCATCGGATTTCATTTTTCAGATCAGTAGCAGTAGGCAACCAGCTTTCCCCCAATTCCTTCCTTCTTTGCTTCCTCATGGGTCATTATTCCCTTTGATGTTGAAACAATAATAACTCCGAAATCCTGGGCAGGCAGGTATCTCATTTCAAACTTTATGAAACTGCCCACATCAACGCTGAACCTGGGCTTTATGACGCCGCAGTTGTTTATTGAGCCCAGCAGATTGACTTTCAGCTCGTTTCCCCTGGAGCTCTTCAGCTCGTCAAAATCCCCAACGTAGCCGCTGTTTTTCATTATCTCGAGCACTCGCTTGAGCACCTTTGATGACTTGACAAGGCATTCCTTCTTGCTTGTTTTCTCATAGGCAAGTATTTTTGCCATTGCATTTGATAATGTGTCGTTTAGCATTTTTATCACTTATATTTTTTAAACCCGATTGACTGCGCAACTTCCCTGAAGCAGTGCCTGCAAAAATCAAGGCCGTACTTGCTCACATGGCCTCCCACCCTGCCGCACCTGGAGCATTTTTTCTTCGCCAGCCCGTATTTCCTGTCTTTTGGGGAGCAGTGCTTGAGATATTTCTTCATTTTCACCGGCTTTGCCCTCAGCTGGTTCAGCACCTTCCTATAATCCTTCGTGGTCATTCTTCCTCCTTAATCTTAACACCGAATTTGTCCTGCATGAACTTTATTGCCTCTCCCCTTGTTATTCTCTGCCTTGCAGGGATTTTTTTCCTTTTTTCCTTCCTGTATTTTATCCTGTAACCCTTTCTTTTCAGTGAGATGCAAATCTGAAACCCCATGATTCCTATCTCCGGGGAATATTTAACCGTCGGAATGTCAATGTATTCATGGATGCCGAATGAAACATTTCCCTCGTTGTCAAAGTTAAGCTGCTCAAGCAGATTCTCCTTTCCCTTCAGGAAAGTTGATATCAGCTCTGAAACCAGCTTGCCGTTCCTGAGGGTTATCATGCAGCCCACCGGAAGGCCCGGCCTTAGATTCCAGCCGGGAATCCTTTTTTTCGTAATGGTCTTTACAGGGTCTATTCCTGTAAGCATCCTAAGGAGCTTTACCCCTTTCTCGAGCCTCTCCTGGGATTTTCCCGCGCCTATGTTAAGCGTCAGTTTTTCAATTTCCAGGTTTCTGATTGGATTCATTTTTCAGTGATTTTAAACAGCGGTTTTTCCTTTCCGACAACATAAAGGAATTTCCTGAGGGTTTCAAACTCATTTCCCGAATCTCCCGAGATGGTTATTTTGTCCCCCTCTATTTTCTTTACGCTGCCAAGCTCCCCTATGTGGCTTCCGCCGAGCAGGAGGCATGATGCCCCTTCGGCAAATTTAATGTGCTCCTTTATTTTGCTGTCCTTAATCTCAATTACCAGCGTGTCGCCAACCTTGAAGCTGTCCTTTTCCACAAGCAGGCATTTCCCGCCGAACAGGCCAAGCTGGGTTTTTTTGCCTCTCTTCATCTTGCTGGTTATTTTGGCAAGCTTGAATGAAATGTCAGTCTTTGCAGGGTGAATCTTTCCCCTCCTGTTGATTGTGATTATGTATTTTTCCTTGATGCTCGGAATCTCCAAAATGTCCATTACGCCTACGCCGTAATTCGGCTGGCTTATTTTTCTCCCGTCCACAAGAACCTCTCCCTTCTGCAGGATGTTCCTGATTTCCTTTGCTGTTTTTGCGTGCTTGAGGTAAAATTTCAGCAGTGTTGACACCGAAAGGCTGTAGGCTGTGCTATGGCCGCCTCTGGGCTTCATTATCCATACATTCTTTTTTCTCCTTATGCCCCAGGTTTTTGGGGCGGCTATTGACTTAAGCTTGTTTTTCATTTTTTGCCTTTTTCTTTATTCTCCTCTTGTCTTCCATGTTCAACTCTGTGATTATCACATTTGAAGGGTGGATTGGATAAAATGCCTTTGCGCCCTCGGTCTTGTTTCGGTCAATGCCGTCAACATATATTTTTATGTAACTCAGGTCAACCCTGTTAACCTTGCCGGATTTTCCCCTGAACTGGCCCCTTGCGATTTTGACCTTGTCGCCTTTCCTGACAGCAATTCTTTTCAGGCCGTGCTTTTTTGCCATCTCATCCGAGACCTTTGCGGTCATGAATTTATGCCTGATGTGGAACGGCGCGTTTGCAGCGTATTTTACCTGCTTCTTCGGCTTGCTGCTCGATTTCCATTCTTTTGAAAATTCCTTCATTTTACACCACTAGCTTCGCAACCTTTGCGACCATCGGCCACCGCTTGACTATTTCCTTGGCAACCGGCCCCTTGAATATTGTTCCCTTTGGATTTCCCTTCTCATCCTTAAGCACAACCGCTGCGTTGTCCTCAAACTTGACCCTCATCCCGTCAGGCCTCCTGAATTCCTTTTTCTGCCTTACGATTACTGCGAATACAACCTGCTTTTTCATGTCAGGCCTTCCGCTCTTGACAGCACCAAGGACCAAATCCCCTATTCCTGCTGAGGGATACCTGCCCTTGACAGTTTTTGAGCCCTTGACTGACACTATCTTGATTAGCTTTGCCCCGGAATTGTCGCACACGTTGATGATCGCGCCGTGGGGCAGCAGTTTCGGTATCCTTGATGGTGTTGCTAGCATTTTAGTCACTCAATTTTTCGATTATCACAAAATTTTTTGTCTTGCTTATGGGCCTGCACTCCGCAATCCTGACCCTGTCGCCAAGCCTGGCGTCAATGCACGGGGGATTATGGGCCTTGACCCTTGTCCTGCCCTTTTTGAATCTCTCGTATTTTGGCACAAAAATTGACCTTTCCCATTCAACGGTCGGGCTTAGCCTCAGCTTGTCGTTTGAAACAGTGCCTATGAATATCCTTCCCCTTATGCCGAAATTGCTGTGGAAAGGGCAGTGCTTGTCTGTGCATTGCTTTTCCGGTTTTTTGTAACCAAACCCGATTTCTTCCTTTTTCATTTTTTCATTCTCTCTTCGATTCTTTTTGCCAGTTTCTTTCCGTCAATCGGCACGCCGCCGACGCTAACTGTCACCTGGCTTTTTATGATTGTGATTTCCCTGTTTTTTTTGCCCCTGATTTTCAGGGTGTTCTTGGTTTCGTCAACAACAATGCCCTCGATTCCGATAAGGCTTTTGTTGCCTGAATCCGTGATGCAGACATGCTTTCCGATGAGCAGCTCTTTGGTGCTCATTTCACCACAATTGTTTCCGGCGCGAACCCGCTTTCGATGAGCACCCGCCTCACGTCATTCGGCTTTCCGGCCTTTGGCATGTGGTCGCCCTGAAGTTCAAGCTTGCCTTCCTTGAAGCTGCCTCCGCAGCTCAGCCTGTTCTTGAGCTTTTTCAGCAGTTCCTTGACGTCAATCTCTTTTGCGTTTATGCCGTCAACAACCGTGTAAACCTTGCCAAACTTTTTTTTGATGCTCCTTATGACAATCGTCTGGCTCTCCTTTGCGATGTCTTCGCATACGCAGAGGTCTTTCGGAAGCCCGCATTTGTTGCATATGTTATTCATGGTTTTTCCGCTTTAAGCAGTGTTTTAATCCTCGCTATATTTTTCTTTGCATCCCCTACTTGCGAAGGGTTCTTCAGCGCGGTGCCTGTGGCAACCTGCGCGTTGAGCTTGATAAGTTCCAGTTCAACTTCGCCGAGCTTTGATTTAAGCTCAGCTTTGCCCATTCCCTTGAACATCTTTGCTTTCTTTGTCATTTTTCTTCCTTGGTTTCCT
>CAIVED010000019.1 GCA_903904885.1 uncultured archaeon | reverse complement strand
CTATATCCATGGGCATAATATATATGTTTTTGGAGGTTCTTTTTAAATAGATTTCACACTATTTTAAAGGAGAAACAAATGCCAACTTTTGTATTTAGCTTATGATATTATGTTATAACTATAATAATTACATAATATATACATAAATATACATTTTAGCCCGATATATGTGTCATACTCATAGCTTTATGCCTTAAAATAACATATGTTATGTCTATTTTGGCTATATAATATGACCAAAAATCGCAATGTTTATAAATAAAATCAACTTTTTGCACATAAAAGATGGCGAAGAAGAGACCTTTTACAGAAATAAGGGAGAACCTGTTAATCACACTTTCTAAAGGAAAAAAGACTCTTAATACGCTTGCGAAAGAAGCAGGCGTCAATTGGAAAACAACAGACAATCACCTGACATATTTAATGGGCAAGGGACTTGTTGCCGAGGTTTTCTCCAGCCCCTATGCGAGAATTTTCGATCTGACTGACAAGGGCAGGGAGATGGTTGAAAAAATCTATCCTGCAGGCGCGCTGAAGTTCTTGAAAAAAGATGACACGAAAGGAAAGGGGGGTGTAACGATATTATGAAGGTGCTGATGTTCGGCTGGGAATTTGCACCGATTTACAGCGGAGGCCTCGGAGTCGCATGCGCGGGCTTGACAAAGGGGCTGGTAAAAAATAATGTAGAAGTCACTTTCATAATCCCTAAGAAAACGGGGGACATCCAGACCCATGTCAACCTTGTTTCTGCAGCGGAGATGATGGAGAATGTGACGACATTCCAGCAGATATGCATTAATTCCCCGCTTATGCCATATATGAATTCAGAATCCTATCAGAAGGCATTCGGGCAAAACTTTACAGCAGCCAGAAAAAATGAAGGCTCAGAAAGCCTTTACGGCCAGAATCTTTTTGAAGAAGTTCACAGATACGCTGAGGCGGCAATAAAAATCGCAGAGCAGGAAACATTTGATGTTATCCACGCCCATGACTGGATGACATACAAGGCGGGAATCAATGCAAAGAAAGTCTCAGGCAAGCCTTTGGTGCTGCACATCCATAACACAGCATTCGACAGGTCTGGCGGCCATCCGAGCCAGCAGGAGTATGACATTGAAAAGCATGGCTTCCACAGTGCAGATAAAATAATAGCAGTAAGCAATTACACAAAGAACATGGTGACAAAACATTACGGGGTGCATCCGGACAAGGTCGATGTTGTGCACAATGCGGTGGACTTTGACGACCATTATGTCGATGCTCCAAGAATTTCAGAAAAAGACAAAATCGTTTTGTTCCTCGGAAGAATAACTTTGCAGAAAGGCCCGGATTACTTTGTTGAGATGGCAAGAAAAGTTGCGGATATGATTCCCGAAGCCAAATTTGTTGTTGCCGGCTCAGGTGATATGGAAGCGAGGATGATTCTCCGGGCGGCAGAATTGGGACTAGGAGATAAAATGCTGTTTGCCGGCTTCTTGAAAGGAGATGACATAACGAGGGCATACAAAATGGCAGATGTTTATGTGATGCCATCTGTTTCAGAGCCTTTCGGGATAACTCCGCTCGAATCAATTAAAAACGGAACGCCTGTTGTCATTTCAAAAACATCAGGAGTCTCAGAAGTTGTAAGCAACGCGATAAAAGTTGACTTCTGGGACATTGACCGGATGGCAAACATGGTTGCAGGCATCTTGAAGTATGCTCCTTTGAAGGAAACAATGACCGAGGAAGGCCTGAGAGAGCTGCAAAAAATCAGCTGGGACAATTCCGCAATGAAATGCATTGATGTTTACAATCAGGTGATGAAATGACATCCATCTGCATGTACTTCCAGGTGCACCAGCCGTTCAGGATGGCGAATTATCGGGTATTTGACATCGGCAAGCACGGGAATTATTTTGATGACAAAAAGAACGAGGAAGTCTGCAAAAAGGTTGCAGGCAAATGCTACCTGCCGGCAAACAAGCTGATGCTGGATTTGATAAGAAGGACAAATGGAAAGTTCAAGATTGCCTATTCAATTTCAGGAACAGCGTTGGAGCAGTTTGAGAAATATGCCCCGGAAGTTTTGGAATCATTCAAAGAGCTGGCAAAAACCGGCTGCGTAGAATTTCTTGGCGAAACCTATTACCACTCGCTTTCATTTTTGTATTCAAAGGAAGAATTTGAAGCCCAGGTGAAACTGCATGACAAAAAAATCAAGGAGCTGTTCGGGCAAAAGCCAAAAGTTTTCAGGAACACAGAACTGATTTACAGCAACGAAGTCGGGAAATATGCGGAGCAGATGGGCTATTCCGCTGTCCTGGCAGAGGGCTGGGACAAGATTCTGGAATGGAGAAGCCCTAATTATGTTTACCAGCCGAATGGAACAAAAAAAATAAAACTGCTGTTGAAAAATTACAAGCTGAGCGATGACATCGCATTCAGGTTTTCCAACAGGGGCTGGACAGAATGGCCGCTTACAGCAGAAAAATATGCTGCCTGGATTTCTGCAATACAGGGGCAGACAATCAATCTTTTCATGGACTATGAAACAATCGGAGAGCACCAGTGGGAAGATACAGGCATATTTAATTTCCTTGAAAAACTGCCTTTTGAGCTGATGAACTATTCCCATATAGAATTCAAAACCCCATCTGAGGTTGCAAAGATGGATTCTGTTGCAAATCTGGATGTTCCCTACATGATTTCCTGGGCGGATTTGGAAAGGGATTTGTCTGCCTGGGTTGGAAACAAGATGCAGCAGTCTGCGCTTAATGAGATTTACAAGCTGGAAAGTGCAATCAAAAAGAGCGATGACAAAAAACTTCTGGAGGACTGGAGAAAGCTTCAGACCAGCGACCATTTCTATTACATGTGCGTCAAGTATTTCTCTGACGGCGATGTCCACAAGTATTTCAATCCCTACGATACGCCCTATGAATCATATATAAATTTCATGAACATCCTGAATGACCTGGTTTTGAGAATAAAGAAACCCGGGAGAAAGGGGCTGTTTGTGAGGCTGATGGGGAAAGATGAGGTGTAAAATGAGAAAAATAATTTCGATTGTTTTTTTGGCTGTTGTTTTATGCAGTTTTGCAGCTGCGCAGAACGATACATTGGCTGCAAATGGAGCCTATTCTGTATTCCAAAGCGGGAATAGAACTGTTTACATGATTGCCCCTGAGATCCCCACCGAAATATTCCAGCCGAAATTTGATGAAATTGACAGCAGGCTTCAGGCACTGGAGTCAAAAAAGGAGATTCTTGAGGGAATGTCTGTTTTTGATTATCTGTCAATAATCAACCTTGTCTTGGTTATAATTTTGTTTGTTTTTTTGCTAAAGCGAAAACCCAAAAACAGGACAGGCGGAGCGAATGTAGAGACATGAGGAAAATAATTATTTTCGCGTTTGCACTGCTGGCAGTTGTTTTGCTTGCACATAATCTCCGGGCTCCCGGCGGTGGAGGCGGTGAAGAACAGACAGGAGACCTTTCAGGGAAGATTTATACTCCTGCTACTTATTGTCCAGCAGCGCTTTCAGATATTTATCTAAATATGGGATTCGGAGATGTGTTTGTAGATAATACCGATTGTAATGCTATGTATCTCGATACTGGCGTCCCGGTTGGGGCAAGTTATGTTTTAACCTCAAGAAAATCCGGCTATGACCCTAAAAGCAAAACAATAAACATTGTTGCGGGGGGCAATACTGCTGGGTCTATGGTTTTGCCGAGTATAACTGGAGCGTCTTATCCTACTTGTTTTAATGCAGTTGTTAAGGATGCGTTGACTTCTGCCCCGTTAGATAATGTGGTGGTTACTTACACCTCTCAGGCTGGCAACATTGTTACATCAATCACCGGAGATGACAGCATTTTTACTGTTCCATGGCCCCAATGGCCCTCAGAAACCAATCCTTGTTATGTTTGTATCTACAGGGATTTTGCAATAAGTACCTTCAGATTTGACAAGGGCTGTGCTAACTTGGGGCCTGCAACCAACGGCACATACAAACTAACAGTTACCAAAAGCGGCTATGTTCCAAAAATAGTAACATATACTCTCGGTGACTGCAGCCAGCGCATGGATGTTTCCCTCACGCGGGTGGTTGACTGCGGCTTGAGGGTTCGCGGCAGTGCAGGCACAATTAAGATAGCATGCGAGCCGTTTGGAAGTTTGACATCTCCCTTAAGGGTGGCGAAAAGCAGCAGCGTTGTTTATGGCATCGCACTGGTGGACCCTGCAGACCCCTCAGCATCATCAGCAAGAATAACGCTTGGAAACGGCCAGACAAAGGCATTGATGAAATTGCCGTGAAAAAATAGGGAAAACATATAAATCATAAAATAAAAAACAAGAAAAAGAGGCAAAAAAATGAAAATTGAGATAAACTTGGAAAAGCATCATATTTATTTTCTGGCAGTGATTGCCGCGGTATTCTTTGTTGCGGGTGTTGCTGCTGCCTATACCCCTGCCCAATTCGGGCATAGTGATGCTGAAATTTCCAATCTTTCTGCCTATAAGATTATCCCTGGTTATTTTGGCAATGGTGACTTTGGTTTTCCTGCTAATTTAACTGTTGATAATTTTATTGTGGCAAAGGAGGTTAATGCTACTGTGGCGATAACTCTCGGCACAGACAGGAGAACTGCTTGGCCTTCCGGAGCTGTAACATCTCAGTTGCCTGCTTCGAATATAAGCGCTGG
>CAIVED010000018.1 GCA_903904885.1 uncultured archaeon | reverse complement strand
CCGGATGACGATAAAAAGAGAATAAAAATATTGATAGTAGAGAAAATTCCTTTTTTTGCAACGATACCGGTTTTTGCCTTTCTGACGTTTTACGCTCAAAAAGCGGTTCAGACTGTTGTTCCGCTCAATAATTACCCGCTTATGCAAAGAATCGCAAATGCTATTATCACCTACTGTGCCTATTTGAAAAAGATGGTTATTCCAAACGACCTTGCGGCATATTATCCGATTCCGCGAGGAGGAATTTCAACTGGGTCAGCGGTGCTCTGCGGATCGATTCTTGTTGTCTTTACTTTGTTTGTTATTTTCTACGGCAGAGAGAAAAAGTACCCCTTAGCGGGATGGTTTTGGTATCTTGGAACTCTTGTTCCGGTTGTCGGCATCATTCAGATCGGCTCGCAGGCAAGGGCAGACCGTTACACTTATGTCCCGCTTGTTGGAATTTTCATTGTTATTGTCTGGGGCGTTGCGGAAATTGCTAAAAGAAGCAGGCTTTTTCTCAAGATTGCCGCTTTTGTAACTGCAGGAATTTTCATAGCGCTTATCGGTGTTACGCATGCTCAAGTCGGTTACTGGAGAGACAGCAAAACGGTTTATAGGCGAGCAATTGCGGTTACTTCTGACAGTCTGTGCATGAACTTTGATTTAGGTGGGGTATTATATCTTGAGGGAAAAAAGGAGGAGGCAATGAAATACTTCAGGGAAGCGCTCAGAATCGAACCTAACTTTCCTGAAGCCCATCTGAAGATGGGCTTGGCGCTTGCCGAAACAGGAAATATGTATGAGGCCGTTAAAGAGCTAGAGGAAGCGGTCCGGCTTATGCCGGACTCTTATGATGCCCACAATAATTTAGGAAATGCTTATAACGCAACAGGGGATTTAAATTCGGCAATAGGGCAGTATAACGAAGCATTGAAAATAATGCCGAAATCGGCTAAAACTTTGACCAATCTCGGTCTTGCTCTTGCTAGAAGCGGCAAAATATCCGAAGCAATCGAGAAATTCGAGTCTGCGATACAATATGAACCGAATTTTATTGATGCATACATTAGTTTAGGTGTCGCTCTTGCAAAAGAGGGTAGTCCTGAGAAGGCGATTGGATATTTAAAGAAGGCACTTGAAATTGAACCCGATTCAAAACTTGCCCGCTTGAATCTGGACAAGATTGAAAAAGCGATGAAAGCAGGAAAAGGGGAAACAAGGTAATGGCTAACGACAAGAAAAAGCAGGGAAATAATTCAGTCCTGCAGAAAAGCTCAGCTCCCGCAAGTGATATTAAAAACAGGAAAATTATAGTATTGGTTCTTTGCGCCATTCTTGTCCTGATTACTCTAGCAGCGTTTTGGGGGCTCAGCACCAATTCCTTCATTAATATGGATGATCAGGTTTATGTGTATGAAAGCAGTAACGTTAAAGCAGGCTGCACATGGGAAAACCTGAAATGGGCGTTCTCATCGACAACGCTTGGCTTCTATTTCCCTTTGACACTGCTTTCGCATATGCTTGACTGTGAGCTTTACGGTTTGTGGGCGGGAGGACACCACATAACAAGCCTGATAATCCACATTCTTAACGCCCTTATTCTTTT
>CAIVED010000017.1 GCA_903904885.1 uncultured archaeon | reverse complement strand
TTACTGCATCCTTTATTTTTTCATTTCTAAACCTGGAGTGATAAAAAGTATAAATCTTTAATTTTGTTTCACCACTATCTAAAAAATCAATGCCGACACAATCTATGCCTTCACCAGCCAAATCACCATATTTTAAATTATTAGGGATCTCTAAAATTCCAAATAGTGTTTCAATAAATTTAAGTGTCTCCAAAGTTTTCTCTTTTTTCAACCTATTTATGTTACTAAAATATATTTTTATTTTTTCAACATCGTTTTTGAAATTAAATGCTATTTGAAGGGGATAGTTTGGGTTGTTAATATCTTGTAATATCTTTTTAAGTAAACTAAAATTAAATTTTTTATTTCTGAACATTTCTGATACTTGTAGAATTTGTTTTTTCCTTAAAGCATATATCTCCTTCTTTTCTTCTTCTGAACAGTCCGGTCTATAAAAAAGTAAGTTTAATAATTTAAAGATCTTTCTATCTGAGGAATATTCAAAATATGAATTTATTTTTGGATGCTCAAAATTTTTAAGCATCATAATAATTTTTGATATCCTTGTTTGATATTTTTCAAAGTTTTTTTTCGTAGCTAATATTTCCAGTTTATCTGTCTTTTGTATTGAGTTTTCATATTTTTCTTTTAGCAAAGACAAAAAATCAAACATTAATTTGGATATTTTACATAGCGTCTCAAAATTTTTCTTTAGAACTCCTGTTTCATAATCATAACATATTTCAAAAGGACAATAACAAAATGCAAGAATAGGGCATTTAGCGCATTTAGAATGAGTTTTTTTGTGTAAGTTTTCAAAAAATTGCTTTCTTTCTTTGGATATACCATAAAAAGATTTGGTTTTTAGCGCATATTCTTCCATAGATGTGTAACCTGAAACCAGCCCCCTACAGAAATAAATCTCGGAATCTGGTGAAATGCTGATTTGTTTGCATGAGTTATCGCCTTTCCCCGCTAAACATTTATAAAAATTTCTTAAATTTAAAAGTTCAATTTTTCTTTTCTTTGCGAGCCTGCAAAACTCATAAACAAATTCTTTAAGTTTTTTTTTAAGTTTTTTTAAGTTTTTGCCTGACCATTCCACTTGATTGTTTATCAATATATTAATTGAATTTAAACCTAAATTAGTCAGGTAAACAAAATTTTCAATCAGCTTCCCAGAAGTTTCTGGGCTCACAACCATATTAACTTGAGTATTGCACTGTAACAATAACGGAATTTTCTCTTTAATATTATCAAATGCACTTTTTGATCCATATTTTCTAAACACATCCATAGAATCTTTTTTCCCATCAATACTTATGGCTATTGATATATTATTTTTCTTAAAAAACTTGATCATGGCGGGCCTTATCAGCGTTCCATTTGTAATGACTAAAAAATTAAATTTAAAGTCATTCTTCTTAACTAAATATGATACTATTTTTTTAATTAACCCATATTTTAGTAAAGGTTCGCCACCAGAGAACACTATATTTCTTATTTTACAGTGCGTTGTAACAAAATCTATTTCTTTTAACAATTTATATTGTTGTGTTTTCCTTTCATTAATTACTTTTTTAAAATAACAATAAGAACAAGACATATTGCAAGTTCTTGTTAAAAAAATATTCAATGTATCTATCTCTCTTAATTGACCAAGCCAACCTTTAAAAAAACCATCTACCTCTTTCTTGGTTCTGTTTTGGTAGCTCATGATGTTTTTTGAACTAATGCTCATACAAAAACATATATTATTTCTCTCTTTTAAATATTTGCCAAAATGTTAAGGGCTTTTTAAAAAATGGGTGAGTAAATTTATGTTTTCACTTTTTAGTAAAGAATACGTCATCCGCAGGATTATTGCTCTAATCTTAAAAATAACAAAGAATTTAAAAAGATGTATGGTACCTTAGGAGTAAATGAAGGAAGATGATAAGTAAAAAATATATAATTGGTATTTTTATAGTCATTCTAGTTGTTGCTATTATTTTGATTAGCGTAGGGACAAATGTAACAAAAAAAAGCAAAGAAAATCAAAAAAAAATATTCAATGCGAGTGAAGAAATTATTAATAAATATCTTGATCAAGATGTTGAATTTTGCGTTTTTTTGAATAAGCAGGATGATAGATTATTTTGTTTTTCAGCATATTATTTTTCAGAAGCAATTTCAAACAAAAGTTTTGACTGTCTATCATCGAGATATGGTATGAGCCCTGGAGGAACATTTGATTATCCAAAACAGGGCACTAATATGAAAATAATATGTGAAATTTTAATGACAAAAAATATAAGCACCTGTTCAAATCTTACAAGAAAAGAGGGTACTGTGTACTGCCAAAATTTATTTAATCCCAAATATGCTGGAGATTTTGTAAATGATCCAACATATAATACTTTATTAATTTATGCTATTTTGAGGAAAAATTCTTCTCTCTGTGAAAATTTAATCCCACAAGGAGAATTAAATGTTACGGATAGTAAAGAATCTGTCCAAAGAATAGATTTTTATAGAGCACTTTGCAGAAAGTTAGCTATATGAAAAAAAGTTTGTTATCTGGTAAATAATAAAATATTGCTATTCTAAAATTTAAATTGAACCATATCCCTTGGAGGTGGCGCTTTTATTCTTAACTTATTTAACCTTTCAAGTAAAATTTTTCCTAATTTTTTTCATTATTGGCTTCAAAAACAATTCAAAAAACTCCCCAAATCCCGCTCATTTCTCATCTCCATCGGCTCCTTGGCTCCGGAAAATATGATTGTCCTGACTTTGTACTTCTGGCAAAGCATCAGGTTCTGCATCATCCTGCCGATTACCGCCGGCCGGTTTTTGGCAACTAAAACATCCCGGAAATTGAATGCATAAATCTTGTTTTTCCTGGCTGCAATCTGGCAAAGCACCTGGTTAAGCCCTGCATTTCTCTGCCTGTTGAAATCTGTTTTTGCCTTTGCCTCAAGGCCAAACACAATGTCTATTTCGCTTTTTTCAAAAGAAGCCCTTGCATTCTCATCGGACAGAAGGATTTTGGCCTTGTTCTTCGCCCTTCCGGGATTTTTTGGATTGAGGACTGCTTTGATGATTGTTAATTTATTCACCTTTGGAAGCTCAGCAGGAAGTTTGTTTTCTTCATAGGCAAAGCATATCTCTTTGTAGCCCAGCCTAAGCGCCATTTCAATCAGTTCGTTCTCATTCCGGTTTGGGAATACTACTTCCATGGGCAGATTAAATGCAATGTTTTTAAATTGCTTTCGGTGAAATGTGAATTATTGGGAGGCCGCCTTCAAGAAGCCTTTGGAACTTTGCAAAATCGCTGTTTGCAACTTCTATGAGATTCTCCGGCTTAATTGTGGTGGCAACCAGCGATGCGCCTTTCTGGAAAAGAACTCCGGGGTGTATTGCTGCGCTCTGCCCCTGGACAATCACTTTTTTGCAATTTTTTGAGAAGCCAAGCAATTGGTCCATTGTTCCGTTGCAAAGTGCAGAGCCTGTTATTGAAACCAGGTCCGCTGCCCCGATTTTTTGGCTGTTGTCATAGCCAGAGGAGATTGTTATCTTTTTGCCCGGAAATAGCCCCCGGTATTCCTGGATTTGGCTGTCCATCTCATTCGCCCGCTCATTGTAAGAGCTGTCTGATATGTGAATGTTCGCTATTTTTGTCTGCCGGACAATCATATCCATGTAGCCGCCGAATCCTATTATCGCTGCCGAATTGATTCCTGAGAATATTTTTTTGTCAAGCTCGTTTTCTATTCTGAGGCTGCTGTCGCTTAAAATGAGGTCCTTGGATATGGCGCTTAAAACTGCTGTTTTGAGGCTTTCCTTAAGCAGATTTTTTGCATTCGATTTGAACAGCAGTCCCAAAAGCAGAGGGTCTGATTTTACTATTGACAAAAGCCTGGCAGCGGTTTGGCCTGTATCCGCTGGGCTTTCAACCCTTGAGTAGCTCATGGCCGCGCCAACCGAAGAATTGCTTAGTTTAACCGCATTAAAAAAACTGCTTAGGAATATTTCTTTAATGCCGAGCTGGCTCAAATCAGCCTTGTTTTTTAACGTTTCCAGGGTTTCGTTTAAAATCATAGAATAACTAATTAATTAGAATATATAAACATTAATGGCCAATATTTGCAATATTAAAAATAATTAAACTTAAATATGTGTACACATACACATACACTTATGGCAACCAAAACAATCACAATAATGGATGACGCCTATGAGCTGCTAAAGCAGGAAAAAACGGAGAAAGAGAGCTTCTCTGATGTAATCAGGAAAGTCATTCCGAAGAAGAAATCAATCTGGGATTTTGTAGGTATATTGACAGAAGAAGAAGGGGAAAAGCTTCAGGAATTTGTAAGAAATCAAAGAGCCAAGCAAGTTGGGCTTAGTGATAGGATGAAAAAACTTATGGAGCAAATGAAAGATGATATGCCTGGATAGCTCATTCATAGTAGATATCCTACGAAGACGGGAATCTGCATTAAAAAAACTTAAAGAACTTAGAGAAGAAGAAATCTTTGCCACAGCCATTTCCGAATATGAAATACTAAATGGAGCATATCTGGGTGATTGTTCAAACGAAAAAATAAAGAATATCTCTTCATTTTTTAATTCCGTGGCAGTACATAACTTTGACAGTAACGCTGCATTAATTGCTGCAGAAATTCGTTCAGATCTTATTAAACATGGAAAAGAGATAGAAGAAAATGATTGCATGATCATAGGAACTGCTATTTCCAATAATTGTAAAACAATAATCACCAACGACAATCAGTTCAAAAGAATCAATGAACTTAAAGTAATAAATTACTAATCAAAACATAAAGGCCTCAAAACCGCCAGTTCAGTATCATAGTCTTTCAGCCCATCAAAACGATCCTCAACAACCAGCGCCCTTGCATCCTCTCTTCCGGCAATGCCATCTATTTCTTTTATGCTGCTTATTATTTCCAATTCCTTTTTTCTTGGGAGATACTTGTTAATCTCATCAACATTTTGGTTCTTAAAAGCAACGGGAATAACATCACAGCCCCTTCTCATGACCCTTTTTGCGGCTTCGGTGCCATTTTTGCTTTCAATCAGGACAATAACCTTGCCTTCGACACCTGCAGGAAGCCCTCCGAAACATTCGATTTTGTCAAAGAAGACATATGCGTAATCGATAATCTCAACATTTATGTTCAAATCATATTTTTCCAGGGAAACTTTTTTGTTCAGTTTTTCAGCAACAAGCTTTCCGAGCTCCCTTGCAATCTGGTCTGATTTCTTCGGGAACTCCTTGTCTATCCTATTTGCCGAAATCCTGAATGTTTCGAATTTCCTTTTTTTCACCAGGCCAATTACGAATTCTTCCAGCTCCTCCGGAACGCATTTCTCGGCAATGCTGAAAGATACTATCCCAAAAACCTTTTTCAGCTTTTCAGAAACATCGGTCTCAGTTTCAAGAATAATCCTGCCCCACACCCTTTTTATCCTTGCATTGCTCTCACCAATAATCGCTCTTATGTTGCCAACCAGTTTGTTCTCAAAATAGGACCTGTTCAGTCCCTTCAGACCGATTTCCCCATACCTTACAAGATAAATTGTCATTTTAAATAAACAAATTTTGGTTTTTTAAGCAGATGGAAATTAGAGATGTGAACAAGAGAGTACATGCCAATGTCTGGGAAAATAATTATGTCCCCCTCCTGCATTTTCCTGTGCTTTCCTATCTGGTAAATTATATTCTTCGCGCATGTTGGGTCTGCAATAAATCCTTTTTCAAGCATCTCCCTTCCATTTGAGCTTAAAATGAAATAAACCTCTGGAATTTTGCCCTTCAGCCCAAGAGAAGGGCCCAAATCAACATGGTAGTAAATTTCCCCCGCCATTTCATTAACATATTTTACCCTTGAAACCCCCTGGCAGGCGCTGCTGACTATTGCCGCACCGGGCTCAAACATGAAAGCCACTCCATGCTTTTCCCTGAACTGATTGATTTTTTCTGGAAAAAAATCAAACCGCCAGGTTTTTCTTCCATCACTAAAATCCTGCAAAAGCTCAGGATACATAAATCCCCCGCCAACATTTACAAATTTTATATTCTTGAGGCAGTTGGAAATTATTTTCCCGCAAACTTCCAGCCCAAGGTCGTGGCTCCCATAAAATGCAAGCCCGGATATTCTGCTGCACATTTCCTTATCTGGGGCAATCACCTTTTCAACATATTCCAGTGTTGCCCCGTAATTGATTGCTGAGCTGTCATGCTCATGCAGGTTTATTCTCAATGCAAACTGCGCTTCCGGCGCCAGTTGGACTAGCTTTTTCAAATCCTCAAGATTTTCAAATGCAAAATACCTTATTCCATTGGAGTAAATCTCGGAAATCTCCGCTGAGCTCTTGCACGGATTGCTGAATATTATTTTATCCGGACTGGCTCCAACAGAAAGCAGCCGGTTAAGCTCACCCATGCTTGCAATTTCAAATTTTGCATCAATTTCATTCAGGCTTTTAAGTATCTCAATGTCTGAATTGGACTTCAGGGCAAAATGAACAGGGCATCCCGGGAAATATTCTTGGAAAATGCGGTAATTTTCCTGGGCTTTTTTAGGGTCTATAATATACATAGGAAAATCTGAATCGCTGCTTCCAAGGGCTATTTTGGCTATTTTATCTATGTCCATCTAAGAGTTCTAATTACATAAACTTTATAAATGATATATAAAGACGTTCAAACATGGTAATCTGCATAATTGCTTTGCCGGTATTGCTCATTATGGGCATATTTAGCATGCGCTACAGGATTCTCGCCAAGGAGGCGTTTGAATGCATATTCCATATGGTTACATTAAAGCCCTGCAAGTCCAAGCTGGACCAGAGAATCAAGGCCAGCCTTACCGGGAAGGTCATGAAGCATCACCAGGGGCTGGCAAGGTGGATTTTCAAGAACTTTGAGATTCTGTCCTGGATTTTCGTTATAATATTCATAGCAAGCGTAATATTTTCCGCCTGGGGCGTATATAATTTTGCTGCCTACGGGAACTGCAACGGTCCCCAGAGCAGCGGGATTTGCATACTTAAGAATGTTGAAACAGGGGTAGGTGCCATAGAGAGCGCAATCACCAAATGCAACAGCACAGCGCCGGCAATAATCAACAATGCCAATACCAGTTGAAAAAATAAGGCAGGACTTTGAAGTTCTCAGGAACAGAATAATCTACTTTGACAATGCATGCATGAGCCTGAAGCCGAAGCGGGTTGTTGAAAAAATTAATGAGTATTACAATGAATATCCTGCCTGCGCCGGAAGGAGCAGCCACCGCTTGGGAAAAAAAATTGAGCATGAGATAATTGCTGCGAGAAAAAAGATTGCAGATTTCTTTAATGCAAAAAAGCCCGAGGAAATAATATTCACAAGGAACACGACAGAATCAATAAATCTGATTGCAAATTCCTTTGGCCTGAAAAAAGGGGACGCTGTCCTGATTTCCCGCAAGGAGCATAACTCCAATCTTGTGCCGTGGATTTTTTTAAAAAACAAAACAGGCATAAAGCTCAAAACATTTGAGTTTGGTGATATTGGTGATTTTGAAAGGCAGCTGACAAAAGATGTCAGGCTTGTTTCCTGCGTGCAGACTTCAAATGTTGACGGAACAACCCAGGACATAAGGGAAATGGCAAAAATTGCCCATAAAAAAGGGGCAAAGATTCTTGTTGATGCAGCCCAGAGCGCCCCCCATAGGGAAGTTGATGTGAGAAAGCTTGATGTTGATTTCATGGCCTGCTCAGGCCACAAGATGCTTGGGCCGACCGGAATCGGAATCCTGTACGGAAAAATGCATGAGCTTGAGAAATTATCCCCATTCATCACTGGAGGGGACACTGTAAAAAACACAACATACAACTCTGTTGAGATGGAAGATATTCCCGCAAGGTTTGAAGCAGGCCTGCAAAACTATTCTGGAATTGTAGGGTTTGGCGCTGCCGTTGATTACCTCAGAAAAATCGGGCTGAAGAATATAGAACGGCATGAATATGAACTTAACAAAATAATTACCGAAGGCCTGAAAGGCAAAGTTGACCTGATTGGCCCGGAAGACCCGTCAAAAAGAGGAGGCATCTTCAGCTTCAACATAAGGGGGATTGAACCCCATGAGATTGCAGGAATTCTAGACCATTCTGCGGGCATAATGGTAAGAAGCGGAATGCACTGCGTCCATTCATGGTTCAATGCCAACAAAATTAAGGGCAGCGCAAGGGCCTCCCTGTACCTATATAATACTGAAGATGAAGCAAGGAGATTTGTCCAAGAAGTTTCAAAAATTGCGAGAATGGCAAAATGAAAACCCTTGTTGCTTTCTATTCAAGAACTGGAACAACCAAAAAGGTTGCTGACTCAATTTCAAAACTGCTGAAATGTGACTGCGAGCAGATTCTTGATGCCAAATCAAGGGCAGGGCCTGTCGGCTACCTGAAATCCGGAAGGGAAGCCACGCTGAAAAAACTGGCGCTGATAAAGAAGACAAAAAAAGACCCAAAGAAATACGATTTGGTTATAGTTGGAACGCCAGTCTGGGCATTCAACATTTCAAGCCCCATAAGAACTTACATTTCGGGAAACAGGGATTTCTTCAAAAAAGTAGCATTCTTCTGCAGCATGGGCGGTTCTGGGGACAAAAACACATTCAATGAAATGGAAAAGCTTTGCGGCAAAAAGCCGCTCAAAACAATGGCACTTAAAACAAGAGAAGTTCTGGATAAAAAGCACATTTCTTCTGTGAAAGAGTTTGTTAAGGGAATGAAATAAAAAATTATCTTAGCTGAGGTTGTAACTTACTCTTTGTTCTGGATGCAAATTCTTCCACGCCGGCCATCATTAAACATGCCAAGTCGCTTCCTTTGCCTGCCCTTCTTTTTAATACTGCCTGAACACTGTCCGCAAATCTGGAAATAGTAGTGCTGTCCTTAAAGACAGGTAGCCTAATATTAAAAGAGTTAAGGCCGACATATTCCGGCGCTTCATTTGATAGCAAATGACCCTCTCTGGAAGACAGGACTATATCATCTCCTCTAAGTTTTATCCCGGTAACAAATACACCATAATCAGATTCCAGCAATCTTAGGGCAACTTCGTCTCTTGAGCCATAATCAAATTTTCCTGCAGGATTTCTTCTGTTCTCCCTTTCGTAATAAGGAATAATCTCGTCCGCTCTATCTAAAAGTTTCAAAATATCTTTTTTTTCAATATAAACTGAGTTGCTTGCTGTCATTGATTTCCTCCCAAAAAATTAAGTAACTTTCAGAAAAAAATAGGAGTTATATAAACCTTTCTTTTTTGCGCATTTTAGAGTGATGAACATCCTCATTCATTTCAAAAAATAAACATATTCTGGTTCTTGCATTAATTCCGCAGTTTGGTTGCTTCTTCTGCTAGAATGCCATACAAGAAAATAATATTATTTGGCGAAGGCACTGAGCCAAATTAATGCAGTTCTGGCAATCCAAGCAAGCATCCAAAGCAAGAATAAAAAATAAGAACTGCCCAGCAAACGGAATTCTAATGGAAGAAATAAAAAAATAGAAGCCTAATAAAAATCGCTCAGGTGGTCTTCTATCTTTTCCAGAAGAACATCCGGGTCCTCAACGCCCATAATTCTGCCGACTTCCCTGCTGCCATGATATAATATTATTGTTGGAATTCCCTTCAGGTTGTTTTTCTTTGCAAGCTTCTCGTTTTTCTCTATGTCAATCCTGCAGAATTTCACTTCGCCCTTGAAATTCTTCACAAGCTTTTCAAATCTCGGAGTCATTACCGAACAGAACTTGCACCAGGGAGCCCAGAAATAGGCAACAACAGGCTTGTCTGACTTCAAGATTTCTGTATCATAATTTTTTTCATTAATTTCGTGCACGCTCATTTTACAATCACCTTCCCGCTAAAGCTGTTGTCATACATGTCCACATAGGGGAAAAATCCGGTTTCATCAAACTTCTTTTCCCAGCCTTCGCCCGGCTGCAGCCTTCCTGAGGTTTTCGGGCTTGCGCTCGTCGGCATTGGGAAGGTGTCGCCGCTTACTGCGTGGTCCTTTGTGTCCTTGTTTATCCATTCAACAATGCCTCCCTTTGCTATGGTAACCTCTTTTGGCCGGAACTCTGCGCTATAGATGCTGACTGTAACTTTCATCGGCAAATCTGACTGAGCCACTGCAGGTGTCTGCTGTGCTGCTGTGCTTTGCTGAACCGGCTGATTTTTCTGGGCAGTCTGCGCATTCTGGGCGCATCCGGCCGCCAAAACAAGCAAAATCAATATTCCCATCAATGCGCTTGGTTTCATTTTTTCAGCTCCTGGTCAATTATATTTTTAAAATTCTCATAGCCAAAATCCTCAACAGACACATTGTTCACGAAAAATGAGGGAGTGCCCTTGAGATTTTTGCCCATGGACTCCTGCAAATCCCGCATCACAGTGTCCTTCTTTGCATCTGAGTCGAGGCACTGCCTGAACTTTGAGGAATCAAGGCCCAATGAGTCAGCAAGGTTATAGTAAAATTTTGGGTCTGCAAGCGAATCGGTTTGGATTGCCTTCTGGGTTTCAAAAAGCTTGTCGTGGTATTCCCAGAATTTTCCCTGGTCATTGGCGCACTCAGCTGCTTCGGCAGCCTTGAAAGCGTTTTTATGTATGTTCACCAGGGGGAAATTGACATACCTGAATGCGACGCTGTCCTGATACTCCGACCTTAGTGTCCTTAAAATCGGCTCTGCATAGCCGCAGGCAGGGCACTGGTAATCGCTGTATTCTGTTATAACCACCTTTGCAGATGAATTCCCGTCATAGGGCTTTGGAATGTATGCCTGGGGATATTTTGGGGTGCTGAAAACATTAACATAAACAGCATAGGCAACTACAATAACAACAAGAACAGCTATTGCAATCACAACCCCTTTTGTCTTCCCTTTCTCGCTCTTGCTCATTTTTTTATCTTTGTTTTTTTCTGTTTATAAGAGTTGTGAAAATATATCAGCAAACCAAGCCCGAAAATAAAAACAGGAACATTCAGCAGCTGGCCCATTGAAAAAGGGCCCAGAACAAATCCGACCTGCGCATCGGGCTGCCTGAAAAATTCAATTATGAACCTGAATGCAGAATACATTGTCAGGAAAAGGGAGAACATCATTCCTTTGGGACGCTTTTTGTCCTTTACATTCCAGAGCACGGAGAATATTACAAGGTTCTTGAAAGATTCGTACAATTGAGATGGATGCCTGAACCCCTCGGCACCGGGGAATTTTACAGCCCAGGGCAGGCTGGAAATCCTGCCGTATAATTCATCGTTCAGGAAATTGCCAATCCTGCCGAGCATCAGGCATGCTGAAATCGGGATTACAGAAATATCCGCCAGCTCCCAGAAGCTTATTTTTTTGGCCCTGCAGAATATAAATCCGGCAACAAGAATTCCCGCAAGCCCCCCGTGCCAGGAAAGCCCTCCTTCCCATACAGCAAATACCTTGAGGGGGTTTGAAATGAAATATGGCAGGTTGTAAAACAGAATGTAGAATATTCTGGCGCCGGCAATAACACCTATGATGCCCCAGAAAAGGAAGTCTGCAGTCTCCTCCTTTGAAATTTTCATCCGCCTCTGCTCCATAAGATACCTGAGGAAGAAGTATATAATCACAAGCCCAAGCACATACATAAGCCCATAGTACCTTATCTCAAATGGGCCTAATTTCAGCAAAATCGGGTTTATCTGGCTTAAAAACATGGTATACCATCCTTGGAAGCACTTTCCTTAATAATTTTGCTGTTCTTTTGCCCAGTAGTATTTAAAACCCAAAGATTTATATATAGGTTATTCATTACACAGTAGCAACTTCGGAGTATTTACTATGAGTAACAAAAAAATTGCCATTTTTTTTATAATCTGTTTAGCCCTTTTTGCGGGGTTTGTGCTGCCAGCAATGGCTCTTTCAGAGGAGTTCTCTGTTGAATACCAAAAACCCCAGATCGACGCCTGCTCCTGCGGCATGACCGCAGACAGCTACACAATAAGGAACACCGGAGATGTCACAAGCACCTACCAGCTGTTCAAATCAGGAAGCGCTGCGCAGTATTCGACGCTATCGCAAAATTTCTTTTCACTTGACCCCGGGCAGTCCAGGGACATCATAAACTACATCAATCTGCCATGCTCAGCTTTAGGAATCTATGATGAGGCAATAAACATAACAACGACATTTGGGGATTCAAAGGCATTTGAGCAGAAAATAAGCGCAGGCAAATGCGCAAATTTTGACATAACCCCCGTGGAGAGCCTTCAAAGCACACTCCCATGCAGCCCAGTAAAATATGACATTGCGATCAGGAACACCGGATCATATGACGAGATTTTTGACATAAATGTTTCTGAGTACTCTGACTATGCCTCTGTGAGCGAGAGTTCTGTCCTTCTGGGGTCAAACGAGAACAGGACAATCTCTGTTTATTACAATCTTCCGTGCTCCATCCATGGGGACAAGGACCTTGGCGTGAACATAAAAACAGAAAGGTCAAAGTTTGCCGCAACTGTCCCGCTGAAGCTCAAGATAATAGACCGCTATGATTTTGATGTCAATGCCAATTCAAAATTCACCGTGTGCGAAGGCGAGGGCCTGAGCTCAATTATTGATGTTGCAAACAGGGCGGGTTTCGGCAATTCTTATTTGCTTGGAACAGACCAGAAATTTGCCAGGATTGACAACAACAGCATAACCCTGCCGCCAAACACAACCGGCTCCACAAACATGGTTGTTGATGCATCAAATCTGCGCGCAGGAAACTATTCATTTAACATAGTCTGCACTTCAGATAGGGGCAGTGTGCAGAAGCAGATTCCGGCAGTGCTTGATGTAGAGAGATGCAGGGATTTTGCATTCAAAATCATTGCGCCTAAGACAACAATGATTGCCTCAAGGGAGTATAATTATGAGATTGACATAGAGAACTACGGCACAAAGAACGGCAATTTCAACATAAATGTTGAAGGGCCCGAATGGCTTTCTCTGGCAGCAAACAGGACAATTCTTGCTCCGGGAGAAATTGGAAAGGTTTTGCTTAGGGCAAATATACCCGCTGATTTCGAAGGAAACACCTATGCAAGGGTCACTGTAACTGAAGATTTTGTATCCGACTCGCAAAGGATTGCAATTTCTGCAAAGCCTGTTGAAGAGGCTTACATGGCAGGAATTAAAGTCCTGGCCAATTCAGTTAAATATGACTTTTCAGACATAAATGTCAGCATAGAAAACAATGGAGTTGAGACGGCCACATACCAGCTTTCACTGGACGGGCCTGAATGGATGAGCCTTCCGCAGAGAACAGTAACTCTGGCTCCGGGAGAGACAGCAATTTTGCCAATAAGAACCTCCCCGACAAATGAAACCCCCGAAGGAAAATATAACAGTGCAATAACCGCAACAGTAAACGAAGCAGGCATAGGCTATTCCTCAAGCTTCAGTGTTAAGCTTTATTCTGCCCCTTGGTACACAAAAGCATATTACCTTATCGCTCCTTATTTCATAGCATACTGGCTTTACATAGTCATTGTGCTTGCAGCATTATTTGTGCTGGTCCTTTTGGCATTGCTTTTGAAAAAGCTTGCAAAGGGCATGAAAGACAGAAAAAAGCTCAGGCAGGAGATGCAGGCCTCAAAGGTTGTTATCGCGCCTGAGCCTGTGATTCCAAAATACCAGGCAAGATTCCAGCCGTTTGCTACACCAGCAATAATCCCTGAACAGGTCCCAAAAATATATGTGCCTGAATTTAGGGAGAAGAAGCAGATTAACTGGGCAAGATTTTTCAGTGTAATATTCCTATTGATTGTAATTGGGGGAGTTATTGCCCTTGCTGCATTGAACTGGGGTTCAATATCTGGATGGGTTTCAAACGTTGAAAATCAGACAGCCCAGCAGCCGACAGCCAATGCACCTTCCAATTCCCTTGCGCCAGAGCTTGAGATAAACAGAAGCACGGGGGTTGAGGGAGAGGGCAATGTCGTATACATAAGGGGGGATGGTGTACTGGACATACCGGTCACCATAAAGAACAAAGCCCCTGCAAAGGTTGTTTACACAATTAACAATGTAAACGCAAGCTGGATTTCAACAGACAAGCACATACTTGCTCTGGACATCAACGGCAGCGAAACAATGCATCTTTTTGTTAATACCACGCCCGATCTTCCGGACGGAACTTACCAGATATCGCTTGGCCTTAACATAAATGAGCAGGACCTGAAATATTCAGAGAAAATAGAGCTTAGAATAGACCGTACAAGGCCTGAATTCGAGAAATACCTGCCTTACATAATCGCAGGGATTGCTGTGGCTCTTGTGCTTATAATTTTGATGGCGCTTACACGAAGGTCAAGATTTGATGTGCGGAAAGAAAAGCCTGATGTCAGAATTGTAAGAGTGAGGGAAAAGGGCAGCTCAGGAATATTCGGCAAGATAATAATGATTGTCATAATCATAGCAATTGTTGTTGCGACTGCTTATTATGTTTCAAACCTTCCCAAAGAGCAGAATGCGCAGTATGACCAGTCACTGGACCTTTCAAGCACCGCAAACCAGACAATTGAAATAAACCTTGGAATGAACGACCGGGTGATAATCCCCTTCGTATTTTCAAACGGATTCCCAGGCTCTGCTTCCTATCACATTGACAGCTCAGCAGACTGGATTTCCGCAACAGACTCAGGATTCAGCCTCGCTTCAGGAGATGTTAACTATGTCAACATAACTGCATCGCCTGACCGCTCTGCCCCGGAAGGGCTCTATAATGCAACAATAAGGGTAAGCATCAACTCAGAAAACATAGAATATGCCAAAACAATTGTTTTCCAATTGAAGGACAGGTCTCTCGGAAAGACCCTGCTTGAAAACAAGTTTTTTGTAATAGGGGTTGCAATTGTCATCATAGGCATTTTGCTGCTTGCATCATTCAAAAGGAAAAAGCAGGAAAAGCGGGAATTTCTGGCAGAGATAAAGCAGGAGATTGCAATTGAAAAGGAAAAGAGAAGCCTGCCGAAGACCGCCATCAAATTCAAGCCGGTTTCTAAAAAACGTAAATAATTTCGTAGATTATTCCAAGGGCGAAAAGCGCAATTAAAATCCCGCTGACTAAATTGCTCTGTTTTATGGTGTATTCCGGATGCCTGTCTCCCTGTTTCTTGGCGTTTCTGAACATTAAAACTATGAGGATTGCGGTTATTCCCCCTGCAACAGCCCCCACTATGCTCATGGTCTTTACAAAGCCCCGTATGCCCAGTATAATCATCACAAAGGGCATCAGGGAGGTCAATATGAATGCCAGCCTGTGGGAGATATGGTAGTCATATTCATACACTTCCTGCAATGCCAGGCCCAGCGAAAGATAGGCTGTTCCCATGGCAAGTATTGCGAATGCAAAGCCAAGGATAAACTGGAGCGGGCCTATTGTGCTAAGGGTTATTATTGCAACTTCCCCAACACTGCTGCCCAGGACACCAAGGAAGAATAAAGCAAAGAGAGCATAAATTGCCGCAGGCAAAAGCGTTGCGATAAGAATCACCTTCTTCAGGGATTTCTCCTCATTCTGCAGGAGTTCCCTTGCCTCGGGCAGCGAGGGAAACGCCATTATTGAAAACATGACAACGCCATAGGGAATGAACGATGTTTGCATTGAGAATCCTGCCAAAGACAGGTTGCCTGATCTGAAAAATGCAACCAGCGATATGGCAAGCGCCGCGAAAACCAGGATTTTCATGTATGTGAAAATGAATTCTGACTTGCTTACAGCTTTTATTCCTGCGTAGATTAATGCAGAGAAAACTATGAATGCCGCGGTTATGTAAAGAAAGCTGTTGCCTCCGAAAAAAGCAGAGAGAATGTCTCCAATCCCGAGAAGATATGCAATTAAAGTGCCGTAAATCCCGAATATGAGCGCAAATGCCATCAAATCCTTCCCCAGTTTTCCGACGTATTTCTCGGCATAGCCGGTCAGCTGGTGTATTCCCTTTGTTCTCAGCATCACTTCACCAAGATAGAGATTTACCGTAAGAACGAGAAGCACAACAACCGCAAGGTTGATTAATCCATAAACGATTCCTGCCTTTGCAAAAGCAAACGGAATCCCAAGAACTCCTGCTCCGATAACAGCGCCCATTATGGTTGCTGTCGCATAGTAAAGTTTTTTCATGTGAGCCTCGCGTAATAAGGTTTCATTTGTCATTTAAAAAGTTAGCTATGCGGGATAAGTTTAAATATCCTAAATCTTTTGTATAATGCATGAATGAGCAATGCATACCCCGCGGGGAAGAAGGAAACATAAAGGGGAATGAGTTTGAAAGATCAATTGGTTACCTTCTTGGTCGACTAGGCTTCGTAATTAAGGAGGAAAACAAAAGCATTGACTGTAAGAACAAAGATTTACATAAAAAGAACGGTCACGGGATGGATATTTTTATCAGCAGACCTTTTCCAAGATTTCCATTCAAAATACCAAAAAATCAGAAAATAATTGTAAGTTGTAAATGCCATGAGGGAGGCAAGGTAAACGAAGATAGCATAACTGAGCTTCTTAATACCATGGAATGCTATAAATTAGAAAAAAATGAGAGAGATGTGGGAGGAATTATCGTTACTACGGGTTATTTTAGTGATGGAGCAAAAAAAATAATTTCTCAAAATCCAGCCATAAGGGGTTGGGATTTGAGCTACATAATATTTTTATCTGTGCTAGTTTCCAACTATGGCAATAGAAGATTTAAAAAAATATATTTGTTTGAGGAAGATGAGTTTTACGTCATTTGTGAACCAATCTTTTTAGTCCATCAGAATATTGCAATTTTTTATGAGGGTAGCTCTAGGCTTAATAGAGAAAAAATTGGAGAAATGATTGAAAAATTCAGCAAAAAATTTTATTCCCAATTTGGGATTTATACACATATAGAAATTCACTCCATCCACGGTTTTTTGAGAGATGTATCGGATTATTTCAAGAAATATCCCTGGATATTTTCAGGTTTCTCAATCTACAAGCTGCGACCAAAGCTTTTCGTTGATTATGCTTTTCCCTGGGAGATAATATTAAAATTTGATTTGCAGTATCCAGACTATTTTTGGCGTTCTGATAAGAATATAAAGCTAAAATAAAAACTGGGGACGCAGGGATTCGAACCCTGATCCGACGGTGTCTTCCTGGATTCGTCATCGCTTTCGCTCAGCGCTCCATAACTGGAGCCGTCTATTCTAGCCAGGTTATACTACGTCCCCGATGAGACGGAAGTTAATCGCCTATCTTTTAAATATTACTGTATCCCCGACTTTTGTTCTGGATTTCTTTATGGCGCCGGCAGGAAGCTCAATTGCATAGCGGGCTTTTGCCCTTGAATTGTAAAAAGTGAACGGCAAAAACCGCTCTTTAAGCTCAACCACCCGGAACATTGAGTCCATAAACACAACATCTATTGGAAAGAACACAAATAACATGTGCAGCCCCAGTTTCTGCTCGCGGTTGAACATGAAAAAAAGCGTCTTTGGCCTGAATGAAAACATAAGCCCGACGGCCTTGCAAAAAAAGGAGTCGCAAATTAACTCTTTTTCGGAAATTATGGTCTTTTTGCTCTTATTTACTAGCATTTTGGCTTTTAAACCCTCCAAAGTCATTAAAACCCCAAAATTATCCTTTTCTCCACAGGAAATCGCGGGGTATTGACCACTACGAACAAACTATTTAATAATAACAGTATTTATAAATAAGTAGGTATTTATAAAGCTTATAAACCGTTTTTAAATGGGGGGATAAATATGGCAAAAAAGGTTGAAACAAAAACAGAGCAAAAAGACCTAGAGATTGTAAACATCGTTGTTTCTTCGGATCTGAAGCATGACGTGCCTCTTGAAAAGATGGCCGCAACTTTAAGCAACACTGAGTATAATCCAGAGCAGTTCCCGGGACTTGTTCTCAGGATTAAGGAACCGAAGACATCTGCGCTGATTTTCAGCTCGGGAAAGATAGTCTGCACCGGCGCAAGGAACATGCAGCAGGTGGACGAGGCAATACAGAAAATTATCAAAAGCCTCGAAAAGATAAACGTCAAGATAACAATAAAACCAGAGGTCACAATACAAAACATGGTTGCCTC
>CAIVED010000016.1 GCA_903904885.1 uncultured archaeon | reverse complement strand
GCCGTCTCAGACGCCACGTGGAAGGTTTAAATAGCAATTAAACCCGCCTGTCTTTATGGAAAGCTTTAAAAGTGAAATAATCATCATAAATGGCATGGAAATCAGGTTTGCAAAAGACAAGATTGAGCTTCGAAAGGAGCTTAATTCCCTGGATAAATTTATAATAGACTTTGCTGAGGTTCTTAATAAGCTGAAATTAAAGTATGTGGTAATATCTGGCTATGTTTCCATCCTTTTTGGCAGAAGCAGGAGTTCTGAAGATATTGACATAATCATTGAAAAGATTGGCTTGCAGGAATTCCAGATTTTATGGAAAAAGCTGAAAGAATTTGAATGCATAATGACAGATGATTCAGAATCAGCGTATAATGAATATCTCCTTACTGGCCATGCCATAAGATTTTCAAGAAAAAAGGAATATGTCCCAAATATGGAGATAAAGTTCCCAAAGATAGACTTAGATTTGTGGGTAGTCAAAAACAGGAAAGAGGTTTTGCTTAATGGAAAAACCTTATTCATTTCGCCTCTGGAACTGCAGATCCCTTTCAAACTTTTCCTGGGAAGCGAGAAAGATATAGAAGATGCAAGGCATTTGTATAGACTATTTAAGGATAAGCTTGACTTGGGGTTATTATCTGAATTTAACCGAAAACTTAATATAGAAAAGGCATTTAACAGGTATTTAAAATGAAACTTCCAAAAATCGACCTAAAAGAGCTAAAAAAAGCAAAAAGGGAGAATTTCAAGGAAAGGCTGGACTTCATTGACAAGTATGCAGATTGGATGAAAAAAAGCAAAAACAAGAAGTGGAGTTCCCAGCAGGCCCGGATAATTGATTAATTGTCTTAAATTTTTATGGCATCATTCTATAATTTAACCCTACGCCGTCTCTGAAGCCACGTGCAAGGTTTAAATACGCGTTTTCAGCTCAGCTGAGTCATGGAACAGAAAGGTTTAAATACTATTGATTTATTTTTAGTTCATATGAACCAAAAAAAAGTCAATTACACTGCAGAAGTGATTCTTTATCTCATAAAAAAGGAAGCCCACGGCAGGGAAATTGCAAAGGAGCTTAAAACATCCCTTACAAAAACACAATCAGTGCTCAATGACCTAAGGGACAATAATGCGATTGACTACAAAAAAATCGGAAAAAACCACATATATTTCATCAAGAAGAATCTTGTTGCAAAAACATTTGTCCTGAGTGCGGAAAATTACAAGCTTTTCAAGCTGCTTAAAAAATATGCTTTCCTGGAACCCCTTTTCATGGAAATAACCAAAAAATGCAAGGACAGAATGATTCTTCTTTTCGGGAGCTATGCCAAATTCAGCCCAAAGGAAAACAGCGACATAGACATATACATAGAAACATCAGAAAATAAGCTTAAAGAGGAAATCAAAAAAATCAATGGCAAACTAAGCATTAAAATAGGAGAATTTGACAAGGACAATCTGCTGATACAGGAAATTATGAAGAACCACATAATAATAAGCGGGGGGGAGAAATATTATGCGGAACTTTTTGGATAATCTGAAGAATGAGGGGAAACTGGAGCTGGTTGACCCTTCGGATGAAATTGCACTGTCCTATGAGAAAAAATCAGGGAACTGCCTTCAGGCTGCAAAACTGATATTCAAGGCAGCGCTATATGAAAATGCGGTGGGAGAAGCATATTATTCAATTTATAATTCCATTCAGTCGCTTTTCTTCAGATGCGGGATAAAATGCGAAAGCCACGGAGCAGCTGCGGTGCTGCTAAAAAGAATTTTTGTCTTGCCTAAAATATACAAAATCTTTTCAGATGCAAAGGAAGAAAGAATTGACAAGCAGTATTATGTTACCCCAAGGCAAAACAAGCCAGTCACAGACAGATCAGCGCAGGAACTGATTAGCACGGCAGATCGATTTATATTGGAAATAGGCGCCTATAAAAACAGCCTCAAGCTTACCCAAATTGAAGAAATAAGAGAAAGGTTCAGGAAAGAGCTTGGATGAATCTTCACTTAAACATGCTCTTAAAATACAGCCAAATATGCGTCTTGCTAATCTTAGAAGTCCCACCTTTTCGTAACCCAAACACGTAATACACTTCGCCTATCTTCGGCTTCTTGAGTTGTTTGAGGAAATCGAACAATACCTTATACCCGCGGGGTTCGAACTTGCCTTCTGCTCTTCGCAAAGCGTCTTTAAAGAGTTCTGTCCTCGCGCCGAAGAATCCGGAAACAACATCCCTAACCCAGATTCCCTTGAGCAAAAGCCGAAGCTGCCCCATCACTATCGCAGTCTTGGACATGATTTTCCTGTGGAATGCCCATTCGCTGGCAACCTTCTCCCTTGTGCCTACAACCACATCAAACCCTTCTCTCAACTTACGCACAATCTCAGGAATCTTCTCAGGAGGATGCTGCAGGTCGCCGTCAATTACAACCATGAACTTTGTCTTTGCCTTCTTAACCCCGTCATTAACGCTGGCAGTCAGGCCCTTGACCTTTTCACGCGACCTGTCAAGAAAGTAGGCTTTTTTAGACTCAACAATTGCTTTTGTTTTATCCTTGGAACCGTCATCAGAAACAATTACATAGGCTCCGGGAGCGTTTTTCCTCACCAAATCGATAAGCTTGCCTATGTTCTTTTCCTCGTTTAAAGTAGGTACAATGACTGTCGTATCAGAGTAATCCATGGGCGATAACAATAGAAATCTTTATATAAAGCTTTTGTTTTAAACCTGCCATGAAGAAGGGCAAGTTCAAGTACATCCTGATAGCCATACTCTGCGCTGTTTTCGGGGCCCTGGGACAGCTTCTTTTCAAGCTTGGGGCAGGAAATGTTTCATTCAACATCCTGTCCTGGATTCTCAATTTTTATGTAATCGCAGGCGTAATCTTCTACGGCCTGGCAACAATAATCTTCATACTTATACTCAAGAAAGCAGATCTCTCTTTGCTCTACCCTGTTGTTGCAACAAGCTACATCTGGGTTGCTTTAATGTCAATTTTCATACTTAAAGAGCAGCTAATCTGGACAAACTGGATTGGGTTTTTATTGATAATCGGAGGGGTTTCGTTAACCTCAATAAAAAGATGATAAGCGCGCTAATGGTCATACTTGTAATCATAAGCTCTATTCTCGGAGCAACAGGCATGCTGTTCTTCAAGCTGGGCTCAAAGAAGATTTCATTCAAGATAATGGACTGGATAACAAACTGGCGAGTTATCCTCGGTTTAGTACTCTACGCCACAGCCACAATAACCCTTGTTTCTGCACTTAAAATTGGGGATTTGTCAATAGTCTATCCAATGTATGCATTCAGCTATCTCTGGGTTGCCATTCTTTCACAAACTTTATTAAAGGAGAAAGTCAGCCTCCTGAACTGGGTTGGGGTGTTCTTGATAATCGGAGGAATTGCATTAACAACCATAAGATGAAGACTTTCATTGTGATTGCAGCCTATAATGAGGGAAAAAGCATAGCCAATGTAATCAAATCCCTAAAGAAGGAAGGCTACAGCAATATCGTAGTGGTAGATGACGGAAGCAAAGACAACACATATGAAGTATGCAAGAAGGAAAACGTAATCGCGCTTCAGCACTCAATCAACAGGGGCCAGGGAGCTGCATTAAAGACCGGCATTGATTACGCCCTGCAGAACGGAGCAGAAATAATAGTCACATTTGACGCAGACGGCCAGCACAGGGCAGATGAGATAAAGCGGCTTACAGCTCCAATAGAAAAAGGCGAAGCAGAGGTAACTCTTGGCTCAAGATTCCTGGACAAAAAAACACAGGTTCCATTCTTTAAAAAACTCACATTAAAGGCAGGAATCATTTTCACAAGAATCTTTTCTGGCATAAAGCTGACAGACACCCACAACGGATTCAGGGCATTTTCAAGGAAAGCAGCCGAGAAAATCCAGATAACCCAGGACAGGATGGAGCATGCATCCGAGATTATTGACGAGATTGCGAGAAAGCACATCAAATTCAGGGAAGTTCCTGTAACAATAGTTTACAGCGAATATTCGATGGCAAAGGGCCAGAGCATATTCAACAGCCTGAAGATAGCATCAAAATTTTTATTGCACAAGCTAACGAGGTGAAAAATGGTAACAATTTTACAAATAATTGTGGTTGCGTTTGCGGTTTTTGCCATAAGCAGGGCATTTTTGAGATTTAAAGACAGGAAAATCGCTGCCATGAGTTTCGGGCTCTGGAGCGCGCTGTGGATTGCGGCAATTGTGGTTATCCTCCTGCCCGGCACAAGCTTCTTTTTCGCAAACCTGCTGGGAATACAGAGAGGCGCTGACTTTGTAGTGTACATCAGCATAATAGCGCTGTTCTACCTGGTATTCAGGCTGTATGTTAAGATAGACAACGTGGAAAAGGAAGTCACGAAACTTGTTAGGGAGATTGCAATCAGCAAGGGAAAGAAAAAATGAATGTTCCGCTTGTAAGGATTTTTGACAGGATTTTCCTCTCCATTCTCTGCGCAATAATAGGAATAATCTCAAAAATCTTCCCAAAAAGGATGAAAACCAATAAAATTCTCATAATAAAGCTCTGGGCACTGGGTGATTCAGTTGTCTCATTGCCAATGATTCATGGATTAAGAAAAAATCTGCCAAAAGCAGAAATAGACGTTCTCGCCCACAAGAGGAACAGGGCGCCGTTCATGAACAACAAAGACATAAGCAATATTGTTGACTTCAATTTGTCAAATGTGATAAAATTATTCAGGAAATATGATTTGTGCATAGATACAGAACCGTATCTCAATGTTTCTGCTTTGATAAGCTGGTGGTGCGCGCCATACAGAATCGGCTTCAGCCACGGAGTGCGCTCATTGCTCTACAAGAAAAGAGTCAAATTCAGCAAGAAGCAGCACATGGTGCAGAACTATCTGGACATGATTAGGTCAGTCGGAATGAAATACAATACAGACAAGTTAATCAAACTGGAAACAACAAAGAACGAAAAGGATGCTGTTGAAAAGTTCCTGAAGAAAAACAAAATATTATCAAAAGATTTCATTGTCGGAATCACACCGGGAGTTGCGGAATCAGTCAAGACAAGAATGTGGCCCCTTGAAAGGATGGCAGAGCTGGCTGATAAAATAGCCAGCAAATACAAAGCAAAGATAATCCTGATTGATGGCCCTGCAAACAAGGCAGAGGTTGAAAAAATAGCGAATATGATGAAGCATAGGCCAATAATTGCAATGGGAGATGTTTCAATAAGAGAGGTTTTTAATCTTATAGAGCGATGCAAAATCTACATCTGCAATGATACAGGCCCGATGCACATAGCCGCTGCCCAGGGCGTGAAAACAATAGGGCTGTTCGGCCCGAACATTCCAACACTCTGGGGCCCTTACGGGGCAAAGAACATTTCAATCTACCATCCGCCATGGTGCAGCCCGTGCATAGACAATGCAAAGGGAAAAATGCCAAAATGCTTCAACAAGGTTTATCAGCAGTGCATGAAGGACATATCTGTTGCCGAAGTGCTGAAAGCAGTGGAAAAACTAAAATGAAAATCAAAACAAGGGCGGAAATTGAAAAAATATCTGCAGAATTAAAAAAGAAGGGCAAAAAAATAGTCACCACAAACGGCTGCTTTGACCTAATGCATGCCGGCCATGTTGATTCCTTGGAAAAGGCAAAAGCTTTGGGAGATGTTCTGATAATCGGGCTGAACAGCGACGATTCTGTGAGAAAGGTCAAGGGGCCTTTAAGGCCGATAGTTGATGAGAAAAACAGGGCGAGAATGCTTGCAGCCCTGGAGGTTGTTGATTATGTTGTTATTTTCAACGAGAGCGAGCCGAGCAGCCTTCTTGGGGCAATCAAGCCGGACATCCATGTAAAGGGCGCTGACAGGAAGATGTCAGAGATAATTGAAAAGGACGCTGTTGAGAAAAACGGCGGAAAGGTTGTTCTCATGCCGTTTGAGCTAAATATCTCAACAACCCAGATAATAAACAGGATAATAAAAATCAATGAAAATGAAAAATCCTAAAGTTTTGCTTGTAAGCGAGTATTTCCCCCCGAAAATATTCGGCGGAGGGGAGATTTCAGCGTATCTGCTCGCTAAAAACCTTGCAAAGAGCGGGATTGATGTTTCTGTTTTGTCTTCAAAATTCCCGGGATTGAAGGATTTTGAGGAGAGAGATGGAATTAAAATTTACAGGAGATTAAAAACAGGCAAAAACCCCAGTTCAGTTTTCAGCAATCTCCAGAGAATGCTTTTTTTCAGGAAATCTGTGAGAAAGGAAACAAGAAAGTTGAAAGGCTTTGATATAATCCATTTCCTGAACACAACCAGCATAGTAAAAATCAAAACAAAGGCAAAAAAATTCGCAACAATAAACGGCTATGCCCCTTTCTGCCCGAAAAACAATCTGTTTTACAAAGAAAAATCTGCCTGTGATGGCTGCAACCCTGCAAAATTCATGAGCTGCATAGTAAATTCCCAATATGTCGGCAAAAGCAGGATAGGCTGGCTCAAATACAATCCGATTTTCTGGGCGGCAATATACCTTCCCTATGTTGCCCGAAGAAATGCGCTCAAATCAGTTGACAAATTCATAGCCATAAGCGATTTTGTGAAGGGAATACTAATGAAGCACGGCGTTCCTGCTTCAAAAATCGCAAAAATCTACAATATTGCTGAAATTCCGAACAACAATCTTGAAATCAAAGGGCTGAAACTGAAAAACAAAAAAGTAATCTCAACAATAGGGACACTGGATAAAATAAAAGGCGTTGATGTTGCCCTAAAAGCATTTTCAAAAATAAAAGGCAATGCTGTTCTCCTAATCGCAGGCGAAGGCCCTGAAAAATCCAGGCTAATTGCGTTGGCAGAGGAATTAAAAATAAAAGATAAGGTTATTTTCCTCGGCAAAATCGACCAGAGATACATCCCGTTCATCTACAAAAATTCAGACATCATACTTCTCCCTTCGCTGTGGCCTGAGCCATTCAGCAGGGTGCCCATGGAGGCAGCTTTCTTCAAAAAGCCGATACTTGCATCTGCAATAGGCGGGAATCTTGACCTGCCGGACAAATTCATCTTCAAAAATGAAAAAGAGCTGGCGGAAAAGATGCTAAAAATTCAGACTCATCAAAATTTCAGCATCTACAAACCAGAATCAAACCTGAAGAAAATAATTGACCTATATCTTTCTGTAAACCGCTAGATATTCATAGCATAATGAAGGGAATCTTCTGCCGATTGCATCCATAAGCCCCTTTGAAAACGGGAAATACTTTACAAGCCTGTAATAGAATCTGAACGGGCTTCCCCAGGAATAAACTTTAACCCTTTTAAGCGGAACGCCTGTCAATCTTATCATTTTCCCAAGCTTGCCGACGGTTATCCTGTTGAAATGGCCCAGCCTGTCAAGCATTTTTCTGTTTATCCTTATGCCCGAGAAAGGGTGCATTATGTCGTTGTCCAGCTCAAGAAGCACGTATCCCCCTGTTTTTGCAAGCCTCGAAAGCTCTTTAATAACTTTCAAAGGGTCAGGCACATGGTCCAGGGCAGAACAGCAGAGCACTGCGTCAAAATTACCCTTCAAACCTGTTGCAGCCGCATCGGCAGGATGAATCTCAAAATTCGCTATCCCTTTTTCCTTGAAATTCCGGGCAGCTTTCCTTAGAGCATTCTCAGAAATGTCAGAACAAACAACTTTTTTAACTTTCTTTGCATAATTAAGCGTTATGTAACCTTCGCCGCAGCCCACATCAACAATAACCTTTCCCCCTGCAAATTCATCAATGGCCTTTTTGACAATTTCAATCCTCTTGTCCTTCAGCTGCTTCAGGAGAGGTTCATGTATTTCATAATATTTCTCTTCGCCGACCTCCTCTGTTTTGTGCTCGTAAAACTTTTTAGTTTCCATTCCTTATTACCTTCAGCCTTACCAAAAAGCAATAGCCCTTGAATACTGCATTTATAACTTTCAAAATGATTCTCGAAACCCCTTTTTCATTTTCCTGGTACAGTTTATGGCTCATATATTTTATTATCTCTTTGTCTTTCACCTTTCGCTGTCTCTGGACCTCTTTTCGCTTTTTGGACAAAAACCCCGGATGGAACAGCACCCAGAAATAGCTTTTGAACCTATAGGGCAGCTTTCTTATCTCAAATATGTTCAGGATTATCACATTTATTATCAGCAGGGGAAGCGCCCGTATTATATTCTGCGGCGAATAGAACGTGAAATAATTCAAAATCCTGTTTCTCTCCCCGAGAAATGTGAAATGCTTGTTGATTTTTCCGCTGCTTTTCTTCACCACATTTGTAAGATGGTAAAATATTGAATTCCTGCACTGCACTATTTCAAAGCCCCTTATCCTTGTCAGCCAGCTGAGCTTTGTTTCCTCTGCATAGATGAAGTAATCTGGGTCAAAGAGATTTTTCACAATTTTGCGCTTGAAAATAAACGACCCACCGTGAACAGCGAATGTCTTTGCAAATCTTTCTTTTTTATCAAGGACTGCAGGATATTCCAGCAGGGTGGTTGTCCACATTTTTCTCTGCTCGACCTGCTTTTTGTACGGGGATAGATTGTCAAGAGAAGGGACATTTATCACAACCGATGTTGACATGGCGACATTTTCGCCGGATTCAAGCCCCGCAATCAGCTCAACAAGCCATTTTTTGTCAACAATCGTGTCATTGTTCAGGACAGCAACATATTTTCCATTTGCATATTTATAGCCGAGATTATTCCCGCCGGTATAGCCGGTGTTTTCCTTGCTCTCAACTATCTTTATTTTTTTATCCGGCCCAAACTCCTTTTTGAAAAGTTCAACAGAGCCGTCCTGGGAGGCATTGTCAACAAGAATTATCTCAAAATCCTTATAATCCTGTGAAAGAACCGACTTCAGGCAATTCACAGTCAGCTCTTTCTGCTTGTAATTCAGTATTATTATTGAAACTTTCATTTTTCTATCACGAATATCCTCCTGTAGCACTTCCCGAAGTTAAATATTTTGCTTATTGGCCCGTAAATTGCCATCATGCCCCTTGCTCCAATAAGCTTTTGCAGGGGATTTGTGCCGAATTCAATAAAATTCAGGATAAATGCCCAGGAAAGATTCTCGTTTTTCATAACCCTGACATTTTTAGCTGAAATCATTTTCAAAATCCCGTTTTCATCAGGAAGCCCGTTTTTCCGGTGCTCCTCAAGCCAGGGAAGTTTTTTTCCGAATTTCTCTGCAAATCTTATCATCCTTCTCTCATATCTTCCTGCCTCTTCTCCGCAGGGGCAGGCAATGACAACCAGTTTTGAAGCAACCCTAATCATTTCAGCAATTGCCTTTTTCCTTTTTGATCCAGGAATATGCTCCATCATATCCACTGATATTGCAACATCAAATGAATTGTCCCTGAACGGCAGCCGGTCAGCGCTTGCCTTCACTGTTTTAACCTTCTTCTTTCCCCTGAACCAGACATCAGCGCTTGTTATGTCATAATCTTTTCTGGGAACAAACGGGAGAATGCTCTCATTTCCGCCTCCAACATCAAGAATCTTCAGCCTGCTGCCTTCTTTCCTGAGCAGGTCAATTACAGGCTTGTATCGTTGTATTACTCCCAGCATTTTAGTAGTTCTCTGTTTTCTTTCCCTGAATCATTTTGCCAAAGTTCTTAATCATCTGCCTGGCAATCCCGTATGCAAATCCGCTGAACCAAACTGTTTTGTAAACAGGAGCAGCGTAAATCATTCTTGCATCATTTGTCCTAATCGCCCGCCACAGGCCAAAAAGCAGGAGCAACGCAATTATTAACCCGATTGTGCTAAACAGAATTGTAATAAAAAGAATTATAATCAAAATAAGGGCAATAATCCCGATTATCAGCAGGGGAACCCTTTTTTTTGCGTGCCTCTGCCTTGCCTCCTTGTTCAGCACAAATGAACTTCCAATCCATGCGACGTGCCTGAATATCTCCCCCAAATGTGTAGGATTATGATGATAGCAGACTGCATTCTCAACACCGTCAGCAAGCCCCAGTTTATTGCACAGGAGCGCGTCTGCGAAAGTGCCCTTGTCAGTTGGACAGCCTCCCACTTTTAGGAATTCCTTTTTCAGAACAGCCCTGAATGTCCCAAGTTTCTTTGGCAGTTTCTCAGGCAGCCTTGTAACTCCCCAGTTCTTTGCCCAGATATTGTCTGCATTTGCAACCTTCTCAACCATGTGGCAGGTTCCTATGCTTTTGCCTTCCAAAATCGGCTTTATCAGATTTTTAACATAATCTTTGTCATAAACCAAGTCAGCATCTGCGAAAATAATGATGTCCCCTCGTGCATTCCTCGCTCCCGTGTTTCTTGAAGCTCCCAAACCAAGATGATTCTGCCTCACAACCCTTACAGACTGATATTTTTTAACAATCTCAAGTGTTTTGTCCCTGCTTCCGTCATCAATGACAACAATCTCCATATCCTTGTAAGTCTGCTTTAGTAAGCTCCCGATGCATTTTCCAATGTAATTCTCTTCATTGTAGGCAGAAATAAGAACCGAAACTTTTGGATTTTTCATTTTCCGGTCACCAGAAATTTTATCCTTTTTGTTGCATATGAAAATGCCTTTCTTGGATTGTACAGCCCCATCTTGGCAAGGTCTTTTATTGAAAATCTTTTGAGCATGCCCGTGAAAGACCTCTTTTTCGCATCCTTCTCTTCCCAGGCCTTCTTGAACCGGAAATACATTTTTTTAATCTCATCCCTGCTCAGTTTTTCCGATACAATCACCGCCCTGTCCATGTTTTTCTCAAAGTCAATGTTGAGAATGCTCCAGTCCATCTTTTCATCTTCCCTCACAAGCCCCTTTTCCACGGCATACTGCCAGAGGGGAGTTCCCGGAAGAGGTGTCAGAACATAAGTATCTCCGTTCTGGAAATCATTTTTTCTGATGAACTTGAGGGTTTTCTCCATGTCCTCCATTGTTTCCTCAGGAGAGCCGATTATGAATGTGCCGGCAAAATTGAATCCATATTTTTTCAGCAGATTGATTGCATTCTGGTTTTTTTCAACGGTTGTCGTCCCCCGTTTAAGATAGTCAAGAACTTTTTGGCTTCCTGACTCAAAGCCGCACATGACTGCCGAGGTGTTCATCTCCTTAAGCAACTTGCAGATTTCATCATCAATGAGATTTGTCCTTGCGAGAACTGAAAATGAGACCTTTTTGTTTATGCCCTCTTTTTTTATCAGCCCGACTATTTTTTTAACCCTTGCTTTGTCTGCTATGAAAAGGTCATCCCAGAAGGCGATTGTTTTCGGATTGTACTGCTTGATAACCTCTTTAATCTCTTTTATCACATATTCAGGCGAATGAAACCTTATGTTTGACCAGAAATGGGACGAGGAGCAGAAAACGCATTTGTACGGGCAGCCCCTTGAGGAGAGAATATGCGCCCCGGCATTCTTCAGCAAATCCCTTGCAGGAAACGGGATTTCATCAAGCTAAAGCCTTTCCCTCGGCCCTGTGAAAACCATCTTTCCGTTTTCCCTGAAAGCGATTCCCTTTACATTATGCAAATTCGCAGCTGAGAATTTTTTTGATTTAACAAGCTCAACAATTTCCAGGAATGTTTGCTCTCCCTCTCCGATTGCCGCAACATCCATGTCTTTAGTAAGAAGATGTGGCAATGCGCTTATGTGATGGCCCCCGATTGCAATCGGGATGTTTTTTTCTTTTTTTATCATTGCTGCAAGCTCCTTTGCGATGTTGAAATTCTGGCTGACTGATGTCATGCCAACAATGTCTGGTTTGTATTTCATGAAATCCAGTTTTTCATCGCTTGAGATGATATTGATTGAAACATCTTTCATGTGCACCCTGAGATAGCCTGCAAGGTACGCCAAACCAAGCGGGGTGTCGTTTGCATCGAGATTCCTCGCGCTGTTGACTGTTTGGACAAGAAGCACGTTTACCATCTTACTCTTTCTCCCCCTCTAAAAATCCTCCGAGCATCTTTTTGTGGAAAACCCTTGCCAAAAGCATTTTAACTTCATGGACGCTGAGCGCCCTTGTCAAAAACAGCAACCCGATGTAGACAATTCCTGCTGCAATCAGCGAGATTATCATCTTTGGCCAGATCCCGATTTTCAGGGTTTCCCTCAGAAGGAAAAGGATTGCTATGAATGCAAAGGCGCAGGCCAGTATCCTCAGCAGGCCCCAGATGTCTTCCTTCGCCTTTAGGAGTTTTTTCAGCCTTATGTGGGAAATCAGCCACATTAGCCCGAATGCAATCATTGTTGAAGTTGCAGCGCCTTCTATTCCCCATCTCGGTATGAGAAACAGGTTAAGCCCAAAATTAAGAATCGCCCCGCTCCAGACAGTCATGCTGTTGTACTTCGGCTTTCCAATTCCGGAGATTACAGACATGTTTGCCTGGTTCAGCGTCACAAAAATCGCCCCGATTGAGAGCATCTTAAGCGCAAATGAAGCGGAATCGGTTGCATATTCTGTTCCGAAAAGTATGTTCAGTATTCCCTTTGAGAAAACAAACATTGCAAATGATGCCGGGATAATCAGCATTGCTGATATCCTGCTGATGAGCCTTACGCCGCTGCGCAGGTATTTTTTCTGGCTGATCCATAGTTCTGATGAAAGCGGCAGAAGGACTGTTGCTATTGATGTGCTGAAAATCCAGAGCACCTTTGCAGTCGGCACAGCAACATTGTAATAGGCCACGTCCTTAAGCGTCTGGAAATATGTAATCATAAGCGTATCGGTGTAGGAAAGGACTATTGTTGCGGATGCAGTCAGGATAACCGGAATGCCGAAATGGACAAGCTTTTTTGCAATGTCCTTTCTCAACCTTGTCTTTATGCTGAAAAAATCAGGGAACACTTTCTTTATGAAAATCGGGAAATAGACAATGAATGTAAGCACATAAACCGCAACAAATGCTATTGGGTAGGCAAGGACATTAAATCCCGCAGACAGAAGCCAGAAAGTGATTGCCAGCAGGAATGCCTGCCTGCTGAATGTTGCAAGCGAATAGTAGCCGATTTTCTGGAATGCCTGGAAAGAATAAAGGAAAATTGTCTCAAGGGGTGAGAAAACTATTGACAGCGCAATCAGCCTTATTATGGGGACCGCAGCCGCATCCTTGAAGTAATGGATTGCAAGATAATCTGAAAAAAAGAAAAAAACCAGCGCTATGGCAATGGCCCCGATGAGCTGGAACAGAACCACAAAAACAATGGAAAACTTTATCTCCTCGCGTTTGTTTTTCGCAAGGAATTCTGAAACATATTTTACAAGGGCCTCGTTAAGCCCCAGAGTCTGGAACACTGAAAGCAGCCCGAAGGCCGCAAGGACCGCGTAGATTAGCCCGAAATTATCTGCACTCAGGTTTCTGGCAAGCAGAATCCTCACAAGATAGGCCACCAGGGCTGTGAAAAACCCTGCAAGGAAGACAATTGCCACCCCTCCAACCATCTTTTTGGTATACTGGGTCATGAAGAAAGGGCGCAAATGGCGGTTTATAAATTTAATGAAAAACCTTATAAATAACCTCTAAATTCACTCTATCCAGCACGGTCATAGTGGCCTGGATATGCCTGTACCCATTTCGAACACAGAAGCCAAGCAGGTCAACGTTCTCCTGAGTACTGCGCTCCGCGCGGAAAATGGAGAAAGCTGTGCGCCTTATTTTTCTGTATTTTTTTAATCTTATTTGCCCGCAGGCTAAAACCCCCTAAAAATCAGCATAGCCCTGTTTTAACCGGCGGCTTAAATATGCATCGGCAAAATTTATAAACCGCGCATTAAAACTTTCATCCATGGCAAAGATATTCATTTCCGGAGTCGCGGGTTTTCTCGGGAGCCATCTGGCTGACAGGATGATTGAAAACGGCCATTCTGTAATAGGCAACGACACCCTTGAAGGCGGATACAAGGATAATGTTAACCCAAAGGTCGATTTTCACAAAGTCGATTGCAACGATTTTGAGGCAATGCTTAAACTTACAAAAGGCGTTGACATAGTTTACCATACTGCTGCATTTGCATATGAGGGATTGAGCGTTTTCAGCCCGAACATTGTAAGCAAGAATGTTTACCAGAATACTGTTTCACTTCTTTCAGCAGCAATACAGAACAGGGTAAAAAGATTTGTATACTGCTCAAGCATGGCGAGATACGGGAAAAACAGGGTTCCTTTTACAGAGGACCTGGAGCCAAGGCCCCAGGACCCCTATGGGATTGCAAAGGTTGCCGGGGAAATGCAGGTAAAGCTTCTCTGCGACATCCACGGCGTTGAATGGGTTATTGCAGTCCCCCACAATATTATAGGCCCAAGGCAGAAATATGACGACCCTTTCAGGAATGTTGCAAGCATAATGATTAACATGATGCTCCAGGGCAGGCAGCCGATAATTTACGGAGACGGAGAGCAGAAGAGATGCTTCAGCTTTGTCCAGGACTGCGTTGACGTTCTTGAAAAAATGGCTTTTGATGAAAAAGCAAAAAGCCAGATTGTCAACATAGGCCCCGACGAGGAATTTGTGACAATCAACGAGCTTGCGAAAACAATCGCAGGGCTCTTGAAATTTGAGCTAAAGCCTGAGTATTACCCGGACAGGCCCCAGGAGGTCAAGCTTGCAACATGCTCTGCAGACAAGGCAAGGAAACTGTTCGGCTACACAACCAAATACACACTGAAGCAGGGGCTTCAGGAAATGATTGACCACATAAAGAAACGGGGCGCTAAGAAATTCACATACCACATTCCTCTTGAAATCATCAATGAAAAGACTCCTAAGACGTGGAGCGAGAAGAAGTTTTGATGTTTGTTTCTCTCTATGATTTACTTCTTTAGTTTCTGCCTTATAGCTTCAATAGCAAATTCAGCCCTAGAACGAAAACCAAGTTTGCTCTTTTTAACATAATCATCAATATATTTAGCTAATTCTTCAGGTATTGCGATGTTGGTGTACTTCTTCCTCATTGTGTACAGGTGAACGATAGTTTTATATATGAGCTTTTTCATGTACCTGTACACTATACATGCGGGTGAAAATGTTAGAAATATCAAGCGCACAGGAACTTTCTTTGCTGGCTAAGGATGGCTACACTTGTCTAAATTTAGGAAGCAGCAAAAGAATAGTAAAAGGAGCAATAAATCTTGACATTGAACCTTTCAAGGGGGTGGATGTCGTGCATGACTTGACTAAATTTCCATTGCCATTTAAGCAAAATTATTTTGATTTTATACTAGCTGAAAATGTTCTTGAGCATATACCTAAGGAAAAAATTGATGGTTTAATGCGGGAACTAAATAGGATTTTAAAAAAAGGAGGAGTTTTATTTATGAGCTGTCCTCATTTCACGAGTAATTGTTTCTTTTTGAACGACCATTATTATAATTTTTGCAATATGTGGAGCATAAGAGAGTATATAGAAAATCCTTTTTCAACTGATGCTATAACTTATACAAGAAAAATGGAAGGATTTAAACTTTTAAAATCCAAAATATATTTCCCCAGGACATATGGAAGGTTTTTGTTTAATGTTCCTTATGAATTTTTTGTAAATCTCAGCAACAAGACGCGTCTGATTTACGAGGACAGCGTATTGAGAATAAATCCCGCACTGGGAATGTTTTTCTGGCTGGAAAAACTACAATAAAAGACTGGCCATTAATGAAATTATTTTTTTATAGCTTCATCTAACCAGAATAACATCAAAGAAAAAAATATTGAAAAAAACCGCGTACATCAGATGATTCAGTTCCGAACGATTAGTGGTTGCATGCTGAATGCGTCGTTGCCTTCGCACTTACACACCAACTCTATCAAACCCGTGTTTTACGGGTGTTCGTATTGTCTCTTCTTCACGGAAGGTTTCATGCTTAGATGCTTTCAGCATTTATCCCGTAGCGCGTAGCTGCCCTGCGTACCTTGTCAGATAACAGGCAGACCAGAGGCGCCGAATCACCGTTCCTCTCGTACTAAATGATCCTTCCCCTCAGACAATGAACACTCCTAGTAGATATTACACATACTGTCTCACAACGTATTGAACCCAGCTAACATACCTTTTAATGGGTGAACACCCCCACCCTTGGACGCTTCTGCACGCCCAGGATAGGTAGAGCCGACAGCGATGTAGCAAGACGCGCCGTCGCTATGAGCGCTCGGGCGCGACCACTCTGTTATCCCCGGAGTAACTTTTCCGTCACATCTAGGCCCCACCAAGGAGCCATAGAGGATCGCTAGGCCACACTTTTGTGTTTGAATTTTGGGTTAGTGAAAATCCAATCAGGCTGACTTTTGCCCTTGCACTCTACATCCGATTTCCGACCGGATTGAGTCAACCTTTGGGCACTCTTGATATTCTTTCAAGAGTGTGCCACCCCAGCCAAACTGTCCATCTGCTGCTGTTCTTTCTTTCGAAAGTTAGCAACGCGAGCAACAGCAAGTGGTGTTTCATTGGCGTCTACGCCTGACCTGACGGCCAGGTTTCAAATGACTTCCACCTACGCTACATACCATCGCTCACGCCACAACAACAAACTACAGTAAAGTTTCACGGGGTCTTCACTTCCCACTAGGAGTCTCTGGATTATGCACCAGAAAATAGTGTTCAGGGGATTCCAAGCAGGGACAGTGGGGACCTCGTTACGCCATTCATGCGCGTCGTCAATCAAGCGACAAGGTATTTCGCTACCTTAAGAGAGTTATAGTTACCCCCGCCGTTTACCAGTCCTTAGCTTCCTTGAACAGAAGTTTGAGATACTGGCACTGGGCAGGCGTCACCTTTCATACACATCCTTGCGGACTCGCGAAAGGTTAAGTTTTTGTTAAACAGTCGGGCCCCCCTAGTTATTGAACCCTGCAAACGCATGCTAAGCACACATCAGCAGGGACTCCTTATACCGAAGGTACGGAGCTAATTTGCCGACTTCCCTTGCTCGGATTATTCCCTCACACCTTAGGCTTCTCACCTAGGGGCACCTGTGCTGGTTCTGGGTATAGATAATGAGAATTTTTCCCTGTTCCCTTTTCATGGGCTCCGGGCATTAGCAGAACACCCCATACGGGATGCTCGTCCCTCTTTAATCAGGTTCTCATCATTACAATACTCCCCTGATTTGTTAAGGTTGACAATAACGACGGTCATTGTCTGCCTAGCCAGAAGCGTCAGCAACAGGGCTTGTGTTGCCACGCATATCTCATTAGTACAGGAATATTAACCTGTTTCCCTTTCCCTCAAATTCAGTTAAGAACTGAAGTTAGGACTAACTAACTCTTGGCTGATTTGCATTGCCAAGAAACCCTTGCCCTTTCGGCGGCAGAGATTCTAACTCTGCTATGATCCTACTACCGCCAGGATACGTATTTCCGCAAGGTCCACATCTTCTCTCGAAGAAGCTTCTGCCCTCACGGAGTGCCTGCCTATCACAACTTTTGGAAGTTGTCCAAAGTATCGGTAACTGACTTAGCCCCGTCCATTTTCGAGGCACACACCCTTGAGAAGTAAGCTGTTACGCACTTTTTAAAGGATGGCTGCTTCTGAGCCTACCTCCTTCCTGTCTTGGGATGTGCACACTCTTTCCCGTTCACACTTGGTCAGTATTAGGGACCTTAACTTTGGTCTGGGTTGTTCCCCTCTCGGGCCCCAAGCTTACCCCGGGGCCCCGTCTCCCAGCTTCTACGACGTCTAAGATATTCGGAGTTGGACAAGGGACCGAAGGATTTCTCCCCCTAAATCCCAGATCCGTCTCTCTACCCTCTTGACTGTCTCTGCTGGGGCTTGACTACGGCCAACTTCGGCAGGAACCAGCTATCACCGAGTTCGATTGGCTTTTTACCCCTATTCCCAGGTTAGAAGAACGCGTGCACGCAGAACCTCTTCAGGCCTCCACGAGGTTTTACCCTCACTTCGCCTTACCCAGGAATAGATCACCCAGTTTCGGGTAGCATCCCAGTGACTGTGCCCGCTTTCGCAAGCTTGGCCCTCGTTGCCTGCGGCCAAATTGGTTTCCCTTCGGATACTCATTTAGAGATTATCCTCGCCACTAAAATGCACTCCCTGGCGCGTTATTCTAAACGCACGATAGAACTCCTTAGAGCCCTATCCCACCATGGCTATTAGGTTTCAGGTTCTTTTGAATCCCTGCTAGGGGTTCTTTTCAACTTTCCCTCACGGTACTCGTACGCTATCGGACTCAGAACGTATTTAGGATTGGAGGTTGATGGCCCCCGAATTCCTGCTCAATATCCGATGAGCAGTAGTCAGCATCCTGTCACATCCTTCTCCCTTCACCTACGGGGCTATCACCCTTTGTCGCGCTGCTTTCCAGCAGACTTTGGTTCGGAAGAATCGGACTAAAAGACAGTGCCTAACACCACATCTCTAATGCATTGCTGCACCAGATTCAGTTTGTCCTTTGCCGCTTTCGCTCGCTGTTACTAACGGCATCTCGGTTGATTTCTTTTCCTTGCGTTACTAAGATGTTTCAATTCACGCAGTTCCCTGCCCTTTCGGGCCTAATGAGAGTTCTCATTGAGAAATCTCCGGTTCAATAGATGCATGCGCTTCGCCGGAGCATATCGTAGCTTGCCACGTCCTTCTTCGGCGTCTGAGCCAAGTCATCCACCTAATAGCTTAATTACAACAATTTTTTTTTGTTGAGTGAATCATCCGATGTACGCGGCTTTCAATATGAAAATGAGTTCGCAAAAGCCTAGTTGTTTTTGCGTTTCTAATTTCTAAAGCCATGATCCGATATTGGTTAATTATCGAACCACTTCACATGAATTTTGTGAATGTGATTTGTGATGAATGCGTCATAATCCCGACTCGCATAAACATTGATGTGATTTTAACTGGACCCGCCGGGATTCGAACCCGGGACCCCCGCTTTGCAAGAGCGGTGCTCTACCGGGCTGAGCTACAGGCCCATGTGATCATATTTTATTTTGAAAAAATATGAATACTGAGTTTTTGGATACATAATTTTTATTTTACTTTCTGTTGAAAGATAAGTAAAAAGGAGGTGATCCATCCGCAGGTTCCCCTACGGATACCTTGTGACAACTTGCCCCGCCTCACTAAGCCTGAATTCGTTTCAGCCAAAAAGCTGCACCTCATTCAAACTCAGCTCGGATGGGATGATGGGCGGTGTGTGCAAGAGACAGGGACATATTCGCCAGAAGATAGTGACTTCTGATTACTAGGGATTCCGACGTCACGAGGGTGAGTTGCAACCCTCGATCTGAACTAAGATAGGGTTTAGAGGCTTGACTTCCGCTTTCGCGGTCGTATCCCATTGTCCCTACCATTGTTGCGCGCGTGTAGCCCAGAAGATTCGGGGCATACAGACCTACCGTAGCCTGCACCTTCCTCCTCCTTACGAAGGCAGTTTCCATAGTGTGCTCGATCATAATCTCTTACTCGTTAGCAACTATGGATACAGGTCTCGCTCGTTGCCAGACTTAACTGGACACCTTACGGCACGAGCTGACGACGGCCATGCACCACCTCTCGGCTCGTTAGGTAAGCCCTTTAGACTGACCTTCATCCTGCCGTCGCTTCTGGTGAGATTTCCGGCGTTGAGTTCAATTAAACCGCACGCCGCACCCCTTGTGGTGTCTCCCCGCCAATTCCTTTAAGTTTCAGCCTTGCGACCATACTACCCAGGCGGCGAGTTTGCGCCTTCGCTATGATACTGCACATTCTCTAGGAATGTGCATTACCTAACTCGCAGCGTTTACGGCCAGGACTACTCGGGTATTTAGTCGAGAGACTCTCATTTTCATGTTTTAGATTCTTTCTACAACTGTAGTCGTAGAGCCATTGTAAATCAAACCTAAAATTTCAGAATCTTCGATATCTAATCCGTTTTGCTCCCCTGGCTTTCGTCCCTCACTGTCAGATCTGTTCTGGCTAGGTGCCTTCGCTATCGGTAGTCTTCTGTGGATTATAGCATTTTACCGCTCCCCATAGAATACTCCTAGCCCCTCCCAGTCTCAAGTCAGCCAGTCTCTCCTGCACGCTGTTGAGTTGAGCTCAACAATTTCACAAGAGATTTAACTGACCAGCTACGGACGCTTTAGGCCAAATACTAGGCCACCACTTGTGGCGCCGGTGTTACCGCGGCGGCTGGCACCGGTCTTGCCCACCACTTATTCTCCAAGATATTTACTCTTGGCAAAAGCCCATGCAGCGCATGAGCACTCAGGGTTCCCTTATCACACTTTCGTGCAGTGTAAAGACTTCGCGCCTGCTGCACCCCGTAGGGCTAGGGCCAGTACCTCCGTGCCCTTCGTGAGGCGACATCTTTCAATGCCCCTACCGATCTATGGCTTGGTGAGCAGTTACCTCACCAACAACCTAATCGGCCGCCGGCTCATCCTAGGGTGTTGCCTTTGAAAAAAGGAACATTCCAGTAGCCTTTTCTTATGGGGTATTATCCTCAGTTTCCCAAGGTTATCCCCCGCCCTAGGGCAGATTACCGACGTGTTACTACGCAGTTTGCCGACATTGCTGTCTGACTTGCATGGCTTATTCGAACCCTGATAGCAGCAGCCCCCCGCAGGATCAACGGGAATTAAAAAAGCAAGGCTTAATTGCTTCAGTATCCAAAAACTCAGTAATTCATACTTAACAAATCTGTTAAGCATACATGTTTTTTTTGCATAGGTGGTGATAAACGTTCGCTGAAAAATGGGCTCTTCTTAAATGTTTTGTATATAAGTAAATATACAAACTAGAAGTCTATCGAGCTTGCGCTCTCCTTCTCTTTTCCTTTTTCATCCTCTTGCGCTGCCATTTCCAGCGCATTTGGCCCTTTTTCTTCCAGCGTCGCGAACTACGCTTCATATATGAAAAGTTTGTAGGTTATTTATAAAGGTTTCGACGAAGCAGCCCAGGCATATACCTCTCTATATAAACAAAAACCCCGGAAGCAAAAGTTTTATAATGCAGGTGCGTTTTTATTGCCTATGCCCTCCAAAAAAGAAGCGGCAAAGGTAAAGGTCTATTCAACGCCAACCTGCCCCTATTGCCATATGGCAAAGGATTTCCTAAGGCAGAATAAGGTAGCATTTGAGGACATAGATGTGTCCAAGGACAGGGAAAAGGCAAAGGAAATGGTGGAGAAATCAGGCCAGATGGGCGTTCCGGTCATTGAAGTCGGCAGCAAGTTAATAGTCGGCTTTGACAAAGAGGCGCTGAAAAAACTATTGAAAATATGAGGTATCAAAATGGGAAGAGTTAAAACATTGCCAGTCAAAAGGGATACACGTGAAATATTCGAGAAGTTTGGGGACAGGATAACAAGGGATTATGTGAAAAACAAGGAGTTTCTTAACAGCATTGCTGAAATCCGCTCAAACAAGATAAGGAATATAATTGCAGGCTATCTGACCAGGCTTGCAAAGTTCAAAGAGATGTGAGGTGGCTACAATGTCAGAGGAAAGAAGGGACAGTTCAATGATGATAGGGGTAAAGCCCTTCATGAATTACGTTACAGGTGTTGTGATGCAGTTCACCACCAAGGGAGTGAACGAAGTTGTGATAAAAGCCAGGGGGAAATTCATCTACCGGGCAGTTGACGTTGCTGAAGTTGTTAGAAAACGTTTCCTTGCAGACCAGGTTGATGTGAAAGAAATCAAGATTGACTCTGAGGAATTCAAGAACCGGGAAGACAAGACTGTAAGGGTTTCCTCAATTGAGATAACGCTGGCGAAGAAGTGATTTTTTATTCCTTGCCAAAAGGAAGTTTTTTTTGTTTTCTGTCTTTTCTATTTCTAATGTTAGGTTTCTTTGAGTAGTTCACCGGTCTTCTGGTGGATTCTGCATCAGACATTTTTCCGCTGGCCATGAAGCAGCTTCCGCAGAGGACATCATCCCCAATATGCCCGCAGACCCTGAATAATTCTGAATTATTATCCCCCACCCTAGTTTCATAATCGGGATGAATGATGCTTGGCAAGAGTGAATTTGAACCTTCCTGCATATAGGTTCCCTGATCCGAGGGTTGGCCGAAAAAATTCAGCTGGCGCGGATTCATTTTTAATGTTGTCCAAACCCTGCCCATCTGCTCTGCAACACCTCTGCTTGGCATTCTTAGCGGAGTGAAGAGGACAGGAATCCTGTGTGCATTTAAATTTGCAATAATTTCTAATGTTTTGGTATCCGGAGCAATTGGCGCTTCTCTTACAAGCCTGCAAACAGCGTTCACACCTGAATCTTTGTATCTTAATGCATTTTCAATTCTGAAACCATTTGTGCATCCCCAGACTGCAGCTCCGGGTTCCATGGAATCGTAGCCAATGCTAAATTGCACTGTTGAATTTGTTCGTTTGAGCATCTTTGCCATGTTTTTATCAAAATCCAGGAATTTTGTTACAATCAAAACCCGGAAATCAAGTTTTTCAGCCAGCTGGAGAAGCTGCATATTGTGCTCGTAAAAAAATCTGTGGCCCTGGTCAGCAACCTTTCCAACCCTTATTATCCTGATGCCTTCCTGTGTTATTTTTTCTTCAAGAAATTTTCCATCAAATGCCCTTATCCTTAACGGTGGCCAGTTGCTCCTCGCTGCATAGCAGTAGGAGCACTGCTGGCTAGGGCTCCAGCTAAGGTGAGGATATTCTGCTGTAGGTGGAACAAGATGGCTTATGCATGAAAAAGACCAGTCAAGGTTATACTGGCCGGTCAGGCACAGGGTATTAAAATCTGCTTTTCCTCCTGTAATCTTTGCAAGGGATTCAATTATTTGAGGAGTGTCGCAGAAACAGTCAATGCTGTCGCCAGGCTTTGTTGTTGCGTTTGTTTTATCGGCAGAGTATATGTCTACATCGGCCCTTACATTTTTCCTGATTTGGGCTATTGTTTTTTTATCAAGCCCTTTTGGCAGAAAATAGAAAATTGATTTTTTTAAATCATATTCTTTGCCAAGTTTCATGGATTCGTTGAATACCAAATCTCTCCGCACGTCAAGGGATTCAAAGGGAATTTTTGATACCCGGTATATGTCAAGTCTCCGCTTTTGCCCTCCAAGGCCTTTTCTGTAAACTGCATACCCCACATATCTGGAGCTTTTTTCATCTCCGCCAGGAAAAGCGTGCCTGTATTCCGGGACATCAGTATAAAGATGAACGAAAGTTCCAGAGTTTGTTCGAAATACTGCTCCAATTGATTTCATAAAACCCCCGGATTTCTAAAATCAGAAAGAAATATAAACCTGCTGCCGGCGAATGGTTAAGTTTTTAAAGCATAATTGCTAATTCTTGATATGCCGTTCCCAAACTTCAAAAACAAGCATCTGCAGGATGCTTTGATTTCTCCGGATTATGCAATCCGCTACAAAAAGATTCTTGGAATTCATCCGAGGTGCAAAGCCCCTGAAGGAGCAATCATCTGCTATGAAAAGAGCCTGATTGATTATATTGTTAAGAGATATAAACCCAAAAAATTCAGGTTCATATGCGGGGATTTTTATTTAATTGATGACAAAATCGGGGTTGTAGGAAATTTCGGATTCGGAGCGCCTGTTGCAGCAGTGGTTTTGGAAGAATTAATCGCATTTGGGGTTAAAAAATTCATAACAATCGGCGCAGCAGGAACATTGAGCAAGAATCTGAAAATTGGCGATATTGTTTTGTGCGAAAAAGCAATAAGAGATGAAGGAACATCATATCATTATTTCAAATATGCAAAATATGCTTATCCTTCTGAAAAAATGCTTGCAAAAATAAAAAAATTCCTTGATGAATCAGGACAAAAATATTTTATCGGCCCGAGCTGGACAATCGATGCATTTTACAGGGAAACAGTCGGAGAGGCGGAGTATTACCGGAAGGAAGGAGTTTTGACAATCGAGATGGAAGCATCTGCATTGTTTTCCGTAGCAAAATACAGAAAAGTTGAAATTGCTGCGATATTTGCAATAAGCGATTTGCATTACGGACTTGAATGGACGCCGAAGTTCCATTCGGATAAATTCAAAAAAGGATTTCAGAATGTTTTTGAGATTGCGAAGAATGTGCTGATAAAATAGTTTTTTAAACTTTTCTGCCTTTTTTAATCTATGTTTGATGGAAAAATAACAAAAGACTGGCAATTTTTTCTGAAGCAGGGATTTTCAGAAGGTAATAAGGATGATAATTTTTTTTATCAGCTTTTTGTTCCAGCACGGGCGGTTGAGGTTTCAGATATTGTAAGACAATATGTCCGGCCATGGGCGCCTGATAATTTTGGCTCAAATTTATTTTTGTTGCTTGATCATATGGATGGCACATTTTCGGAAGAAGATTTCTATCAGTTTGATAACCAATATGTATTGAGGCTTATGGTTTTGCAAGAAATGCCCGCTCCTGTTGCAAAGCTCACTTTTGAATTCAGAGAAAAATATGTTTTAACCACACAAAATCAGGGATTAAAGCATGGAAAAGGAACTCTTAAGTTCATTGAGTGGGACAGGTTTTTGTATGATGCATTATTCCATCTCTCTGAGCAGCTAGGCCTTGAAAAAATGCAAATCTTGCGGGCAGAGAATAACAAGTGGTTTACGCATCCTGTGTGTCTGAATGGAAAAATGGGCGATCACCAGAAACGCTTTAGAAGAAGATACAATGAACTGCCTGCGCGAATGGGTTTTGTGCTTCCTGAAGGTTCTGATAGCTGGGAAAGGCCAACAAAACAGTATTTTTAATTAATAAAATATATAAACAAATAAAAAAAAGTTTTTGTTAGGTTTGGGTAAAATGACACTTCCAATAACAAGAGACCAGGCAATTGAATTGATAAAAAAGTATGATGATAATGCTTTTGACATGTATCACTATCTTGAAAGCGAGGCAATCATGGGCGCTTTGGCAAAAAGATTGGGGGAGGACGAGGAATACTGGAAGATGCTCGGGCTTCTGCATGATGTTGACTGGGGGATAACAAAGAATAATAGTGTTGAACATTTGACAAAAGCCCCCGAAATCCTGAAATCAGCTGGTTTTGATGACAAATTCATCTGCATTGTTGTTTCTCACGGTTATGGGTTTGAATGTGCTGGATTGCAGGACAAAAAACGAACAGAAAAGACTGAGCATGCGCTTGCTGCAGCAGAAACATTAACCGGATTGATTCATGCCTACGGCTTGATGAGGAAAACATTGGATGGAATGGAAGTTTCAGGCCTGAAAAAGAAAATGAAAGACAAGCACTTCGCAGCTGCAATAAATCGGGATATTATAATGGAATGCGAGCAGATTGGCCTGACTTTGGACGAGTTTCTGGATATTGCAATTAAAGCGGTGCAATCGATTGCGAAGGATGTCGGGTTTTGAATCCAAACCTTTTTAAACATCCATTACACTTACAGCGCTTCTATGCAAGCCAAAACCTTTCAGCAAATCTTTTCGCAGAACAAGGATCCGTTTTCAGACATTCTTGGGCAGGAATCAACGAAGAAGCAGCTGAAATCAGCTCTTTTGGTCAATCGGCATATCCTAATCCTTGGCCCGCCGGGTGTCGGGAAGACAACCTTGGCAAAGAATATTGCCAAGATTCTGCCCGAAATCACGGTAAACAACTGCTCATACCACTGCCTGCCGGAAAATCCTGTCTGCCCTGAATGCACAGCAAAAAAAACAAAGGGCACAAGGAAAATCTCTGGCGAAGAAAGGTTTGTGAGAATACAAGGCTCCCCAGACCTAACCGCCGAAGACCTAATTGGAGACATTGACCCAATCAAGGCGATGAAATTCGGGCCACTTTCAATAGAAGCATTCACTCCCGGAAAGATTTTCAAGGCAAACAACGGAATTTTATTCTTCGATGAACTGAACCGCTGCCCGGAAAAGCTTCAAAATGCCCTATTGCAGGTTTTGCAGGAAGGCGTTGCAACAATCGGCGCCTATGATGTGGACATCAAGGCAGATTTCATTTTCATCGCAACAATGAATCCAAAAGACACAAGCACGGAGCGTTTATCGGATGTTCTTCTCGACAGGTTTGATGTTGTTTACATGCATTACCCTGAAACAGCGGAAATAGAAATGGATATTGTAAAGCAAAAAGGAAAGAAAATCGATGTTGTTTTCCCAAATTCAGTTTTAGACACAGCAATTGAATTTATCAGGGTTTTAAGGGAAAACAAAAAGCTGGACAAGGTTCCAAGCGTGAGGGCATCAATAGGATTATACGAGCGTGCCCAGGCAAATGCATTCCTGAAAAACAAGAAAGAAGTATCATTTGAGGATGTTGAGGATGCAATGATTTCTGTTCTATCTCACAGAATCCGGCTAAAGCCAGCGGCAGAGTATTCGCAAAGCCCTGCTGATTTCGTGAAAGAGGAGCTTAAGAGTTTCATTAAGACGTTCAAGCCCTCGGAGCATGGTGGTTTTACCTGACACTTCTGAAGAAGAGTCAGAAGACAAGAATGTTGATGTGAAGAAATTCTCTGAAATTGAAGAGCTGACAGGCAAGCTTAACATCAGCGATGAGGCAAAGAAGCTGATGCGCTCTGTCATGGAAAATGACCAGAATACCATTGACGAGGGCAAATTAATCAAGGAGGCGTACAATGCGGGAATTTCGTCATTCACGCCTTCAACGATGTTTGAGAATCTTGTGAAGAATTTTTCCCTTGCAAAGCAATTGTACGGGGAAACGATGATACGCCTGCTCACTGGATATGACCCTTCCTATATTGAAAAAAACATTTCTGTGCCGGAATTCAAGAATTTGCTGAAGAAGGCAGTTGAGGAAAAAATAAGCCAGCTGAAAAAAGACAAAGTTCTGGATAAAAACGAGGAAATAACTGATGTAGGGGCAGAGCTCGCCATGGTAGTAATGGCTGCAGAGGAGCTGGAAAACATAATCCCCAAGGGCTATCTGGGAGAAAGGGTGCACAAAAAATCAAGCATCTACGGCGAGAAGGAAGATTATAAGCTTTACAAAAAGGGGGTAAGATACCGGGACATAGCTGTAAAGCGCTCTGTCAAGACAGCAATAAGAAGAGGCCACGAAAAAATTGAGAAAACCGACCTGCGGGCGTTTGAGCGGATGCAAAAAGGAATGGTCAAAATAATCTATGCCGTGGACTCTTCTGGCTCTATGAAAGGCAGGAAGATTGATGCTGCCAAAAGGGCGGGGGTTGCGCTGGCCTACAAGGCGATAAATGAGAAAGACAAGGTCGGGCTGGTTATTTTCGGAGACAAAATCAAGGATTCAATTCCGCCCACTGATGATTTCACTCTTTTGCTGAAAAAGCTTACAAAAATAACAGCATCAAGGGAAACAAACATAGTTGTTGCAATTAAAAATGCTTCAGAGCTGTTTGAAGCTGATGGCTGCACAAAGCATCTGGTTCTGATAACCGATGTTTTGCCGACCTCCGGAGAGCATCCTGAAAAAGAGACGCTTGAGGCAGCGGCAGAGGCGAGGGCAAGAGGGATAACAATCTCGATTGTAGGCATAAATCTGGACAAAAAAGGCAAGGAGCTGGGGATGAAAATAGCAGAATTGGGGGAAGGGAAATTATACATTGCAAAGAACACAGAAGACATAGACCGGATAGTATTAGAAGATTATGAGAGTGTTATGTAGGATTATTCCTGGTCCAGATAGGTTATGAACATCCTGTAGCTTCGGCTGCTAACTCTTGCAATGCAATTTTGCTGGGGCTTAAGTGCCCCGGGTATTTTCACGGTCCCGTCTGTTTTGACATGCAGGCCATATCTGTGCATGCAGGTGTTAATTGCGATTTCAGGATACATTCGGTTTAAATCCTCAAGCGTTAGCTTTCTTCGCGGGCCTATTGCAGTGATAATATATCTTGAAATCCCTGTTTCCGGGTCATAGTCCAGCCTCGGCCTTTCAGCCAGTTCTGCTGCAGTTCCTGTGCGCTGCAAATCACATAATGCGTTCCATAGGCAGTCATCAATTTTTGTGGGGTATCCGAATATTGTTTGCTCACTTTGCACCCAGCACCCCAGAGAGAGGCCGCAGCCTCTTGAATGGAACGCTATTATTTCCGGCAGTTTGATTCTGCATTCTATCACTGGCGTTTCATATTCCTCAAAGAGTTTTACATCCATTTCGTGTTTTTTCAGGCATGACCTATTTAAAGCTTACTATTTTTATCACTTATACGTGGTATCCTAATATTTAATTTCTGCTAAGAAGGCGCAAACCATGAAACTGGCAGCCATAAATAAGAGTGTTTCATGAGCGTGTTTCTAAGGGCTAGGAGCAGGTTATTCCACCATCATATTTAAATATAATGATGTTTTTAAACCTCGCTGAGGTGTTTATTTGAACAAAAAAGCCAGTATAAGCGTTTTGGCAGTCTTAGCCATCGCAATTACTTCATTTATAGCCCTCAACTTTCTTGACATGAATTTCACAGGATTTGCAGTTTATGGGGACGGCACAGCCACCAATTGCAGCTCCTATGTAAATGAGAGCAGCACACTGGCGGGCAATATAGTGGGATGCGCAGACAATGGCCTCATAATTAATGCGTCAAATAAAATCCTTGACTGCCAGGGCTACTCCATAATCGGGACAGGCAATGGGGCAGGAATCAATATCTCCGGCAGGACAGATGTTAAAATAGTAAATTGCGTGCTTATCAATTTCACCTATGGCATCTGGGCAAATGCTTCAAACAACCTAAACCTCACAAACAACACTGCCTATAACAATTCCTATGGTTTTTTTATTGAAAGTTCGCCAGCAGGCTTGGTTTCAAGCAGGCTCTACAATAACACTGCCTATAACAATTCCTATGGTTTTTTTATTGAAAGCGCTTCAGCAAATTGGGGCTCAAACATGCTCTACGGAAATCTGAAGGACCTGTTTGTGAGCAATCTGTTGGGGCTAAACCCCAGTTTTTTCATGGACGACACATATTTCCTTAACCCTTCAGGAACCTTGGAAAATTACAGCAGGCTTTACATTCTTGACGATGTGAAAAGCGGCGCCCAATATTCTATCAGCTGGGTATCAAATTCTTATCCTTTCCCCGATGACAGAATCGATTTTAATAACAAGTATGTTCAAATAACCAATGAAACAGGCGCGCTAAGCATTGATGATGTTGAATGGCGTTTAACGCCTTCAGACCTTTCAGGGTATAGTTCAAATGTAATTGACCTTTGGGTTTATAATGGGACAGGCTGGGAATTTGTGCAAAATAACCCCTATCTTGATGAGGACTCAAATTTTTACTTTTCTGGAACTTTAACCAAGCCGGGATTATACGGGGTGCTGCTTAACAACGGGTCATCCTACTGCGGGGGATATGCGAACAAAAACGACATTCTGTACAATGATCTCCACTGCAATGAAACAGGAATTTTCATCAATTCTTCGGATGTTGCCTTCGACTGCCAGAACCACAACATATACCTTAGCGGCAATTCATCCCGCGGTTTTAATATCAGCGGGAAGAGCAACATCACAATAAGCAATTGCAACCTATTTTCTGCTTCGGGTATAGGCACTGAAAATATTACAGGATTTGTTGTCAGCGATTCGCATGACATAAATCTTACAAATGATTTTATTTCCAATAATCTTGAGACGGGGTCAATGGGATTCCAGATTAAGAATTCCAACGGCGTAACAATTTTTAATGCAAATGCGACTCAGAATATGTATGGCATCTATGCTGAGAATTCCAGCATTAACACCTCTCAGGTTAATGCGATTAGTAATAAATACAGTGTTTACCTAAACAGTTCTAACCTGAGTTCTGTTTTGGGCAAGTTGGATAGTCCTGTTGGGGGCGCTGACTTTTTTGTAGAGAATCCAGGAGCTTCAAATCAGGCAGTCAATTTGCAGAATGTTTCATTTACTGCAGATCCATATACTGGATTGATGATTTCCCTTAGCGATTCTGTTGAGCCCGGAACGGCCTATGCTATTAATAGAACATCCGGAATTGGCCCCCAAATCGCCACATGGATTCCGTTTCCGTTAACTTTACCGCCGTATTCGTCTCCTACCCCGCAATTGGTTATTGTCAATATTTCAGGTGTAACCTCAATAGATTCTCTTGGTTTCTATTGGAATGAATCTTCTCTTGGCCTTTTTAATGAGAGCAATTTTGGGCTGTTAAGAGTTGATGGCAGCAGTTACGCAGTGCTTAACACAACCCCGGACACAGCCAATAATTTTATCGGCGTTTCAAATGTTCCCATTTCCGGCAAGGCATATCTGATAATGAGCAACCAGCATTGCCTCACATTAAACACTGATTACACATTGCCGGGAGACCTCGATTGCATTGGAAACGGGATTTTTTCCAATGCTTCAGACATTACCATTGATTGCCAAGGGTACAAAATTTCAGGTTCTGACACGATGAAGGATATCATATACTCGGGGGCTGAGGGAATTTTCGCTGGCAATAAAAACGTTACAATTAAGAACTGCGTTGTCGCTAACTTTACATCAGGGATTTATATCGCTGGCGATAACGCAACGGTGTTTAACAACACCATAACTGAAAGCGCAACAGGAATAACTGTCATTTCAAACCAGGCTAATCTAACCGGCAATTCTGTGTCTAGCGTTGGTTTAAATGGAGGTGGTACTGGTTTTTCCCTGTATGGCACGAAAAGTATTTTTCTTAACAATAACTTTGTGCGTGTTGATAATAATACAGTAGGCTTTAGCCTGGGCGGGCTTAGCAATTCATTGCTTGCGGGCAACAATGCCACCACGGTCAATGGAACCGGCGACTTTGGTTTTTTGGTTATCCAGTCATCATACAATAATTTTATTAACAATACTGTGTCAAATTTTGCCGATGGTTTTTATATGAAATCGGCTTCTGATAATAATAATTTAACCGGAAATGTCGTTTTCAATTGCGGCGTAGGGTTTTACCTGTGGGGGACAGGATCTAATGAGATTTTAAGTAACACTCTTTCAAATAATATTGTCTATGGGAGTGGTAGCGGATTTCAACTCCTGTCATATGGGGGTTCTACCAGCAATAATGTCCTTTTCAACAATACGGTGTATTCAAACACCAATGGCTTTGTACTGCAAGGGGTTTCGGGAAATAATTTAACCGGAAACATTGTCTTTAATAATACTAACGGGCTATTTTTTGAAAGCGCCTATCATTATCTCACAGGCGACAATGTATTGTCCGAAAATAATCTGGTGTCAGATAACCTTTTGTTTAACAATGGCTATGGCGCATATATCACATTAAACTCCAGCAACAACACATTCTTTAACAACTCATTTTACAACAGCACATACGGCTTTTTTTCAGAAAATGCCTATGGCAACAAAATTTCCAACAATGTCGCTTTCAACAATACGCGCGCAGGGTTTAACTTTACCAGGTCAAATAATTCATACGTGCTTAACAATACTGCCTATGGCAATCCCACGGGTTTTGGCATTCTGAGGGCTTCAAATAACACGTTTGACAGCAACATTGTTTTTAATAGCAGTTCAGGATTCAGCATTTTCAATTCCTCGGGAAATTTTTTGCTGAATAACCTGGCTTATAACAATTCCAGGGGATTTTTATTGCGGAATTCAAGCAGCTTTTTGTCCAATAACACCGCTTTCAGCAGCAGCCTTGCAGGATTTAATGCAATCAATTCTAACAGCACTTTGATTGGGAGCATTGTTTTTAATAACACTATGGACGTTCTTGTGAACTCAACCTCAGGCTCATTTTTGCTTAACATGACCAACACGTCTTTCCTTAATCCCTTGGGGACTTTATACAATTACACGGTTCTCAGTATTTTGGACTCTGTAACTGCAGGCAATGCTTACTATATTAACTGGTCTGTTAATAATTCTGCCCTTCCTGTAAACCGTTCGAGCTTTGAGAACAAGTTTGTAGACATAAAAAATATTTCCGGTCTGGTTTCCATAGACTCCATTACCTGGTCCTGGCTGGATTCGGAGTCTGGGTTGTATAATGAAAATCAATTTGGTCTTTGGAAGTACAATGGCAGCTGGTCCAGGCTTCCTGCAACCTTGGACACCTCTTTGGATACTTTGAGTGCAGCAAATCTGGTTCCCCAGAGCACATACGGGATACTGCAGAGCGATGCAGTATCGCAATCAAACCTTACCTATCCAAATGGCGGGGAGTTCTTCATGAATTACAATGAGTCCGGGGCTAATACCGGCGAAATAGTGAATGCTACCTGGACTCAGTCTGATGGGGGCAATTATTATCTGGATTATTCGAATGATTCAGGCACCACATGGCTTCCTTTGGCTTATACTGCCAGCACTTACCTGGAGGTTAATATCAGCAAGTCCCTGGGTGTTAATGAGGGCACCAATTACACATTAAGGGTAACTGCCAGCGATGGTGTTTCTAATGCCACACCTGACACTTCCGATGGCCAGTTCTGGATTGGAATGTGCAACATAACCCCTAATGCGACTGGCTCGAGTTGGTTCTACCAAGATATCCCAAATCTCACTGTTGTTTGCAAGAACAGGCAGATAGATGCAAGTACAGGGGTTACGATTATGCCCTTATATGAAGGGGTTTTCCCAACATATATGGGGAACCAAAAAATAGCGATTATTAACACTAACATATCTTTAGACCAGTTCCGTTTGAACTCAAACGTCAGAGCTTATTTCATTAACAGCTCAGTATCAACGTTTTATATGTACAATACTTTTGCAGATTCAGTTTTTGTTGTGGATGGCTTCAGAACCGGCCAGTGGTTTAGCACTGTTGTGAACAGTTCAGGAGGGTTTTATGCTAATTTCTCTAATTTTACCACACCTTATTCAATATTTCATTCTGAACGAGCGTTCAATACAACTACGATTTTTAATAACTCTCTCTTTACATCTGCATCGATAAACACCAATTCTTCAACAGGAATTGTGGAGAATTCATCAATAATCACTTTTGCATCAGGACAAAATTCTTCTGTTTGGGCCGGAAATTCATCTTTCTCAACATTTACAATATATTCTAACCTGGCTGGCCAGACAATTGAGTTTAATGATTTCAGGGCAAATCAGAATTATGACAGAGTAATTGCTAATGGCTCCATGGGTTATCTGGTTAATTTTTCAGGATCCAATGCAACCGGAGTTGCAACCTACGTTTTAGCAGGAACTATTTTGGCCAATAACAGCGATATTGCTTATTCGCAGCATTCTGGAGGAACTTCTTATATTTCTAATTGCACCTACACAGCATCCCCAAGTTCATTCTGGGGCAATTCTGTGAATTATGTTTCAGGTACGTCCAGTCCAAACCTGGAATTGTATGGCAATTCAGTTACCTACGGTAATAATGGAAGTTTTATCCTTCTTTTCATGTCTGGCTATGCTAATTTGAGTGCAACTAATGTAACTGTTTTCTCTTTCGAGCGCATAGGGAAGAACTTAACTGCCGGCAGCAATCTTGTTATCAGTGGAACGCTTAATATTACTACCAAATCTGTTAGAGAATGGAGTTCTCTTGGCACCAGCACCAATGCTACCCGTTATTTCCCTATTCATGTTTTGAATAGCACTGGGGGCAATCATTCTGGCGCTAATGTCCGTGTTTATAATTCGACTGGTGGTTTGGTTGGGAATGCTACTGCTGATGCTTATGGTTGGGTTGATATTCCTGTTAATTTTACTCATGAGACTTGGGGTCCTGGGAATTTCAGTATTGTTGTTAGGGGCAGTGTTGGTTATGGCAGTTTGAGTTTTGTTTCTGATACGCCTATTGTTATTCAGACTGGGGAGGTTAATCAGTCTAATTTGAGTTATCCTAATGGCGGGGAG
>CAIVED010000015.1 GCA_903904885.1 uncultured archaeon | reverse complement strand
CTTAAGCAGCTGGTCAGCGATAAAATCTGCCTGATAGTTGTTGACAGCATTTCAATGCTCTACCGTTTGGAGCTGAAGCAGGAGGAGGCGATACATGATGTCAACCGCGAGCTGGCCCAGCAGATTGCCTATCTGACTGAAATTGCAAGGAAAAAGGAAATTCCGGTGATTATAACAAACCAGGTCTATGCGAATTTTGATGACAAGAGCAAGATCAACATTGTCGGAGGGGATGTTCTTCGCTATGGAAGCAAGTGCCTGATAGAACTTCAGATTACCCCAAACAACAAGAGAAGGGCAATCGTAAGAAAGCACAGGTCAATAAGCGAAAGGGACATTTTGTTTGAGATAAAGCAGGAAGGCATTATAGAATCAAAAGAGGGGAAGGGGTTCAGGATATTCTAATTAAGAATTCTTGGCTAAAACTTCCAGCATTTCTTTGAATCCCTTTCCAACGGCTGTCCAGTATGATTTTGCCTCTTTGTAGGCTTTTTCGGCTTCTGTTGAGACAACAGCAAAGCTTTCAGATGAGGATGGGGCTTTTTTCGTGAAATCTTTATAATTCGTTTTAAGGCCGTCCAATGTAGCTAAAAGATAGTCGCATTTTCTACTCAAATTTTGATCCGTGCCAACATATTCTTTTATTTCATTCACGTCAACCTTTACTACGTCCACAAAGCCCTGAAAACTTTCCAGTTCATCAGGATGGTTGGGAACTATTTTCAAGGCGTCGCTAGCTTTTGAGGCATTAAAGAAATCATAATACTTATGGCGTTGCATTGGCTGCATTTTGGATTCATTGCAAAATCTCCAGATATCATGAACTATAATTTTCTCGATTTTAGCAAGGTTTTGGATTGCCATACTCGTTTAATTATCTTTCTCGTTTATAAACCTTTTCCTGAGCCTGTTATTTTTTGGATAAATTTTTTAATGGCAGAAGAAATAATGGGTACATGAGATTGTTCATAGCCCTAAACTTCAACGAACTTAAGGATTATTTTTCTGAATTGCAGAAGCAGATTCCGAAAGAGGGGAAATTTACATTTCCAAAAGACTTCCATTTAACTTTGAAGTTTCTTGGCGAAGTTAATGATTCCAAGGCAGACGAGCTTAAAAAACTGCTTTCACAGGTAAAGTTCAAGCCGTTTGAATCGGAGGTAACAAAAATAGGCTTCTTTAAAGAGCAGTTTTTAAGGACAATTTGGGTGACCGCTGAAGCAAAAGAGCTATTTGATTTGCAGAAGCAGATTGATGAAACGATTTCTTCATTGTTCAAAAAAGAGAAAAAATTTGAGCCCCATATCACCTTGGCAAGGGTTAAATTCGTGGAAGACAAGAATGTAGCCATTTCCAAAATAAAGCAGATAAAAACAGCAGAAAAGACCGTCAAAATAAAGGATTTCGAGCTTGTGAAAAGTGTTCTAATGCCTGAAGGGCCGGTTTATGAGGTTCTGGGGCGGTTTTCGCAACCTTTATAAACCACCTCCTTTCTTTTCATGTTCATAACCAATCATTCAGGGTGTCGAAGATTAGCGGCCCTGGATAAATGCTTGCTGAGGTAAGAAAAACGCAAGTTCCGTTCTAGGAACTTCGCTCAAATAAAATGGCAGAAACCCAGGAAATGTTAGTAAGCGTGGACCAATACTCCAAGGCTGGAATTCACATAGGCACAAAATTCAAGACAAAGCACATGGCTGATTTTATCTACAAGATAAAGCCGGACGGGCTTGTCATAATGAATGTCCAGAAGATAGATGAGCGAATCAAAATCGCGGCAGAGATGATGGCAAGGTACGCCCCGGAAGACATAGTTATAATCGGAAAAAGGGAAAATGCCTGGAAGCCGCTGAAGCTTTTCAACAAACTTACCGGAATAAACATTTACCCTGGCAGATACGCCCCGGGAACTTTGACAAATTTGGCTCTTAAGCAGTTCACAGAATACAAGCTGATGGTTGTTGTCGATGCCTGGCTCGAGAAGAACGCAGTTGAGGATGCAAAGAAAGTCGGAATTCCGATAATCGGCCTGTGTGACACAAACAACGTTACAAACGGGCTGGATCTAATCATTCCATGCAACAACAAGGGCAGGAAATCCCTCGGATTGGTATTCTGGATTCTTGCAAGGGAGTATTTGCAGAGGCGCGGCCTTCTTGAAAAAGGCAAAGACATGTCAATCTCGCTTGATGAGTTTTATGAGGATTGAATTTTTTTTATTTTAACCTAATCCCGTTTTTCTGGGCAGTTCTTAATTTTACTTCCTGCATCGGCTGTTGGCCTCAATTGCCAGAACTGCATTAACCTGCATTCTGCAGGTAACGACTTTACTTCTTGCATGGCACTCAAGCAAAAGAAGCAAAACCGACATGAAGAATAATGCAAGAACTAAATAAGTGGGATTTTTATTCGATTTATCGCCCCTTAGACCGAAACCTTTATATATCCAAAGTATATACTATAGCTATATGGCAACTGAGATGATAACATTGAAGCTTGAGGGCAGGTTCCTGAAAGAGATAGACCAGGTTGTAAAAACCGAGAACTACCAGAACAGGACAGAATTCATAAGAAATTCCTTAAGAGAAAAGATTGATGAAGTAAAGCTAAGTAAGGCTATGCTGGATTTGGCTCATTTGAGAGGCAAGGCTCCCAGAAAAACAACGGATGAAGAAAGAGAACGAATAAGAGAAAAAGTTGTTGAAGAATTCGATAAAAAATTTAAATAAGCTCTTCAGGTTTCATAACCTCGCATATATCTTTCAATTTCTGAAAATGTTTGTCTCTTGACACAAGAATCGCATCGTTATCCCTTGCCAATATCGCGTGAATAACATCTCCTCTTGGTATCTCTCTTTCTTTTGCAATTATTCTTGCTTCTTCGCGTTGTTCTTCAGACAAACCTGCCGTTTCAATCAAACCTTGAAAAGGAAAAAAGATTCCTCTGATTTTTTCTAAAGAATAGGCAGTTTCTAGTTCTTTAAGCAGAAATGTCGAGACCAGAATCTTGCTTTTTGAAGCAAGAAGCTTTTTTAATAATCTGAATGCAAGTTCGCCTATGTTTTTAGACGGATCTTTTCTATCTTCATAATAATCCATCCATACAGATGTATCCAGATAGTACGTTTCAATCATAAAAAAAGAAAAAAATAAAGGGCTTAGAAATCAATTAGCCCTTCTTTTGTCACCATGAAGCACGCTTCGCTTTCTGGCAGGTTTGGGGAGTCAATCAGTTTTGCAACCCTGCTTCCCTTCTTGCCTTTTCTAAGGTAGATTCTGAAAGTTGAAGCATGGGCAACAATGTGCCCTCCGATTGCCTGGGTTGGGTCTCCGAAGAACATGTCCGGCTTTGCCATGACCTGGTTTGTCACGTAAACAAGTATGTTGTAGGTATCTGCCAGCTTCATCAAACTGTGCATGTGCTTGTTGATTTTCTGCTGCCTGTCTGCCAAAGTTCCTCTTCCGATGAACTCTGCCCTGAAATGCGCAGTCAATGAATCAACAATTATGACCCGGACTTTCATGTTCTGCTTTTTGATTAATTCTTCAATCTTTTCAGCAAGAAGCATCTGGTGGTCTGAATTGTAGGCCTTTGCAACCTGGATGTTTCTCAGGACTTTTTCCGGGTCCAGTTTAACTCCCTCTGCCAATTCCCTTATTCTTTCCGGCCTGAAAGTATTTTCTGTATCAATGTAAACAACAATTGCTTCAGGATCATCAAGCTGTGCCCTGGTCGCAAGAAGATGGCCGATTTGAGTTTTGCCGGAGCCGAATTCACCGAAGCATTCTGTTATTGCCCCTGTTTCAAATCCGCCTCCAAGCATTGCATCTATGGCCTTGCTTCCGGTCTTTATTTTCTGGACCCTTTCCCTTCTTTTTAATACTTCTTCGCCTGATTCAAAGCCCATGTCAAGGGCGTCCCTTGCGGTTTGAATCATTTTTCTTGCAACTGCTTCAGAAACCCCGGAGGCTTCAACAAGCTGTCCTAGGGAGGAAACTGCAATTGACATAAGATTATCAAATCCTGCTGCAGCCAATTTCTCCGCTGTTGCAGCACCCACTCCAGGCAAATCAGTAATGGTAGATGGTTTTTTGCCCTTTGTCGGCATCATCTCTACAACATCCTTTTCAATGTCTTCCCCGTTTTCTAGCTCAATATCTTCCATAACAACCTGGTTTTTCTTCATTTTTATCACCTTTTTATAGTTTTGCTAAAAATAAGAAGAGGTTTACGCCTCTTCTTCTGCGGCCTTCTCGCTCATCGCTAGGAACTCATAGGCCTTGTTAAGAACCATCGCGGCCTTTGGAAGGTCATTAACCCTCAAAGAATTAGACGTCTTCCATTCGCCGTTCTTGTCCTTGTAGCTTCGCTCAAACGAAACCGTGCTGTACTCCTTTTCATCTTCTGTGTGGTTTTTCCAAACAGTGGCAGTTACAGCGCCTGCCCTGAACTTTTTTGCTGGTTTTGTTTTTTCCATTTTTACCTCCTTGCTTTCGCGTCTTATTTCAGCCAACTTTTGTTGGTGGGGTGCCATTTAGCAAAGAAGAGCGCTTTAAATACGGCACGACACCCCATGTCCAGTGGGGAGTGGACGTCCATGTTGGCTGAACGACGCTTGTAGAATAAGGTTAAACTGCTAGTATTTGAATTTTAGACGTGGCGGTCGCGACGGCGTTGGCTTATAATCTATATCTTCGCTTTATCCCATAAATTATCAAAAAATATGTTTTGAATCCTGTTAAATTCCTTATCTTTTATTATAAACCCTCTTGGACTTTGCTCATAACTAACAAATGACACCTTGTCATGATAGATGAAGATTGCAATATTTGTAACATCAATATCTTTAATGAATTTAAACTCAGAATTTTTTACTTTTGCATTTTTCATGGATTCTCTTTCTTCTTTTGAGTTATTCAGTATTGTTTTTGTTCTCACATTTTGCTCTTTTTTCTTTCTGTAGTATATTGTGGCAAAGCTTTCAGAGAATTCCAGCCATTTCTTTCCAGCACCAACAACTTTCACAATTTGGTTTGGGATGGATATTATGTCATTTGTTATTGTTTTTACCCCGTTCCTGCCTTCAAAAAATTCTATGTTGTAAAAACTCGGCACAGCGCTTCTTATTTTTTCAAGTTCCGGGATTATTGATGAGATTTTGGCTTTTTTCTGCTCAATTATGCTCAGCAATTCTTTTGGGGATGCTGCCCTGAAGAATTTCACTCCTTCTTTTTTAACAATAGAAACCAGCCCTTTTTTCATTAAGGACTGGAGAACACCGTAAACCGTTGTCCTTATCAGCCCTGATTTCTGGGCAATCCCCTTGACATCCAGGCCTCCCTCAGCCAGGCAGGAGAGATAGACTTTGATTTCGTTATCATCCAGCCCAAGTTCCCTTAGCTCGTTTATGGTTTGCATGAGAGCAGTAACTTAGCTGCGTTTTTAATCCTTGCTATTTTTGTCTAAATTAGACAAATAAGATTTAAATATTCCCTATGTTAACCACCATTAAGAGGTAAAAATGAAAAAACTACTAACTATATTCCGAGGAGATCCAAAAGATTTTGTGAAAGAAGGAGTCTCTGAATTGTTGTCTTTAGAGGAAAGAATGAATCTGGACTTAAAGGGTGGCTTTCATAGAGTAAAATCCGGAGTGTCAGTTCTGCCACTTGATAGCATCTGGGAAAGAGAGCTTAAGTTTAGAGCAGATACCAAGGATAATCATCTCTCAAAATTATACCGGTTAATAGTTCAAACCTATTCTCTAGGTAATCTGCCAGATTCACCAGTTATGTTCTGTAATGAGGATAATACTGATTATTCTAATCAGCATCAGATAATTCTCACTAATAATGCAGCATGTGAAAGAATTATCGAACAGAATAGTACTGCTCAAATCATTGATATTTCTTTAGGTATAAACCCTTTTGATTTTCTAAAGAATGCTGTAATAGCCCCAAATATTGGCTATATGGATTTTCCTAATGTTAAAAGAAAAGGCATTGGTAATGTACCTGAAAAACAGATTAGAATAATTGGCGAAGACAAGTTGTTTGAAAATTTTGATTTTAGTATGAAACGCGAACTCGAAGAATTAGGATACTCTAAAATTAAATAATTTTTTTTACTTCTTCCCCAGCCACTTAAACACACCCAGAACTGCCTTAACACCTTCGCCGGCTGCAACAATTATCTGCTTTTCTGGGACATCTGTTACATCGCCGGCTGCAAATATGCCCTTAACTGATGTTTGATTAGAAATGTAATCTTTTGAATGTATCACAATCTCATTCCACTTGTTTTTCTTTGTCAGTTTGTCAAAGTCAACTGATGGAATTGAGCCGATTTCAATGAAAACTCCATCAACAGCAAGCTCTTTCTTCTTGCCAGAGGCCTCAACAACAATTTTCTCAACAAATTTCTTTCCTTTAATCGCTTTTGTGCCTGTTTTTGCAACAACTTCAATATTCTTGCTCTTATTAACCCGGTCAAGAAGGCCTTTTTCTCCCATCATTTTGTCATTGATTGTAATAATGTAAATCTTCTTTGCATATTTTTCAAGAAGCAATGCCGCATCAAGGGCAGCATTCCCGCCGCCAACAACCGCAACTGTTTTATCAGCAAACAGCGGCGCATCGCAGGTTGCGCAGTAAGTCACGCCTTTGCTCCTGAATTCTTTCTCACCAGGAACATTCAGCTCTCTTGGTTTCTTGCCGGAAGCAATCAGGATTGTTTTGGTTTCATATTCCTTTTTTGAGCATTTTACAACAAAACACGAATTTTTCTTTTTGATTTCATTCACATCTTCTGATTTAACGTCAATCTTGTAATCCTTAATGTGCTCTTCAAATTTCTCAACCAATTGTTCGCCAGAAACCAAATGAAAACCCAAATAGTTTTCAACATCCGAGCTCCATTTGGTCTGTCCTCCAATATCTTTTGAAATAATGCAGAAATTAACCTTCTGCCTTGCGGCATAAACAGCAGCTGCCAGCCCCGCAGGCCCTCCCCCTATGATTATAAGGTCATACATTTTTGTTTTATTGTTGTTTGGCATTTTAAATAACTTTGTTCTTCTCCTTAATCACAGCATGCACAGCATAAATGATGTTCTCTCTTGTTACGCCGTACTTGGTCATCAGCTCCTCCGGTTTTCCCGATTCGCCGAAAACATCCTTTACGCCAACTCTTCTCATTTGAACAGGAAAATTCTCACCTAAAACTTCGGCAACAGCGCTTCCCAGGCCGCCGATAATGCTATGCTCCTCAGCGGTCACAACCGCCTTTGTCCTTCTTGCCCATAAAACAATGGTATTGACATCAATCGGCTTGATTGTGTGGCAGTTGATTACTGTGCATTGTATTCCTTCCTTTGAAAGCTGATATGCTGCCATTAAAGCTTCATAGACCATTATTCCGCAGGCAATTATGCAGGCATCAGAGCCTTCCATAAGCACATTTGCCTTGCCTAAAACAAACGGCGTTTTCTTTGTTGTAAATGCAGGATATTTATCCCGTCCAACACGGATATAAACCGGCCCTGTTATTTTTGCAGCAGAGTGGACTGCTTTCATGGTTTCTTCATAATCGCATGGAACAATTACAGTCATGCCGGGCAGGCTTCTTGTTATTGCAATGTCTTCCAGTGCTTCGTGGGTTGCGCCGTCAGGTCCGGTTGTAATGCCGCAATGGGTGCTTAGCAGCTTGGCATTTGCTTCATTATAGCAAATGCTTAATCTTATTTGCTCTAAATTTAATTCAGGGGAAAAAACCCCGAATGAAGCTGCGAATGGAATTTTTCCGGACAAAGCCAATCCAGCTGATACGCCTGCCATGTTCTGCTCGGAAACTCCGCATTCAAAATACCGCGCCGGGAATTTTTCTGCAAATTTGCTGAACCTTGTTGATTCTGACAAATCAGCGCAGAGGGCAACGATGTTCCTGTTTTTTGCCCCCAGCTCTATTAAAGAATCGCCGTAGGCATCCCTCATTGATTTCTTCTCTGAGCTGCTGAATTCCAAAAACATTTCCTGCTTAATCATTCTCTCTCAATCTCCCTTCTCCAGACTTCCAGCTCTCTCAAAGCCCTGTCTGCCTCTTCCCTGTTCGGCGCCTTTCCGTGCCATTCATAATTGTCCTGCATGAACGAAACGCCCCTGCCCATCATAGTCTGGCAGATAATTGCAACCGGGCCGCTGATTTTTTCAGCATCCCTGAGCGCCTCAAGGATTTTTCCGATGTCATTGCCGTCAATGTCAATAGTTTTCCAGCCGAATGCATCATATTTTTCTGCCAAAGATTTGAGCGGCATTATTTTTTCAGTGAATCCGCTCAGTTGTATGCCGTTCCTGTCTATCAGCGAGACAATTTTCAGTTTGTTTTTTGCTGCAAACAAAATCGCCTCCCAGGTCTCGCCCTCGTCATGCTCCCCGTCGCTCATCAGGCAGAATACTCTGTATTTTTTCCTGTCCAGGTTTCTTGCGAGGGCCATTCCGCAGGCGATTGACAATCCCTGGCCTAACTGTCCGCTTGAATTTTCAATCCCAGGCAGTGATTTGTTGTGGGGATGGCCCTGAAGCCGCGACCCAATTTTCCTGAATGTCAGCAATTCTTTTACCGGAAAGAAACCTGCCTCTGCCATGGCAGAATATTGTATTGGGCAGATATGCCCGTTTGAAAGAATAATCCTGTCCCGATTTTCCCAATTTGGCTTTTTTGGGTCAAGATTTGCGTAGTTGAAATACAGTGCCGTGAAAACATCTGCCATTCCAAGAGAGCCGCCGGGATGCCCGGAGCCTGCCTCATAGGTCATTTTAATGACCTGCTGGCGCAGAGTGTTGGCCATAAGCTTAAGGTCTTTTATTTTGTTAAGCTTTTTCATGCATCTATTCCGCCTCAAGAATGCTCATTTTGATTATTATGGAATATTCGTTTATAAACATTATGCTCTTGTTTTTATTCCGGAATCGTCAGCAACCTTTATAAAAGCTTATGGCAAGCATATTCACATGGGGAAAAACTTTTGGAAAGTGGTTGATGAAGTGATTTTGGAATCAGACATTCTTCTCGAGATAGTTGATGCCCGAGCCGTAGAAAAAACAAGAAACCCTGAAATTGAGGATAAGGTTAGAAGAAAAGGTAAAATGCTCATATATGTGGTAAATAAGTGCGATCTTGCAGATACTGCGGTTTTGGCTAAAATCAAGAGTAAGCTTGTTCCTTCTGTTTTCATTTCCTGCAAGAATCACCGCGGAATGGTTTCTCTTAAGGAAAGGATAATTATTGAAGCCAAGAGGCTTGGTTTGGAAAAGCCGAGAGTTGGTGTCCTGGGGTATCCTAACATGGGCAAGAGTTCAGTAATAAATGCGCTCAGCGGAACAGGGAAGGCAGAAACATCAAGTACTGCAGGATTTACCCACGGAAAGAAATATGTTGGTGCGCGAAAATTCTATCTTATTGATACCCCTGGAGTAATTCCCTATGGTGAGAATGACACTGTGAAAAACGCCATGACCGGGATAAAAACAAAGTCAAAGGACCCGGAAAATGACCTTCTTTTGATAATGCAGGAGCATCCGGGCATTATTGAGTCGCATTTCAATGTGCCTGTGGAAGAAGACAGGGAAGAGACTCTTGGAAAAATCGCGGTTAAGCTGAATTGCCTGAAAAAAGGCAAACTTCCCGATACTGCGCGGGCATCGGAAATGATTCTCAGAATGCTCAGGGAAGGGAAGATTAGGTCATAATCTTTAGTTTTTCATACGCTTTTTTGGGGTTATTTGATTTCACAATCGCATGCCCCACAACAAACTCATCTGCGCCGGCTTTTTCCGCCAGTTTTATTGTTTTTTCGTTTATTCCGCCGTCTACCTGGATAATTATGTTTTTGCTAAGCTTTTTTATCTGTTTTATCTTGCCTAATGCCGCTGGAATGAACCGGTTGCCCTGCTTTCCGGGATGCACCGTCAAAACAATTACTTTCTTGATTTTTTTAATGACCGGCAATAGTTTTTTTATGCTTGTTTGAGGGTTTATTGCAGCTGCCCTGACTTTTCCTTTCACATATTTTTCAAAATTTGGAATTTCGCAGTGGACAGCAATGATGTCAGCATTTTTTGACAGGGCTTCAATATATTTTTCGGGGTTCTTGACCATCAGATGAAACTCAATCTTGGATTTTGGCTTTATTCTACTCAACTCTTCAATTCCAATTGTCCTATTCCTGACAAATTTGCCGTCGGCAACATCAACCTGGATTCTGCTTGATAAGGATTCGGCAATTTTGAGCCTTTTCCTGAACTCAGAAGGATTTTTTTCAAGAACAGCCGGAATGATTTTTCTCATCTTAGCTTCGCAATCCTTCTTTTGTGCCTTGTCTCGCCAGAAAACTTTGTTTTCAGCCAGATGTTAACAAGCTTCAGTTGTTTGTTGAAACTGACCTTTCTTCCTCTTAGGCAAAGCACATTGGCATCATTATGCAGCCTTGACATCTCTGCGGAATATTTGTCATAGGCAACAACCGCCCTTATTCCTTTTACCTTGTTTGCAGCAATGCACATCCCGATTCCAGAACCGCAGACAAGAATGCCTTTTGATTTCCTGTTCCTTGCAACGGCTTTTGCAACCTTGTAAGCATAGTCTGGGTAATCAACGGGATTCTCTGAATCTGTCCCGAAGTCCTCATAGTCTATTTTCTTTTTCCTGAAGTGCTCCTTAAGAAACTCTTTCAGTTTGTAGCCCGCATGGTCCGCTCCCAAATACAGCATTTTTGTCGTCTCCATTATGTGTCATGATTTTGCCATATTTAAACCTTTAGCAATTTATTTATAATTTTCTGCCCTATTGCCTATATGGATTACGAAACTTCGCCAGGCGCGGTCATAATTGCGGGCAATTTGCTTGCAAAGGAATGGGAATATGAACTTAAACAGCTTAAAATACGAACAAGAACAATATTCCCGAGAGTATGCCAAGATGCTATAACCGGGCTGGAGGATGAAGCAGGCCTGGTGATGCTAAGTGTTATGCCTGCCTATTTGAGGATGCTTGGCTGCCAGCCAAAACAGCAATTAGACACTCTCGGGTATTTTCTTGATAAACTAAGGCAGGAGGGCAGCACCAACCGGCAAACACCGCTGATTTATGCTCCGGAAATAACTGTTTCTGCTGGTGATGTGGCGCTAATTCAGGATTTGTTTGCAAAGTACCAGAACACGCATTACTGCGACCGTCTTTCTCAGGATGGGATAACACCGATTGTCAAACAGGTCATGAGCCTGAAATAAGACAATTTCCGAACATTATTGCCTTTGGCCCGTAATATCCCGACTTGGACCATTTTTCTCTTGAAAGAATGCAGTTTGCCAGAAGCTTGAAATAATTGCCCACAAGCATCCCGCCCTTGAATGGGATTTTCTTCCCGTCTTTTATCATGTAGCCCAATCTTACTTCTGCTGTAAAGTCTCCTGAGTAAATGCTTGGGCTGAACCAGGAAAATGAAACAATTTCGCAATTTCCATCCTTGTAAAAGTCATCAGCAGGCGTATTTCCCAAACCAACCTCAATATTCCCCACCGGGCCAGTCGGCTTTATCTTCAGATAGTCCGCATATCTCTTTGAAGCAAGAAAATTCCTGAAAATTCCGTTCTCGATAAGCACAAGCTCCCTTGCGGGAACAAGGTTTGAGTCAAAGGCAGCGCTTCTTGCACCATCCTTTATCAGCGGGTTTGATTTTATTGTTATTTTATCGCCCAAAACCTGCATTTCAATCGGCTTGCCTATTTCAAACCTTGACAAATTCATGAACTTGAACCTTGCAGAAGAATGGAATATTGAAGGGTTGTCATTTGGGGAGGTTATGAAGAATTCTCCAAGGGCATCACCGGTCAGAATGACATTGCCTTTGAATGTTTTCGGCGAGGAGCTGTTTGAAATGTCCTTTGCAATGTGATAATTGTGATTTACGAATTCCTTCAGGTCAATCTGCTCAAGAAGCGCCTCCTGGCGCATCGGAACATATTCCATCTCCCCGCGCTTGCCTTTTATCGTGATGACGCATTCGGCATAGGCCCCGCTGTGCTCCTCTTCCAGCTCCTGGCCAAGGCTTGTCGTGACAGCAACCTTTGATTTTTTTGCGAAAACTTCAAATGCATTCAGCTTTGCATCTGTTTTCTTCATCTCTGCATAGCAGTCTTTTACATTTTTTCTCAGCTCTTCATAGGACGGAAGTTCTTTTGGTTTTTTCAATGCAGGATAGCCTGAAAATTTTTCAAATGGGATGTAATACGGATTCTTTATGAGCTTTGCCGCGATAATTGCCTCCTTAATCTTCCTTTTTATGTCATCGCCTTCTTTTATCGTGACAGCGGACTCTCCAAGAGTTTTGCCTATCTTTTTGTAAACAGTCACAAGGCAGTCTGTCCGTTTTCCCGAGATGAAGCTCTCTTCCTCCGATTTCTCAAAGTAGATGTTGCGCCTTTCGATTTCTGCCTGCTCTATTTTCCAGAAATCAGGTTTTTCTCTTTCAAGCTGCTTTATTATTTCCTTTTTCATGCCAAATCAAGATTTTCAATCCTCAGATATGACCCGCCTGTTGAAACATCTGCCCACTCCTTATGCCCCTTGCCGCAGTGGCCAGTGTCATTTATCTCAAATTCTTTTGAAACCTGCTTTACATTTTTAAGGATTTCAGGCAAGAATCCCGTAATGCCTACATCATCATAATATTCATTAACCAGCCTGCCGTTTTTTATCCTTTGGGCAAATACACTCTGTATCTGGACGCCCCAGCCCTTTGGGTCTTCCATCCCCCCGCCCCTGCCTTTAAGGAAAATGCCATCCTTGACATTTCGGAACATATCCTTCAGGTCGTCTTTGCCCCTGCCAAAGAAGGTGTTGGTCATTCTGGCATAGCACTTATGGTCAAATGATTCGCATCTTCCATTTGCGCTTCTGGGCACTTTCATTTTGGTTGCAGTGAGCATTTCGGTTATGTAATTGCCGACTATGCCTTTTTTTACAAGGTAGGTTGGGCTGGCAAGCTGCCCTTCATCGTCAAAGAAAAAGCTTCCGTATTTGTTTTTGAATGAAGGGTCATCAACTATGTCCACAAAGTTTGCAGCAATCCGTTTTCCCTTCCATTCCTTCGCAAGGGCCCGGTCCTTGTAAACCGTGTCCGATTCCATGCCGTGGCCGAATGATTCATGGGCCAATAGGCCTGTAACCTTGGGCCCAAGGATGCAGTGGTATTTTCCGGGAATGATTTTTTTGGCGTTGGAAAGGTTCTTCGCTTCCCCTGCAGCTTTTTTTGCAAGCTTCAAGGCATTTTTTGTTGCCTCAAACCCTGAATCAAAATTCAGCTCATAGGAAAATCTTGTCTGGCCATCCTTGTCCTGGACCATGGCCATGCAAATAAGGGTGACCTTAGAGATTTTTTGTTCAAGATATTTGTTTTTTGAGCAGAAAATGTTCCTGACCACTTCTTCATCATAAAACGCCCGTCCATTCTTAAGGTGCTTCTGTTTTTTCAGGTAATCTATCATTTTTTTGACCACTGCAATCTTAGAAACGAGAGGAACCTTTTTTGGGTCTTTCTGGAACCTGCTTGAGAAGGATTTCTCCAGCTTTTCCTCAACAAATTTTATCCCGTTTGGATCTATCCTGATGCCCTTAACCAGGTCTTTGGTGATTTTCCTGAGGTTTTCAGGCTCAAGGTCAGTTGAGAACGTCTCATGCCATTTTTCTCCGTCAAATGCCCTGATTTTAACCCCGCATTCACCGGTGTTTGATATATCCACTGTAGAGAAATCCTGCATAACGCCTAGTGCAGACTTGTCAATAAGAAGAACATTGCCATAGGCAGCTTTGGAATGGATTATGCCAATAAGCTCTTTGAAGATTTTCCTGAAACTGTCCCCTTTGTTCGGCATGCTAGTCTGAATTAAGAAACAGTATTTAAATCTTATTTAAATCCGTGCTTCTCTTTAAACTTCTCAATTAGACCTTCAATCTTGGGCAGGATTTTCTTATTATTGACCCCGACCTTTGTCCTTGCCTGCACATCTTTAAGCGTCCTTGCGCCTTCAATGACCGCATTTTCAATGTCATTTTCAGTTATCTTCAGAGTCTCGTCAACAACGGGCGAGTCGGTTACAATTTTCTCAATCTGGTCTGTTTTCCGGTAATAGTCATTGATTGCCGCCCTTAGGGCCTTGTCGCCCAGAACAGAGCAGTGAAATTTAATCTGGGGCAGCCCACCCAGCTTGTCAACGATTTCCTTCGGGCTGATTCTGAATGCCTTGTCCAGCTTCATGCCATTGACCATTTCTGACAAAACCGATGTTGTTGCGATTGCCGAAGCGCAGCCGAATGTCTGGTATCTGCATTCCTTTATTGTCTGGGTTTTTTTGTCAACCTTAATCCACATTTTCATCATGTCCCCGCATTTCGGATTGCCGACCATCCCAATCCCGTCTGCCTTGTACTTCTTTGCCTCTTCCTGGGACTTGAAGATATTCTTCGGATTAAAGAAGTGCTCCTTAACCTGCTCGGAATAAAACCATTTTTGCTTTGTTTTTTTCATGCTATCGGTGATATTTTCCTCAGTGATTCTACTATTTTTGGCAGTTCTTTTAAAACTTTTTCAATATCTTCCTCTGTCGTGTGCCTGCCGAGAGTAAATCTTAAACTTCCATGGCTTGCCTCGTCTGTCAGGCCCAGCGCTTTGATTACATGGGATGGTTCCAATGAGTGTGATGAGCATGCGCTTCCTGTTGAGGCGCAGATTCCCTTTGAATCAAGATGTAATAGCATTGATTCACCCTCAACGCCCAAAAATGAGATGTTGACATTGTTTGGCAGCCTTTTTTCCAGGTCGCCGTTTATGTGAATGTTGGATATTTTTTTCTTTAGGCCGGCAACAAGCTTGTCTCTCAATTTGATTAGCCGTTTTGATTCTTTGTCTCTGACACTGTGGGCAATTTCAAGAGCCTTTGCGAAGCCTACAATCAGCGGAACATTCTCTGTTCCGCTTCTGACTCCCTTTTCCTGGCCTCCACCATAGATTAATGGCTGGAGGATTGTGCCTTTTTTTGCATACAGGATTCCGATTCCCTTTGGCCCGTAAATCTTGCTGCCGTTGAGTGTCATCAGGTCAACGCCAAGTTTGTTTACATCAATGTCCAGATATCCTGCAGACTGGCAGGCGTCCGTGTGCATGATTATATCTTTTGATTTTGCTATCTTTGAGATTTCGGCAATCGGCTGGATTGTCCCGATTTCATTGTTTGCATGCATTATGCTGATTAGAATTGTTTTTGGGGTGATTGTTTTCTCAATATCTTTTGGGTCAATAATTCCGTTTTCTTTAACACCCACATAGGTAACTTTGAAACCCTGCTCTTCCAGGTATTCGCAGGTGTCAAAAACAGCATGATGTTCTATGTTTGTTGTAATTATGTGATTGCCTTTTTCTTTGAGTGCCATTGCTGTCCCGATTATCGCAAGATTATCTGATTCAGTTCCCCCGCTTACGAAAATGATTTCATTCGGCTCTGCGCTGATTAGTTTCGCAATTGTTTTCCTTGCTTCGTCAACAGCTTCCTTTGCCTCCAGCCCTTTCTGGTGCATGCTTCCGGGATTCCCATATTTATCCGAGAAATATGGCAGCATAATCTTCAAGACCCGTTCATCAACAGGCGTTGTTGCAGCGTTGTCAAGATAGCTTATGTGCATTCCGAGCACCCCGCAGGCATTTGGCAGTATTTTTTGTGCAATTCGCACAGGCAGCCGGTTTTTTTGAATTTTCTGCAGAGATTCTCGATTTCCTGCATGAAATTGTCCTTCTTGATTATGTTTGAAGCAGATTTTGTTATTTCCTTCTCAAAATCGCTGTTGAATTTTACCTTAGATGCCCTCTTGTTTTTGAGATACTGGGAAACAGACGATTTGGCAAGATTGAGCCTTTTGGCTATCTCGTTCTGCTTCAATCCCAAATCTTTCATTTTTATGGCTATGGCCCGCTTTAGGGCAGGCAGGACGTACCACACTTCAACTTCCTGGTGGAACATTAGATTTGCCATAAATGTTCACAATCGTGAACTTATTTATAAAGGTTGTGGATTTTTGGTCAATTTTAAATTTATCTAAACAATCCTAGAATTTCTGCTTCAGTTGGTTTGATTATTCCCTTTGGAGTTATTATCCCCGTGATAAGTTCTGCTGGTGTAACATCAAAAGCGGGATTGATTGCAGGAGAGCCTCTATTGCATACCAGTATTTCCTCAATCTGGCCAGCTCTGTTTGGCCCTGTCTGGAATAAAACCTCTTCCTGTGTTCTTTGTTCTATTGGAATTTTTTCTCCTGTGGGACAATTTAGGTCAAATGTTGATGTTGGCGCTGCAACATAGAACGGAACATGATACCTTGCGGCAACTATTGCCTTTTCCAGTGTTCCGATTTTGTTTGCAACATCGCCGTTTCTTGCAATCCGGTCTGCTCCAACAATGAACAAGTCTAAAACTCCTTTTGACATTATATATGCAACAGCGTTATCCGGAACAATGAAATGGGGAACTCCTTCATTTTGCAATTCCCAGGCAGTTAGTCTTGCGCCCTGGCTTCTTGGCCGTGTTTCATCGCAATAAACGGTTATGTTCTTTCCTTCTCTGTGAGCGACATAAGCAGGAGATAATGCGCTTCCCCAGTTAGAAAAAGCAAGCCATCCTGCATTGCAGTGGGTGCCTATGTTGAAGCTTGCTCCGTTTGGTTTTCTTTCAATTCTTGAGTTTCCATGTATCCCTATTTGATGGCACCATTCAGAATCTTCATCTGCTATTTTCTGGGCTTCCATCATTGCGATATTTGCGGCAATATTATTCCGATTAGCAATTGTTGCAGCCTCAAAAACTCGGTTAGTTGCCCAAAATAAATTCTGTGCAGTTGGCCTCGCACTGTCTATGTATCCCCTTGCTTCTTCAGCATATCTCCAGAAATTAATCCCGGGCGCCTCTGCAAATGCCTGTGCCATTGCATAGCCAGCAGCTGCACCAATTGCTCCGGCACCCCTTATAATCATTGTTCTGATTGCTTCCCTTGTCTCCTTGTGGGTTGGGCAGTTGTGGATTACAAACTCAAAAGGCAGCTTGGTTTGATCTATCATATCCACAGAATGATGCGCACCTGGCCAGACTGTCCGGTAATCTTTGCCCTGAACTTTCATATGTGACCATTTAAAAGTAGATATATTTAAACTTTTGTATTCTGGAGAAAACATTTTAAACAGCAGGATAAATATTTTAGTTATGGAACGCCTAGTTTTGGTCGACTTCGCAGGAACCCTTGTAAAAGCAGAGATAATTGAGGAAGCAAATAAGTTAAGGGCAGAGATTTTGCAGAAGGCATTGCCAACAAAAGAGCAGCATGCCAATCCTGAGCAGTTCTACAAGGTTAACAGGGAATTTGTTGAGAAACTGACTGGATTGAAATCAGATTTCAAAATAAAATACCGGGAAAACGATTTGAGATTCATGGAATTGACCGGGGAGAATGTCCAGAACCAAATTGCAACAAATTTATTTCAGATTGGGATGTACCTGGCAGCCAAAATCCATGGAATGGATATTTTTCCTAAAGGTTTTGTTGAGCAGTTGAAAAGAATCAAGAAATTGGGATACAAACTTGCAATTGTTTCTGGTGTAAGGACAGATATAATTTCGGGAATGCTTCAGATTGCTGGCCTTGCCCCGAATTTCTTTGACTACATCTACGGCCAGCCTCCAATTTTGGGATTGGAAAACCAGGAATGCGATGTAAACGAGTTGGTTAAAAAAGGCAAGGTAGAATTCTCAATGGGAGACAAGCTAAGTGATTTAGAAAGAACTCCCAAAGGAGCCAAACTGATATTTGTAAAGTGGGGTCATCCTTCTGGAGGGGAAGAGGAGTTGGCGGATTATTCGATAAAGGAGCCGAAAGAGCTCGAAAGGATAATTTTGACATAACCTGGTGACGAAAGATATATTTTAATATTTTGTTGTCTTAATTCATGTAATGTTTTCTGCAAAAGAACAAAATGCCATAAACGAGAAATTAGCTTTGCTGGGGGAATTTAAACGAGGTGAAATATCTTCAGCAGGGCTGGCATTGTCAATAGCAAGAAGAAGGATGTCCTGGATTCACAGAAATTTAAACGAACTCATGCAAAGATATTCCTATTTACCCATAGAAGAAAGAGCCCATAGAATAATATTTCTGGAACACATGAAAATAGTTCCTGAGCATTCCGAGGTTGTTAGAGTATCCCCCCATAAGATCAGGATAAACTCCTATAATTTTTGCCCCTATCTTGAGGCATGCAATCAACTAGGCCTGGATACAAGATATATCTGCCAAAAAATAGGTGAGCATTCAATACAACTAATGTGCAGGATTATTAGCCCGAATTTATATTTCAGCAGAAACTATGACAACATAAGACCCCAAAGTCATGAATTCTGTGAAGAATATATTGAACTTAAAACCCAATAGCTGCATATCCAACAACCGCATTCTTGTCGCCGGATGCGTCCGCGGATGTTGAATAGTCAAGCAATTTGAATTTCCAGTTCTTTTTCTTTGCCATTTCTATTGCAATCATTATGGGAAACTTGCCGCAGGCATCCAGTTTGTCATATTTTAAGTCTAAAATGTTTTTTATTGTCTCCTCGTCTGTTTTCTTCGCATAGGACAGATTCATGTAATGGCTCAAATCCGAGCTTATCACAAAAAAGCAGTTTTTCTGGTTCAATAGAATTTCTGCGTACTGTTTTGCTTCAAAAGATGTCAATTCTCCAACAAGCAAAGGAGTAATTGTCAATTCCCTGCCTAATTCCTCAGCAACAAATTGAATGAAAGGAAGCTGAACTTCCAGTGAATGCTCCGTTGTATGCGCAAGTTTATTCTCTTTAATTTCACCAATTTTCTTAATCTTAATTTTGCCGAGCGGAGTTTCCCATTCATCATTCTCATCCAAAAGAATGCCGCTGAAACTAACCCTGTGCGATGGCCCGAGAATAATTATGTTGTCAATTTCTTTATTCTTTTTCAAAAACTCCAGCATCGACTTATAGCCAACAGAAGCGGTTTTGCCTGAGTAAATATAGCCCGCATGGGGAACAATCATGCCGTTTTTAACTTCCTTTGTCTCAGCTTTTCCAAAGAACTGGCTAATCATTTCATTTAATCCTTCGCTGGGATAAAAGCTTCCTGCAACTGCGGGTTTTCTCATTTCTCCTCTACTAAAATTGCATGGTAAGTCTCAACTTTGCAGCCCTCTTTCCAGTCGTCGGGCCCGAGGCCTGCCTTCATTGCCAGTTCTGACAAAAACCCTTCCTTGTCATAGCCGTTGTGCCTTGCAAAATGCTCCCAGACAACGGGAAGGAATGTTGCGCTTCTTTCGCCCTTAGCCAAAATAATTCCGTCAATCGGGGCTTTTATTTTTTTCAGCAGGTCATTTGCATCAGAATATCTTAGCTGCTCAGGTTTTGTAAGCACAGAAATTTCAATCCGGAGGTTTTTTATCTCTCCCGGCTCCACAGACGGAAATCTCGGGTCATTGAAGGCAGCATTTATTGCATTTCTCGCAACATTTCTTATCAGCGGCTCATGCGATTCTAGGTTGCCGATGCATCCCCTCAAATCCCCGTTTTGCTCATGAAGCGAGACAAAGCAGGCCCCCTTTTCCTTCAATCTTGCAGGAGTATTATCAGGAATGGCAATCTTCCTTGTTGTGATTGTTTTCCTTGCGAATTCAAGCAAGAATTTCCTCTCCTTTTCAGAAAAAGCCGGCAATGTCCTCTCCGCACTTTGGGCATTTGTTTTTTTTGAGTTTGTTGTTCATAATCCCCCTTCTCCAGTCCCGCTCAATAACTAATTCGCCGCATTTCGGGCATACCGTATTCTCATGCTCATTATCATCCAGATTTCCAACATAAACATATTTCAGGCCAGCATCGATTCCGATTTTATATGCCTTCATCAGCGTTTCAAGCGGCGTTGGCGGAACATTCTCCATTTTGTGCATCGGGAAGAATCTTGAAATGTGCCAGGGGATGTTTTTATCCAGATCTGCTATAAATTTTGCAATTTCCTTTAGCTCTTTTTCTGAATCATTATGTCCGGGAATTAAAAGTGTTGTAAGCTCAATCCAGAACCCCATTTTGTGTGCCCAGGCTATTGTTTCAAGGACATTTTCAATCTTTACAGCCCCGCAGATTTTCATGTAGAACTCATCGCTCATTGACTTAAGGTCAATGTTCATTGCGTCAACAAGCCCTTTTAATTTTTCCAGGGTTTCCTTTGTTTCATAGCCGTTTGTAACATAGACATTTTTCAATCCTGCCTTTTTTGCAAGCTTGGCCGTATCAATTACAAACTCAATAAATATGGACGGTTCATTGTATGTGTAGGCAATTGCTTCGCAGCCGTATTTTTTGGCATTTTCAACAACCTCCTCAGGGGTTATTTCATTGCCAAAATAATTGTTCTCATCGGGCTCTGCAGCAGAAATGTCATAGTTCTGGCAGAACAGGCATTTGAAATTGCAGCCGATTGTTCCTATTGAATATGTCCTGATTCCTGGATAAAAATGGAACAGCGGCTTTTTCTCTATCGGGTCAATATTGACCGATGAAATCTCACCATATATCAAAGAAAACAGTTCGCCATCAACATTCTTGCGGACCCTGCAGTTGCCAAGCATTCCTAGGCTTATCTTGCACCTGAAATTGCAGGCCTGGCACTCTACAGCCCCCTTTTCCAGCGGTTTCCAGAGGATTGCCTTCTTCACGACTGTATTTGTCATTTCTATAATAAAAAGGTTTCTAAAAATACATCTTTTCCCTGGATTTTCTCCAGATGTTCAGGAAATAGTCCTCCATTGATTTTGAAAGGTCTTTATTTTGTATGTATAAGCTAATTCTGTCAGGCAGTTCCTGGCCTTTGATTGCGAGTTTGCATTCTTCTTCATCTTTTATTGTTATTGCAAAATCTCCCATTTGATGGTATTTTATTTTAATTCCTGCATTTATATATGCGCCAATCAGTTTGTCATAGCATTTTCCTTTTTTCGTTACAATCATCCGGACATCCTTCCCATTTTTAATCAGTTCAGAAAATTTGTTTAACAGCAAGTAAGCACTCCTCATTGTTGAGAATCTCCAGCCGAGAATATGCAGGGATTTTTTTGTTTCATCAGCCATTTTAAGAGTTAACTGGGTGGAAGCTGGCCCTCCGGTGGAAACATCGATTATTTCCTGTTCTTTTTCTATTTGTTTTTTTCTTTTGATGGAGTCCAGTTCAGAAACAACATTTTCGCCAAATTTTTCCAGTTCCTGCGCCTTGTTTTTTACAAGAGAGCTTATTGCTGTTTTTATATCCTTGGCAAGATAATAACCAACTTCCCCTTCTATTTTCTGAACAAGCCCTTTTCCAACAAGGCTTTTCAAATTTGGATAGACTGCTGTTATCGGCACTTTGGAGTTTTTTGCAATATCCTGGGCGTTCAGCCTTCCAAACTCAACTAAAGCTATGTATATCTTTGTTTCATAGCCAGTAAGGCCCATCCTTGCCAATGTTTCTTCTATCATTAATAATTTAAAATTAATATTAATTTATAAATATTACCCTTGCGCACCTTCTTTTCATCAAGTTTTGGAGGTAAAAAATGAAAAACAAAGAGTTGGATGAAAAATTGGAGTTTATGAGGGATGTTGCAAAACAGGCGGGCAGTATTATTCAGAAAGGATTTTACTGCCCGGATAAAGAAGTAAGGTTAAAGGAAGATGGGTCTGTGGTGACTGACACTGATTTAAGAGTCATGGACCTTGTCAGAGAAAGATTTGCAAAAAGATTCCCTGAATGCGGGCTTTTAACAGAGGAGAGTCAGGATTCTCCTGAAAGGTTGAGCAAGGAGAATGTCTTTATTGTGGACGAGCTGGATGGCACAGCAGATTTCAGCCGAGGCGAAAGAGACATATCGTTTTTATGTGCCTATGTGGAGCAGGGAACACCCCTCATAGGTGTTGTTAATGAGCCACTAAAAGGAAGAGTTTTCTATGCCAAGAAAGGAGATGACAGGGCGTATGCAGATTTGGGCGGAGGAGAGGGTCGATGGTTTAGAAGGGGAACGGAAATAGAGGTTACTCTTGGCGAAGGGATAGAATGGTTTAGAAAACCGCCTGTCCGCTGGGAAAACCTGAGACTAGGCCACCCAAAAAACTGCAAGAGTAACAAGTACCAAAGATTATACCCTATGTTGGGAATCAGTGAAAAACAGACTATAAGTGCCGGAGGAATAGGCACAAGAATGATGCAGGTAGTGAAATATGAATCAGATGTTATTTTGGGCTATACAAAAAAACTGAAGGAGTGGGATGTTGCAGCGGGCCATGTGATACTTGAAGCAGCAGGAATAAGCATTACTGACGTGTTTGGCAATCCTTTGAAATATAACCAGCCAATTCCAAATATGAAAAATGGAGTCCTTGTCATAGACCCAAGCATAAAACAGCAAATGCTGGAAAAGCTGGCACAATGCTATGACAAACTGCCAATATAATTTATTTTACCTTCATATTTAAAAATAATGCTATATAATAACCATTCATGTGCGGCATAATTGGAATCTTCAATGTAGAAGGCGCTGAGACACTGATAATGGAAGGCCTCAAAATAATGCATTACAGGGGCATTGAAGGTCACGGGATTGCCACAGAAAAGGAAACAAAGTTCTCAAAGACATTTGAGGATTTGGCAATCAGGAGTTCTATGAATGCACTCGGCCATAATTTGCACTCTGTTGTAAGTTTCGTGAAACAGCCGATAAAAGGCAAGGGATTGTTTGCTTCAAACTGTGAAATCTACAACTGGGAGGCTTTGGCTAAGAAATATGGGATTGATGCAAAAAATGATTCTGAGTTATTGTTCTGGATGCTTGAAAAAGACATTTTGCCGGATGCAATTGAAGAGTTGGACGGCGATTATGCATTTGCCTACTGGAAAAATGATGAAATCATGATAGCAAGGGACATTGTTGGCATAAAGCCGGTTTGGTATTCATCAAAAAGAAACAATCAGCCGTGCTTTGGGTTTGCTTCTGAGAAAAAAGCGCTGGAAAAAACAGGATTCCAGGAAATTGAAGAGCTGAATCCGAGAAAAATTATTTTTTATAATGTTAAATCCAACACGTTGTTTGTAAAAGAAAGAAAGTATTTTGACATCCTGCCGGAGAATTCAGAAAGCTATGAAGCGCAAAAAAACAAAGTGCTTGACCTGCTGACAGATGCTGTTGAGAAAAGGCTTCCTGTCAAAAAGCTCGGGCTTCTTTTTTCAGGGGGCATAGATTCAACATTCCTGGCAGTGATGCTGAAAAGGTTCGGTGTTGATTTCACCTGCTACACAGCAGCGCTTGATTCTGAGCTTGAGGCAGAGGACATTGTTTACGCAAAAAAGGTTGCGCAGTACTTTAACCTGGATTTGAAACTAATAACAATCAAAATAGAACAGGTTGAGGAGTATCTGAAAAAAATAATTCCCCTGATTGAGGACTCAAATGTTGTCAAGGTTGGCGTTGCTTTGCCGTTCTATTTGTGCTGCGAGCAGGCGAAAAAAGATGGAGTTAAAGTGATTCTGTCAGGGCTCGGCAGCGAGGAGATATTTGCCGGCTATGAAAGGCACAAGAATTCTGAGAATGTTAACAAGGAATGCTATTCCGGGCTGTTAAAAATCTATGAGCGGGACTTGTACCGGGATGATGTTGTGACAATGGCAAACTCAATCGAGCTGAGGGTGCCTTTCCTGGATAAAAATTTGATTGAGTATGCGCTTAAAATCCCATCAAAATACAAGCTCAATGAAACTCAAAGCAAGATAATCCTGAGGGATATTGCGAAAAATTTAGGAATTCCTGAGCAGTTTGCAGAAAGGAAGAAAAGGGCAGCTCAGTATGGCAGCAGGTTTGACAAGGCGATTGAGAAACTGGCAAACAAAAACAAGTTCAAGACAAAATCTGAGTATCTGGACACATTTTACAAAAAATCAAACCTAAAACTCGGTGTTTTGTTTTCCTCAGGCAAGGATTCAACCTACGCTGCCTATGTCCTGAAAAAGCAGAACTATGAAATAACCTGTTTAGTCACAATAAAAAGCGAGAATCCTGATTCATACATGTTCCACACCCCGGCAATTGAAGTTGTTGAAATGCAGGCAGAGGCAATGGGAGTTCCGATTATTTTCAGGAAAACAAAAGGAGAGAAGGAAAAAGAGCTTGAAGATTTGGAAAAAGCGATAATTGAAGCAAAAGAGAAATACAAAATTAATGGGATTATAACCGGCGCATTATTCTCAGATTACCAAAGAAGCAGGGTTGAGAAGATCTGCGATAAATTGGGCCTGAAGATTTTCTCTCCATTATGGCACATTGACCAGGAAAAGGAGATGAGGCAGATTATTGATTCTGGCTTTGAAATAGTCATGACCGCCGTTGCTGCTGAAGGATTGGATAAAAAATGGCTGATGAGACCATTAACGCAAAAAGATGTTGACAAATTAGTTGAACTGAACAAAAAATACAAAATCAATATTGCGGGAGAAGGGGGGGAGTTTGAAACTCTTGTCCTGAACTGCCCGTTGTTCAGGAAAAAGATAACAATTAAAAACTATGAAATATCCGAAGATGACAATAGTGCGAGAGTGATTATAAAATGAACCTTTTGATATTCTCATTGCTTCCGATAGCATTTATTCTTGTTCTTGTGCTCATTTTCAGGAAATCTCTTTTTTTCTCAGCCCCATTTACTTTTATTCTTACAGTCCTTCTCGCTTTGTTTGTCTGGAAAATGCAGGCGGCATATGCGTTGGCGTCTTCTATTAAAGGACTATTCATAGCAATTGAAATCACCCTGATTGTTTTCGGCGCGTTATTCTTTCTGGATATCATGAAGAAAAAAGGGATAATTGAGTCAATAGAATACCATTTGAGCGCATTATCTGCTGACAAAAGGATTCAGGCAATACTTCTTTGCTGGTTTTTTGGCTCCCTTCTTGAGGGAGCTTCTGGTTTCGGGGCGCCGGCAGCAATTGTTGCGCCTTTGCTTGTTGGAATTGGTTTTCCGGCAATTACTGCAGTTGCCATAGCACTGATAGCCAATAGCGCTCCGGTGGTATTTGGGGCGGTTGGAACACCGATTCGCCTGGGATTTTCAGGGCTGGATGTAGGGGGCGTTTCTTTTTATGCTGGCCTGATAAACCTTATTGTAGGAACTTTGGTTCCTTTAATGATTGTCTCTGTTCTGGTTATTTTGAATTCAAAAACAAAGAAATGGGAGCACATAAAGGAAATTATCCCGTTTTCTCTTGTCGCAGGTTTGTGCTTTACTGTTCCTTACTTTGTTATATCAATATTCAGCAACGAGTTCCCAACATTAATTGGCTCACTTATAGGTCTGGGAATTATGGTGTTGCTGATAAAGAAAAAGTTTTTGCTGCCAGAGCATCAATGGGTGTTTGAAGCAAAAAGAAAGGAGAAACTGAGGGCAAGATTTGGCTTGTTCAAATCATTTTTACCCTATCTTATCGTTGTTTTAATATTGGTAATAACAAGGTTTCTGCCATTAAGTGCTGTAACCTACGAACTTGCAAAGGGAATGGCCCATAATTTTAATATTTTCAATTCAGGCGTAATATTCCTGGTTATTGGCCTGCTGTACTCATTGCATTCTGCAAAAGCAATAAAATATTCATTCAGGGATTCATTCTTCAAGCTTGAAAAGGCGTTTGTGGCATTGTTTTTTGTCGCGGCATTTGTCCAGCTGATGGCAAATACCAATTTTAACAGCTCAGGACTGTCAAGCATGGTTGGAGTGATGGCAGGATTTGCAAGCACAAGCGCCCTGCCATTCATTGCACCGTTTATTGGTGCTCTAGGCGCGTTTATTGCCGGCTCTGCAACAGTGTCCAACTTGCTTTTTGGGAAATTCCATGTCGAGAGCGCAACATTGCTTGGCATGAATGCCCAGAAAATACTTGCATTGGAAGTGGTTGGAGCATCAGCAGGGAATATGATTGCCTTGAGCAATGTAGTTGCAGCCCAGGCAACTGTAAAACTTCACGGCGAAGAAGGGAGGATAATCAAGATAAATATAATTCCATGTTTGATTTACCTTGCTCTCGCAGGACTGGTTGGCTTGGTGCTGGTTTTAGTGTTTTAAGATAATTTTATAAACAATAATTTCTTTTTATTTTTCATGGTATGGGAAGGAGTAATAATCGAGGAAAGTTTAGAGAGTAAATATTTGCTTAAGTTGGCAAAAATAGTTAAAACAGAACAGTCTATTCTTGAAAGCGAAGAGGAAAAGGGTTTTCTTCATTTTCATAATATTGAAGTAGAAGATGATAAAAAGGCAAAATTTGTTGAAGAAGCAAAAAATGCGATAAAGCAGGGATGGTATCTGCACATATGCAAGGATGGAAAGATGATTGTTGTTTTCAAAGGACAGAGTTTTGGGTTTACAAAATCACAAAAAGATAAAATTGAACAGGCCAAAAAATATGGAATGTCGATAGGAATAATTGAAGAACAAGTGCAATTTCAGGAATTGATTGATAACCCCCATGGATGAGATATTCTCTTTTTGTTTGACAAAGTTTATAAAATCAATGTTCTTGCAAAGGTCATGTTCAAAATAACATCAGAATCAGGAGAAGCCAGAACAGGCAAGCTGAAGCTGAGAAGCGGAACCATAAACACCCCTTTCTTCATGCCTGTTGGAACAAAGGCAAGCGTAAAGAACCTTTCGCCAGAACAACTGGAAGGGACAGGAACAGAATGCATAATTGCCAATTCTTTTATTTTG
>CAIVED010000014.1 GCA_903904885.1 uncultured archaeon | reverse complement strand
CTAAATAAAAAAATTATTATTTTTATATTGTTTATATTCATCACTGTAAGTTTTATTTTGATTGTGCCCCAGTTTGATATCACGGAAAATAGAGATAATGATTTTATTTTGTATAATGTCTTATCCAATCAAACTTTTGATAATTATACTTTTATTTCTGATCCTCTAACATCCAATCTTATTCAAAGCACAGGAAAAAGAACTTATATAATGTCTGAGGGACATATAGGAAATCCAGTCATATTATTAAAAACAATTAACCTAACAAAAGAGTTTTCGGAGATGAGTTGTGAAAGCTTAATTAACTATTTCAGTAATAGAAAAACTATATTTTTAATAGACAAACAACTAAAAGATATAAATAATATAAATGAGAACACATTATTGGATTGTAATAATGAACTAGAGGAGGTGTGGGAAAATGAAAAATATATTGCTTACAAAATCAAATAACAATCTTACTAATAAAAATTATTGGAATAATAATTGGAAAGAGACAAAAATAAAAAATAAAGAATTATTTTTTGATGTAATCAAAAGATTTCTTAAAGAAGATAAAAATAAAACATGTGTGGAGATAGGCTGTGTACCTGGAAGATTTTTATTGACATTTAATAAAATTTTCAAATACAAAATATCAGGAATAGATTTTGCAGATTTGAGAGGAATGAAAAGACTATTTGAGTCTAATGGAGTTAAAGATTACAAGGTATACCAGAAAGATTTTTTGAAGTTTAATCCAAATGAGAAATTCGATGTTGTTTCTTCTTTTGGTTTCATAGAACATTTTTCAGATTATGATAAAATATTTAGAAAACACATAGCTTTAATGAAAAAAGGAGGAACTTTAATATTAGAAATGCCTAATTTTAATTATCTTCAAGGCAAGATGCACAAATTATTAGATAATAAAAACTATGCTAGACACAATACGTGTATAATGGATTTAAAAATAATTAAACTACTGTGCGAAAAATACCATCTAGATGTTTTATATCTAAATTATTATAAAACTATAGACTTTTGGATAGATGAAACTGATAATCCCTCAAAAATAAAAAAATGGATTTTTAAAACATTGAGGGGCGGTTTTAAAATTGTGAATTTTATCATATCAATCCCCAACAAACAAACTTCCCCTTTCATAATACTTATTGCAAAATCCCAAAGATGAAAAAATGAAACCCATCATTAAAAAAACAAGCTCAATAATCATACTGATTTTGATAGTTGCACTTTTCGTTTATTACATTAAAAATCATATTTCTGATTTCAATAATGTTAGATTAATTAATCCTTTATGGTTTATTCCTTTAATATTCCTGGCTTTAATTAGTTATTATCTGATAGGATTGCAAACAAAAAATTTGTTAATTCCATTGGGAGTACATCTTAAAGAATTTGAGGCATTTGCAATTTCAATTGTTACTGGTTTTTATAATATTATAACTCCCGGTTATGGGGGAATGGCAGTAAGAGCGATTTACCTAAAGAAAAAATATGGTTTTCCTTATATTCATTTTCTTTCAAGCTTTGCAGGCGTTCTTGTAGTAAACTTTTTGATTAGTTCATTACTTGGATTAATTTCATTAATTTTACTTGATATATATTATGGTCTGTTCAATTGGATAATTTTCTTTATATTTCTGGCTTTCTTCATTCCGACTCTATTCATTACCACATTCTCTCCAAAATTCAAAGAAACAAAATATGATTTAGTCAACAAGATTATAAAAGTAATGAATGGTTGGAATTTAATTAAAAATAACAAAAAAGTGATTCTAATGGCAATAATTACGACAACTGGCTCGTTATTAATAAGTGCAATTTATACGGTAATATCCTATCATATCTTTGGCATCGAAATAAACTTAATTAAATCATTGTTTTTGGCGTCTATAGGATTTTTGTCAATAATTATATCAATAACTCCTGGAAATTTAGGAGTATATGAAGCAATAGCTGTATTTTCGGCATTAATTCTAGGAATAACTCCTGCACAATCATTAACCGTTGCTATAGTGTGGAGAATAGTCCAGATGCTAGTAATGTTTACCCTAGGTCCTATTTTTTCCTATATCTTAATAAAACACAAACCCAAGGTGCATAAATATGCAGATAAAAAATAAAACCGCAGCAGAAATCATTAACCTGATGTTCCAGTCCTTGCTAGTTTTATATCTTGTTTTGCTTCTGGCAGAGCAGATATGGCCAAGTTCTGTTTCATGGTATCTGAATCTGAACTACTTGCTGATTTTTGTGGTAATTGCAGGAATACTTTCAGTGTTCACAAAGCAAAAACCGCAAAAGAAAGAGCGGATAACAAAGAAAGACTACATCTACATCAGCATCCTGAGCATCGCAGGTTTCATAATAATCTTTATAAAAACACAGGAATTAGGATGGCTGAGCTACGTAATATCAATAATTGCAGGTATTTTGATATTTTTGCTGAGCTATCTGGTGCTTGAGGAGGAGGAAAATGAGAAAGGAGATTAAAACCGGTCTTATTGTCGTTGGAGCATTGGCTTTAATTTCAGCAATCCTTGGGTTCATAATCGGCTTTCTTGAATCATTCAGGATTGTTTTCGGCTCTGTTTATGTTCTCTTCCTGCCCGGTTTCATCATAAGCTTCATATTTTTCCCTAAAACCAAAAAACTGGACTCAAAAGATAAAAATAAAGGAGAGATTGACTGGCTGGAAAGAATCGCATTAAGCTTTGCCCTGAGCATAGCAATTGTTCCATTGGCAGTTTTCTACCTTAATCTTGCTGGAATAAGAATCAACCTGCTGAATACATCTCTAATCATACTGGGAGTAATACTCGTTTCAACTGCAATCCTCTGGAAAAAAGGGTTGTTCAAAAAAGCGAAAGGTTTATAAACTAAAGTTAATACATATAAACTATGATTAACATATATAAACTTAAGTTAACAGGGTTACAGCAGGAAATACTGAGATTTCTCTTTGTAAACGCCGGAACAGCGTTTAATGCAAGGGCGCTTGCAAACGGGCTGGAGGTTTCACAGCCAGCAATTTCCAAAGCGCTGCCTCTTCTTGAACAAAACAGCTACATCAGGGTAAAAAAGGATAAGGAATCAAAAAGATTGTCAATAGAGCTGAATAGGGATAATCCTCTTGTAACCGGGCTGAAAAGGTCTGAAAATCTGAAGATGTTTTATGAATCCTGCTTGCCGGAATATTTGTCAGACAATTTTCCCGGATGCACAATAATCCTTTTTGGCTCCTATTCAAGGGGCGAAGATACAATGGAATCAGATATTGATATAGCAGTTATCGGGACAAAAGGAAAAAACTTAGAGCTGGAAAAATTTGATAAAATACTAAAAAAGAAAGTTATCATTCAATTCTATCCTAATTTCAAGGAAATACACAAACACTTGAAGGAAAATTTATTCAATGGAATTTTAATCAATGGAGGCATAGAATTATGAAATTGCCTGAAGAGTTTGAAGAATACATTAAAAAGGGCATAATAAAAAAAGTTCTTCCGGATAAGTCCAGAGCAAACTTCCTGATTGAGGAATCTGTAAACTCGCTGCAGGGATTGAAAGAAATAATTGAAAAGATAGGCATAAATGAAAAAAATTCAAATTCGGTGATAAAGGACTGCTATGATATCCTGATGGAACTTCTAAGAGCCAAGCTTCTGATAGAAGGGTATAATTCCTCTGGTGCCTATGCCCATGAAGCAGAAGTCTCGTATATGCAAATTCTGGGATTTACCGAAAATGAGATTGCTTTTATGAATGAGCTGAGGTATTTCAGAAATGGCATAACTTATTACGGGAAAATGCTGGACAAGGAATATGCGGTCAAGGTTTTTGACTATCTTAACCGTATTTTCCCCAGATTGATAAAGATTTTAGGGAAAAAATGAAAGAAATCATAAAAACTTCATTCATGCAGTTATTAATCATCTACACTGTTCTTGTTTTCCTGATTTCTTTTGGAATTTTCAAGAAATTTGCGGTTCATTTTGAAATATTTGCCCTAATCATCTCAATACTTGCAGTAATAAGCGTAGACAAGGAAAAGAACATCAAAATAAGCAAATACTGGCTGATTCTTGCATTTGTTTTGATTTTCTTGTTCAGAATAATGCCCTACATTCATAATTCAATTCCCCTTGGCTATGACCCTGGCATCTATAATTACATTATGCAAAACTCAAGCGTGAATGACAAATGGGTCATACAGGGATTTGAGCCGGGTTTGTTCATGATAACTGATTTTATCAAATTGTTTGGGATATCGGCAAATTCAATACTGACCTATGGCCTGATATTTTTTGAGCTGTTGCTGGGCATAGCAGTCTACTTCACAGCAAAGAAATTCTTTAACAGGAATGTCGGAATCATAGCAACTATTCTTTATGCTGTTTCCGCAACCCAGTTCATGGCATTCGGATACAACTATTACAAGCAGATTGTAGGAATGATTCTCCTGCTGGTTTCATTTTATCTGGTGAAGCTCAAGGATGAAAAACCATCAAAGTTAATTTATGTTCTCATCGTAGCATCAGCATCTTTCTTAGGAGCAGTTCACAGGCCAACATTCCTGATTTTTGGATTAACATTTTTGGCATATACAATTTATGATTCCTTTAAAGAAAAGCGGATTAATTTTGAAAACATTGTTTTGGGAATATTAATCCTGGCATCAACCCTTTTGTTTTACATTGACAGAATAAAAGAAGCCATAATTTTCTTCATCGTCCCAGTCTTAACAGCAAGCATGGGTTCTGGGACATTCTTTAACTTTACAACATACCAGCTTCTCTCGCTGGCGTACCTGCCATTTGCACTGTTTGGAATTTTCTTTCTTGCAAAAAAGAGGAATTTCAATCTCTTGTTTTTCTATTTCGTAATAAACGGAATAATAGTTCTTTTCAAAATAATCTTCTTTGAAAGGTATATCATAAGCCTTGACATAGTGATGGTTATCATGGCAGCTTATGGACTATATCTCCTTCTTCAAAATAAAAAGTTAGGGCTGATAGTAACTGTTCTCTTAATAGCGTCTTCCTGCTACCTTGTTTTCCTGGAGGCTAATAACTCGAAACCTTTGGTAGACAATGAAGAGCTTAGCATAATCAAATCGCTTAACAGCACAGAGCCAAATGCTTTCATAATGTCAACAGATGGTTACTATTCAACCTGGCTGTTATATTCACAAAGGAGGGTAATTGCTCCTGGTATGTTTGACTATGACAACTGGACAAGGGAGGAATGGGATTTGTTCTGGAACAATACAAACGTAAGTATGTTAATGAACCGGTATGAAAAGCCAGTTTATGTCTTTGTTGGCAGAAATCAGCCCATAAAGAAAGAAATATTCAATAATAGCTGTTTTAACCTCACAATTGAGCAGAATGGCACATTTGTTTACAACTGGCTCTGCTAAGTTCTTAAAACCAAAAGGCTTAAATAGTGTTTCCCTACTGCCCAGTAGTTATGAATGAATATCTAATCATGGTTGTATTGTCTGCCTTGTTTTTGCTACTCCTTTCTGTAATAAATTGGAAAGCAGCAATTATAACGATTATTGCACTTATTTTTGGCTTTGCAGTGGCCTTTGTTCTTTCGTCTGACCTGGTAAGATACCTGTTTAAGTCAAAAGAGCGGGAAAGGGTGATAAGAAGCGCATCTAAAACTTTGATATACGCAATTCCTGTGGTTGTAATCTTATATCTTCTTTACATGAACTTCGCTCCGGTTTTGTTTGACAGCAAAATGGATTTTTCTTTGGATGTGGGCTCTGCCAAAGAAGGGCTGGCAAAAGGGATTGCCCCTCTTTCTCCATCAAGCAGAGTTGGGAACAAGATGTTAAATGAGAGTATTTCATACAGGGAACTGTTGCATCCGCTGGTTTATTCTTCCATGACTGTCCCTTCAAATACAGGGAAAATATCTGTTTCAGTGAGATTTAAGGACAATTTTCCTGAAAACAGCTCGGGGTTTTATATCGGAGCCCAAGACAAGGAAGACTGGCACTATCTTTGGAAGCCGGCATATCTCCTATCATTTGATTTCGGCGAACCGTGTTTGACAGAGAACTCAACAAAGCTTTATTGCCTGAGAAATGAGTCCACAGTTCCTACTAATTTGACTTCTTTCATCAGCAATCCCCCCGCAGATTCAGTTATTGCTACAAATCTTGTTCTTGAACAGAAACCGATTAAAATTGAAAATTACAGCCCAGGAGAACTTGCGATAAACACAACATTAAGGGGAAACCACGCATTTTATGTCTATGCTTCAGGATACATACAACTGACTGTTTCAAAACAGGACATCAACTGGTATGAAAATGAGGACAACCTGACAATAAGCGTATATGATTTGAACAATACCTTAATTGCTACAGGAACAATTCCTGATGATGGCATAACCAATAATTCCAGAAAACAAGCAAATGTACAGAATCTAACCATTTTCACCCCGAACATAGAAGAAGGAGTTTACAGGATAGAGCTAATCAATAACGGAGACATGATAATAAAGCAGATAACAATAAACCAGAATAAATTTGTTGCAGATAAAAATGTATTTCTGGCAGATAATGGGCTTTATTCAAATTCCTCATCAAATCCCTCAACTCTGTATTTCAAGAACAAAAGGGAATCAACAGTTTATCTTTCCACATATCATTCTCAGGGCTTTCAAAACATCTCAATTAACAGGGCAGCTGTAAATTTAAATGAAACTCAAACTAAATTCAATTTGACAATCAGCCCAGGCGATGGATTTAGCTACATTTACTCCCCGAAAAATGACATTATGATCAGTTCAGTGAATTATTTCTCATTCACGAGAGATTCATATTTTGAGCCTTTTGAATACGGAGTAATAGGAATTGACGATGCTAATTTCGTGAAAGCAAATGCGGACTATATTCTGACAGATTACACTCCTCCTGTTGAGGACAACGGCTGGCTCATAGGCACAGCAGAGTTTGATGCAAAGGATTTGTACATAAAAGACAACAAACTAAGCATAATTCTTAATGCCAAGCATCTGGGCAGCGACGTTTATTCTAATTACACAATACCTGTTGACTGGGTTAATGTTTCTATAGACAGAAAAGGATTGATAAGATAGTCTGAAGTTGCTTGCTGAGAAAGCTGAGGTATACTTAATTTATCCCTGTACAACATTAGAAAAGCATGTCCAGTCTGTAGGTTGGCTGCATTTATTTGCCGTGTTGCATCGGCATATGTATTCATAGGCCCCGGGATCAATAGCCACAGAGTCTAGCTTAGCTGAGAAGAAAATGTAGTTACATGAACCTTGAGTTCCGCTGTAAGCCTGCCCGTTTGGAATGCAATTGCCCGGCTGGCAATTAAATGTGTATGCAAAGTTTCCTGAGCTTACTTTATCAATCAATGAGCCGCCAGTGCCTCCTATGACTGTCTGGCATGGCCTTATATACTCAAAAACTTTTTGAACATCGGATGTTGTTTTAACTTTGAAAAGCAGGAAGTTTGCTGTTTTCTCGACGCTAATGGACTGTATGGCTTTTTCTGTTGGTTGTGCTTGTTGAGATTGGGTCGCAACCCCACAGTACATGTCAGACTGCGGGCAGAAACCTCTTGCGCAGTTTGTGCTTCCTGAAGGGCAGTCTTCTAATGTGCATTGCCAGCCGGACTTTATTCCGTCGCAGTCAAAGGCTTTTCCCCCGCTGGAGCAGTAGGAGCATTTTGAAACGCATTCCTTGTTATGGCAGACGCACAGGCTTGGGTAGTCTGCAGTGCCTGTATTGCAGGAATAGGCGCTGTTGTCTGTCCTTGTGCAGGGGCCCTTGCCATCATTTGCGCTGTTGCTGCAGTCGAGATTTTCGCCGGCAGCGGGTGCTGCAGGCGTTCCTGCGGGAGTGTTTGCGGCTGCCGTGCATAATTTTAAGTTGTCTTTGAGGATGCTGTCTATTTCATTTTTAACTGCGCTTTCGCTGATTCCCTGGTCCCACAGCTTTTTGATTTCTATTGGCGTATTGCTGCCATATAATAAGAAACCGCTTGGGGTGCCCTGGAATTTTATGCCTGCGGCTTGCAATTGCACCATGAGAGCATTGCCTGCGCTCGTTGTTTTTTTGACCTCTGCCATTTTCACCTTTGTGCAGAATGTTTCTTTTGTCAGGGTTGGCCAGATTTTTGAACTAAACTCCGTACATAGCGAGCAGTCGGTTCCAGAGACGTAAATCACAGTAGGAATATTTTGCGTTTTAATTGCATCGAGATCCGAACTCGTGCCTATTGTTGCCATTTCAGCAGCGACAGGTGCAGTTGGTGCTGCAGGAGGAGTTGCTGCCGGCGATGGCCCAGCAGCTGCTGGCTGCGCCAGGAGCTGGCTGGATATTTGCGATGCTCTTGTCATGGCTGCTTTTTCCTCAGCAGAAACCTCAACAGGCTCAATATTGAACTCATGCCTTGTTTTGCCGCTGTCTGTTGAATAGGCTGACGGCATTTTTGTAGCTTTGCCAAAATAATAAACATTGCTGCCGCAGGATACCTTAATTTCTGCCCCAGTGGTATCAACTGCGCAATTCTCTCCATTGGATGTTATGGTGGCTGGCAGAGTAACTGCTGCTGTTGGCTGAGGAGGCTTTACAGCCTCAGGCGATGTGCTTTGAACATTTCGCACAAGAAGTGTTCCTGTTTTTCTCTGGGGCACTCCGTTTGCAACAACAATCTGCGAGGACGCCCCTGCCCCGACTATCTGCATGCCGCTGTTGGGGTCTGCGGTGAGGTCAATCTTGAGAAGTGTTGCCTCCCAGTTCCAGATGCTCTCGCCGCTTATGCTTGTTGCACCTTCCTGTTTGGCTTCAACAGTTATTGCTGAAATCCCTTCAGTGCCGGCTATCTGGTTGCACAGGTTCATTGTTCCCGGAGCTCCGCTTATTGCGCTGCCCTGCATTACGGTTATGCTGCAGGAACCCGGTAATGGGGAGGGCTGTGTTCTTATGTCAAATATGGCTCCGTTGTCTGCGGTGATGCTGGTTAGGCCCGTGCCAAGCGGCTTGCAGCTTTTTTCATTGTAAAAGTTGCTTGAAACAGAGAACCGGTTGTACTGGAATTCCTCAGGGGTTATCCTGCAGATATGATAATTGATGCTGCTCCCTGTTTTTGCCGCAATAATCATGTAGTCTCCCTGGGAGCTTACGCTCCTTAGGTTTGGCTGTATGTCTATTGAGCCTAAAATTGCATGGGGCTGCCAGGATGTTGCAGTGGTGTCAAACATGCCTGAGCCCAATACGCAGTTTGTCGGGAAATCAATTGGGGATGGGGCTGTTTCAAACCCTAAGGTTGTTGTGGAATAAAGCGGAACCTTTAACGGCGGCTCCTGGCACATCAATCTCCCGTCGCTGGCCCTGGTGAACTTAACCTGGAGGAATGTTGTGTAATTGCATTGGTTCTGCTGGCACGCTATTTCTGCCTCCTTTGGTATGTTCTGCAGTATTGTTGACCTCAGCTGCACCCTGTCCCCCACGTAAAATGTCGGCTGGGAAGGGATAACGCTCTGCAATATGACGTAGGCCGAGCTGAATCCCAGGTCGCACAGGAACATCTTGAAGTCTGCCCTGAATTTGCAGATTGCAGGAGGCGTTCCGCCGACTTCTTTTATCGGGACGGTCATGGAGTCTTCTTTTACTGCGGTGGTTGGCGACGGCTTCCATCTCCATAGGACTTTTACCTTGTCATACCTGTACGGCATTTCAAACTGGGTATACTGCACAGTTCCCCTGCCGCCCTCGCCAAGAGCCTCCCCTGCTGAAAGCGAAGGGGATGCTGTAAGCGGGAAATGCCTGACGTCCGGCTGACCGCCATGGGCGTCAACGCAGTCGCATTTTCCCCCCTCATAACCGTTAACAGGAGAGCAGGAATAGTCATTGGAGCATATCAGCTGGACATCATAGGTGAGGTCTGAGCCGGCAATCATTGCAACTCCTATTTTGTAATTGTAAAATGCAAATCCCGAAGGGGTGCTTAGCGGATTTGCAGATACAAATCTCCTTTCAGCGGGGGTTATCAGGACTGTTGAGTTTATGTTAATCGGGAAGTCCTGGTCTACTAGGGCATTAAGGTCAAATATCCATTCACCTGTGAATGCGAAAATGCATATCGCATTAATCAGGCGGTTTTCCCCGAATATTGAATAGAATAATTTATCCCCGCCGTATCTTGACTGCAGGCTGTTTGCAACACTTGCCCCTGCGCTTGTCATGGCGCCGAAAACACTGCTTATGCTTCCGATAATTCCCTCTCTGCCCCCTCCGTAGCCGAGGCTGTATTTGTTGGTGAAGCATTTCAGCGCTTCGAATACGAAATCGCAGACCTGCCGTGACAGCAAATCCCTGCAAACTGTCGGGCTGGAATCCCCCGTGGTCAGGGTTATCTGGAAGCACTGCTTAAGCGCGGTGAAAATTCTCTTCATCATTGAAAGGTGCGAGATGATTGAAGGGATTGCGATGCACTGTATGCTCCTGAAAAAGTTTGGCTGTGAAGGGTCGATAATGTAGTCCTTGTCTTTTATGCCCATCTTTGAGCGTATGTCATTGTAAACCCTGCAGGTTTCTTGGTCTTTCAGGGGCTGTGAGTTGTACATAAGCGACCAGTCTAGTATCCCGTCTTTTGCTAGGCTGTTTATCTTGTCCTTGAATGCATTGAACTTGTCGCATGGGCCACCGCTTGGCGCGGCAGGAGCGCTTGGCAATGCTGAAATTCCGCTCTTGAGGCACTGGTTGCAGTCAACCGAAGGGTCAAAGAGATTACCTTCAATCCAGTTCCAATTGTTTACCCCTAGATAATAAGGATAGTAAACCGTTCCTGACTGAATTGGGTAGGGGCTTCCACCCTGCCAGGCAGCCATGTTAGTCCCAAGGTCTTTTGTCATGCTGCTGAGAGAGGGATCTGTTGTTTTCTTTTGGTCGGCGCTTGGCGTGCTTCCAGTTATGGAAGCTACTTTTGCTTCAACCCCTATGTATCCTATTGACAATGTATCGGCCCCCTTGGTGGAAGGCCCAATTCCTGTTGCCCTCGTCACGCTTGGCAGCCCGCTCTCGCCGCCCAAATCAGGCGCCACAAGGAAAAATGCTTTCTTCGTGTCGGCAATGCTTCCTATGATTTTTCCCGTAGCTGTTGTGTCTTTCCATATCCAGTTTGTCGAGACAAGCGCAGGCACGTAGCCGCTCTGGGGGTCGCAGAATCCCGCAACTGCATTCCAGGCAGTATGGCATTTTAATTTTGTAGTCAGTTCGCCGGGCTGTATAAGCTTTTTTCCTGTTGTTGCATATTGCGCCTCATCTGCTTCGCAGGCTGACTCTTCAAGAGGGTCAAGCAGTGCGCAGCCGCTTCTCCACTCCCGGTAGTATTCTGCTGCGCAGCATCTGTAGAATTTGCTGCTTTGCTTGTTTGATATGCTGTTTACTGCTTCTGTGTTTATTATGTGGAGGTCAGGGCAGATTGCAGTATCCTTCAGGTATGGCTTGGCTATCTGGGCCATTTCAACATAATTGCTCGCACCCAGGCCAATTGGGTTGGATGCGTCAGCTCCGCCGTAGCACCAGGAGTATTTGTTTTTCCAGTTGCCGGGGAGCTTATTCTTTGAGTCGCCCTTGATGTATGTTTGCAGCGTCGGCACAGACGGCATGAACAGCCGGTCTCCGAGGGCATTCATGAACCTCAAATATGTTATTCTTGCGCTTATGGCATCTGCGCAGGAATTGCATGCCAGCTGGTTGAATTCCTTTTTTGTATCGGTGCTGCTGTAGGATGCCGGAATTTTTGTATTGTCTTCCCTGTAGCAGTTCTGCATGGCATCAGCGTCCTTGAATCCCTGGCTGAAGTATTTCGAGAATTTGCATTTGAACATCTCCCCGAATTTCACAAACCAGAGGCCAATTATGGCTGCGGCATAGAGGTAAAGCATAATCTTTTCTGTGTCCTTTAGGAATTTCTCAACAGGCTCTATGTTCGCTATCATGTTTTCCATGAAGGCTATCATCCTCTTGAGGTATTCGCTCGGTATGTCTCCCATGGAAAACATTGAGCCGTCAACAGTGACCTCAACAAAATTGCATACCTTCTGGGTCTGCTGCCTGACGCTGGAATTGGAAAATTCTGCTGATTCAAACTGTATCTCAAGTATAAGCGGGACTTTTACGCATCCTACGTGCGGTATCAGGCAGTTGCCTGAGGGCTCGTACTGAATGCTCGGGCTTGCGCCGCCCACAGGGGTTATTTTTCCTGCAGAGCCCCCGGATGTCATCCTATGCTCGCTTATTCTCCTTAATTTTTCCCGGTAGGTCAGGTTCTTGTTTTCATTGAAGCCCGGGGCCATAAGCTTTACCACGGAGTAGCCTATTTTTCCGTCGGGAGAAGTGGTTGAAACCCCGGAAACCCAGTCTGCATCAAACTTGTCCTTGTATATCTGGCTAAGCGGGGCCAGCTTCACGTTTGAGGAAACAAATGTGTAATTGCCGAAACCCTGCCACTTCAGTATGTAGCTGTATGAAATCTGCGCATTGCCGTCAAGAAGCATCTGGGGCGAAAGCATGGTTGGCATGACATAGTCCTGGGGGTTTCTTCCCTCATTCACGCTCCACCATGTGCCAAATCCGCAGGGTGTGTAGGTTATCGTTCCTGTAAGGTTTTGGGTGTTGCCGACCTGGTCGACTGCCATAAGCGTGACAAAATTTGGATAGGTGTCAATGTAAGTCTGGTTTATGAACGAGCCGTAGGCTGCTGTGAATTTTGAATCATTGACCTTGTTTATGACCGCTTTTTGCAGGGTTACTGTTATCTTGAACTTTCCGTTTTCATCTGTTTTTTCAGTGACCTGCTGGTCGCCGTTTACAAATGCAATGACTTTCCCTGCCTCTGAAATTTTTCCTTCTATCTCAACGCCAAGCGTATATGTCGGGCTGTAGGCATCAAGGCTTGTGGGCACTTCGAATGTCGGAGGGATTGTGTCAGAGATTACTGTAGCGTTGCTGGTTATCAGATTTCCGCCCAGGTCCCTTGCGTTGAACAGGACAAGGTTTTTGTCGCCGGGCATTGCAATATTGAATAGGAAAGGTGTTGTGTTTGTTCCGTTGGCAAGGATGACTGTCTGGTTGAGGGCAAGGTTTGTTTCATTAAGCACAGGAGCGGTGCCGTTGACAAAGGCGCCGGCGTAGATCTCGATAGTTATGTTCTCGTTGGTTGTTCCGCTGATGTTTATGCTGCCGGTTCTTGTGGTCGGCGGGATGAAATATGAAACATTCGCGGGGATAAGGTCAAGATGCACCTGTCCTGAAATTGATGTTGTGTTCCCCTTATCGTCCCTTGCCCAGAGAACAACTGTGTTGTTGGTCCTCGAGGCATCCAGCGGAAGCTCGTAGACAGTGAAATTGCCGTTTTCGTCGGCAAATGTCTCCCTGTCGTAAAAGGAAATGCCAACCCTCGACGGGTCAGGGTTTGCGTAGGCGTGGACAAGCGCATTCGGGGAAGTTGTCCCTGAAATTGTAAGCCTCGGGCTGTTGTAATTCAGGGGTATTGTTGCGTTTATGAAAAGCGCAACAGGGGTTATGTTCAGGGTTGTGAAATCATAAAAATTATTCGAGTTGTTCATTACCCCGGTTTCATTAAGCGATGAGGACGCAAACCAGTACCTGTAGGCCGTGGTTGCATTAAGCCCCGCAAGAGTATAGGAATGATTCAGCGTTAGGTTTGCTTCTGAAAGTGTTATTGTTTCGTTTGTTGCATTGCCTGCTGCGTTCCAGTAGGCCAGCGTTGAATTTGCCGGCGCGTCTGTCTGCCAGGCTATCAATGCAGAATTGTGGGTTACATTTGACAGCGAGGGATTGAAGGTTATCTGCAGAGCCTGCGCTGTGTAAACCGTGGTCAGTATTATGATTGCCGACATGAACAATGCAATCAGCGGCTTATTCATTTTTTACTCCAAACTGGGGCGGATAATTTTGGGATTCCTGGCCCACCTCTGTAAGCATCCCTATAATTTCCTCGTCCGATGAAGGGTATGGTATTTTTTCATAGGCCCTGAAATTTATGAAGTCCGTGTCAAACAGGTCCTTTGCGGAAACTGTCCAGCTGCCTGTCCAGCCGCCAACGTAATTGTCCCCTTTTGAGATGAACATGTCCATCTGGTATGTTGTGCTGTCATATATTAAGTTTAGCTCTGAAAGGTTGCCTCCCGTTATGTCCGGGAACATTATGCTCTCCTCGTAATTGTAGTCCTTGTTTTTGAGGGTTATCAGGACAACCTCATCCGGAAGCAGGGCTGTCTCCTCCTTGTTTATGGACAGTATCTTCATGACATTGAAAGAATATTTCTTGAGGGGCACCATCGGGATTTCCACCTTGCCGGTCTGCGGCGCATAGGTCTGGCCTGCAATGTAGCTGTCTGCTTCCGCGATTATCTGGGGGTTGCCGCATCCTGCGGGCAGTGATGTCCTCAGCCTGTTCACGCCGAAGTCTGCCCTTGTCTTCCCGAGATTGCAGACCTGGTTCAGGCATTTGTATGTTATGTTAACGCCCGAAAGTTCCTCCCTTGTAACCTTGTCATAGGCCCTTATTTCCATGGGGCCTGTGCCTGCATTTGCGCAGATGCCGGATGATATGGCAGGGCTGATGAACGCCCTCGCTGACAATGGAAGCTTCATGGCCCGGTCATGCTTTATTATTACCGGAGTTGCGAACTTGAAAGTGTATCCCTTGCCGCCGAATGACTGGTCATCCCTTACCGCGAATTCAACATTGTATGAAAGGTCGTAGATAAAATGCCACATCTCAATGCACAGGAATTTCAGAAGTTCAATGTTGCCCAGCTCTTCTGACCTGAGCAGGCCCGCTTCGCTTGGGATTGCTGCCAATGCCAGAGGCCATTCCCTGTAAAATATGGTATCCACTGTGAGGTCTTTGTAATCATCCGGAGTGACATCAAAAAAGAAATGCGCATATTCATACAAGTCAACAGGCGGATCCCTCTTCGGAAGATTCAGTATCTCACCTGTCTGCGGGTCAAGCTTGAGCCCGATGAATTTCTTGTACTCGCTTTCCGGCTCGAGGAATGGGATGTAGTTTGTGTTCTTGAACCTTATTCGCTGGATGTTTGTGGCAATCTCTTCTTTTACCTCATTTTCTATGCCGATAACGCTCCATATCCTGTTGCCGCACCTGAATTCCATGCCTGTGAAGGGTATTGCGGGGTTCATGGTCATAAGCTGGAGTGTTAGGTTCTCAAGGAAGTTGTTGCTGTTTTCACTTTCAAAAATAGCTTTTGCAAGTGAATACACTCTCTTCAGCCTCACGGGGATCAGTGTTGAGAATTTATTAACTTTGTATTGTTCATTTCTCGCCTTCAGGGTAACATCCAGGGGGTATTCGGTTTCAATAACAACGTCCTCGTCTGCAATTGTTACCGTGAAAACAGGATTGCCTGTCTCGCTGATTTGGTATTCATTTTTCAGGGGCTCAAAATCAGCAAGGCATTTTTTAATTGAATTGTTCAGGTAAAGGGAAATCTGGTACTGCATTTCGTCAATTGAAGGCATATAGGTCTTGTCCTTGTAGTACCACATCGGGACTTTCAGGAGGCCAAGCCGGTCCTCAATGATGTGAGCCTCTACATAATTTTCAAGCTCGGTTGGGGTGTAAACATATCCCCCCTTTTGGCCCATCTGCTCGACTGCATCGGTTGATATGCTTTCAACGCAGGACTGGATGTACTGCTCAACCGGCCCGAGTTTCTGCTCAATGGGCTTTTTCGGCTGGAGCCCTGCCTGCTCCCCCCTGAAAAAGAAGACAATCGCAATTAAAAGAAGCACAATAATGCCTATAACTATGAAAACTGTAATTTGGCCCCTTTTTTTCATGTATGGGGCGTTTAAAAGGAGAGTTTGTTTTTAAAGATTTCTACTAATTAAGTAATATCTTTAATATTCTTAATCATTTAAATCGCCGAAATCAGTTTCATCTTTTGGAGGTTCCTTTTGCGGTTCCACAGCTCCGTTTTCTTCTCCGAACGTGTTATTCCAATCTTCATCAGTTATGTTCAGCGATGGGTTTTCTGTTTTTTCTTCTGCTCCGTTTGTCCTTTTTTCTTCTTCATCTTCACGGGTGTATTCATCAAACAGCCTTTTTTTCAGCTCAAAAACCTGTTCCACTATGGCAGGCATTATGGCATCCTTTGATTTTTTTACAGGAATTGCCGGGCCATTAGGAGTGGTTTCTCCATCTTCAGAAGGTATTACGCTGTCAATAGCATTGTCCATAAATTCAAGAGCATGGCCAATCACGTTGTGGTGCGTTACAAATTTCATTGTTTCCTCGCTAAGGATTTTTTCATTTAGTTCTCTCAGGAATCTCCCTCTGTATCTCTTCATTAAATCCTGGCTGTCAGCATAGGTTGACATGTTTGAAACAATCATTTTTCTTGTATCTTTATCCAACCCTACCATTGCCTGGACATACTTTGCTATATCCTCCTCTCCCAGCCCGAAAAATATGCTGTTGTAAAAAACCTTTTCAATAGGAACCAGCTTATTTGCAACATCCCCCAGCTGGTTTGCCCTTTGCTTAATCCCATCCTTTGTAGTGTGATAAAATTTGAAAAACCTTGCCTGGGGAACGCTCTCTCCCGCATTTGGGATATGAACGACCCTTGCAGAGAAATCCGTTGCAAATGCTTCATAGTCCGTTCTCATAGTGGTATAAGCATCTTCTTTCTGGTGCGGAGGTATCTCAAGCAATGCGAGCGCTTTAAGCAGTTTTTTATCGTCTTCTTTGCTTCTGTTGTCCCGTATTATGCTGTTTTCAACATACTTCAGCATGGTTTGAATTTCCGGCGAGGCATGCGCAATTGTGTCTACGGAATTTCTTGCCCTTGCATTGATGAACGCCAGCAGGTCTTTGTTTATGTTTTCTGCTTCAAGCATCTTGATGTACCATTCGGTTAAGGCGCCTTCAATAAGGTCCAGGTGCGAATCCTCAACAAAACCTGCAAGCAGGCTGAGAGTTGGTTCCATAAGCCCCCTCTCCAGCAGGTATTCTGTATGAAAAAACATTTTTCTTACCTGGTCCGGATTTATCCCGAGCAATTTCATTTCTTTGTCCAAACTGGCTTTTTCATCCTTATCCAGGATTTTGTCCTGGTAGTTGTCAAGCAGCTGGTCATGGAATCTTTTTCTCGCCCGGTCGGTAATCCTTATGAAAGTAAGGTCTATCCCCATCTCTTCAGCGGTTTTGCCAATTATCTGATAGAACTTTTCAACAACCTGTTCAAGCCTTTCCCTTTTTTCAATCCACACGCCGCCGTTTTCCGGGGAATATTCTATTCCCGTGAATTTTGCCTTGGTCAGGCTAACCAGGTCTTCTCTCTCTGCCCCAGAAATGCTCCCGTATTGGTTAAGCGAAAGCCTGTTAATTCTGGAAATGTCATTGTTTGTTGTGATAACCCCCAGGTCTTCATACCCCGCTTCTGAGCCAAGAGTTTTTCTTTTTACAATATACCTTTTTTTGTTTTCTCTTTGGGCATCTATGAACCGTATCGATGCCTTATGGGCTTTTCCCTCAAGGCTTTTTCTTGTTTCTTCTATCAAAGCCAGGTCTTCGCCTACAAATATCTTTGGGCTTACTTTTGTTTCTTCTATCGGCGTCGGGTTTTCTCCCGCAGATATCTTTGGGCTTGCTGGCTCGCTGTGCTCCCTTTCCAAATCGATTAGGTATTGGATTGCCTCAATGTCCTGGTTTGGCATTTTGAATTCTTCAGGCATCAGGTCATATAGTTCTATGAACTTGTCAGCTTTCAATCTTTCTGCAGAATCCTCTTTCTCAGTTTTTTGCTTGGACAGCGCTTCCAGAAGGTTCATCCTGGTTAATGTTTCAATTGTGATATTTTCCGGCAGCAGTATCTCTCCGAGCCTGAGGCTCCCTATGCTTATATGATACTTTATCTGGTTGTCCGGTTTAATTTCAAATTCGTGCTGCTCATTGACCATCTTTTCCAATTTTGAAAGCAGGCCTGCCTCTGAGGCCTGAAATTCCCTTCGGGGGGCGATGCCGTATTTTGCAAACAGGAAAATGTCATTAAAATTTATTCTCTCTTCAATGCCGTTTCCGATTTCACCAACATCAAGAATCCCTATTTTACCAAAATCCCCGCTTTTTTTAAGGACAGCTACTGCATCAATTGCAGACGGATGTTCTGCAAGAATCCTAAGCTGCTTTGTTTCCTCGATTTCATCTCCGTAAAGGTAAACTTTGATTTTTCTCCCTTTTTCGGATTCTTCTTTTGCTGTTTGGAATGCCGCATTTACCTGTTCGACTGAATCTTCTCCCGGAGCAATGGCCAGGTAGTCTTTTCTGACCGTCTTTTTGGTGCATCCCCGAACCTCTTCTTCAAATTCAAGCAGAACAGGTTTTTCACTTATCTCTTTTTGGGATGATACCTCTTCTTTTATCCGTTTTTTGTAATTGAAATATCTTGTTTTCCCCTCAGCCCTTGCAAGCGAAATTTCTTTGCCTTTCAGGAAGTAATGCCTGGTCTTTGTTTTTTCCCCGCTTTCAGATTTGTGCGTTCTTTCAATCACCTCATACTCTGAAATTAAAGGGAGAGTGTCTGTGGGGTCAATTATTATCGTATCCCTGTAGAAATGCAGCCCTGTAAGGAGTTCCATCTCGTTGAGATTTGCTTCAATTATCCTTTTTGGAAGCTCTTTCCCGAGCTTTTCTTTCAGCCGGTTGTAGCTAGTATGGATTTCTATTGCTTTTTCAACTTCCTCCTGGGTGGGGGTTTTGAATACTGCGCCGCTGCCGGTCAGCGCCTGCTTTAATCTCCCCTCAAGCTCATACTCTTTCCTGATGTCTTCCCCAAAATAGGAGGTCAGGAATTCAAATGCCGCGCTTTTGCCGAACAGGTCATTGTATGCGATGGCAATGTACGGAAGGCCAAATGCAAGGTCAAATCTTGCCAGCTTGTTTGTTCTCTCCTTCTCAGGTTTTTTAAGGCTCTCAATAACTCTCTCCGGATTGCCTTTTGAGTGCCTTGTGGCTTGCCTTATTTTTTTTATCTGTTCGAATGTGTCTGCGACTGTTTTGTAGTCGCACTTTATTTTCTGGGAAATCACACGCAGTTCTTCGGGTGTTCGTGAAATTTCTTTTTCTTCATCGGGCAATGTTTCTCCAGTGAACGGGTCTATTTGCTTCTCAACCCTGAAATAGCCCAATGTGTCCATGAGAAAGGCTGCTGCTGCAATTTTGTTGATGTCCCTGAGGTCTTTCTCCTGAACATGCTCAAGTATGTCCAGTTCTTCAAGAACGCTTTGCAGGTATCTCGTAGGATTGTATTCAAGGCCGGGAGAAATTTCAGCGGTTGTCTGCAAGGTTTGGTCTATGACCTCAGTTATTGATTCAGGGTTATGGGGAACAATTGAGAATCTTTCGCCCAGAAGAATTGACCTGAAATTTTTTTCAGCAAGCGTTCTTTCATTTAAGTGAACTACGCTTCCTGCGTCTGCAATACTTATCCTGTTTCCGGAGATTGCCACAGAGATTTCTTTCCCGTACTGGTTTGGGATTCTTATCAGGCTGTCTTCTTTAATCAGCCCTTCAGGTGACCTTCGGACTACTTTGATGTCGTAGGTTCCTGTTTTTAGCTCTACTCTGTTTTGTGGGAGCGCTTCTGCTTTTTCAGTCATTTTTACCACTGCTTTGTGACTACTTAGAGTATCGCCCCTTTATAAACCTTTCTATTTTCGTCATTAAACTAGGACAAAACTCTCAAACTGGCATTTTGGGGCTTCTGGGGGGTTTTGGTGCGTTCGATTTGTGTTATTTTCTGCGGTTCCGGCAATCGCGCATTAGGTTAGATAAAAGAATTGTGAATTAGGACCGCGCCAGAAAAAGTGGATTTTGTTTAAAGAAAAATCTGCAAAATAAAAATGAATGCGAGGGACAGGATTCGAACCTGCGTAAGCACTAAGCTAATAGGTGTCTCAAAATCACAGCCGAAAGGGCTCATTACACCTTTACGCCATGGTCAACCTAAGCTTGGACAGACTTTTAGTCTTCTATCCCGTTTGACCACTCCGGCACCCTCGCATACAAGGAAAAAGTTTATAACCAATTAAAAAACTTATCTATTTTATGGACATCCATATTCATATAGAGAAGAGGAATTTGGTGTTTTTGGTCGTCCTTGTTTGCGTTCTTTTTGTGGTTGGTGTTTCTGCTTATGTGAACCCGACAACAAAAGTTGGCCATCCTGCAAGCGAGACAGGTCCTGGGACTTTCGGTGGGACTTCTTCTGATATTTTTGGTTTTCCTGGCAATTTGTATGTGAATCGCGATTTGGGCGTGAATGGCAATTTGTGGGCTACTGGCAATTTGAATGCGAATAATGGTCGTGCAACTTTTTCTTGGATAGATGGTTCAGGAGAAGTTCTGAGTTTGGCTGGTGCCAGTGGACCGGCTGTGCACTTGCTGAATACTAATGGATACTTCAGAATTGTTAATGATGCCTGGAATAAGGAATTTAGTTTTGCTCAGGATGGCACATTACGTGTAGGCGGGCCAATACTCCAGAATATTAACAATGGGTATCATGATGTCTGGATTCAAGGAGGCGCTTCAACTGCAGAAGGAGATGACAGAAACCTGGCGCTGGTGGGGGCGAGTGAAAATTCAGGAGATACGCTCTATTTGAATTTTGGTGGTGAGTATGCCGGAGGAACGGTAGTTACGGGGGCCCTGAGGAATTCTGGGAACCTGTATGTTAGCGGGAGCACGGTAATTGATGGAGACCTCAAGGTTTCTAATAATGGATGGTTTAGTTGTGCATGGATAGACGCTGTTCCAAATACTTTTTATCAGACATGCCCTAATGGCCAGTTTATGGCAGGGATACACTATGAAGAACCTTGGGAATGGACCCAGCGTTATGATTACCAGGATCATCCAGAAGTTGACAAAATGTATTGTTGTACACTATGAGCGCAAGATAATAAATCCTCGCTGCAGAATTTTTCCAATATATTTACCGGACGAAAAGCCAATCTGGGACTGGCTGGTTATTGCGAGAAAATGAGGAAAACTTTATATTCTAATAAACAAATATTCATCCATGCAGGTAGTCTTGAATTTTGAGAAGAGGCATTTGGTGTTTTTGGTTGTTCTTGCTTGCATTCTTTTTGTGGTCGGTGTTTCTGCTTATGTTAATCCGGTGACTCATGTTGGCCATCCTGCAAACGAGACAGGTCCTGGGACTTTCGGCGCAGGGGATTATGTTTTTCCTGGCAATTTGAATGTGAATGGCAATTTTGGTGTGAATGGCAATGTGTGGGCGGTTGGCAATTTGTATGCGAATAATGGTGCTGCAACTTTTTGGTGGCGAGAAGGGGAAGGCGAAGTTTTGAGACTTAACGGTGTCAATCCCGCACAGAATATACACCTGCAGAATATTAATGGAAATTTTAGGCTTGTTGATCATGCATTTGCCCAGGAAATTTTCAGGGTTACTCAGATTGGACAGGCTATTGCTAAGTTGAGCGTATCAGCTCCTAATCTTTGCTTTGGCAATGATTGCAGAACCAGCTGGCCGTCTATGTCTTCACTTTATGTGGGCAGTTGCGAGGTAGCTGGGGGTAGTGTGGGTGGAACTTGTAGTTGTCGGCCCCCCGACTACCCCCCAGGTGCAATGATCATGATTATGACAGGAAATTCAGCTGGAGGAGATGGTTATTGCGAGGTACACAATCAAAATACTCTTAGCGTAGAAGCTGTGTGTGATGCTGCGACCAAGTTAAGGGGCAGTGTTTTTGCTTGTTTTAAATGAGCGTCTTATTTCTTTTTGAAACAATAGTTATAGTTTTCCATTCATTTCCCATTCCAAACCAAAACATTTTAAAACAATTTAGCATTCTCCCATATCAGAAATGAAAGACAAGGCCTGGGACGAGATCTCAACAAAAAAGAAATATTTCGAGAATGTATTGAGCCCTTTTTCTGACGACAATGCCGCAAGGATAATACGGCGTGCAATAGGGAGGTTTGCGAGCAAGAGAAGGTCTGTGCTTGAGCTCGGCTGCGGAATTGGATTGCTTGTGCCGTTTCTCTCTGAGAATTTCAAGAGGGTTTACTCCACTGACTATTCTCAAGGTATGGTCAATACTGCGAAGAGAATGAACTCCAAATTCAAGAATGTCATCTACCGGAGAAAGGACATGCGCAGGCTGAACTACAAAAATCATTTTAATGTCATTGTTACGGTTAATTCAATAATTTCTCCGTCAGTGAAGCAGGTTAACCGGGTGATAGGGAATATTTATGATGCCCTGAAAGAAAGGGGAGTTTTGGTTGGGGTTCTGCCCTCAATAGAATATGCGCTCTATGCCGCGATGCTTGTCTACGAGCGGGAGCTCAAGACAAACCCAACGAGGGCTGCAGTCAGAAAAACCAAGGCTATACTCGACAGCAAGGACTATGATTTCCTTTTGGGCTTCATCAACGAGGACGGCAACAGGCAGAAGCACTTCTACGAATTTGAAATAGAATACCGCCTGAGAAAAGCCGGATTCAAAAAAATAAGGATAAGCAAGCTTTACTATTCCTGGGACGCATTTGGGAATCCGGATGCATTCTTCCCCGACGAAAAGCCAATCTGGGACTGGCTTGTTGTGGCGAGGAAGTGAGGGAAAACTTTATAATCTCATAAAAAAATATTCATCCATGCAGGTAATTTTGAATTTTGAGAAGAGGCACTTTGTTTTTTTGATTGTATTTGTTTCTGTGCTGTTTGTTGTTGGGGTTTCTGCCTATCAGTCTTCTTATACCCCTGCGGTTATGGGCCATAGTGATAATGAGATAATGAATGTTTCTGCATCGAAGGTTTTGAGTGGAACCTTTGGGTCAGCATTTGGCGGGGGGAATTTTGGTTTTCCTGGGAATTTGAATATTACAAATACATTATTTTTTCCGGGTGATGGAGGGCATAATGGAATCTTCTGGGGCGCAACAAGGCAAGCTACATTTCCATTCATTTTTTATGCTGTTGGCTCAGGTTTGTTGATTAGTTCTGGCAGCGATGGTTACCCTATTCTTCTTATGAGCGATGTGACTGTTAATCAGAATTTGAATGTCTTGAATAATATAACTACTAAAAACCTTAATGTAACCAGGAACATAACTCTTGGTGGCGAGCTAAGAGATAGTTGGCCTGGCACAACTGTTATTGCAGTGCACAGCCAGACCAGTTCTGTTCCTGATTGTCCTGCTGGCTGGGATTCTTTGTGGACAGGATATAGTCTGGTGTCAGCATCGGTTTTACTTACCTCAGTTTATACTGCAGACTTGGGAACTTCTGATTCATGCGTCAGCGAATTTAGGCCAGGCTTTTTGTTGGAATGTCAAATGTCAGGTACTTGTTATTATGTATCTCCTCAAGACTATAGTGACTGGCTGATTAATGTTGATAATCCTCCTCCTCCTTCAATAACAAAAGACACCAATGGTATCAGCAAGTGCAATGTTTGTGAAAAAGTCGGGGCAGCAGTTTTAGTTAAGCACAGCCAGACAACAACAACTCCTACATGTCCTGCAGGTTGGAAAGAACTTTGGGATGGTTATAGCCTGGCTCTTACAACAGGATATTGGGGAGCAGCTTATACTGCTGATCAGGGATTAGGCAGTCCTGGTTCTTGCCTTCCTAAGTTTAAAAGGCTGCCGTTTACGGAATGCTCGCGATTGGCTGTTGATGTCAACACATATGACGGCTGTTGGTATTCATCCCCTGTGGACCTTGCGGGGTGGGTTGTAGCAAAGGATGCATACGCTGCTGCAGCGACATATTCGACTGAAAATGATGCTAGAAACGTTGTCAGCCGCTGCGTTGTCTGCGAGAAATGATTCTTTTTTGAGAGTAAAGTTTATAATTTGTGGCTTATTTTATATGCTGTATGGACATTCATATTCACATTGAGAAGAGGCATTTGGTGTTTTTGGTTGTATTTGTTTCTGTGCTGTTTGTTGCTGGGGTTGCTGCCTATGTTAATCCAATAACTCATGTTGGTCATGGTGCAAATGAGACCGGGCCTGGGACTTTCGGTGCAGGAAATTTTGGTTTTCCTGGGCATTTGAATGTTAGCGGGGATTTGAATGTTAGCAAGAAAATAACAACAAAAGATCTGAATGCCACAGGTTATATAATTCTTGGTGGGGTTCCAAGGGATGAATGGCCTCCAAATGTTTCTAATCTCAGTGCTGCAAATATAACTGCAGGGATTTTTGGTGATAATTTTGTAGATGGGAATTTTGGTTTTCCCTCGATTTTGTATTTTCCTAATGATGCGCCCAATAATGGTATTTGGTGGATGAGTTCATCCAGGGATCCGTTAAAGCCCCATATAGATTATAGTTCAACAACCGGTTTGTGGATTTCTGGCGGTGCAGGAAATGTTCACATTGATGGTGATTTGGTTGCGAACAACACTAATGTAACGGGCAACCTAACTCTTGGGGGTAAGCCAAGGGATAGTTGGCCTTCTGTAGCGGTAGTGTCCCAGCTGCCTGCACGCAACATAACAAATGGCACTTTTGGAAACGGAGATTATACTTTTCCTGATAATCTTTCAGTTGATACGAGATTGACTGTTCCAAATGCTTCCGTAGCTAATCTTTCTGCCGGGAATTTGACTGTTGATGACAGGGTTGTTGCGAGAAATATTAGTGTGGCGGATGCTAATGTTTCTAATTATCTTCTTGCCAAAAATATAACTGTGATTAACATGACTGTGAAGGGGAACATGACTCTTGGCGGAATTCCACGGGATGAATGGCCTTCCAATGTTTCCAATCTTAGTGCGGTGAATATAACTGCGGGGACTTTTGGGGTGAATGTTGGTGGAGGGAATTTTAGTTTTCCTTGGAATGTTAATATTTCTAACCTCCTGACTGTTAAAAACATTACGGTTATTAACATGACTGTAACAGGCAATCTAACCCTCGGAGGCGAGCCAAGAGACAGCTGGCCGGATAGTGGATGGAAATTATTGCTTGAGGCCTCGGAAGAGAGTGAAGAGGGTCTAACTACTATTGGTCCATCAGGGGTTAGTTATGTTTTAAGTTCTGCTTATTCAGACCCTGAAAGAATGAATTTTGGAAAATTTGACTGGCCAACTGACCAACCAAAAAAAATTTTATTCAAGGTAAAGAATTATAATGATTTTTACGGTGTTGGGGGGGATGGCAGAAGTGTGATAAACGGGGGGTCAAAGAGTTCAAAATGTACTGATTTTTATTATTCAAGCGGAACTCTAAACAAAGTATCCGCTGACTTGAGCCCAGGAGGAGGAAAGGATGGGCATAACTGGGCGCAGTTGTATATAAATGGCAAACTTATGGTAGGATGCCCTGACCTAACGGGTCTGACACCCAACCCAGGTTATCCTGGGAAATGCGGGGAACCTTATGGTACAGTATTTTGCATTTATGAAACTTCCACTCATTGGACAGGGGATCTAACTTCATTAAAAGTCGAAACAGCGGACTGGTCATCATTTACCAGTCAGTGGAATTGGGAAATCTGGTACAAATAGGCTCAAAACTCCTTCTCAACCTTTTCTAAATATTCCCTCACTCTCGAAGAAATTGTTTTCAGCAGAATTCCCTGGATTTTCTCGTCGAATATCTCTGTCAGTTTCATGTTTTCGGTTATTTGGTATCTGTTTTTGATTTTTTCAACCAAATATATTGCTCTCAATCTTCTGATTTGCCTTCGGATGTTTGAAGGTGCTGTCCCGGCATTCTCAAGATTCTCGTTTTTTCGCAATTGAATCACATTTTTCACAATCTCCAGGGCATTCAGCTCCTTTTTTGCTTCCAGAAGAATGTAAAGAATGTCAACAACCACATCCCTAGAATCGCCGGGATTCAAAAGCCCGAGGGAAAGGCAGGCTTTTTTCAGCAAATCCCTCTTGTTTGAAGCATAGGGCTTTTCATATCGCCTCAATGTAATTTCAGAAATTGGTGTTTCCCTGTGTGCCATGTGCAGTGATTATTAATCAGAATTTATAATCTTTGCTAAAACAAATTCCTAAAGAAATCCCCAATTGCAGAGAATATTCTCGGCAAAAGCGGCTGTGTGTACACTTTCGGCTGCCCAATCACAATTAAATAGTCCCTTTTTTCATTCTCGTTTGCAAGGCAGCTCTCGTCTGTTTCGTAAATGCAGCCCTTTGTTTCAACGCATTTTGAAGTAACGCAGCTGTCCTTTGCAGACTCGCAGACAATAGGGCTGTGGACGCACTGGCCATTTGCGCATTTGTCAACAATGCAGGCGCTGCCTGAGCTGCAGTCCTTGTCCTCGCCGCAGCAGCTATCATTCCTCGAATAAACGCATCTGCCGCTTTCATACCTGTCAATTGTGCAGGGCTTGAAATCATTGCATTTGGGAGTGCACTGGTGGAATTCTATGAACTCGTTGCTCCTGCAGTTTAATGGCTGGCACAGGCCATCCGAGCATTCAGAATCAAAATCGCATTCATAATTGTTATTGCAAGGCATTCCGGGGCAGCTTATTCGCAGGGACACGTCAGTTTTTGCGTAATCCTGGCTTTTTTGGAAGAATAAAAAATGTATCTCATATTCCCCTTTTTTGGAGAACTGGCCCGGGCTCGAATTAAACAAGACCTGGCTTGGGGAGTAATAAATATATGCTTGGTTTTCCCCCCCGGTCAGCCAGCGGCCATCAACATTTGATATGGCATCGGTTTCAGTGAAATTTGATGTTATCTCAATATCGCTTTCTTTAATAGGGCTTCCGTCATGTATCATTGAGACCAGGGCGCTTCCGTCAGAATTGCAGCTTCCCTTAAGGTTGGTGAATATTACATCTCCTGCAAATGCCATTGGCATGGCTAGCAGAACTGCCAGAAAAACGACTATTCCCCATTTCATGGGCCTTTTAAATAGGCTATTCTTTTTAAAGTTTTCGTTATTTCACAGTACTAAAAAAAATTAGAAAAGCATATAAATAGAAAAAGCACTAAACAGGGGCATGGCAAAAAACAGGGAAAAACCCAAGACTGTTGTTTCTGACAGCAGCATCAAAATTGAGATAAAGAAAAAAGGGAAGGCAGGAAAAAAGCCAAAACATTCTTATCTGGCGCTTAAAATCATAGTCATTGTTTTATTGGTAGCGGTTCTTGCATACATGCTTACCTCAGCAAAGAAGATTGAGACCGTTGAGTACAGGAATTTTTCAGTTTCCCAGGATTACACTGTTTCAGAACCCTATACTATAGTTGAGGAATACCAGACCACGGTGCCGATAGGCCCTCCAAAATGCGGAAACACCCAGATGAATTTCACAACCGCCGGGCCCTGGGTTTCAATAGCCCCAAACAGTTCGATTGTATGCTCTTTAAATGTCACAAACCTGGATTCAAAGGACGGGACATGGGAATACCAGGCATATTTGCAGGGAGTTTCCGGCAACAGGTATGACAAAAAAATCATAGATGCGTATTCCACAGAAACGTTCACATTCTCTTTTGGCCCCAATGCAGGTTCGCTCCAGTGCGGCATTTCTGTAATCTCCCTGCCATCGATAGAGCGGTGCTTTTTCCCATCGGAAACTTTCTACAAGGTTGTTACAAAGACCAGGAATGCCACAAAATACCGGAATGTAACAAGGGAGAAGCAGACGCCTGTTTATAACCAGACAACAATAGTCAGAACAGTCAGCAGGTTCTTCGGCTATCCAATGGCTGATTTTGGCTGGTAATCAGAGCGCCGGCTTCTGTTGCTTTTAGTCCAAAAAAATAACCTAAAATAGCCGCTGCAAAAGCATCAAAATACTCTCAAAAAAACAAAATATTTATAAATCCAGTAAATATTTTCACTTTCAAGAGGCAGTTCTTGTCTCTTTTCGGCATACAAAAAACGAGGTGTATTGATGGGTCAGATTCGGAATGTTGCTTTAATTGTCATCATAGTCCTGTTCGCCTTTCTTCTCCTTAACCTGTATTCAGGCAAGAATATGGGCAGCATAACCGGCTACGGGGGGGTTACTGACGGAAGCAATTTCCTGAATGTTTCTGATGACACTGACGGCGGCATTATCTACCGTTTCGATGCCGTATCTTTTAATGCAAACTTCACGAATTCTACGGGGGGGACGATTACCGATGCAGAAGGAAGTGTCACAATAACTTTTTTTGATCATACTGGTCCGTCATATAACACATATAACATGACATTTAATGTATCTGGGGACAGCCAGTGGCAATACACTGCTGAAAATGCCACAGCAACCTTATATGACGGCACATTCGTTTACACTACAACAGCGAACTCATCTGTTTATGGAGCCAATCTCATAGTGAATGATACTTATACAATAACCTATTCCTGCCTCAATTTAACCCAGAATCCAGTAATCCCGAATCCATCCTTAGTTTATTCTGTTCGACAGAGTGAGACCCTCTGCACGGATAATTATTCCGGAAGGACAATGGAAATACTCGCAGATCCGCTGACAGGCGTGATAGGCAGCAGGGTAAATGATATTATTTTAGACTGCAATGGTTCAACTTTTAATTATTCTAATCCTGCTTTCAGCAAATCAGGCATTCTTGTTGGCTGGACAGATAAAAATAATGCTAATATCACAATCCAGAACTGCAATTTCTTAAACCAGGGCAGGAACGCCATCGAGGTCAGGAACAGCTCCAATATTACCATAATAAACGTAACTGCATACAATTCAACAGGCGGTGAAAGTATCTATGTCAGCAATGCTGCCGGTGTTGCCATTGATAATGCAAATCTCGATAATTTAAATGTTTCCGGGGGAATGGACCTCTACCTGGAAAATAGCCGGGACGTTCTGGTGAGGAATACCAATCTGAAACGCACTAACATTATTGCAGACACCAATGTCACATTTGACAACCTCAGCGTCTATGACAGCGACCAGGAGGTAATTGGCGGCTGCGATTATTCTTTATGTGAGAATATAACTGTTGTAAACAGCAATTTTTTCAATGATTCAAATACTTGGGGGGAAGTAGGCCTGGGGCGTACAAAAGGCATGAATGTTTCCAACAATTTTTTCAACCAGTCAGTTCCTAGCTATCTTGGCAATATCAATACATTATACAGCTCAAGCAACAGCATATTTTACAACAACACATTTATTGACAGTGTTTTTGCCATGCTTATAACTGGCGATAACAATACCGTTTCAAATAACAACGGAAACGGATTAATCTGGCTGGAAACCTCAAATTCTGTAGCAGCGGATAATGATATTGAAAATTTCCCAGTCTGCTTCTATCTTCGGAATAGCAATGGGATTTCTCTTGAAAACAACACATGTGCTAACAGCACCAATGCAGCATGGGCGGCAAATTCAACAGCAGCTTTTATCGGCAATACTTTCCTTAACATAAGTGACAGCGCAATCTGGGTGAACGATACCAATGCAACTTTGAAGGGCGCAGGAAACTACCTGGGCAGCGGTGTTTCCTTTGTCAGTGCAATAAATTCCAACATGGTTATCCGGGACTTGGCCCACACTTCCAATTTCAGCGTTCCGGTGATACGGCTAACCAATGCTTCGCTTAGCATGAAGAACTCCTCAATCTCAGGCGATTTCACCAGTGTTTTTTTCGCAAATACGGCAGTATACCTCATTAATGGCCCTCTGGTGGTCTATAATTCTTCCATAATCGGGAACGCCAATTCGCAGGTTTACATGACTGGGGGAGGGGCGTATTCTTCAATTGTCAATTTCACCAATAATTTCATAGGCATCCCTAAATTAGATATAAATGCTGATGCTAGTGCAGATATTATCCTAAATGGCAATTATTTCAACAGCAGCCATATAAAGCTGCAAGGATCCACCTACATAACCGAGCCATTCCGGGGCAACATATTTGACAGGAACTCAACGTTATATCTGTATTCCCACAATGTGTTATCAAACTTTTCTGATAATGTTTTCTCAAATGATTCGCATATAATCCATATGTCATTGATAACCGGCTCGTCTTCTCCATTGCTGATTAACAATACCTTCTCCAACATAGAGAATTATTCGGCAATTATACTTACTAGCGCCACGTCCGATCCAAACCCTAATTCAACAATAGAAAACAACACTTTCATAAATGTGGGGAAGATTGCGCCCGGATACTATTCAGACTTTGCATATGCAGAATATAACGGGACAAACTTCAGCGGGTGCATAATATGGACCAACGGGCTTGCCGGCACAATCTTCACTTCAGCAGGAGAGCAGAAGGTTGCACTTGCAGACGGCTCTGTTAATTTTGGCATAGCGCTTTACAACGACAGCGCAGGAAATTTTAGCAGTGCTGGATGCGGCGAGAACGTAACCATTTATACAAGCGGTCTTAATTGCGGAGGAATAAACGGTCTTGGATACCCTGGCAACTGCTACTATGAACTTCAAGCAGTAGCAGTGCTGGCAAACGGCTCTGGCAAGAATTACTTCTGGAACAGCACTCTTGCGGCAGATGGCATTAGATTCTCAGAAGTGCCCTATCTTTCATTTGACAACAGCTCAAAATCGCAGAAAGTATGGGCAATTAACATAAGCAGTGATGACAATAAGATAAAAGGCAATGTCTTCACTGGAAACAGGATGTCCCCCATACTATTAAACAATGTATCAGGCGTTTCCGAACCTTCAAACAGCAAAATCTATCTGAATGTTTTTGCCTCAGGAAACGTTACAAACAACGGAACCGGCAACAGCTTCTGCTACAATGGAAATGGCAATTTCTATGAGGAAAGCCTGGCTCCTGTTTCAGGTGACTGCGGCCAGGTTACTTTGGGGGCAAGCACATTTACAACTGAATTATCATTTACCAGCCAGAGCAGCCCAATCCAGCCGGTAAGCTATGATGTGTTCTACAACATTGGAGCAGCATTCAGCATTCTCGGCACGGTAACAGCATCACCATTCACATGGCCTCTTAACACGAATGGACTGTATAATATCAAGATACTTCCATGGATTACAGTAAGCGGGACAAGAATTAACGGAACAAGTCTTCTGGCTCCTGTTACAAAAAGAGGCATAGCCCCCTCAGGAGGAACTTCTGGAGGAGGCAACAGCGTTGACATGCCTCCTTACTATGGCAAGACAGCAATAGCAGAAGAGCCTTCTGCAGAAGCGCCGCAGCAAAAACCAACAGAAGTTGTGCCTGCTCAGCCTGTTCCATCAGCACCGGCACCAGTTACGCCTCAGGTCCAAAAGCCTGCGCCTGTGCCTGTAAGAAAGCCTTTGGTGCCAGCATGGGTTCCTGCGGTGATAGTTATGGTGGCTGTAGGGGTTGTCTTATTTTCAATAATAGCATATCAGATTTACCTGAGAAGAGCGAAGCCCCCAATGTTCCCGGGCCGTCCAATTCCCCCCTCGCCATGATGATATGTCAGAAATTGCTATCAATGCAAACTGCGTTGTTTAGCTTGCAATAAGACAAGCAATTTCTGAGCACAACAAAATCGAAGATTTTGTGTGCAATTGAGCTTTGCTCAATTTGCATGCTCAAGAACCACATACTTGTGAAATGGCTTCTTGACATGACCTCTGCTAAATCAGGGTGGTTCTTGACAAATGAGAAAACAAAACCTGGCTTTTTTTTTAATTCTTATTTTCTTGGCAGTTGCAGTTGTGCTGTTTGTGAATAATAAACAGGGCACAGCTCAGATAACGGGGAATTCTGTGTTTGAAACTGAGCCTTCTTCCAGCAATAATCCCCCTGAAGAAAGGACTACTATTCTGCCCTGGGAAAAAAGGGTTTACATTGTGGAGTTCAGCAGTCCTGGAGCAGAGGGGTACAATATACAGAGCGAAGACTATCAAAATCAGCTGAAGGTTCAGCATGAGCAGGCAAAAAGTGACATTAGCAGGATGCTTTCGGGCGCTGGCGACGGGTACAGCCTTCAGTCTGAAGGTGATGAAAATGGCCTTATTCTGGGCGAATATTTCCATGTGCTGAACGGAATGGCTGTAAACGCATCAGAATATGATATTGGGTACATACACCTTCTTCCATATGTTAAGTCCATATCCCTATCAAAGACCTACTACATAAATTTAAATGAGTCAATCCCGCTGATAGATGCAGATGATGTCTGGAATCTTACAGATGAGAACGGAGTGAATGTAACCGGGGAAAACATTACAATAGCAATTATTGACACCGGAGTGGATTATACCCATCCTGATTTGGGCGGCTGCACAAACGACAGCTTTCTTGCGGGAACCTGCTCGAAGGTAATCGGTGGCTATGATTTTTTTAATCGGGATAATAATCCCATGGATGACTATGGGCACGGCACCCATGTTGCTGCAACTGCCGCAGGCAACGGCAGCTGGAAGGGCGTCGCCCCCGGGGCAAGAATAGTTTCATACAAGGTCTGCTCATCACAGGGTTCATGCCCGGGTGTTTACATAATTGATGCTTTGGAAAATGCGACAGCAAACCATTACAAAATAATAAGCATGAGCCTTGGCGGAGGCGGAACTCCCGACGACGTTCTTTCAAAAGCCGTGGACAATGCGGTCGATGAAGGGGTGGTTGCGGTAATTGCTGCAGGCAATAGCGGCCCTGGCTATGGCACCATAGAAAGCCCGGGCAGTTCGAGAAAGGCCATAACCGTCGGTGCATCCTATAAAAATGACCAGATTGCCGCATTTAGCTCAAGGGGAGCCACGGTCATAGGAACCCTAAAGCCGGATGTTCTGGCGCCCGGAGTTTTTATTTGCGCTGCAGAATGGGACGATGCCTGGAGCGACAGGAAATGCCATGACAGCATTCATGTTTCAATATCCGGCACCAGCATGGCAACTCCCCACATTGCAGGGGTGGTTGCATTGATGCTCCAAATGCACAAAAACTGGACACCGCTGGATGTGAAAATGGCAATAAGGAATACTGCCCAGGACCTGGGCCTAGAATTGAAATCCCAGGGGCAGGGGAGGGTTAATGCCCTGGCTGCGGTGAATCTCACCGATGTGCCCTGCACAGCCGAATTTAACACATATAACATGAACTACGAGGGGGCGGGGGCCATAAAACTAAATGGAACTGCCAAATGCCCCAATTTTATCAACTACTCAGTTTTTTACGCAACAGAGCAGGGAAGCCAAAGTGGAAATATAACTCTTTTTTCTCCGGCTTCCAGCCATGTTAATTTCTCATTCGCCGGCAATGAGGCAAAAACTGCCTATCTTACGATTCCAAAAAACGCAAATGCAACATCTGCTTCGCTTGAAATAAACGGTTCAGACAACGGCCTAACCATTCCTTACAAGGTAAGGATTGACTTCAGCAGGGACGGTGATGTGGAGTGGCTAAGCTACAGCACAGCCATTTCCCAGGAGCAGCAGGAATTGATGAACCAAAATATTTACGGGGTATATGATAATAACACTGTTGGCCAGAGCTTTAACTGGTCCGGAGGAGAAATAGCTGCAATATCTGTTTTTATGCAGAGACAGCTTTCCGGGGATGGCATCGTTGTTGAAATAAGAAATGACAGCGGCAATCTCCCGACAGGAGGTGTTGTGGCAAGTGTTAATGTTTCTTTTGGCGTGATTTCGACATCCTCTGACTGGAATACTTTTGATTTTAACGGTGTTAACTTGCCTCCCGGAAAATACTGGTTTTACCTGAGGCTTGCAAACCCGGGTTTTGGCTCCTATATGCTGCCCTACAGTAGTTTAACAGCGGACTATTACCCTGAGGGCCAGATGCAGGCTTCTCCTGATAACGGCGCCACCTGGAGGTCCAGTTACTTTGCCCAGGCTGACCTGCTGTTCAGAATATACCAATTTGGCTATTTTAATGGAAGTGAGGAAATAAACAAATCCTTTGCTTCTGAAATAAATGATTTCCTGAAAAGCTGCGTTCCTGATTTCTACGGCAACTGCACATTTCCCGTTGTGGTCAATTCAACAAATGGGACAATAGTGCTTTCGAACCTTAATGTGTCCTATGCCGGGATTAAAAGCATAAATGCGACCTTCTGGCATCCAGTCTGCTCTTCCGGCTCCCAGGCAGACAACAGCGAGCTGTGCAGCTGGGACACAACCACTCTTCCGGAGCAGGACTATCTTTTGAAGCTTGAAGCAGTTGGTTCAAACTCAAAAAGCACGGACTATCTTTTCAGGAAAATAAAAGATTTTTACCTGATAAGGCCTGAGAACGGCTATCTTGTGGGGGAAGGCTCCGACATAATAATAGACTCGAATGGCAATTTCACATTCTCCAATTACACCATCGACTACAGAATGGTTGATGAAAGCAATTGGCTCCTGTTAAAATTCTCCCAGGACCCCATCGGAAACGGCACTCTCGGCTATTTCAACTCGTCATCATTGCCGGAGGGCGTTTATATTATACGCCTGACTGCTTACATAAACAATTCAAACTATTCTTCCCAAAGAAACGTCACCGTGAAGGTTGACAAAAAACTGCACAAGGGCTGGCCCCAGGAACTTGATTTTACAGTTTTCTCAAGCCAGAAAGTTGCTGATGTTGACAACGACGGGAACCTTGAGATAGTTGCCGCCTCCACAAGGAGCCCCTACATATTCCAGACAGGGGGCGATTACAATGACTTTAACAGGAGCGTTTATATTTTCCGCAGCAACGGAACACTTATGGAAGGATGGCCCCAGCCCACTGTCGGCAGTATGATGTGGGGAAAAACACTCACCCTGGGAGACCTTGACAATGACGGGGATTTGGAGATACTCTACCCGGACTATTCAGGCCAGCAAATTGTAGCTGAGCATTATAATGGCTCCATGGTGGCGGGCTGGCCACAGCCGGCATATCTTGGAGGGTATGACCTGATTTCAACCAGCCCTTCTCTCTATGACATAGATAATGACGGAAATCTGGAGGTTATTTTCGCGTCATCTTTTTATTTGTATGTATACAGGGCAAACGGGAGCTTGATATGGAAAACTGACCTCAGCCTAACCTGGGGATTTGAAGAGGCCTATGCTCCTGTCGGGGATTTTAATAACGATGGCTATGGAGAAATTCTTGCCTATTCCAACCAATTCAAAAAAATTTACCTCCTGAATTATACCGGCGGTGTTATGGACGGATGGCCTTACAATGTGACCCCTGCGGATTCAGGGGTATATGGGCTGGTCATGGCAGACCTTGACAATGACAAAGACCTTGAAGCAATCTTTGAGCAGAGGGGCAAGGGGATTGTGGCGTTGCATCACAACGGCTCCGCTGTTAACGGATGGCCTCAGAATGTAGAAGGCAATTATGTTTTGGACCTTATAGCTGCTGATTTAAACAAGGACAATCATCTTGAGGTGATTGCATTCCCGTTTTTATATGGAGGCTATAATGAGAGCAAGATTTTCATATTCAATTCAAATGGTACAAATTTCACAGGTTTTCCGATTGGCCTTCCCGACGGCACTTTAAGCATGAGGCCGACTGTGGGGGACATTGATGGGGATTCTCAAATGGAAATACTTGTTTCTGCAGAGAGAATTATTGAATTGACTCCCGGTGTCTGGGCTGATGGGGGAACTGTGTACTCCTATGATGCCGACAATCCCGGAATTACCCCGGGGTTCCCTATGCAAACAGATGTGGGGCCTCCTTATGTTCTGTGGGAGAGAACACAGGAATCCGCGCCTACAATTGCAGACATAGACCATGACGGCAAGGTTGAGCTTATTGTCGGTTCTGCCTATTACACCGACAGGCTTCCTCTTGGGCCGTACAGCGGGGGAAGAATTGTAGTCTGGGATTTAAACACGACCTATAACAACTCGCTTATTGAATGGAGCCAGTTCGGCGGCAACATGCACAATACATTTTCCTATGTTGATGTTGACTTTGACCATGTTCTTTTCAATGACAACTGCCCGTTCACATACAATCCTGACCAGAGCGACATTAACAATGATGGCACAGGAGATGCCTGTTCCAGCATTGTGGGCAATCTAACACATGTGAATACAACAATTGAGAATCTCACAATAGCCATAGGCAATTCAACAAACCTCAGCCTGCAGTTTAATGAAACACTTAACATCCAGTTTTATGACAACGGCTCATTGTTCATGAATTTCACAGAGAATTTCAGCAACTATTCCCTTGATTTAGCCAGTGTTTCAATAGAAAAGGGAATAAACGGAACAAATAATTACATTATCATAAAAAATCTCAACATCACCGGAACAAAAACACTTTATCTGCCAAGGTCTGACAATTCCAGCAGCAAAGTGTGCTTTATCGACGGAGATGTTGTTTCCCTTTCAACACTTCTTTCAGGCTGCACAGAATTGGACTGCCCAGGAACAAGCGGGGGCTATGCTTGCAGCATAGCAAACAATACTTTCTCAGTCTCAGGATTCAGGCACAGCGCATTGATAGAATCGTATTCTCCTCCGCAGGTGCCTCCTGCCCATCATGGGGGAGGGGGGGGAACAGGAACTTCAACAACCGGCGGGGGCATTTTGGTGCCTCCTGTGCAGGAAACTGCAACCGGGACAGTGGAGGAAAATGCTGCGCCTAAAGAAACAGTTGCTGCAGCAGAAAAGCCGCAGGAAATCCCTCAGGAAACTGCCAAAGAGCAGCCGCCGGCTGTGGAGCAGCCAAAGGCAGTAGCTCCTCCTGCAAAAAAAGGGGCCAGCCCGGCATCAATAATAATATTCTGCGCGGTTTTGGCTGTTGCGGTTATGCTGATAATATTAAGAGTGAGAAAAAAGCCAAAAATGGGTGTAATTTATGGGGGAATGCCAAAAGATTTAAAAGAACCGGAGCAATTAATCCGGCAATGAGGCGCGTAATATTCCTTTTGGTTTTGGTAATAGTTCTCATGATTGCAGCTCTTTCAATAGGTCTCGGATGGTACTTGCTAATCCCGGAAAAAATAAGCGAGATTGTCGGAGGGCCGCAGAAGCAGGTTAATGCCCCGGAAGCAAGCGTTCCTTCGTTGCCTGTGGTCAGTCCAGAAGCTGCCAATAATGTGAGGCTTAAAATAGGAGAGCAGGCAGGCTACAAGATGAAAGGATTCTCGCAGGTAAATGTCAACGTGACAAACCTTGATAATTTTGCAGGCGATGCAAAATTGTTTGCGGTGCTTTACTACGCCCAAAAGCCAGTTGCAAATGCAACTATTTTGGTCAGTTTCCAGCCAAGGCAGTCGGTCATAGAGAAAATAGCAATCAACACAACAGGCCAGTGGAATGCGTTTGAGGTCAGGCAGATTTAATCCGCGCTTTAATTACTAAAAACAAAAACTTTTCGCAAGGCAGTTCTTAGATTCAATTCTGTATCTAAATTGTAGCCTCGATTGCCAGAACTGGCTTAACTTGCCTCGCTGCGCTCGGCAGGTAATAATGAAATTCTTGCATGGCACTCGGGCAGAAGAAGCGGAACAAACAGCAAGATTAATGCAAGAACCAGCAAGCGGGCTTTTGTTTAAGTGTGTTATGTGAAAAACAGCTAGGGGGCAAACATTTAAAAACAGAAAATCAAATAGTCAGTCATGCAGATTAATTTGTCATTTAATTTTGAGAAGAGGCATTTGGTGTTTTTGGTTGTTCTAGTTTGCATTTTGTTTGTTGCTGGGGTTGCTGCCTATCAGTCATCTTATAACAACCCTGCGATTATGGGCCATAGTGATAATGAGATAATGAATGTTTCTGCCGGAAAGGTATTGCCTGGGACTTTTGGTGGGACTTCTTCTGATACTTTTGGTTTTCTTGGGAATTTGAATGTTGGGAAGTCTTTGGTTTTGCCTGAGACTCTGCCGAACAGCATTTCCTGGGGAACTAAGGCAAGCATATCGTACAATCCTTCAGGGGCGTGGGCGGGTCTGCAAATTTATCCCGGGTCATCGTATCTGTCTGTGGTTTTTCCAAATTCCAACATCACTTCAGAAAATATAACTGCCACTAAAACCATAACACTTGGCGGTGTTCCAAGGACCACCTGGCCTTCAGGCAATATTGTTGCAGGGGGTTATTTAGGTAAAAACGGGGTTACACAAAACTGTGAAACCGATTTTAGTCTGAACTATGCTACTTATGCACCAAGAATACCGGGAATAACCGATTCTTGGGGGGGTGCCACATTTGTGGCAGCGAGTTGTAACGCGGGAGGAGGTTGTTTCTATAATTTAGTTTGTCCGGCAAACTCTAAAATTAAACTTGTAGGAGAATTTGAATATAGATATGCCATGACCCATTCCCCGTGGACAGTTACCGTTACCCCGTATTGCATTTATTCTTGCATAAGCACTTAAAATTACCGCTATATAATCAGCAACCTTTAAAAACCAAAAACCCTTCAGGTCCCAATTATGGGAGGCGAAATCAGGGTCATAAAGAGAGACAGCAGTATTGTCACATTTGAGCAGTCAAAGATAAGGGATGCCATCTACAAGGCGCTTGTTTCTGTGAAAAATGATGACAAATCCCTTGCGAAGATTCTTGCTGATGATGTTGTTTCGCTGATAAAAAAATCAAAGAAAGACAGAATCAATGTGGAGGCAGTGCAGGACATTGTCGAGCGCATTCTGATAAAGCACAATCTTCCGGATGTTGCAAAATCGTTCATAATCTACAGGCACAAAAGGGAGGAGCTGCGGAAAGCAAAGTCAATTTTCGGGAAGTCTGACGAGCTGAAGCTTTCTGTCAACGCAATGAAAGTTCTCTCGGCAAGATATTTGCTGAAGGATGAGACAGGAAAAATAATCGAAACCCCATCCCAGCTTTTTAGGAGGGTTGCGAAAGCAGTTGATTTGGACAAGAAATATGAGGAGGAATTTTACCGCTTGATGGCATCAAGGGATTTCATGCCGAATACGCCGACATTGATGAACGCCGGCACAAGAATGGGCCAGCTTTCTGCATGCTTTGTCATTCCTATTGATGATTCGCTTGTCAGCATTTTTGATGCGGTTAAGACAATGGCTTTGATCCATCAATCTGGCGGCGGTACCGGATTTTCATTCTCGCACCTGAGGCCGAAGGGGGACATTGTCCAGTCAACAAAGGGAGTTGCTTCCGGCCCTCTATCTTTCATGAGGATTTTTAACGAAACAACAGAGGTTATCAAGCAGGGAGGCAAGAGGCGCGGAGCCAACATGGGAATTCTTGAGGTTTCCCATCCTGACATTATAGAATTCATAACCTGCAAGGAAAAGGAAAATTTCCTTGGCAATTTCAACATCTCTGTTGCGGCAACAGACAAATTCATGCATGCGGTTGAAACTAACTCTGATTTTGATTTGATAAACCCGCGAACAAAAAAAACTGTGGCAACAAAAAAGGCGCGGGACTTGTTTGACCTGATTGCCACAAATGCCTGGCGAACCGGAGATCCGGGAATGGTTTTCATAGACCGGATTAACAGGCATGAGCCTTCTCTTCTCGGAAAAATAGAGAGCACAAACCCCTGCGGCGAGCAGCCGCTGCTGCCCTATGAATCCTGCAATCTCGGCTCCATAAACCTTGCGAATTTTGTTTCAGGCAGCCAGATTAACTGGGTGAAGCTGAAAAAAACTGTCAGCCTCTCTGTGAGATTCCTGGACAATGTTATTGACGCAAATAAATACGTAATCCCCGAAATCAGGCAAATGACAAAAATGAACAGGAGGATTGGCCTGGGAGTCATGGGATTTGCAGAGATGCTAATCAAACTGAAAATACGGTACGATTCAGACGAGGCGCTGAATATTGGCGACAGGGTAATGGCATTTATTGAGAAGGAAGCGAAAAAAGCATCATCAGAACTGGCTGTTGAAAAAGGAAACTTTCCATCGTTCAAAAAAAGCAGGCTCGCGAAGGATTGCAAGAACATGAGAAACGTTGCTGTAACAACAATTGCCCCCACAGGCACAATAAGCATAATTGCGGACTGCACATCCGGGATTGAGCCGCTGTTTGCAGTGGCTTTTGTAAGGAATGTTCTTGAGGGCGCAAAACTGGTTGAGATAAGCAAGGAGTTTGAGCAGGCTGCACGGGAAAGGGGATTTTATTCTGACGAATTAGTCCGCGAAATAACAAAGAATGGCTCTGTCCAGAATCTTAAAGAAGTTCCTGAGGATATCAAAAAAATATTCAAGACCGCGCTGGACATTTCTCCGGAATGGCATGTGAAAATGCAGGCGGTTTTCCAGAAGCATGTTGACAACGCTGTTTCAAAGACAGTCAATCTTCCGCATGATGCAACAATTGAGGATGTGAGAAAGGCGTACCTTCTGGCGTATAAATTGGGATGCAAGGGAATAACAGTGTATAGGTACGGCTCCAAAAAGGAGCAGGTTTTATATAGCGGAGCTGAGCTTACAAAAGACATAAATGAAGAGCCGAATGTGACCGCAGCTTCGGAGTTTTCAGGCGGCTGCCCGAGTTATTTTTGCAATTATTGAATGGAAGGGATAAAAATGAGAAAAATATTTGATATAAGGGCTTTGATTAAATACAGACATATAAGAGAAGTGCGGATATTAATGTTCTGTGCTTTAATGGCAGGAATAGTTATAGGGCTCGCAATAAGCCAATTGATTTGAGATTACAGCAAATTTGGAGGATACAAATGGCAGATATACACAAATGGGCAACAGGCAAATTTGGAATGGGTTTTTGGATAGGAGGAGGAGTTTATAGTCTGATTAATTTGATTATGAACACTAAGAATATACCTCAAAGCAATATTTTAAATTATAACTATATTATACTGGGGGTTGCTGTTGTTGGCTTGATTTTGAACATAATTTTATTGAAAAAATCGAAAAAGAGGAATTAATTTCATGAAAAAGTCACTTGTTTATCTCTGGACTGGCGAGGGCGCAGGAAAAACAACATCTGCTTTAGGCGTTGCCCTGCGTTCTATTGGCTGGAATCACCAGGTTGTTGTCATACAGTTCATGAAGGGCTGGAAAAACATCGGCGAATACAGGATTGCAAAAAAGCTGAAAAAGAATTACTCCATTTACCAGTTCGGCAGGAAGCAGTTTGTCAATCTGAAAAAGCCGGCGAAAGAGGATGTCAAAATCGCAAACAAAGGAATTGAATTTGCCGAGAAAATCCTTGCAAAAAAGCCGGACTTGCTGATTCTGGATGAAATCAATCTTGCGGCAGCAATCGGAATGGTTCCGAAGAAAAAGGTTCTGAAACTCCTGGACAAGGCAAATCCAAAAACAACAATCTACCTGACCGGCAGATACGCCCCGAAAGAGTTCATAGAAAGGGCGGATTTCGCAACAGAAATAAAACAAATCAAGCACCCAGCCCAGAAACGCATTCTCGCAAAGAAGGGGATTGAGTTTTAGGTAATAAAATCTCTAAAATAAAACTATTTGAATACTCCTTCAGTTGTATAATTAAATCCGTCAAGCTCATATGTAACATATAAAATGCCTTCTGATATTGATTTTGAATTAGGGTTTAGTCCTTTCAAATCACAATTTATGTGGGTACTAGGCCCACTTGTTTCGAAGCTGCAAGAATAATTCTTGTTATTAACATTGAGCCAAGAGCTTTTAATAGAAAAATTCTCCCACTCATAACTACTGAACTCAGACTCCTGGACCAGAGTAGTGTAAAAACTCGTCTTATTCAGATCTAAATGCCAATCATAAACAAGAAATTCTATTAGTCCGGTATGTGTGAGAAAAGTTGATAGTTCAAGATCCTCCACTTTTGAAACCTGAGGATTGATAGATAACTCTCCAGATTGGAGCAAATAATAAAGTTCCATATGACTGTCAACGTTACCTGTAGAATTAAGGATTTCTAATAAAGCTTTGCTTATTTTACCAGAATGCTGTGAATAAATTTTGTTAGACATTATCACACTCCACGGTAAGAATCCGTTACATGGAAGAGTGGAAAAAATAAATAGTTTATTTCCCTCTTTATTCAAAATCTCCATCAAAACTTGAGGATCGTTCTCAGGCTTATCAGAACAATGTTCAATGCCTTCAGAAGAGCGTAGTCCAGCTAAGCTTTTCATCAAATTATTTATAAGCGAATTGTTCACAATAGAACCTTTTTTAGTAATATATTGGCCATCTTTATAATCTATTTCTAAAAATAGATTTTCAGAATTACCAAATGAACCACTTAAATCGTACTTCAGTTTAATTCTTTGTATATCCCCTATGCTTAGGTTGTATGTTCCATCTTGGTTTTTTAGCAGCTGTGTTTGGTTTTTTATAAGCGGTATTGATTCAACAATTAATGTTTCATTTTTTATCAGCGGTGTTTGGTTTGCGGTTTCATTTTCTGACTTGTTAATCCTTGTTGTATAAAAATATGTGAATACACCTATCAGCATTACGATCCCTAAGATTATAAGGATGGTAAGGTTGGTTTGTCTTTTTTTGTGCTTCACTTTCTTTTCATCTTCCTCTTCTTCAGCCAGACCATGAGAATGTAGCCGACGCAGAAAATGATGACCCAGACAGCTATGAAAATCGCAAGCTGTACGATTGTCCACCAGGATAATGGCTGCATTTTAGCGTAGCAACTCCAAAGTTTCTTCCAGCTGAACAGGCAGCCTGTCCCAGGGCCTTTTTTTATTTGCAGGGTCTTTCTTTTTTATTTTTATCGGGAATGAAAATGAGTCAGAATCATCATCAGGAACTATCACCGGTTTAGGAGGGTCTATTATTTCCTCTTCTATTATCTCTGCGTATGGCTGCGGTATGTGCGGGTTTTTCCCAGGCGTATATTGAACAGAGTCGTACATCATACTTTGTTCATCATTATGACGAACTCCTCTCCCTTGATTTTCTCTTTGCTTTCATGCTCGTAATTCTCAGAAGTGTCTGAATCAATGTCAATCCTCACTGCGCCAACCTTGTCTTTTATCTGCTTTGCCCAGTGCTTTATGTCAACTTTAGTTTTTACAAAAAGTTCAATCTTGCCTGTCTTGACCATTCCGGATTTCTTTCTCAATTCCTGAACCCTTCGGGTAACCTCTCTTGCGTATCCTTCAGAATCCAGCTCCTTGTTCCTGTCCTTGTTAAGATAAATGCTTCCTCCGCGGAATTTTGCTTCCACAAGATGGGAAGGCAATTCGCTTTCAATAAGGAGATGCTCTGTCCGCACCTCAACCTTTTCATTGTCTATTCTAAATGAAAATTTTCCCTCCCTTTCAATCGCCCCAAGGATTGTCTCAGGCGAGTTTATTGAAAGCTGGGCAATTACCTTGGGAGTTTTCTCCCCGAAAACAGGGCCGAGCTTCTTGTAGTCTGCCCTTACTTTTTTCCGCAAACCCAAATCTTCTTTTATTATGATTTCCTTTACATTCGCAAGAGTTTTAATTGTGTCGCCCAGCTTTTTCACAGCGTTTTTGGCATTGTCCTCTTTTGTTGCAACAATAACATCCTTCACCGGCCATCTTATGCCCAGCTGGGACGCTTCCCTTGCGGAATAAATTGCCTGCAAAATCTCCTTTGCCACGCCCATGTTTTTCTCAAGCTCCTCATCAATGTATTTTTTCTCGGCAGAGGGCCATTTCTGCAAAGTTACGCTTGCTGTTTTCAGGCCGAATTTGTTTTTCAAATTAAGGTAAATCTGCTCTGATATAAACGGCGCAACTGTTGAAAGCATCTTGATTGTTTCAAATAGCACAGTGTAAATCACAGCGAAAACAGTCTGCTTCTCCTCTTCGCTTCCTGAAACAGACTTCTCTCTTATCATCTGTATGTATGTTCTTGACAGTTCCAAGAACAGGAACTCGATTGCTTCGGGAACTTCATTCAGCCTGTAATTCTCATACAACTCAGTAACTTTTAATATTGTGCTGTTCAAAACTGACAAAATGTATTTCTCTTCGATGCTGAGATTCTTTGCAGCTATTTTTGTATCCGCATTTTCAATTGTGTCTGAATAATCAATCAAAAACTTGTGGACATTCCACAGGACTGAAAGGTTCCTGAACTTCAGTTTCATGTCCTCAAAATTATAGCTCATGTCCAGCCCAGGCTTTGTGGCGCCAATCATGTAATATCTCATGGTGTCTGCGCCGTATTTTTCAATCACTTCCTCCGGCAGGATGTAATTTTTGAGGGATTTTGACATCTTTCTCCCGAGAGAATCATTTATGAATCCGTGCATGTACGCAGCTTTGAAAGACGGTTTTTGGAAAGCAACCATCGAAGCAACGCACAGTATGTTGAACCAGCCCCTCACTTGGTCTATTCCCTCAAGAATAAAATCTGCCGGGAAAAGCTTCTTGAACAGCTTGTCATCCTGAGGATAGTTAAGGCAGTTCCAGCTGGCAGAGCCTGCATCAACCCAGACATCAAGAACATCAGGAACACGGTGCATTTCTTTTTTGCACTTGCTGCATTTGATTGTCAGCCCATTAAGGTTTTGCAGATGAAGGTCTTCAGGGAGTTTCCCTGTTTTTTTCTTCAGCTCTTCCCTGGAGCCGATTACCTCATAGTTTCCGCAGCCGCATTTCCAAATTGGCAAGGGCGTTCCCCAGTATCTCTGCCGTGAAATGCTGTTGTCCCTAAGATTTGCGAGCCAGGAATCAAACTGCCTTGAGCCTGCATAGTCAGGAACCCATAGGACTGCCCTGTTGAACTCCCGCATTTTTTCTTTCAAATCCTCAATCTTGAAGAACCACTGTTTTGTTGTCCTGAAAACAACAGGATTGTGGCATCGGCTGCAGTGGGCGTATTCATGCTCAATCGGTGATGTTGCTATAAGAGTCCCGTTTTTCTCAAGCGCATCCACAAATTTTGCATCATCAACCTTCGCCCGCATGCCTGCAAATTTTCCCATGGATTTCTTGAAAATGCCGTGCTCGTCAAGCTCATTGAACGGCGGAATTCCGTTCCTATGGCCGATTTCATAATCTTCCGGGCCGCAGCCAGGGGCGCAGTGAACCAAGCCGGAGCCTGCAGACGTGTCAACATATTCTTCGGATAAAATAACCGTGTGCATCTTCGGGACTTTCTTCTCATTATCCTTGAAATATTGAATGTCAGGTTCAAATGGATGGTGATATTTTATCCCCTCCAATTTTTTCCCTTTGAATTCCTCAACTATCTCAAATTTCCTGTTTGCTGTTGCAGGTATGAAAGAAGTCAGCGCCTTTGCAACAACCCAGATTTCATCGTCCACTTTTGCTTTGACATAATCCACTTCCGGATTTACCATCACAGCAAGGTTGAATGGGATTGTCCAGGGCGTTGTTGTCCAGATTATCAGATATTCATTTTTTGTCCCTTCTATTTTGAATTTGAGATAGATTGATTCATCTTTTACAGTTTCATACTCAAGCTCATGCTTTGCCAGCGCAGTGCCGTCATTGGCGCACCAGGTTATTGTCCTTAGCCCTTCGTAAAGCCTGCCGTTTTCATGGGCTTTTTTAACAAGCCACCACTCGCCTTCTATGAATTCAGGGGTTATTGACTGGTAGGCATTGTCAAAATCCATCCAAACCCCCATCCTCTGGAAGTCCCGGTTCATAAGATTCATGTTTTCAACGCAGAGTTTTCTGCATTCTTCTATGAACTTGTTAACCCCGAATTTTTCAATCTCCTCCCGTCCGTGAATGCCGAGTTTTTTCTCGGTTGCATGCTCTGTGGGAAGGCCGTGCATGTCATAGCCTGCCCTGTCCCAGACATTCATGCCTGCCATTCTTTTGTATCTCAGAACCATGTCTTTTAGTGCCTTGTTCCAGGCGGTCCCCACATGGACCTTTCCGCTGGTGTATGGCGGGCCGTCAAGGAAATAGAAAATCTTGCCTTTTGCAACCTTCTTTTTTGCCTGCGCATAAATCTTTTTGGATTTCCAATAGTCAAGAATCCTGTTTTCACTGTCAACGGGCTCATAGCCCCCTATTTTTGATTCTTCACCCATTCTTAACTAAAGGAAGTTCAGGATTTAAATAGTTTACTTGGAATTTGCCCGGCAACAATGCATAGAAGGCAATTTCAAGTCTGATAATGCCGAGGAAGTCGGCATTATCTTTACTGACTATTGTTTTATCTACTGTAAAATGGAAAAGGATATAAATCCCCTCTTTAGATTGGTGGCAGGATGGGAAATAAAACGCGGGGGGATTATTGGATATTCTATCATTTTTTTCAAGGCAACCCCAGGATTATAGAAAAATTGGGCCTTGGCGGGGAAGAAGTTAGATTTTCAAAAACCATTCACACTGATGCAGATAATATCCTGAGAAGGTGCGTCACTTCTGAAAATTTGTCAAGGCTTTTTGAGCAGGACAAATTTGCAGTTGGGATTGTCAGGGCATTAGGAAGCATTGCCGGCCCGGTTGCCATAGTCGAAGACCCGAAAAGCTTGAAAAGATACCTTCTGGTTGATGGTTGCGTAAAATCAAGAGCTGCCGCCAACTCTGCGCCAGATTGCGAAGCTGTTCCATACAATTCCGGGTTGATAATCCCTGAAATGTTCTGGGCATGGAAGAATGTTCCTAGAACAGCACCGGCAGTGCTTTACTGCACAAGAGAATACGCTGCCAAATCAAATTTATTGTAGAAACCTTTATAAAGCAATTTCTCTTTGTTTTTAAATGATTTAGATGAGAAAACTACTGCTTTTGATAGTTGTTGCTATAATGCTTTCCGGCGTAGTTTTTGCCATGGGCAGCAACGATATTACAGGCAATTTTCATCTCAGCGAAATAAGCTTCAGCCAGATATTTGCCGATATTCTTAACTTTTTCAGGAGCGGCATTACGGGGCTGGCGGGCTATTCAGGAACTTCAAACGCAAACCTAACCATCTGGGATGAAACTGACGCAGGATTTCTTTTTGCCGGCCAGGCAAGATACATAGACGAGCAAATCTTTTTTTATGCAAATTTCACAAACAGCACAAATGTTCTAACCGATTCGCTTGCAAATGTTTCCATCTGCATAAACTTCACACAGCCGGTTTGCGGCAACATGTCCTACAATTCAACATCCAAGCTCTGGCAGTTTAACACCACGCCCTTTTACTTCGGGGCAGTCAACTGGTCGGTGAATGCCACATCGGTGGCTGAAAACCTGACCGCAACTGACAATGCTTCAATAAACAATTCCTGCCTTAACATTTCCAATTTTGGAAGTATATATTACATAAAAACAAGCAGGCTTATTTGCCCAGACGCCCTTGCGAGTTTTTCCATTGTTTTTGAAAATGTTTCATCAATTGACCTTGAATGCGGAAACAGTACATTGACTAGCAATTCACCATCCTCTGGGGCGGTGGTCTTAAACCACTCAGCAAACATTTCAATCCACAATTGCCTTTACAGGGACTTTAATGCGCCGGTTATTTCAGGAACCGGGCAGAACATATCCATCTTTACTTCATTGTTCCAGCACAACAACCGCGCAATTGAAATTTCAGATTCCAAGGGCATTAACATAACCTATGCCTTTTTCGATACTAACTATGCCGATGTTTATTTTGCCAATAGCAGCTATTCTTCAATAACCCTCGGCTACATTATTAATTCCTCATCAGAAAGTATTCAGATTTTATCCGGCAGCAACATTAACATAAGCGATGTCATTATTGACGAGTTCAGCAAAAACAGGGTTTCGGTTTCTGTAACTGATTCAAATTTTACACGGATTTCAAATTTGTCAGCCTATAACTCCCTGGCAGGAGTCTTGCTTGGGCTGGCAGGTTCAGGAACTAACAACTCCATAGTCAACTCCTATTTTGAAAATTTATCACTCGTGGGCTTTGCAGCAGTAAACCAAACCAATTTTTTTGCAAACAACACTGTTGTGAAGAATTCACCAATATGCATCGCAGATGCAGTTTCCAGCAATTCGGCGTACAGAAACCTTAATCTTTCAGGATGCTCCAACATCAGCATGGGAATTCTGGGAACAGGGGGCATATCAGTGCAAAACCTAACCTTTGAGAACTCTTCAATCTACAGCTCAAACAACACAATTTACATTGAAAACATAACTGCGGGCTCCTTTTCTTTTTTAAGGAACATAGCAATTTATAATTCCGGCACGGCAGTTTACCTGAAAAATTCAAATATCGGAAGCATAATAAAAAATCTTCTGGTGCAGAATTCCTCAACAGGGGTTTATTCGGAAAGCAGTTCTGCGGGCATAGCAGATTCCATTTTAAACGTCGATTTGCCTGCCAACATCCAAGGCGGCTCTGAAATAATATTTACAAATATATCTTTCAACGAGTCCGCGGCAAATTCAATCGCGGATTCTTCCCTGCTGAATGTCAGGTGGCTGTTCAATGTTCTGGTAAGGGACGCCCTGTCCAGCATTATAGCAAATGCCAATGTAACCCTGAGGAATGGCTCCTCTATTTTCTCTGAGCTTACAAATTCATCGGGCAACATCCTGTGGGAAAATGTCTCCGAGTACGTTGAGGATTCTTCAGGCAAAACATACCAGAGCTACAATTTAACTGTTTCCTCTGAAAACTATGTGCAAAAAACCGTTGACCCCCAGATAAACGAGAGCAAGATGCTTGAGGTGATTCTGCTTGGCAACGGGTCATTGGTTGTCTATTCCCCATTAAATGGGAGCTTCTATAACAGCAGGACAATAGCCCTTAACTATTCTGTCCTGTTCAGCAGCAGAGACTCCTGCTGGTTCTTCAACTCAACCGGAAACCGGAGAAATATTTCCAACTGCGCAAACACCACATTCAACGCGCTGGAGGGGGTGAATAACATAACTGTATTTGCAAACGACACCGGAGGCAATGTAACTTTTTCAAAAATATTTTTCACAGTTGACACAGTACTGCCCAATATAACCTACTTCAACATATCCCTGCAGACAAATGTTTCTGTTTATGTGAACTGGACAACTTCAGAGCTGACAAACATGTCGCTGAGATACGGAACAACTGCCGCGCTTTCCACCGGGTCCGTGTATAATTCAACATTCAACACCGCAGGGTCGCAGCTCATATCCGGGCTTTCGCAGCACAGCAGTTATTCAGTCAATTTAACTTTCTGCGACATGGCGCAAAATTGCGTAATACGCTCTGGTTCATTCGACTCTGGCAGGGGTAATTTCACTCCTCAGAATCTTCACATCCCTGAGGCGGAAATAATTGTTCAGGAGCTTGTCGCCTCTGAGCTGACCGCCACGCCCCAGAGGGCAGTCCTGACCCCCGGTTCAAGGTACATATTTACTCTTGATGATGAAAGGCACAGCGTGAAGCTGAAAACAGTTTACACAGATGACCGTGCGGTGTTTGAGTTTGCATCAGACCCGATAGATGTGGAGGTTAAAAAAGGAGGGACAGCAGAGGTTGATTTGAACGGGGACAGCGTAAATGACCTCTCAGTAACTGTTAACGATATAACAATGACCAAGGTCACATTTGACCTGAAGCGAATCTCCGTACCGCAAAAAGAAGAGGTTCCTGCCACTCCCGCCCAGGAGAGCCCAGGATTTGTGGCTCCTCTTCCTGCGCAGAATGCTTCTGCTGCAAAGCCAGCGGGAAAAACATTCCTGGAGAAATACGGAATTTACATGCTGATATCCCTCATTGTAGTTGTTGCTGTAATTGCAGGCGGCGGCCTATTGCTGGTTCAAAGAAGACGGCCCATTGTTGTTGAGATACAGGAAAAGAAAATGGAAATTCTTGCCGTCCCAAAAACAAGCCGCCTTGAAACAATGATGGGCACTGTTTATGGGATGCTTAAAGACAACAAGACCGAGCTTGATGTCCAGAAATATCTTGAGGGCCTTGAACTTGAGGAGAACATAATCAAATCAATAGTTTTTGAGATTAAAACAAAGAACAACAAAATAGATGAGCTTGTTTCTTTCTCAAAAAAGCAGTTCTCAAGGGGGAAGTCTGTGAGTGAGGTAAGGGAGATTCTTGAGAATGCGGGCTGGGCGAAGAATATTGTCGAGATGGCGACTTCAGAATGAACACTAATTTTTCCCTTTTCTAACGCCTTCCATCCACCTGTTGAGCGCAATGTAGAATTTCCTGTTGCGTTTCAGGTCTTTGACAGTTCCCTTAATGTCTTTCTCGTCTTTCTTTTCATCCATTGCGCTTTTTTTCGGGGGGTAGGTTGTTATAGGCTTCACAGCAATTGGGGTCCTGCTTTCCCCGTCCCATTCATTTACCTTAAACACTTTTGAAAGCCCGCTGTCCCAGGTGGTGTCAATTGCAACCCATTTCTTTTTTTTGGGGATGTAAACCTCCAGATAGATGTGCGAGTTTTTATCCTTGTGGGGGATGGCAAGAATCTTTTTTGGCAGTCCCAGCTCGGACCATAGGAATGTGCACTCACGGAAGCGCACTCTCATCCCGAGCTCCTCAAGAAGCTGGTGCAGGATTTTGTTCTTCCCGCCGCAGCAATAGTCAGCTTCTTTTGGGCTGATGGCTATCCTGTACGGTATGTCCCTTACGAACCTGAAGTATTCTGTTTTTTTCATTCTAGAAAAGGATACCTCCTTTATTTATGGGACTGTTAAATTTGCTCAATCCTTTTCTGCTGAAAAACCCCGCGTTATTCATTTTCATCCTCCAAAAATACCCCGCCTATTTATGGCATAGTTTTTCATTTCATGAACCCCCCAAGGTTTGACTGCTTCCTGTCTGAAACCAGGTCATCGGCAGAGTAGCCGAAAACGCTGAGTATGCTTTCAACAGCGGGGACAACCTGGTTTTCAATGTAATATGCTGCATCGTAGCTTTCATTCGGCCTGAGCGCTTCAAGGTGCTTTGACCTGTCCCTTATCTTGCCTGTGCCGGATACAACAATCCATCTTATCATGGTTCCTGCGGAAACATCCATTCCGCTTTCAATCATCCTTTTGGCAACTGCAACATGCGGGCCGATGTTTGCATAATCATCCACTGCCTTCTGCAGCTGAGTTTTGATTATTGCTTTTTCCAGGGGTATTTCCCCGTTTTTAAGCTCTGCTATTATTTTTTTCACATAGGCAACTGCCTTTTTGGCATCGCCCTTTTCAAGGATTATCTTGAGGACATTTTTCTGGGTTTCCTTTGCAATGATGCTCCAGTTCCTTCTTACTGCCTCAAATCCCTTTATTTTTATGAAGCCCTGGGGGGTGAGCAATGCGTATTTTTTCTTTGCACCGTATTCCTTTGCCTTTGCAGCAACAAACAATCCCGCAGGGTACATTCCCTCATAATCCAGCTCCATAAGCTCAGGCAGTTCCATGTTAATCGCATCCCTGAATTTCAGCGCATCCTTTTCTGTCCTGCTGTCGAGAGTAAGGAAAACAGAATCAGTGTCAGAGTAAATTACCTTAAAGCCCTGTTTTTCAGCCTTTTCAATGACATCTTTTATGTAATGCCTTGCATAGGCGGTAATTGATAGCGCGCTTTCTATGGAATACCACCTTGCCGCTGAAAATCCCAGGTAGCCGTAGAATGAGTTTGACATAACCTTCAGGCTTTCCTGCCTTGCGTCGAGAAGCTTTCTTGTTTTTTCATCCTTTGCGCCCTTCATTATTTCCTTTACGCGCATCCTTCGCTTTATCAAATCCTCAATTATTTTCGGGATAAAGCCCTTCTTTTTTTTGCAGAACCAGTACTTTGCCTTTTCAACCGGCGCAATGTTATCCTCGCAGCATTCGCATTTGAAAGTCATCGGGGAAATATTGTGAGAGGCAATAATTGAAGGGTAAAGGCTACGGAAGTCAAAGACAGCTATGTCCTTGTAAAGCCCCGGAGTCGGCTCGTAGACAAATGCTCCTTCGTAGGTCTGCGAAAGCCGCGTTCTCATTTCGCCGTGGCCGGGCTTGTTCGGCGCAATCTCCTCAAATTCAGGCGCTTTTCTCATGAGATACCATTCAACAAGCTGGCTGAAGCCCATGCTTATTATGTCGCTTACAGGAAGCCCGATGGTTTTTACCAGCTCTATGATGTTTGGAAGAAGGGTTTCTGCAAGCTCATATGTTATTTTTGCATCCTGAAGATTGTAGACGCAGTAGCTGTTCAGATTCCTGTTTCTGTCCCAGTCAGAGGCAAGGTTTGCAACATCAACTCCCTCTGATTTTCCCTCGCCGAGAATTTCCCTTGCCACGTCATTCAGCTTGTTTGATTCGGTTTTCAGCTTCCTGCTGACAACCCGCTTTACGAATTTGTATATGTCCAGGTTTGAAATCCCGGCAATCTCTGTTTCCTCTGTCTTCAGGCTTGTCTTTAGGGCGCTGTGGTCAAGGCCCACATCCATCTTAATCTTGTGCATTTCAGCCCTTGTCCTTATGTAGGGCCAGTCGAATGAGTCTGAGAAATATCCGGTTATTATGTCCGGTTGGGTTTCATCAATTATTTTGAATGCCCTCTCAAGAATCTCCGATTCATTGTCAAAGAATTCAATGTAATCCTCAGGATTTTCAAATCGTTTCCATGTCAGCACCCTTTTGAATCCTCTGCTGTAAAATGAGATCATCAATATGGGATTTTTTTCCATATCAATTTTCAACGTAGGGTTGTAGGTTTCAATGTCAATTGCAAGGATTTTCGGGTTAGCCAGGCTTTCCTCTGAAACCTGCTTTATGCTCTCTGCCTTGAAAACAGGAACTTTAAGGTGTGAAGCGGCAAACTCTCCCTCGCAGCTTGTCCTTGTCATAGGGAAAACGCCTTTGTCAATCAGGTATCGCCTTACAAAAGGGATGTCTGCTTCATAGACATTTTGAACCTCCCGTATTTCCTTGACAGCCTCCCTTAATGCAGGCACAAGATTCGGGAGATTTGCGAAAACCTTCAGCAGTGAAACCGGTTTTCCCGTGATTTTCCTGTCAACAAACTCTGTTCCTGCAACAAATGCCTTTTCACCGGTTCTTGTTTCAATCTCAAACCCTGATATTTTCCTGACAGCCGTCTCGGCATCAGCATCTGCCTTCAGCTCAGCATAGAAATAGGGCTGGAAATTCTCATCAATAACGCAAACCCGCTCATTGTTGGCAGTTCTCCCATAGATATGAATAACCGCCTTGCGCCCTATGATTCTGTAGTTTATTTCAGTCGGATAAAACTCTATAGCTACCATGGGATAACAATTTCAGCCGGGTTTATAAAGATTTATAGAAGCTCGGGAAGAAGCTTTTGTATGACTGCCAGGTCAATCGTTCTATAATGAACATTCTCTTTAGCGTTTTGGACATCTCGTGGCGTTATGTGAAATGCATAATTTCTAATATCATATTTGTCTTCTATGGGGCATGATTCTTTATGGGAAGTGCTTATGCTTAGTAACCTGGTCCCTTCTGAACCTGAACTATGACTAATCCTCTCTCCGCAGCTTCTGCAAGCCCAATACTCCTGAATGCTCTTTGGCTCATATACTAATTGTCCTGGCTGTAAGTCAAGAGTTCTCAATTTAAATCTTATTTCATCGTTCATTAACTACGAAACAATAGTTATAATTTAAATAAGTTTCTGTTAATGGCATTAAAAACCTTTAAATATAACTTAAGCCCCTCTGGGACTGTGGCAAAAGTGAAAAAAAGGGCTATGATGAGGGTGATTCTCCTTGTAATCATCGCAGTTGCAATACTGGTTGCCGCAATCTTATACGTGTGGCCAGGCCAGATTATTGAACAGATTGGCGGGCCAAATCCAGCCCAGACACCGGCAAATCCCTCTGTCCAGAATACCACATCCACTCCAATAGCCGCAGCAAAACCAGAAACCCTTTCATTTGCAAAAAGCGAGCCCCTAACAGAGGGCCATGTTTATTCCCTGTCCTGGGCAGACTTCAACAATGACGGATATCCAGACCTTGCGGTTGCAAATTACAACCGGCAGAATTACCTTTACATAAACAGCAACGGAAGCCTGGAGCAGGCGGTTCAGTTCGGAACAGGCTACAGCCAGAAGATTGAGTGGGTTGACGTTGACAAGGACGGGCTTAAGGATGCCATTGTCCTGCGGTACAACCAGG
>CAIVED010000013.1 GCA_903904885.1 uncultured archaeon | reverse complement strand
TCCAAGGGTAGACCCGAAGGCATTTTCATCAGCTACTTCGCTGATTCTCAAAAGAGTATTTTCTGAAATCCTTGTGTCTGCATCGACAAAGAATAAAATGTCTCCTGTTGAATTTTCAACTCCGCGATTCCTTGCAGCGCATACTCCGATATTTTCCTTGTACTCCAGGACCTTGTCAGCGCATTCCATTGCAACCTCGCAAGTGGCGTCAATTGTATTATTAACAACTACTACCACTTCTTTATCATGAAAATCCTGAGCCTTAAAGGCATCAACTGTATCTTTGATTATTTTCTCCTCGTTATATGCCGGGATTATGATAGAAATCCTGCTCATGTTTTCTCATTTTATCATTAATGAGGCAAATAAAAAAGGGCTGCAATTAACTAGTATTTGCAGCCCTTCGACATCTAGAAACAAAAGCCAAACCTCCTCTGGCGCGCCCAAGCAGAATTTTCCGCTCGGAGTCATAATTGCGCGCACATGACGCTACCTCGTCGTTTGCGCTGAGGGAGCAGACCCTTCCGCATCCTCCTGGATTTTGCTCAACCAGATGTCTGTGCAATCCCGCTACAAGCAGGACTATATATTGTACTAGCTAGATTATAGCAGATTTGATGTATTCTGTCAATGCTTCTGCTTTGACTCTCTCCTGCTTCATTGTTTCCCTGTCTCTTATCGTAACCGTGCTGTCTTTTACTGTATCAAAGTCAATTGTAACGCAAAATGGAGTGCCAATCTCATCCTGCCTCCTATATCTCCTCCCTATCGAACCGGATTCATCATATTGGCAGGTAAAATGCTTTTTTAAATCATTGTAAATGCTTCTTGCCTTTTCAACTAGCTCTGGCTTGTTCTTTAGAAGCGGAAAAACCGCAACTTTTATCGGCGCAAGCTTCTTTGATAAATTCAGGATCACTTCCATTTCTTTTGCCGATTCAGTTGTCTCTGTCCTACCTCCTTTCACTTCTTCATAAGCATCAGTTAGAAAAGCAAACAAAGACCTGTCTGCTCCGACAGACGTCTCTATTATGTTCGGAAAATATCCTTCGTATTTCAAATCGACTCCGCTGTGCTTTGAATGATTAGACAAATCCCAATCGCCTCTGTTATGAATGCCTTCGATTTCTTTCCAGCCGAACGGGAAGTTGTATAAAATATCTACTGCCCTCTTAGCGTAATGGGCCAATTCATCTTTCGGCACTTCATAAATTTTAAGGTTTTCTTTTTTCAGCCCGAGTTTTTCATACCATGCTAATCTCTGCTTTAACCAATATTCAAAAAACTTGTCGGCTGACTTCGGTTCGCAGAACCACTGCATTTCCATCTGCTCGAATTCGCGGGTACGGTAAATGAAATCTTTAGGAGTAATTTCATTTCTAAATGCTTTTCCTATCTGAGCAATACCAAAAGGGATCTTTAGGCGCATCGAATCAAGCACATTCTTGTAATTCATATATATTCCCTGGCAGGTTTCAGCTCTTAAGTATGTAACAGAAGCCTCATCTTCAATCGGCCCGACAAATGTTTT
>CAIVED010000012.1 GCA_903904885.1 uncultured archaeon | reverse complement strand
TATTGTTATTCAGACTGGGGAGGTTAATCAGTCTAATTTGAGTTATCCTAATGGCGGGGAGTTTTTTATGAATTATAATGAGTCTGGGGCTGGCACTGGTGATGTGATTAATGTTAGCTGGACAAATTCTAGTTTGGGTGCTAGTTATTATCTGGATTATAGTAATGATTCAGGAACAAATTGGTATAATATTGTTTATACGGGTAATATTTCTTATTTGTGGAATGTGAGCAAGAGCTTGGGCTATAATGAAGGAACTAATTATACTCTAAGAATGACTGCATCTGATGGTGTTGTAAATGCTACTCCCTATGTTTCAGGACAGTTCTGGATTGGGATGTGCAACATAACGCCTATTAGCGGAACAGATCCTACGTGGTTCTATAATAATTACCCTAATCTCACAGTTGTTTGCAAGAACAGGTTAATAACCTCGGGCAGTACGGGAGTTAATGGCATAGCCCCTGGAAGCAAAGGGGACCAAAAAATGGCTTTTATCAATATTACAACATTACTTTTTGGCCTCAACTTGCATTTATCCAATGTTAGGGCTTATTTCATTAGCAGTTCACCATCAAATTTTAATATTCTCAATGAGATTACGGATTCATTTTTTGTTATAGACAGCTTCAGAACAGGCCAGAGGTTCAGCACTGTTTTAACCAGCGCAAATGGGTTTTATGCTAATTTCTCTAATTTTAGCACAACTACCTCGGCATTTTATTCTTCTCATCCAGGAACTGTAAATGCAACTGCAATTTTAAATAATTCTGTTTTTTCATCGGCAGCGATAGATACTATTTCTTCAATAGGAATTGTTGATAATTCATCAATAGGTACTTTTACATTGGGGCAAAATTCTTCTGTTTGGTCCAGAAATTCAAATTTCACTTACGTTGAGATACTTTCTGATATGGCTGGCCAGGCAATTGAGTTTAATGATTTCAGGGCAAATCAGAATTATGACCGGATAATGGCTAATGGTTCCAGGGGTTATCTGGTTAATTTTTCCAGCTCTAATATGACTGGGGGGATTAAAACTACTGTTTCAACGGGCACTCTTTTGGCAAATAACAGTGATATTTATTATTCGCAGCATTCTGGAGGAACTTCTTATATTTCTAATTGCACATACGCATTATCATTTTTAAACGTATTTTATGGCAGTTCAGTGAATTATGTTTCTGGTACATCCATTCCATTCATAACCTTGCATGACAGTTCAGTTACATATGCCGGTAATGGAAATATCGCAAATCTTACTATGTATAACTCTGCAGTTTTGAATGCAACCAATCTGACTGTTTCATTATTCGCGAAGATTGGACAATCAAGTCAGAGTAGCAACCTAACAATAATGGGTACGCTTAATATTACTACAAAATCTGTCGGAGAATGGGTATCCGGTATTAGCACCAATGCTACTCGTTATTTCCCGGTTTATGTTTTGAACAGGACAAACGGTTACGTTAATGGTGCCCAGGTTAATGTTACGAATGGAACTGCGGTGCTATGGTCGGGTTATACAGATTCAAATGGTTATGCTGAGCCGAATTTGTCTTTTACGAATGAGACATATAATTTGCATTATAATATTACTGCGAGCTGGAATCCAACTGTAACCGGCAATATAGACCTGACAGAGAATACTCCAATCATTTTGCAGGCCAGATGCACTGACAATGACGGCGACGGGTTTGGGACAACCTTAACCGGGGATTGCCCTCGCCCAGAGATAGATTGCGACGACACAAATGCATCGATTTTCCCGCCGTATGACGGGATTCAAATAGTGAATAATACAAAATTCTGTCCAGGAACGTATTATTTCATCCCTAACGTCAAGGACGCATCCGTTGATATAACTGCAAACAATCTGGCTCTTGATTGTAATGGGGCAGTTTTGATAGGTACTAACGTTAGTCCTGATGTTGGAATTAATATTATTGCCAGAACCAATATTTCAGTTGAAAATTGCAATATTTCGAATTTTACAGACTCTTTTCAAATACAAAATTCAGCAAACGTGTCATTAAAGGATAGCTCAAGTATGACCAGTATTTATGGATTGTTTGTAAATGAAGTAAATAACCTCTCTGTTTATAATTTCTCTGCAATTGAAAGCAGCACGAATGGCATATATCTTCCTGAGGTAACTAACAGCACTCTTTCTTTGGTCTATATTAAGGATAACTTTAATGGCATTGTTACAGATGGAGGGGGAAATATTTCTTTTTCCAATGCTGAAATATATAACAGCGTGCAATATGGGTTTATAGAGCAGAATTTAGACAGCTGTTCAATAGCGGATTCTCACATTTATAATAATACTGTTTCAGATATTTGGGTGGAAAATTATGGCATGCCGGGTTTAATATCGGTTACTAATGTTTCCATAGACAATCCTTCAGGAAATTTTGTGAATTATACCGTCCTAGACTTTAATGATGCGGTTTCTTTAGGGGATTCATATAGAATTAAGTGGTCTAATAATCCCGGGTCTTTGCCTGCTTTCAAGTATTCTTTTGCGGGTAAGTTCCTGAATATAACCAATGATTCAAGCTCTGTTTCAATCGATTCCATTTCATTTAAATGGTTGCAGCCAGAGATTACAACCGAGAATGAGTCCAGATTTGGCCTTTGGAAATACAATGGCACTTGGTCTAGCATCACTGCAACTTTGGACGCTTCTTTTAATACCTTGACTGCAGCAAATCTGGTTCCCCAGAGCATATATGCAATACTCGAAGACACCAATAACCAGCCGGCGGTTGTTTTGAATGAGCCTGCTGATGGGTCTCAGATTAATAATACTAATAGCACAACTCTTAATTTTACGGTAACTGATGATTTGAATACGAGTTTGAGTTGTGATTTGTATGTCGATGGTGTTTGGAATCAGACTAATTCAAGTGTTCAGAACAACACATTGACTAATTTCAATTTGAATGTTACTTTGGGAAGCTATAGCTGGTATGTTAATTGCACTGACGGTGAGCTGTTTAATGTTTCAGAAACATGGTATTTCACTGTAAATGACACGCTGAAGCCCGATTTGACTGTTGAAAGCCCTGTAGGCGGTGATAATTACACAAATGCCACTATTGACTTGAATTATACTGTCAGTGATAATTATATTATTGGTGGGTGCTGGTACACTAAGGTCAGTGGTGGAAATGTCACGCTTGGTGGATGCGCCAATACAACATTTGAGGCAAACCAGGGCAATAATAACATAACAGTGTATGTGAACGACACAAGCGGAAATGTTAAATCTGTAATTGTTTCATTTTATGTTGACAGTCTGCCTCCGGGGATTGAGAATGTGACTAACGGGACAATAACCAACCAGAGTGCTGAGATATTTTGGGACACCACGGAGATTGCCAATGGAAGCGTAGAATATGGGGTAACTGATTCGCTGGGGAGCACAGAGGATAATAGCATGATAGTTTTGCATCACCATGTTTTGATTTCGGGCCTTGTCAACAATACGCTGTATTATTATAATGTGACCGGCTGTGATATTTTTGGAAATTGCAATGTATCAGCTTTGGGCCCGTTCACTTTCACCACCTTGCAGAGTGCTTATGTTAATGAGGCTCCTGTTGTTGTTTTGAATGAGTCGGTTGATGGGTCGCAGATTAACAACACAAACAATGTTACTTTGAATTTTACTGTTTTTGATGATTTGAGTTTGTCTTTGAGTTGTGATTTGTATGTTAATGGCAATCTCAATCAGACAAATGGTTCTGTTCAGAATGATACTTTGACTAACTTCGATTTGAATGTTACTTTGGGGAGTTATAGCTGGTTTGTTAATTGTTCTGATGGCAGTTTAAGCAACATTTCTGATACGTGGGCTTTCACGGTAAATGACACTCTTCCGCCTGTTATTTTCAATGTTAACAGCACGGTAACCAATGAAACTGCAACAATCAACTGGACTACTGATGAGAACGCGAATTCAACAGTAAGTTATGGCTTGACTGATGCGCTGGGCAGTCCTGTTGACGACGCGGTATTGGTGATAAATCATTCAGTTTTGATAACTGGTTTGGTTAATAATACTCTTTATTATTTCAATGTAACTAGTTGCGATGTTTACGGCAACTGCAATACAAGCGGTCCTTTCACGTTTACTACCCTTCAGAATCCTTCTGTTAATCAGGCGCCTGTTGTTGTTTTGAACGAGTCTGCTGATGGGTCCCAAATTAATAATACTAATAGCACAACTCTTAATTTTACTGTAACTGATGATTTGAATACAAGTTTGAGCTGCGGCCTGTACATTAACGGCAATCTCAATCAGACAAACGGTTCTGTTCAGAACAATACTTTGACTAATTTTGATGTTAATGTTACTCTTGGAAGTTATAGCTGGTTTGTTAATTGCTCCGATGGCAGTTTAAGTAACATTTCTGATACGTGGGCTTTCACGGTAAATGACACTCTTTTGCCTTCAGTTTCAATAATATCGCCGGCTTTACTGGTTTACAACCACACTTACATCCTTGTCAACATAAGCGCCGGGGATAATTATGCTGTTAGCAGAATCTGGTTTGAATGGAACGGGACAAATACAACATATATAAGCCCAGACTACATAAATTTCACAGACAATTCGACAATCACGCTGACTGCCTATGCCAATGACAGCTCAGGCAACCTGAATTCCGCAGTCGTTGTTTTCAGCACCAATGCCTCCCTTTCAAATGTCCCGCTGGCCATTTTTAGTGTTAGCAGCACGGTTACAAATGAATCTGCCACCATAAGATGGAACACAACTGTTTTGGCAAATTCTACTGTTGAATACGGGCTTTCAACAGCACTTGGAAGCAATGCAACAAGCGCTTCATTGGTGCTAAGCCGTCAAATGGCCATTTCAGGGCTAGCAAACAATACCCTTTATTATTTCAATGTAACCAGCTGTGACGCATCAACCTGCGTAACTTCTGGGGGATATAGCTTTACAACCCTGCAGAATACATACACACCCCCATCCCGTCCCTCACCAGAAAGCCATCCGGTAGATGTTCCTCCGTATATTGTAAGAAATGAAACAAAGGTGCCGCCCAAGGCAGTTGAAGTGGTGCAGCCGCCCAAGATTGTTAATGTGACCAAGCCAAAAGAGGAGGTGCCTGTGCAGTTGCCTCCAGCGGAAGAAAAGCCGGTTTCAATTAAGTTTAATCTCTGGCCTTGGATTTTCCTGATGATCCTGATTTTATTGTTCCTGCTGATTTTGATTTTGGCAAAGCGGAAAAAGGAGAAGAAGCCCGATTTAGTGCGCATGGTAATACTCCTGAGAAAGTCCGGGCTAAGCAACGAGGACATAAAGAAAAAGCTGGTTGATGCCGGATGGCCTGAGAAAATGGTTGAGGAAGCCATTAAAAAATAATTTTCTGAATATCCTGCTATTGCAACAATTAACTTTTTAAATCCTGTTCCTTACCTAGGCCTATGAAACTGGCATTGTTTACAGACCCGCACGAAAGCCTGGTTGCCATAAAGGAAGTGGAGAAAAAGGCAGCCCACGCAGATTTGATAGTCTGCGCAGGCGACATCTCCATATTTGAGCAGGAGCTTGAGGCGTTTCTCACAAGGATAAATAAGATGGGCAAAACAGTTCTGCTGATTCACGGCAACCATGAGGGATTCCATATAACCGAAACACTATGCCAGGGCCTGAAAAACCTTGTTTTCATACACAAAAAACTGCACAGGATAGGAAATTACGTGTTTATCGGGTTTGGCGGCGGGGGATTTGATGATTTTGATCCGGATTTTGAGAAATTCATAGAGAAAAACAGGGCAAAATTGCATCCAAGCGACAGGCTGGTGCTGGTAACCCATGGCCCCCCCTATGGAACAAAACTTGATTTGATAGGCAAGAGGCACTGCGGAAACAAGTCATACACAAAATGCATAAAAGAGCTGCAACCGGTTCTCTATGTCTGCGGCCATTTCCATGAGACGTTTGGGGTTAAAGACAAACTGGGAAAAACGATACTCATTAATCCGGGGCCGAAGGGGGAGTTAATCGAGATCTAGAAACCTTTTCTTCAAATCCTTTTCCCTCATCATCAGCACAACCCTCGACTCTCGTTTCTCGTCGACAATTTTGTAGCCGCAGAGTTTTCCTATTTCGTTTGCGAACTTTTTGACTTCTGTGTGTTCGGGCATGCTCCGGTCGGGCATTCTCAGCCTTGAAAAGCCGATGTTCATGTATGCTTTCACCTCTACAAACAAGGGGCTGGCCTTTTTGATTATTTTTGCGTAGTTTTCCGGCTCAATCATATTCATATTCTTGATTGCTGTTATTCTCAAACATGTCCTAACACCTTTTTTTCTCAAATCCTTCAGAGCATCCATTGTTTTCATCAGCTTTTGCCACGAATTTTTAATCTGGGTTCTTGAAATCTTTTTGTACAGTTTCCCGTTTGGCGCAAAAACCGAAACATACAATTGGGTTGGCCTCAAATCCTTCAATTTCTCTGGGAACATCCCGTTTGATACAACAAAGCTCGTTATTTTCATTTTTTTCAGGCAGTTTATCATTTCCTTCAGTTTTGGATAAATTGTCGGCTCGCCTGTCAGGGAAATCGCGAAATGCTTTGGTTTCTGGGCTTCCTCATATTTTTTCCAGTCAATCTTTTTGTTCCCCCTGAATCCGATAAGCATTTTCAGCTGGTTTTTTATGCATTGGTCGATTATTTCCTGAGGGGAATCTGCCTTTTTTATTTTCATCCCATCATTGAATTCCCTGTCCATCGCCCGCCAGCAGAACAGGCACTCATTTGTGCAATAATTGACAGCAGGAGTCATCTGGACGCATTGATGGGATTTAATCCCGTAGAATTTCTGCTTGTAGCAGACATCTTTATTCAATAAAGACTTCTTTACATATTCGCATACCTTGGATGCGGAATGCTCTCCCACAATCCGGTATTGCTGTTTTTCAAGCAGTTTTTTCAGTTCTGGGCGCATTTTTTAATCTCCCTTACCGAATTTTCCACTGATTTTTTCAGCAGTTTGTCAACATCCTTCGGCAGTTTCAAAATCTTTACGTATTTATGGAACATTGGCTTTACCACCCTCGGCGCAAAATGATACCAAAATCCTGACCTAAGGAATATTTTATTGAGCCACATCTGCCGCTTCAGGATTCTCAGGAAAGTTTTTCCGGGGATTTTTGCGGTTTTGACAAATGGCTGAGGTATTTCAGGATGAAAATACTCGCTCATGGGCTTTTTCAGCCCAAGATGTTTGTCAACAGAGGTTTCGGCATACAAATGCTCATAGGTGTCTTTTGGTATGGCTTTATGGAAAACCTCATCTGTTTCTATGTGGGTTATGTAGCCGTAGAGGAAAGGCAAATCTTCCTTCCTGCAGTTTTTTGCCAAATCCTTTATCACTGCTCTCGACTGCAGCCTTTTTTCAAGAGGCCTGAATTTTCTTGAGTATAATAATATATCCGGAGCCATGGCCCCGAGATAGTAAAGGTTTGGATTCTTATCGATTATATCCCGCTGCCTTTTAGGCAGCCTTTTCCTTATTATTGAAGCAAGATACAGATGTGTGTTTTCATTTGCCATATTAAGCCAATTAACCCAAAATGTTTTAAATAATTACTGTTCTGGACCTGTATCCTGCGTATTTCTGGTATATGCCCCCTGAACTGCAGTTCTGACACCAAAAACCCTTCTGAAGCCATCAATGTACCAGCCCATCGTGGGCCCAATAACTGGAGAAATTATTGCCAAGTGTTCTGCGCCATCCTGAACCTTTTTCCAATTAACATGCCCTTCTGAAACTAAACTGCCAATTGCGACCATTACAGCATACATTGGGGTGTGAAAACTATTGAATGCTATTAAATCAACTAATGTTTGCCTGATTTTGCTGCTGTTTTCTGTTGTTTTTGTTATTCTGAATAATTTTTCCCTAAGCCACCCGTAAGGGCCGCCTGTAACAGTGTTCGTAGCAGTAGCAGATGCCCTTGAAGTTGCTATTCCTGCCAAATTAAGGCCGGACCAGTAATCCAGAAAACTTCCAACAACCAGTGAATATGTGATATTTGCTGCGGTATCAATGGTTGCAATCTTGCCAGTAGAAGGAACAGGTGAGTCTGCTATTTCCTCAAGCTTTTTTTCTGGTTCCATAGACTGGCATTATAGAAAAAGATTTTTAAATGCATCGTGATTAATGTGGGCATGTTTGACAAAATAAAAACCCTGGAATCCTCAAAGGAATTCAAGGGCTTCAAATCCAAAAACAAGGACGCTTTTTTGACCCATGTTTTCTACATGCTTGACGAAGCCAACAGGAACTGCGTCCAGATTGGGTATTACAACCCAAAAAAGGACAAAATCACTACATTTATCATGGAGGGAGATTGCATAACCAAAACCCCTGAGGCAGAGGTCTTCAAGGAGCAGGAAACTGTGATAAAGCCACTGGATATGTCAAAGGCCAAAATTGAGATGAGTGAGGCCGTAGAAATCGCAGAAAAGCTCCAGAGGGACAAATACCCTGCAGACCAGCCAATAAAGAAAATAGCCATCCTGCAGCACCTTCCAATAGGCCAGGTATGGAATATTACCTTTGTTACAGCCACGTTTAAGACCCTGAATATCAAGATAGACAGCCAGTCAAAGAAGGTGGTTTCTGACAGGCTGATTTCTATTGCTGAGTTTGGCAAGGCAAGTTAGAAATTTATATTGTATATATTTTTAAAAGCAAACCTTTATAAAGAGGCATTTTCAACCTATCCAGATTAGGGGGTTAAAATGATTAAAGAGAATCTTTACATTTTTGTCGTAGAAAAGATATTGTATTCGAAGAACTTCCTGAGGCCGCCTCTGATGAAGAAGCTGGACAAGATGCTTCACAAGGCAATTGTTGAGGACTCAAAAGACAAGATTAGGCCGGTAATGCAGAAAAAGTACGAATTCTTCATGTCAATGCTGAAGTGCGCTTTGCAGAATGTTGACAAGGGCTACATCTCAAAGGAAGTAATGAGAAAGATGATGAGGGTTTTTGTCAGGAATGCCCTTAACAAGGATCCTAAAAAAATAGCGGAAATCAAAAAGAAATACGGCGAAGTGCCTGCTTTTATTGTTCTTTCACCGACAAGCAAGTGTAACCTTAAGTGCACCGGCTGCTATGCTGCAGTTGCGGATATCAAGTTCAAGACGCTGCCTTACAAGGTTGTGGACAAAATTGTGGATGAATGCTGCAACAAGTTCTACCAGAGATTCATGACAATCAGCGGCGGAGAGCCTTTCCTTTACAGGGATGAGGGAAAAACGCTGTTTGACATCTGGAAAAAATACGACCAGATGTTCTTCCTTGTTTACACAAACGGCCATTTCATAACGCCTGAAATTGCAAAAAAACTGGCAGAATGCGGAAATGTTACTGTTGCAATTTCCGTTGAGGGCATGGAAAAGGAAACTGATGAGAGAAGGGGCCCTGGCGCATTCAAGAAAGTTCTTGCGGCATTCAAGAACCTGAGGGAAGCAGGTGTTCCTTTCGGGATTTCAGTAACCACAACAACAAAGAATGCTGCAATGCTCTTGCAGGACAAATTTTATGACTTTTACTTCAACAAGCAGGGAGCCACATACATGTGGCAGTTCCAGTTGATGCCAGTAGGCCATGGGAGAACATCCATGGAACTTACAATATCGCCTGAGCAGAGAATAAAGCTTTACAAGAAGTGGGAAGAATTAATGAAAAAGCAGAGCTATTGCGTTGCTGACTTCTGGAACAGCGGTGTCCTTTCAGACGGTTGCGTTGCCTACGGCGGCGAAGGCGGATATCTTTACATTAATTGGGAAGGGAACATAATGCCCTGCGTGTTTGTTCCGTACTATGTTGACAATATTGTTGATTTGTACTCAAAGGGCAAGTCTCTCTGGGATGCGCTGCAGTCGCAGTTCTTCAGGAACGGGCGGGAGTGGCAGGATGAGTACCAGAAGAAAAAGGACAACTGGCTTATGCCCTGCTCAATAAGGGACCACTATGACAACTGGAGAAAAAACATAGCAACTCCAAACATCAAGGGGGAAAATGCAGATGCAGAGGCGGCATTGAAGTCCAAGGACTACAAGAAAGCCCTTGATGAATTCGACAAGGCAGTTGAAAAGCTGACTGTGCCGATCTGGGATTCGGATTACCTTTGCAAGAAGAAGGGCAAGACGAAGGAGTGATTGTTTTTTATTTTTCTTTGATATTTTTAGTTATCATCTGATAATTTAGGATATCAAACTTATTTCTTCACTTTAATGCACTGCACCGGGCAGCCATTTGCTGCCTCTTCATTGCAGCTGGCTTCTTTCACATCAAGCTCGTAGTTCTTTCCAGCTTTCTTTGAGCCCTTGAGCGTTGTCTTCTCGCCCTTCAGCTCCCAATACTGCGGGCAGACTGCCTCGCAGAATCCGCAGCCGATGCATTTGTCCATTTCAAGAATTATCTTCATGTTCATAACCCTCTTTTCCCTTGAAAACTGTGTCCAAAACCAATAAAACAATCCCAATAATAAGCATCACTATCTGAGCATAGAGCATGTTGTTCATGAATGCCATTTCTGCGCCAAAAACCTTCTGCGTCACAAAGAACGGCAAAGCGCCTAAGCCTGAAATAAGCAGTACGTAGCCAAAACCGCTGGCCTTCTTCAGCCAGCTGGACGATACAAAGAAAAGCAAAACTGCCAGGATTATGTCAATGGCAAGAAGGTACCAGTAATAAAACAGGTATGCCATGTGATTCTGCTGGGAAATGAGTGCAGAAATCTTGTCTGTGCTGCCGAAGCAGTCAAGAACCTTGCAGTCATATTCCCTGTAGTAAATGCTGTCATAGATTGAGTTTGCAAACAGCTCCTTGAAAGGGATCTTGTCCATCTTTGAGCAGTCAATCTTCAGCGGCTCCTTTGTGGCATTTATTGTTGCAGAGCCGGTTTCTTTGCACTGGAACCTAACATTCCTTTCTGTTTTGTTAAGGTCATCGCTTGAGATTTCCTCTGAAATCTTGTCAGAGAGCATCTTGCTGAAGAACTTCTGGCCGGTGTCATGGACAGTGATATTGTGGAACATGTAAGCGCTGAAAGTCAGGGCTATTGCCGCAACAAGCAGAAACCCGATAACGCCTCTAAGTGCCATGGCACCCTGAATATTTTGCCATTAATAAAGTTTTCTCTCTGTTCCCCCTTAAATAAAATCCCGTTTGCTGGGCAGGCCTTAATCTTCCTCCAGGCTTTTTCTGTTCGCCCTGATTGTCAGGCCTGCAGTAAACTGCCTCAATGCTTTCGGCAGTTAAACATTATTTTCTTGCATGGCACTCGCGCAGAAGAAGCGGAACAAACTTGCAGAATAATGCAAGAACCAGCAAACGGAATTTTTATAGAATAAAAAAAGAAAACATCAAGAGCACTTCGGAGAATAGTAGCAGCAGGTGTTGAACTCGCAGCCTTCTCTCATCATCGTCGTATAACTTGTGGAGCCGCATCCAGGGCATGGTCTCCGTTGCATCATTCCTGCGGGAAGCGTCATCTGCATCAGCCTCTTGCCCTGGCCGTTCAGCCTGGTTGCGTAGTCGGCAATCAGTTCCGCCTTCTCAAGCTTTTTATTGTAAGTGGCAATCAATCCTCTCAGCAAAAGAATCTCAAGCTCAATCATTGCGTCTGCAAGCTTCTTGTCAAAGTCCTCAAGCCCCCTGAACCGGTCCATCGAAATGCTGTGGCCCACGGCATCGGATGTTGAAAGATTTGCCCCGAACTTGTCATGGCCCTGACCTGCGCCGGGAGTTCCTATCAAATCCTCTGCAATCCCAATAGGGCTTTCCCCAACCTGCAGCCTTCTGGAAATATGAATGGCATTTGTCTTAATCAATTCGTATGTTGTGGAGTCAAATGTCTTTGAGCTGGTGAATATCTCCCATATTTTTCCCACCCGGTAGGCAAGGGTGCAGTATATCTTGTCATCAACTCCCACAGGCTCTTTGAGTATGAGTGCCGGCAGGACCTTGCCCCTTTTTTCAGCATCCTTGTCGCCGTAGGCAATCTTCCTCAGCACATTCAGCTCGGCAATCTTCAATTCCATTGTGTTTGCCGGTTTTGATTCGCCGACATTAAGAACCTGTATCTGCCTTGACTTGTCCCTGTAAACCGTGATGCCCTTGCAGTCCAGCTTGTAGGCAAGCCTGTATGCCTCAAGAATGTCCTCCTTTGTGGCGCCCTCTGCGAAATTAACTGTTTTGGAAACAGCATTGTCTGTGTATTTCTGGAAAACCGCCTGCATTTTAATGTGCCATTCCGGCGCTATCTCAAGCGCAGTGGGGAAAATCTCCTGCAGATTTGCAGGAACCTTTGGGTTTCCGCTTGCTTTCCCTGTCTTGGCAATCTCCTGCATCAGCTCTTCGCTGTAAAACCCTTTTTCCTTTGCAATCCTGACAAATTCAGGATTGTTCTCAAGCATTGGCGCGCCGTCCAAAACCTGCTTTCTGACATATGATATTGCGAAGAACGGCTCAATTCCCGAAGAAGCGCCCGCAATTATGCTTATTGTGCCTGTTGGAGCGATTGTTGTTATCGTGGCATTTCTTGGTGGCTTTTCTTTTCTCTCTGCAAAAGTGCTCCCTGCGAAATTCGGGAAAGCCCCGTATTTTTCTGCCATGTCCCTTGAATGCTCCCATCCCGCAGAGTGGATTGTTTCCATTATCTTCTCTGAGATATTCAACGCCTCGTTTGAATCGTACTTTATTCCCAGCTTGACAAACAGGTCTGCAAGGCCCATTATGCCAAGCCCCATTTTCCTGTTGCCTGTGCTCATTCTCCAGATTTCAGGCATTGGGTAGAAGTTGATGTCAATAATGTCATTGAGGAATTCAACAGCCATTTTTGTTACTTCCCTCAGCCTTTCGAAATCAAAGGAGTTTCCCTTTATGAAATTCCCAAGGTTGATTGAGCCGAGGTTGCATGATTCATAGGGCAGCAATGGCTGCTCTCCGCAGGGGTTTGTGCTCTCTATCATTCCCAGCTTAGGTGTCGGATTGTCCCTGTTCAGGCGGTCAATGAAAACAATTCCCGGTTCGCCGTTTCTCCATGCGCCCTCTATAATCTTGTTAAGGACATCTGCCGCATTCAGCGTCTGGACAACCTCTTTTGTTCTCGGGCTTATCAATTCATATTCCTTCCCTTCCTCTGCAAGCCTCATGAACTCTTCGGTTATGCCCACTGAAATGTTGAAATTGCTGATTCCCCCCTTTTTCTTGCACTCAATGAATTCAAGAATGTCCGGGTGGTTGACATTCAAAATTCCCATGTTGGCGCCCCTTCTTGTGCCGCCCTGCTTTATCTCCTCTGTTGCAGAGTCAAAAACCTTCATGAACGAGACCGGGCCCGAGGCAACGCCGTTTGTTGATGAGACTATGTCATTCTTTGGCCTTAATCTTGAGAATGAAAAACCGGTTCCCCCGCCGCTTTTGTGGATCAGCGCAGTGTTCTTGACCGCGTCAAATATTTCCTCGGTATTGTCTCCGACAGGAAGAACAAAGCATGCGGACAGCTGGCCAAGCTCCTTGCCTGCGTTCATCAGAGTTGGAGAATTGGGCATGAAATCCCTCGCAGCCATGGCCTTGAAGTATTTCTCCGCCCGCTTGAATATTGAATCCTTGCTTTCCATGGGGTCGGCAATGGCCCTGCCCATTGAAACATAAACCGCAACATCCCACAGCCTTTTCTCGGGCGTTTCAATGATGTTGCCCTTTTCGTCTTTTCTAAGATATCTTTTCTGGAGAACTGTGACACTGTTTTCAGAGGCGTCAAATTTCATGTCAGGAATCGGCCAGCTGAGAAGGTCTCTTAATTTTTCTATTGTGCTAAGGCGCCTGTCCTCGTAGGCTTCCCATTCTTTAAGGACATTAAGGGATTCCGTAAGCCTATGCTTCTTCTCCTCAAGCTTGTTTTTCTGTCTTTGTATTATGTCAAGCAACCAAACCACCTTTTTGAATGTTTAATGTTCATTTCTTAAGCGCCCTAACCTCTTTTTCGAACTCATTGATGTCCTCAAATGAGCGGTAAACCGAGGCAAACCTTATGTAGGCCACCTTGTCTGTTGATTTCAGCTTTTTCATGACAAGCTCGCCAACCATCTGGGAAGGGATTTCATTTGATTTCCTTTCCTTTATGCTGTTTTCAACATCTGCAACGATTTTTTCAATCCTGTCAGCGCTTATTGGCCGCTTCTGGCAGGCAATCCTTATGCCCTTTGTTAATTTTTCGCGCTGGTAGGGCTCCCTTCGGCTGTCTTTTTTTACAATTGTTATGTTTACCGATTCCGGCGCTTCATAGGTTGTGAATCTTTTCCTGCACTTTGTGCATTCTCGCCTTCTTCTTGTCGAATCCTTTATGTCTCTCTTGTCAGCAACCCTTGTTTCACGGTTTCCGCAATAGATGCATTTCATATTGTAGGTTGTATCTGCAAAAAATCTTTCGCCGAGATAAAAATTTCAAACACAACGGGTTGTGTTTTTTTTGGCGAAAATACACAATCGGTTGATAATTTGGTAATTGTTGCTGATATTTAAACATTGCTGTTTTTGAAAATATATTCCGCAGAATATTTTCAGCAGTTGTTTACTATGCTTGAGTTATTGTTTGCCTGAACCCATTATAATGGGAGAATGTTGTCAATCAAACTATATTATGAAAGAGCTATTTTCAAGAGCAACTATGCTTATATAGGATGTTTCATTATCTTTTCTGTAGGTAGAGAGGCGCGTTATGACAAAAGAGAAGTTCAAGAAAATCAGCTACGAAGCAATAATGAAAAACAAGCCTCTTTCTATGTTTGTTCCTGAGGAAAAGGAAGCAAAACCTTTACCCGAGTAAATCAAGGCGGTTTCTTTCGCAGTAGTCTGTGATGATTTTGAGGGCATCCTAAAACCTTGAAATTGTCTGCCCTGCTATCTGGTCAGCAAGCGCCTTGTCTTTGTTGATGACAACCTTCAGGTCAATTTTTTTCTCGAAGACATTGGCTATCAGCCCGGGAATTTCTAGGTCGCTTATTCCCTTTGCCTTTTCAAATGAGTTATGGAGCCTTGAGCCTATTTCCGGCGGAACAAAAATCTGCACTACAATATCGCCGAAAACAACAATCTCGCAGGTCTCTGCGCATTTTACCCCTGTTTTCGCCTTCACTCCCATTTTTCTGTAGAAGCTGGTAGCCCAGCTGTCTGCGGCCGTTGAGCCGGAACAGAGAAAGAAAATCCTGTGGCCGCTTTCTATGGCTTTCTTCACCCAGTTGTACTCTGCCCTTAGGTAAAACAGCGGCCGCCATTCATGGTTGTGGTGCAGGACAATTGTTGTTTTTTTCTCTGCGGTTGAAAGGTAGTTTTTCTGCAGGTAGTAAAGGTATTTCTCCACATCGAACCAGCTCTCGAACGTAAGCACCTGGAAATTTCCCTCTGTCTTTGAGTCCTTTATGCCGTCAATGGCGCTGACCTTTGATTTTGCGTAGTAATTTGATTCGGTAATCTCAGTATAATCATGGATTCTCTTCAGCCAGTCCAGATTGAGCTGGTAGCCGTCCTCTGTTTTTGAAACGACCTCATCATTAACAAGTTCATGGACAGTTTTGTAGACTGCCTGGTAGGTTGCCTTGTAGCCGTATTTCTTCTTTATGACATTGTAAAGCTTCTTTATTGTCAGGGGCCAGTCATAGCTTAAAACAGAAATAACGTAGTCCTTTGTGTTGCTGTTCTTGTCCAGCTGCGGAATAGACAGGTTAAGAGACATGCATATATGATGAGGTTAAGTATTTATAACTTTTTGGTTTATTTCATGTTTAATTGAAATGGCTTTTAACCCAAAATCCCGTTTTCTGGGCAGGCCTTAGCCTGGATTATTGCTTTTTCTGTTCGGCTTGATTGCCAGGCCTGCGATAAATTGCTTTCAGCAATTAGATATATAATTCTTGCATGGCACTCAGGCAGAGAAAGCAGAAAAAAACATCAAGATTAATGCAAGAACCAGCAACCAGGTTTTTTGTTCAGCGAGATTTCACTTCAATTATCTTTTCTCTGCTTGTTAATCCGGAAGCAATCCCGACCTTTTTCTTCAAAAGCTTGCTGAAGAACTTGATGACTTCAATATTTGCCTTGTTCTTGTCAGCAGGGGCGGCAACATTAAGCCTCAGGCAGCCATCTCCTGCTCCGGTTATTTCTGTCTTTTTGGAATTTGGCTTTACAATGATCTTGAATTTCTCTTTTTTAAGAATTGCATCAATCATTCTTTGAACGGATTTTCAAACTTTATCTTCCTGAACTTCTTTCTCAGCCTTTCGCTTATCCTTTCTTTCGTCAAAATCTTGTTCATGAAGCCTTTCCTTGCCGCAACTATCAGGTTTGCAAGCTCTTCGGTTACATCAAATTCTGTTTTTATTTTGACAATCTCCCTGTAATCTTTCTGCTTGAATTTGATTGGCTCGAGATTGTTTTTATTCTCTTTTTCTTCAAGTATTTTCTTGTATTTCTGGTAAACCTCATGTATCACAAACAGCTTTCTGTAATTGCCGAGCCTTTCTTCGCGAATTAGCCTTTCTATGATATTTTCATCTGCAAAGCATTTCCTTCCGAAGTAAATTATCGGGAATATCAGTATCCATGATGCGACTAAAATTATTCCCACAAGCATAAGGACTCCGACATTTTTCGGGGTTGCTTTGATATCTGCAACAAGTATTTGTACTGGCTTTTGAACTTCAGGGGGAACCGGTTTCTTGGTCGCATTTACGGTTTCAGTATTATTGGACGGTTTATCTGGCTCCTCAATGGTTTTATTGGGGTCTGTTTTTGGAGGTATTGTAGGCCCTCCTCCTCCGCCACTTCCGCTGTCGCCTGGATTTGAGCATCCGGTGAATGTGCAGGAAGCTGTGCAGGACAATGTTCCGGCTGAATAGCCCCTCGAACCGCAGCTTTCCCATTTAAGGTCAGAGCCGTCGCACTGCTCTGCGCCGTTTGCAATGACATCTCCGCAGTAATATGTTGAAACATTCCTTGTTTCTGAAATGTTTGTTAATGAACCATCAGAGCAGTTGACTGACCAGTTGTGGGTTCCTGTTAAGTTTATCTTGAAGATGGTTGGGGTGTTATTCTGGGTTGTTTCGTTTGTCTTGTTAAGATTACCATCAATGTAGATTGAGCAGTTTAATGTTGAGCTTAGGTTGTCAATAACCGTGAAGTTAAACAAAACCGTTTTGTTGTTAATTGTTGCATTGTCAGGAGGATTGTTAAGGTAAACTGTGGGGGGGTAGTTTTGTATGATTGTGAAATTCCATGTTGATGATATGTTTATGTTGCCTGATCCATCCCAGCAGGTTACGTTCCACCAGTGCAGGCCAAGGGCAATGCCTGCCACTGTCTGGTTTGCAGGAGTTCCGCTGGTTACGATTATGTTTGAAACATTGACCAAGCTGTCAAGCGTAAGATTGCATGTTAATGTTGCGTAGTAGTTGTCTGTTGCTGTCCAGTTGAAGTTTGTGTTGTTGCTGAATGTGCTGTTTCCATTTGAAGGATAGTTCAGGGTTATTGACGGTGGCAAGGTATCATTTACAGTGAAGTACCATGTTTCCGAAACATTGCTTGAATATCCGTCTGTGCAGTTTACCGACCAGTTGTATGCGCCTAAAATTACCGGAATGGTAAAATTAGCAAGCGTGTTATTTATGACTCCCGAATCTGTCTGGTTGTATAAACCATTGACATACAAATCGCAGCTAAGTGTTGTGTTTAGGTCATCAATTGCCATGAAATTAAGTGTGACTGTGTTTGTATTGTTTATCTGCGTGTTGTTTGCAGGCAGATTGAGGCTAACTGAAGGAGGCAGGTTCTGAAGAACAGTGAAATTCCTGGTCTCAGACATCGTCTCATACTGCCCGTCAGAGCAGTTTACAAGCCAGGTGTGAGTTCCTCCTGAAACATTTACTGCGAAATTTGTTATTGTGTTGTTCTGCGTTGTTTCATTCGTCTGGTTCAATACGTCATCAATGTAAATAGAGCAGTTGTTTGTTGAATTGTCGTCGATGAATGAGAAGTTGAAATTGATTTCAGCGAAACTGTTCAAAGTCGTGAAATTGGAATTGTTCACAGGCAGATTAAGGTAGACATTGGAAGGAATGTTCAGGATAAAGATGATTGGGGTGTCTTCAAGAAGGGAAATATTCTTTGTCGGATTTACAGAAATGTTATCTATCTGCAGGTAAGTTGAGATGTTGAAATTCAAGACTGCATTAACAGTTCCGTTTGTGTCAGTGTAGCCGCTCCACAGCTCACCTGTGCTGTTTGTGACGTTGACCAGTTTGTTTATCGCAGGAGAGCCGTTGGTGTAGTTGACAAGGATTGGATAGTATCTTGTGACATTTGAAGCAGGCAAAACTGTTGACAGGTCAGGCATATCTAAATAACCTTTTATCACTGACGAGCCGCTTTCAATTCGTATCCTCAGATTTATTTTTGATTGTGGCAGTCCAAACTCTGTGGTTGAAGTTCCTCTGAAATAAACAAGGTCATTAAAAGAACAGTTTTTTACAAAATTTGTTGAGTTATATTCAAAATAGGTTCGATTGATGAGTGATGAATCTTCAATGTAGTTATTTGAGTAATTGCTAAAATAAACATAACCATATGCAAATAGGTTATTAATCGAGGTATTCCCCTTATTTGATGAAATATAGTCATAGCTGGTAATATTATTTATTTCATTTTCATCTCCATAAATATTTAAATCGGAGCCATTAAACTGAGTGTTCGTAATCGTCAAATTTCCATATGCATTTATACGAAATTTTTTAGTTGGAGATAACTGGCTTTTAATAATTGAATTATTGATTATCATTTTTGAAGAGTTAGCAAGGGTTATGTTTACATATTGGTAGATTGTCTGGTTTAGTATTAATGCACTGTTTAGCAGGACAATTGTTGCATTGGCTCCAACAATCAGCGTTTGATTATTAAAATATAAAGTTTCGTTCTCGCAGGTTACTGTTGCATTTTCTATAATCCAGTCCTGGTTAGAGGTGTTAAGGCCGCATCCTGGCCAAATTATGATATCTTCTGTTGAATTTAATGTTTCAAAGTTGGGCTCTGAGCATGTTACATTGTATTGTTTAGGGAGTCCCGCAGATGTAAAGCTTCTTATGTAAACAAACAATCCCGAATCATATGCAAAAGTTCCATTCACCCCGTCTTCAAAGCTGATATTGCATGTTCCTGTGCTAATCGGCACTCCTGATGTTATGTTTGTATAGTTAGCAAAGAAAGAAATGTTCTTGAAAGCGTAAGCAAGAGTTCCATTGTCTGTTTGGTCGAAAATGTAGAGCTGTGAATTTGTGCCTGCGCTGTAATTTGAGAAACCTGTAACAGAGAAGGTGAAGTTTTGCCCGTCATAGGATATGCCAATGCAGTCTGTGCAGAAATTTCCGTTTTTTAATGCAACGGGATTGTGCTGGAATGTCAGGCTGTAGATTGTAAGATTTGCCGAAACATTAAGAGAAGGATATTCTGTTGAGTTTAGATAAATTGAGTTGTTTCCTATGACAAATGCGGTTGACGCGAGGGTTAAATTTGCATTCGCAGGAAGCTGGATTTTTGCATTTCCTGAATTGTCTTTCAGTGAGTTATCCGTCTGGTTTGGAACAAGAATGAGGTTTATTGACTGCAATATGTCCAGTCTTGGGAATGTGTAGCTATCTATTTGAATTGGTTTTCCGCCATTTTTCAGTATTTTTCTTGTCTCGGCAGGATTTATGCTTGAGTTGAAAATAAGTCGATAGTACTGGTGGACCAATGCAGCAGCCCCTGCAACATGAGGCGCTGACATTGATGTTCCTGACTTGTCTGATGTTCCTGAATCATCTTTCGCAGATGTAATTATTGCTCCTGGCGCGATAATGTCAAGCAAAGGGTCCCTGTTTGTGAAGCAGACTACCTTGTCAGCGTAGGTATCATCGTCTGTGCAGTGAAGCCCCGCACCTAAATCCCAAGTTTGAGCGCTCACATTTGCATCATAACTTGCTCCAACAGACATTACATTTTGTATGCATGCAGGCGAAGCAATGGCGTCATTTCTTCCTCCGTTTCCTGAAGAGGCATCCACAAAAATTCCTACAGAAACTGCATTGTTTATGGAAGTTGTCAGGGTTGGCTCTTCTGCGTCGCAATAGCTGGAGTAAAGTCCTCCCCCCAAACTCATTGTTATCGCGCTGATGTTGAACTTTGTAACATTTGCAACGCACCAGTCAATGGCAGCAATTATATTATCTGTGCTTATGCTTGTTGCTCCTACTTTTAATGCAACAAGCCTTGCATCAGGAGCCATTCCTATAACTGTGCCGTTGCCTGCAATGATTCCCGCTACATGGGTTCCGTGTCCAACGTCATCAATTGGGTCATTGTCACCATTCTCAATATCATATCCTCCAATCACTTTTGAGCATGTTCCTGCAAGAAAAGTGTTATTGGTGCATCCCCCAAGGCTTTCATGCATGTAATTTATTCCCGAGTCAACAACGCAGACAGTTTCTCCTGCGCCTTTTATGAAAATCCCGGAAACATTCATTGAATTTACTGCAGTTGAATTAACAATCTGCCTTGACTGGGGCAGATGAAGCTCATAGGTTTTTATTTTTGTTATCCTCAGGACATTGGGGTTTTTTTTCAGTTCATCAAGCCCTTGCATTGTTACTGTCCCTGCAAGGGCGCTGACTGTGGAGTATTGGTATTTTAATTCAAGATCAGGAGTTTCGTCTGCAGATAAAAGCCCCGTTATTTGGCTTGCATTTCTGTCTGTGCCGTTTTGCTCAGGTGATGCGTTTACGTAATCAACGGAATCAAGAACCTTTTCTTGCACTTCCTTTACCAGTTCCTTTTTTTCATCCAGCTTCTCTTCCCTTTGTGCTTGGTTGTTATAGTTCAAATCAACCTGTGGCTCTTTCAGCTTTATTATGACATCAACTGTATCATTTTCCTTTAGTGTTCCGAGAACATCCTTGTCAACCTTTGAATCGCCATTATCTCTTGAAGCCATGCCTGTAAAGTTGATTCCAGGATACCTAACTGATAGAAGTATGGCAGCTACAATTACCGCCAGAACTATGTAACCTGCTATCCTCTTTAATTTACTCATATATGTATAGTCAAAATAAGAGATTTATATATAAATTTTGGGGTAGTTTCAAATATAAAAACTATATTATGAGCAAGACGGAGCAGTAGGTAGCGGTTCAGTTGCTCCTTTGTCGCATCTTAAAAATTTCAGCTGATTATAAAGTGTATTGTTAAATTCATAGGCAGTTGAGGGTCTAATAGGTATAATTGCAGGACCCGTACCAGGAAATGAGTTAATATAAGCAATAAGTAGCGATTCTTCAAAGTCTGCAAGTCCGTCCCACTTTGACATGTATTCCATGCCAAATTGCCTGCCGAGATCATCATACCTGTCCCATGTGGAGGTTACACTATGCGTAGTGGCGTAAACATTTACCCAAGGGTCTCCCCAGTCCGGAGGTATCAACCCCCCATAACCTCCATAATTCAAATCTCTGAACATTTTATCAGTAAAATTCCCAGCCTCATCTTCAGTAATCCACACAGTCACACTAACCGTCTTGTTCGTGCTTCTTCCTCTCATGTTTGTTGCGGTAAATGTTATATTGTAATACCCGCTTTCTGTGAAGTTTATCATGAATATTCCCCCTGTAATGTTTATGTAGGTACTGCCTACCGAGCTGTTTGATTCATAGGCATTTGACTTATTATCGGATTCATTAAGTTTTAATATGCTTGTAACTACCACAGTCACGTTGTTTTTGACTGCAATTCCATCTTCCCACATAATATAAAACATTCCCTCCTGGTATGCGGTTGGGTCGTCAGCCCCGAAGTTGAGGATTGCTGTTTCATTGGTATAAATTACCTGGCCCAACGCGTTTAATGTTGGTGCCTTGTCAGGAATCACATAAAAGTCCCCGAGCTTGTGTGTTTTTGTTCCGTTGTACCAGATGTGCACATCGTATCTTCCGTCGCTGTCAAAGTAATCTGTCGGTGTAAGCGAGATTGAATAATTGTCATTAAGGTCTCCGTCCTGGTTAAGGTCATATCCTTTTGCAGTTTCAGAGTATGGTCCCGCATCATCTATCTGGTAGTAATCATTATAATCCCTGTCACCATCGAAATCTATTTTCTCGAAAGCATCTGCAGGTATTGTGAAGTTGAATGAACTGTTCCAAACATTTCCATCGTTGTATATGGTGACTCTTTCATCTTCTAAGCTTATGTTTCCCCTGTATATTATACTTCCATTTACATTTTTGAAAGGATTGTGCGAGTGGTCTTCAATAACATATGTTACTATTGCATTTTCACTCATATTGTTTGTGCCGAATATCATGAACTGCGCTGTCTCATTTTTCATGTATTGGTCTTTATTCCTGTACCTTCCGGTGTAAATCATCTGTCCAGCGGTATACAGTTCGCCTGCAGATTCATTTACTATCTCTGTCTTCTTGTCGCCGAAATCGCACCAGTCATCATCGCTGTCAAGGTAGTTTGGAATTCCATCATTGTCGCAGTCGTAGTCTGTCTGGTTTGTTGAATTGGATGTGTTTGAAATGTTTTCTCCAGCAGGAGTGTAATCTATTAGGAACACGACATCATCATAGTCTGGCTCTTTCGGCGCATTTTCAACCCTCCAGTGATGCCCTGGAGGCAAGTCCTCAAACCAAAGTCTCCAGGTGTCGCCGTCAAGCTGGTCAATTATTACCTGGTTTGAACTGTTGGTCCCGGTCAGGTTATACTTATTATTATAACAAGTAACATGGTTGTTGCCTTCTATTGTTGAGAGATTGTACTTGAAAGTGTAAGGGTCTGTTGCCCCGACATTTATGAAAAATTCAAGATTGCCTGTTTTGGTTACATTGACATAAACCGGAGTTTGCGTGACATGGCTGTCGTTGAAAACTTTTGTGATAACTCCATTATCTTTTACATATGCCGATGAATGGAATCCTGCTTCTATCCGCTCCGGCTCAACAACGATTTTAACTGTTCCATCCTTTGGAAGGTAGATATGGTCAACCTCGTTTCCCACATACCTGTTCAATGTGTCTTCCCTGCTGCCATTAACAACAACATGGTAAACCCCCGGAGGGCCAACTATTGCGTAATGCCCGTTTTCGTCAGTAATTGCATCCGGAATATCTTTTGGCTGCAGAGAGCAGTTTCCTATCTCTGTTCCGTTTGCATCATAGTTCAGGCATTTTTCAAATGCAGCGTCTCTTTCCTCTGCGCTGTAAACTGACACCTGCTCCCCTGCAAGAGGCTCTCCAGTTACAGCATCAACAGCGGTTCCGTAAATTGTTGGAATCTGGTTTGCGCAGATTTTCCCCACGACATCGTCAACGCAGCGGTCAACTGTTGCGGAATTATTGTCATTGCAGTCAGAATCAATTATGCATTCCTGGGTCATAGCAAGCGTGTCTGAAACATACCCATAAACCACCTGGTGGTATTTTCCTTCTGTATTGTTATACCACCTCTTGCCCCAGCCGTTAATTGCCCAGGAATTGGTCCCGTTTGCGGTGTTGAATGTGCCTATGAAAAGAGACTGGTTTGACACATCAAGGTAATTTGGGCCAAGATCATTGTCCAATGTTTCATAATCCGCATCCAAGCTTATTGAGCCCCAGCCGTTTACCATCCAGTCGGAATGCGTGCCCTGCTCCACATCTGCAAGGCTTACGTTCTTTGCGCCGTTTATTATAATCTCATTCTGGAGCACTTTTGTCATGTCAACGCCGAACTGCATGATGTTCCTGTTAAGCCCGTCCAGCACAGCAAACGCAGTGTAGGATGGATTCCAGTATTCTATTACTATCTTGTAATCTCCATTTGGAGAAAATGAAGGGTCAAGGGAATTTATTGTTGCATTTCCCCATAAAAGGGCTGTTCCCCCGAATGTTTGATTTGCAGTGGTCGTTGCAAAGAAGAAGCCGTCTAACGTCATGTTGGCCAGAGTTGAAGTTCCGTTTGTGATGTCAAAATTGAAAATCCCTTTCTTGAGCAATTTTTTATCGCAGGCAACCCCTTCGCAGGATGGCTGGTCCAATGACATTCTTGCGCCGGCAAAGACCGGAGAAATGCGGTCATACCCTGTTTCATTGCCTCCGGAGAATTTCAGCCATGCAAATGTCGTGTTGCCCTCTGTTTCATTGAACTGGGTTGCGCCTGAATGCCTTAGCCCGGTTATGATATATTGAGTTCCGTTGCTAGTGCAAGTGTAACCGTTTCTTTCCAGGCCGTTGCATTTTATGCTAGTCTCGCTGATGCCGTTGCAGCTGTTGCTTATTTCTGAAATATCCCTGATATCGCTGTCTTTTATGCAAATCCTGTCTGTGTTTATTACTTTGTCCATGTACAATGTTTTGGTAACACCTTCCGGAAGCTCTATGCCTGAAACATAGACATATCCCATTGTGGCTGTCGCATTCTGCCTGCCTACTGAAACATTTGACAGGTCAAGGACATTATTTGTGAAATTAAAATCGAACTGAGTTATCAGCTGGCTTCCGTGAAGAAAACCAACAGTAAGAATGCCTGAAAAGACCGGTGATAGGTTTTCATCTCCATTAATCTCTATGCGGAAATCAGGGATTGTTGTGTTGATGTTCCCGATAACTGAACTGTTTGAACTGCATGATGCGTAAGTCCCGTTATCAGCAGGCAAACTCTCAGTTATTCCGCAGTAATTTGAATCATAATAACTAATCAGTTTCTGACTGCCAGCGCATGAATTGCTTTCAGGAAGCCAGTTTGGAGTGCAATTTGTTGTATTTTGCGCAAAGCAATCAGGAGAAAGTGTTCCCATGTAGATATCCAGATTTCCATTCCGGTCATCCTGCCAAACTATTTTGTTTTCATATATCACTGGATGGTATTGATTTGCAGTATTTGTTGTTATTTGTGTTTCTGTTGATGTGGATAAATCATACATGTAGATATCAAAGTTGTCACTTCCATTTCTGTATTCATCCCAAACTATTTTGTTTTCGTAGATTGCCGGGTAATAGTTAATTATCCAGGGATCGCCTAGTCCGGATTTATGGGCGGTAATCTTAGCTTCTGTTGAATTTAGTAGATTATATGTGTAAATATCAATATCTTGATTTCTATGGTCACTCCACACTATAATGTTTTTATATATTACTGGAACACCTTCTCCTCTACTGTTATTTGTTATTTTTGTTTCTGTTGATGCAGATAAGTTGTACATATAAATATCTGAAGTGTATCTACTGTCTTCCCATACTATGGTGTCTTCATATATTGCTGGAACAGTTTGTTCTTTATCGTTATTTGTTATTTGTGTTTCTGTTGATGTGGATAAATCATACATATAGACATCCCAATTTCCATTTCTATGATCTTGCCAAACTATTTTGTCCTTATAGATTGCAGGATTAATTTGGAGTGGTATATTTGTTGTTATTTGTGTTTCTGTTGATGTGGACAAATCATAAATATTAATATTATAATCTCCGTTTTTGTAGTCTTGCCAGACTATCTTGTTTTCGTAGATTGCCGGGTTCCCTTGGACTGTTGTATTTGTTGTTATTTGTGTTTCTGTTGATGTGGATAAATCATACATATAGATGTGCGGGTCTCCAGTTCTATAATCTTGCCAAACTATTTTATCTCCATAAATTGATGGCAATTCTTGGTCTGCAGTGTCATTGGTTATCTGAGTTTCTGACTCAACTGTGCAGTTTGAACCCCCTGCCCCTTCCGTCCCCATCACAACAGTTTCATTTAGCGGGCAGTACACCGCCCCTGCGGCATATGTGTTTGTTTTGTCTATTATATTATTAAGAGTGCATGATATGTCAACGCTTCCACCAAGAAACATATTACCTGTTATTTGATTGCCAGTAAATCCATCTCCCTTGACTGAAATGTCGTTCGCAGTATTGTTCATCTTATTTGACAATATGAAATTCCCAGTTATTACGTAGCTTGTTCTCGGCTTGCCCATCCTGAACAAATTAACCAATGTTTCATCGCTTGCCTCTATTCCTTTATCGTTCCCTTCAATTATATTATCCTTAATCACATTGCCGTAGGCAGGCCCTTCTGTGAAAAGCCCGCTCATCGAGATTCCTACGTTGTTATTCAGAATAGTATTCCCCATCACAGTATTATTTACTGATTCAACCAGCGAAATTCCCTTGCCGGAATTTCCGGCAACAGTATTATTCTCTATCTTGGTTCCCTCTGCGAAGATTGATATTATGCCATTCTCATTTCCGCTCAGGTCATTGCCAATCACATCATTATCAAATCCTGCAACAAATATTCCGTTTTTATCATTCACAAGTTTATTATCAACCACAGCACTTCCCATTCCAATGATGCCGATTCCAAATTCGCTGTTTTTCACCTCGTTGTTTTCCACAACAGTATTTAATGCAGCGAAGAAAATGCTGGCGTTGTCAAAAGTGTTATTAACAATTAAACTGTTTTTTATTGCGGTTATGTTCATTCCATATTGGAAATTCCTGAAGTTGCAGTTTTTTATTGTAGCATTCTCAATGAATGTGATTCCATCCAGAAATCCGCCGAGGTTTTCAAGGATTGGCTTGAGGTCTGTGAAATTTGCTGTTTTTTCTGCCCAGGCATCATATTCCGGGAACTGCCTCAGGATAATTCCTGTTCCGCTGTAATCCCCGGTTATCTGGGTTCCCTGGCAGTCAACTGAGACATCGCTGGAATTGATGAATATCACTCCCCTGTTTTCTGCATCTGTAACATTGTAATCATCGCAGATAAGATAATTCCCCGGATAGTTCAGTGTGAAATAATTGTTTGACAAATTAACCCTGTACTGCTCATCTGTTTTCATGCAGTTCTCTAAACTGTAGCTCGAGAAGTGCGGAACTGTGAAAACAACCCTTCCGTTCGAATAGTCCAAAACCTGGCATTCAGGGCAGAATTTTCCATCCCTTAGAACAACAGGCGTATGGTCATAATTGCCGTACAGCGTCAGCGTTGCCGGCTTATTCAAAGAAGGCAAGGCTTCAGAATCAACACTGATAAAATTATCCTCAATTTTGACATATTTGTCCAAATCATTCTCAGAAACATCAACTGCGCCTTCAAATTCAATTTTTCCTTTATTGGTTTCTACACGGCTTGAAGAATGTGATGTAACTATGCTTTGGACTGGCGGCACATCATCCTGAACCTCATTGCCTGAAGCAACGTCAATAACATTGCTTTCAGCCGGCCGGCTTATCCCAGAAGCAGGCGCTTCCTTTTGCAATGCCGAAACAGCATTGCCGATTATGAATTTTTCGGGGTTTTTCGAGCTCCCGATTCCGATGAAAATCAGCGAAATGCCTAGTATTATTATAGCCAAAAAGATTGCAGTTCTGTAATTAATAAGGGCATTTTTCATTTTGCCTGATTTTCACCCCCTAAACAGAATTTTAAAAGTTATTTTCTTTATAAACGTTTGCCTGGGCAAAACGAAAGGTTTAAATATCACATGTTTTTAATTGTTTTTGGTGTTTTGATGAAGAATAATACAATAGCATTATTGATTGGCGTTTTTATTGTTGTTTCTCTCTCTGTTTTTCTGATTGGCCCAAGGCAGATTGTTGTTTTAAGCGGAAGGGCAGCATCGGGGGATGCGAGCACTGCTTTTAACCTCACAGAAGAGGTTTCAATCCTTGTTTCAGGAACAATTGATTTCGGCTCGGGAAGGGTTAACGCAAACTCAACCAACTCCACACTCGACAGTTCCCTTGGAAAAAACAATTTTTATCTGAATAATATAACCAGCCTTGTTGGCGAAATGCCTTCAAAAAGACTTACATATGGGGTTTTTGACACAGACAGGAAGGTTTTTGTGTTTTACGGAGGACTCCTCTGGGGCCTTCCAATCCCATACCTGAATGATACCTGGGAATTTAATTATTCTACGATGGCCTGGACACAGATTACAAGCGCCAGCGCATCAGCTGTGCCTGGGAACCAGGGCTTGGTATTGTCGTCTATTGATTATGATTCTTATGCAAAAAGGGTTATTATCTTTGGAGGAGGCGGCAATGGCGGTAATAAAAATGAAACCTGGGAGTACAATGGAACAAATTGGACAAATCTCGTTCCAGGAGCTTCGCCACCTATCAGCCAGGGAAAACCAATGGTTTTTGACAGCAAGAGAAATGTTTCTGTGCTTTTCGGAGACGGGGCGGCCAGCAGCAATGCTACGTGGGAGTATAATTATTCAGCTAATACTTGGACAGAGAAGGCAATTGAAGCACCATCCGCAAGGAGCACCGGCGCTGGGATGACTTTTGTCACCAGCACAGGCAAGGCATACCTCTTTGGGGGCAAAGTTGGTGATGATTATCTTAATGACACATGGACCTATGACGGAACCAGCTGGACACAGCTGGCAACATCAGGAGCTCCTCCTATGAATGGTGAGGTATTTGCACCGTTTTATGACCCTGGAAGAGACAGGGTATTGATTTGGGCTGTAGACAATGTAACTTACAAAATAAATAGTTTCTGGGACTTCAACCCCCAGGACAACAGCTTTCATAGGATAAGAGATATTCCTGCTACCAGCCTTGGCGGATTTGGAGGCAGCGCTTTTGACTCTTCAAATAATGTTACAATTATGTTTGTCGGAACATCAAGCCTCTTTGACGGCAATACATATTCAAATCAGACATGGACCTTTAACTACACCCCAAGCGGAGGCAGCATTAACGGCTCCTGGGCGCCTTACAAGGATTACTTTTACATTGAGAATGACGGAACAGTGAATATCAGCGTCAATTACACTGCTGACACGAATGCTGGCCAGTTTATAGGCGGTACAAGCCCAAGTTATATGCTTAAGGGAATTGCCACAGAAGCGAGTTCCTGCACCAGCCTGTCCACATCCTATGCTGAAGTGCCCAACTCAACAGGGACTCCTAACACCCTCTGCCCTATACTGCAGTATGACAATTCCAAGGATGAAATCAGCGCAGCAATCAAGCTTATTGTCCCCAATGACATTGCTGGTGGGTCAAGGACTTCAACAATAACTTTCTCTGCGGCGAAGGTTTCTTAAGTTTTTAATTTAATTTTTTCTAGCTTGTTATGTTCCTAAGCAAATTCTTAAAACAAAAATCTGGTTTCTGGTTCTTGCACTAGACTTAATGTTTTGTCAGCTTCTTCTGCTTGAGCGCCGTGCAAGAAAAGAATATTAGCTGTCAAGCGCAGCGTAGACAGCTTATCGCAGGCCTGGCAATAGAGGTCAACAGAAAAAGCAGGAAGCGGATTTAAGGCCTGCCCAGAAAACGGGGATATTTTTGTGCTATTGGAATCTGCCCACAGAACAATCAGCTGTAATCTCTCCAGGTATGCTTGCACTTTGTGCACCTGTAGAATTTTGTTTCCGGCTCGTCGCCAGCCCTGGTCTGCTGGGTGAAGAAGTAGGCCTTGTCGTTGCCGCACTTCGGGCAGATTTCGTCTATTACAGGCATCGCAGTATCTTCACGTTCAACAATTCTAATCTCATCATCCTTTTTATTCTTCTTTTCCTTCAGTTCAACGGCCTCTGCAGTCTCTTTGTATCCGCATTTCAGGCACTGCAGGATTGTTTTTTCGCCTTCTTTCCTGGGTATCATTATTGAACCGCATTTCTTGCAAAACATTTTACCCCCTTATCAGGTTGATAACCGATACAACCATGTCAACGGCAGCTATCTTAACCCATCCAAGGTATGGAATCCTGAGAACTGCTTTTCCGACAACAGCATTCTGCCTGATATTTGTCTCGTCAAGCCAGCTGGTTACTATCTGGGCCTGGTTCTTGTCGCCCTTTGTTTCAAATGTGTAAGCATCGTTTTCATTTTTTATGTTCACAACACGGTGGATTATTGGGTCAGGCTTTCCTGCCATGAAAACCAGGACATCGCCCATCCTGACCTTTTCCGGTTTGGTTCCGAAAAGCACCATCAAGTCCCCCTTGTTAAATCCGTTTTGGAAAGGCATCGATTTGAACTCCTGCCTGCTTATGTTCTTGCTGTCATAAAAGCCGTGCTGGACCGCCCACCAGCTGTCAAAGGGCATGCCGCTGTGCTCCATGCTGTCAGAAACAACTGCAACGATGGGATAGCCTGTGCCGAATGCCAGGCCAAGCCCCGGGTAAACAACAAACTTGATGAGAACAATTGCAAGAATGATATTTACAATCCAGCTGAGCGCAGAATCCTCCTCCCAGATGAAGTGCCATGTTTTTTTCAATATGTTTATAAAGTTGTTTTTGCCCATGTCTCCCAAGGTTAAAAGATTGTTTTTAAAGGTATCGAAAAATGTCAGACTATTTTGAAGTAACTTTGCAGCTGAGGAACATGCGGGAGGAGATTCTTGATTTTGTCCAGTCAGAGCTCAATTCAAGGAATATGAAGATTGCACAGATAGAGAAGCAGAGGAACGGCGTTGACCTTTACCTGCCTTCCCAGCATTTTGCAGCCTCCCTGGCGAGAAAGCTGGTCGCCAAATTCGGCGGGGAAATGCAGATTACAACAAGGCTGTTCGGCGTGAGCAAGACCGGAAAAACACTTTACAGGGCGGCTATTTTATACACCGCTTCTGACTATGTTCCGGGAGACATTGTAGAGATTGACAGAAAAATAATCCTGCTGAAAAGCATCGGAAAGTTCGCCTGCGGCTGCGACCTGGCCAAGGGGGGTAATGCAAAAATCCTGCTCAAGGGCAAGAAGATAAAAAAGCTTGAGAAATTTTCAACCCAGGTGACAAAAAACTATCCCCATCTTGAGGTTTTGCATCCGGAAACATACCAGTCTGTTGCGGTTCTAAACCCGAAGAATACAAAAAAATTAAAAGTTAATGTTGTCATTGCGGAAAAAGGGGTTTACCTGGCGGAATAATTTTATTCTTTGTAGCTTATTTTGTAAGCGGTAAATGCAAATATTATAAATAACATTATAAAAAACACACCCAAGCTAATCAGCAGGGTTAGTTGCGCTTTGAAATTGAATATTTTAAACAGGTAGTTAATCAGCACTGCAAAATAGACCCAGAATACAATCCCGAAATCTATGATTATTGCTCGTTTTATGTTTCTCTTGAATCTTTCCCTGTTTGACAGGTTGAATTCCTCGAGGTAGGGGTCCTTGATTCCGTAAAGATTCTCTTTCTTGTTTCTGAAGCTGGGAATTATCTTCTCGATAAAGCGAACAACCAGAACTCCAAACCACAGCCCGAACTTTAAAAAATACTTGCTCGCATTATCCGGTCCATTTTTCATGCATAATCATTTGACTGTTTCTTTTTAAGTCTTATTAAAATTATTTGTCTTTGGACTTTGTTTTAATCTCAATCTGGTTTGCCTTGACCTTCAAATCCTGCTCAGGGCTTATTACCGAGATAAGCAGGTTGGTCATTGCATTCTGCTGTTCGATGTTTAATCCAGAAGACTCGCTTTTTATTTTATTGTGTATGCCTGCAAGCTCCTGCTCATGCTTCTGGACCTGCTGCTGAACCTGCTTAAGCTCATCGGCCGATTTCTCATCATCCCTTTCACCCAGCGAATCAACAACATTTTCAACGCCGATTATGCTTTCATTGTAGGCAAATGCCGCCTTCTCTGCTGCGTCAAATTTCCTTTCAGAAACCATTGCCTGCAGCTCAAGAAGCCTTTCCCTTGCATGGGCAAGGCCTTTCTGCGCCTTTGCTGATTTTCCGAATGTTAAAAGTAGGTCAAGCCTTTCAACTGCTCTCTTAAGCCCCCACATGAACGTATTGTCCGGGGTTACTGAAGGCGTTTCATCTGAATTGTTTACTGTTTCCGCAGGTTTCTGCGCAACAACTGCAGGCTTGCTGGGCGTAGCATCAACAACTTCGATGTCTGCAGCGTCATTGCTTTCCTCTGCAATGCCCTGCGCCTCGTTTGTTTCGTTTTCAAGGTTGTTAAGGTTTTTTTCTGTATCGTTGGCTGTTTCTTCCAAAGAGCTGTTGAGATTTGTTTCATTCAATGATTTTTCATCAGAAATGTTTGCGGCATTCAGGTTGGTTGCATTTCCCTCTGCAACGGCAAAAGACACTACTGAAACTAGGAAAATCAGTGCAATGAATAATGATGTTGTTTTTTTCATACTGAGTTAAGCCTGTGTTCTTTTTCAGCAAGTCTTATCCCTGCGTCCAGAATGGTTTCCAGAGGCCCGGATAGTTTAAGCTCTTCCTTTTTAGTCCTTAGCTTGGTTAACATTGCCTTAATATCCTCCCGACTAGGTTGGGTCATGTATGCTTCACCGAACTTTCCCTGAACAATATCCATAATTTGTGCTGCAAGGTTTTCCTGCGCAGGTGTGCCCGTAGGTGGCTGCCCTACATTTATGTAAAAACCTTTTTTGTCCAAAAGTTCCCATAATTTTTGATATGCTCCAGTTCCGTTATACGCTTGTGTTGGCATTTTGTTCTTTATCTGCAAGCAAAAAATATATAAACCTTGAGAAAGCCTTAAAAATGGCCAAAAAAAGGAAGATTTTGCCTCAATTTGGGAAAGAATAGTTTTTATACCTAACACCAGTGGGTTCTTTGTTCAATTCCTTTCTCACATTAGCTATGCCCCGCGTTAAAATTACCCTTAGCGGAGAAGGAAAACTGCCATCCATTTTTTCAGCCATATTTTCTACTTCTAGCAGGATTTTTTCAATACCCTCCGGGTCTGGCTGAAGATGGGCAAGCTCTTCTATTGCACCAACAACCCTTCCTGCCATTGCATTCTGTGCCCTGTCTGGAGGGGGGTTGCCGTTGTATGTCATAAAAAATGAAGGATCAATCCTGTCCAGATACCTTAAAATTTTGTAAAAGTAATTGGTTGAGAAGGATAGCGTAACTTTTTTCTCTGGTTCCGCGTCTAACCCTTCAATCTCTATAGGGATTACTGGTTTAGGCATAGCAGGCCTGCTGACCGGAGTTTCACATTCTTCTTCCTTTTTTTCTAACCTGGCCCTTACTTTGCAATATAAAGTGCTTATTACTTTTGCCATTTTTTAATTAGGTCTCAAATTTATAAATAATTTTATATGATGCTCAGTCAGCATCTTTTTAAGCTTTATGCAAAGTTTTTAAAAGCATCCTGGCATTTTTCAATATATGACAGACATAATCCTTGATGGCTCGCACATGGAGGGCGGAGGCCAGATTGCAAGAAACGCCCTCGCTTTGGCCTGCCTGACAGGCAAATCATTCTACATAGACAATATAAGGAAGGGGAGGGGCGATTCAGGGCTGAAGGCCCAGCATCTTTTCTGTGTAAAGGCAGCTGCCCAGCTCTGCAGGGCGGATTTTACAGACGTTGAGATTGGCTCCACATCCATGTCCTTTTTCCCGGGAAAGCTCTCGGCAACTGCGCTGGATGTTGACATAGGCACTGCCGGTTCAATCACATTATTCTTGCAGTCGGTTCTGATTCCTGCAATGTTTGCAAATGCGCCGGTCAAAATCAGAATTACAGGGGGCACGGATGTAAACTGGAGCATGCCGTTTGACTATTTCAAGGAGGTTTTTATCCCGCACATAAAAAATCTGGCATCATTTGAAATAAAGCTTCTCAGGCGCGGCTATTACCCCAAAGGCGGCGGGGAAATTGAAATAACAGTCAGGCCAAAATTCAAGCTTAAAAATTTTGAAAATTTCGCGGAGTTTTTTGACTACATAAAAAAGCAAAAACTGAACCTTGATTTTGCTGAGCAGGGAAAGATTTTGCAGATAAAAGGAGTTTCCCACGCATCGAAAACACTTTCAGATGCAAAGGTTGCCGAAAGGCAGGCAGAGGTTGCGAAGATGGCGCTGAAGGAATTAAACTGCCCGGTCAACATTGCAGCGGAATATTCTGATTCGCTTTCGCCCGGCTCGGGCATAACTTTGTGGGCAAAATTTGATTCAGGCGCGATAATCGGCGCAGATTATCTGGGGGAAAAGGGCAAGCCCTCTGAAAAGGTCGGCAAGGAGGCGGCAGACAATCTAATCCGGGAAATAAAATCAGGCGCTCCCATCGACAGCCATCTGGCTGACAACCTTATCCCGTTTATGGCGCTTTTCGGCGGCAGGATAAAGGTTTCCGAGATAACAAAGCACACGCTTACAAACATCTACATCACAGAGAAGTTTTTGGATGTCAAGTTTGAGGTTGATGAGAAAGATAAAATAATTTCTGTTTAGGTCCCTTAAATAATATTCCGTTTGCTGGTTCTTGCGTTAACGTCAATAGTTAGTCGCTTCTTCTGCTACGCAAGAAAACCAAAGGTTTTCTGCGCGCAGAAAATGGCAAAGCCATTTTCTTGCGGAGTGCCACGCAAGAATAGGATATTAACTGCTGAAGGCAGTTTATCGCAGGCCTGGCAGTCGCGGCAAACAGAAAAAACAAGAATCGCGTTTAAGGCCTGCCCAGAAAACGGGATTATATTCCAGAAAAATCGTAATAAAACTCACCCAATGCCCGCAATCTCAATATCCGTCTTGAGAGCTATAACATCGTAATAGACTTTCTTTTTCTCTTCTGCATTCAATCTCAGAGTTGAGTAGGCGTCCCTTATCTGCCTGTACAGCTCCTTTGCCTCGTTCACCCTCTTGCTGTCAACTGCAATCTTTGCCATTTCTATAAGTTTGTAAATGTCATGCTCGCCCGGGCTTGCAGCGGATAGCTCCTCTTTCTCCATCTCTTCCGGTTCAAGCTCGTATCTCTTCAGCTCTTTTGCCAGATAGCTGCTGAAGCTGATTTCATCCACGTGGGCTTTTTCCTTTTCCAGCTCATCCTTCAGCCTTGCCGCTGTTGTTTCTTTCTCAGCTATAACCCGCTCCCTGTCTTTGAATCCGGCTTCTTTTGTACTTATTTCCTTTTCCTTTTTCTCAAGCCTTTCAACACTGGCCCCAAGCACTGCGAACCTTTTCTGCATAGAATCATAATTTCTTTTCAGGACAGGCATGTTTTCCTTTATCTCCTTGACCTTTGCAATCTTCTGCTCCTTCAATGACAATTCCTTTGCTCGTGAAGCATAGTCCTTTTCTTTTGCAACAACCTCTTTCTCTCTCCTGTCCAATGCCCTCTTCCCTTCCTCTATTTTCTCGAATATCTGCTCAATCTCGTCTTCCCTTGCTTCAATGTCCTTCTTGTCTTTTTCAATTGAAGAAAGCTCCTTGTCAATCATTGTCTTGTCTGCCTCTATCTCGCTGAGCTTTTCATTGACATCGGCTTCCCGTCCAATCAGCGATGCTTCCTTTTTCTGGAGCTCTGATTTCTTTGAGTCATACTCGTCTCTCATGCTCTTGAGCAATGCCCTTGTCTCGGAAATCTGCCTCTCAAGGTCAGTCTTCTTGTTTGTAAGGACCATTATGTCGCTGACAATTGTCTTCTGCTTGTCTTCGAGAATCCTGTTTTCTTCCCTGGCTTCGCTCTCGAACTTGGCGATTTTTTTATCTTTTTCAGAAAGGGCCTGCTCCCCGGCTTTCAGGGCGGCGTCTTTTTCTGCAAGCGCCCTTTCCCTTGCAGCAGAATCAGAATCCCTCCTTGAAATTTCCTCTGCCTTCTTCATAAGGTCAGCATCCCTTTTCTCCATAATCCTATTTGCGTTTTTCAAATCTTCCAGCTGCCTCGAATTCACCGAGATTTCAGAGTTCAGCCTTGATTTTTCAGAATTTAATTTTTCAAGTTCCTTCTGAAGATTGTAATAGGAGTCCATCTTGGACTTGTTCTCCTTTTCGAAGTCCTCCCGGAGATTTCTCACAGTCTTTTCCCTTTCGCTCAGGCTTTTTTCCTTGTCAGACAGGTCTTTTTCTTTTTTTGAAATGTTTGAATCCCTTGCAAGAAGCTCCTCTGCCTTTTTCACAAGCTCGGATTCCTTCCTGCCCATGTTTGATTTGAATGATGAAACTTCCTTCTCCTGCTGGTCAATGGTTCTCTTGATTTGCTCTTCCTTTGCCGTGTAAGAATTTATTTCATTGGCAATTGCCCCTTTTTTCTCAGTGAGCTTTTTTATTTCTTCAATTAATTTCTGCCGGTCCTTGTCCAGGTCCTTTGCCTGCCTCGAAAGGCTTTTGTTGATGTCGCCAAGCTCGTTCTCCTTTTCCTCAAGCGATTTTTCCTTGTTGTCAAGGACAGTTCTCCTGTTGATTATGAAATCCTCCTGCTCATTAACCCTGACTTTTTTCTCATTCAGCTCTTTCTCAACCCGAAGAAGAAGCCTTTCCTTTTCTGCTAGCGCCTCTGATTTCTGCTTGAGGTCCTTTTCCCAGGATTTCAGGTCTTTTGTGAATAATGATGAGAACATGCCCCGCGTTTCCGGCTTAATTTCCGGGATTACTGGCGGTTTTGGAACTGGAATATCCTCTTTTAGCTTAGATTTCGCACTCATTTTACCCCCTGAGGAGTGTTGTTATCGGTCCTATTTATATAGTTTGTTTACTATTGTATAATGAATATATACTATATTTCCTGAGCCGGTAAGTAAAATGGAGCCCGACTCCCCAAAACCTTTATAAATCCCTCATTTTCTCTGAGTATAATGGACAAAAAAATAGAATGCAATTCATGCAAGAGAAGGCTGGCAAACGACTCTGCAGCAAAATTCCTCTGCCCGAAGTGTGGCAAATATGACATAATAAGATGCACCCACTGCAAGTCAATTTCTGCAAAATACAAATGCCCGGAATGCGGATTCGAAGGACCTTAAACATGGCAATGGTTATCGTTAAGATAAGGGTAATGCCTGAGGACACTGAGGTGGATTTGAATGCCCTTGAGAAAATAATCACAGAAAAAATAAATTCTTTCTGCGGCAGGGACAATGCTTTCAAGGAGGCACAGATAAATCCTGTTGCTTTCGGCCTGAAAGCTCTGGACATAACATTCGCTGTTGACGAGAAGAGAGGGGACACAGAACCCTTAGAACTGGAACTTGCCAAGATAGAAGGCGTTAATTCTGTGGAAGTAACTTCTGTTTCAAGAGCGCTTGGATGAATTATCTTCTCAATCTCAATCTCGGAACAAACTCATACCTGTAAATCCTCTGCTTCCACCGGAGGTAAAGAGAATCGCCCTTCAGCTCAACCTGCTTCCACTGCAGTTTCCTGTCTTTTGATTTTATGAAGTTCAGTGTTGTCATTTTATCAGAATATTCAGCAACCCCCAGTTTTTTCCGAAAATGCTCATGGCTATTGTTGCGGCTACAACGAAAATGAAAAATCTCAGGTCAAACCAGTTCATTATTTTGGTGAAAAATACAAGCCAGTAAAAAGGCACCGAGGTGAAAAATAGTGCCTTCTTACCTAGGCCTGCAAGTTTTTTTCCAAAAGAGGGAAGAGTTGGGGAGGCATTGGCTACCTCCCTTGCCTCTTTTTGCGCTGGCAAAAAGAGACCAGCAAACACCTTAGGTGTTTGCGCTGCCTCTCTTACCTGGACTTTTTGAAAATAATCCCATAGTACTGCTTCGTTTTCCATTTTCACAAATGCCCTACTCGGCCTTGCGTTTGCAAGGCCTTTCGAGCACACCCCCAACAACTCAAATGAATATCACATGTACTGTTTTGGCGCTTCCCTGATGACTGCGGGGCCTAAATTTTGCACCCGCATTCTTTCATATAAGTTTTGATGCTTCGGCTCTCCGGTGGTTTTTCTGTAATGCCCGGTAATTCTCGGGTTGCTCTTGTCGCTTCGGGCCAGCATGGTAAGCGCATTTACGACATCTATGTCGAGCAGCCCCTTTTCTGCTTGGTCTATTAGGTCGGTTAAAACTTCTGCAGGAGGTTCAGGTCTTCTCTTGTAAGGCCTGTCGCCTACTCCTGCTTCATATCTGTCCGCCACTTGAATAATCCTAACACCAAGAGGAAGATTTGACGCTGAAATGTCTGGATAGCCTCCTCCTTTCAGGTCCTTGTGATGATACAGAATCATCAACTTGCTAAGCTCAGGAAGCTCATAGCCGCTTGCAGCCACGAAAACGCCCCCCAAAACTGGATGGGTCATCATAGTCCTGATGTCCTCGGAGCTAAGCTGTGTTGTCGGGTTTTCAGCTATCTGCCTCAGCCTTGGCAAATACTGCCCAATGTCATGAAGGCCCGCGCCAATGCCGATTGCTTCTATCTCTTGCTGGTCTGTCACCCCAAGCTCGGATGCAAGAGCCAGGCTTATGAGCATTGTTTTTATGATATGGTGAGTCTTGCTTGCAAATGGATTGGAAGGCTTGTAAAATGGGCACTGAATCTCGCTTTTCCTTCCCATAAGCAGAGGCTTGATTACTGCCTGAACTCCTGAGTTTATTATGCCCCGGACATATTCTTCGTGATCAGTAAGATGCTTGAACATGCTCGTTTTTCCTGCTTCCCCGTCTATTGCGGTTAAACAATAATTTGTGAAAAGCCAGTTTTCTGATATGATCTCACCCATCGCCTGGTGGCTGTCAATCATACCTTTAATCAGCGGGTCTCTTGCAAGTTTTGCAAGGTCATCTTCTCCCAAATCCTGCCGGGTTGCATCCAGCACAGCCAAAAATTCCTCAGGGTTTATTCTAACCCCCGCTTCACTAAGCACTTTTTCCGCTTCTTCTCGTGTCATGTTAATGGGTTCCATCCCTTCACCTCTTTTTGCCAATGTTTGTTGTCCATAGCTCACTCTAATTCGATTGCGTTTTCCTAACTGGCAGCGCTGGCGCTAATGAAAAGCTAATTCCCCCCTAACTCATCAAATGCTGCTTCTCAAAAGCTTGTCTGCCTTGGTCCTCAATGCTTTATCCAAGTTAACTGTGATTTTCCTTGCCTTCTTTTTTGTCGTCTTCAGCCAGCCGACCTCTGCCTCAATCAATGAGACCTCGCTCAGGTTGATGAGGAATGTCCTTATTCTCCTCTCGGTCAATGGCTCTACGTTGTATGACTCGCAAAGTTCCAGGTAGTTCCTGTAAACCTCTCCGCCGTCCATTTCCAGCTCGTTTTTTTCATTCTTCAAAACAGCAAGGTACAATATTTTCTGGTGCTTGGGCAGGCTTGCGATTATGTTCAGCACGGAATTCTCCTCCATGCTCCTGTCCGCATCCTCAACCAGGTCGATGGTTATCTTGCTTTTCTTTTTTGCGACCGCAATTTTTGCGCAGGCATCAACCAGATCCAATGCTTTTCTTGCGTCGCCGCCTCTTCCTGCCTCAATCTCCGCAATTTTTCTTATCACGTTGTCGCTTATGACATCTTTCTGTAATGCGAATTTCACCCTTTCCCTTATTATGTCAAATAACTCATTTGAATTGTAGGGCGAAAAAATAATCTTGATTCTCCCAAATGCAGACTGCGTCCTCGGCTTTATGTAATCAGACACCCTGACATCATTTGAGATTATTATTGTTGAGACCTTGCTCTTGACCTGGTTGTTTATCCTGCTAAGCCTGTAGAGGATGTCATCGCCCGATTCCCTGAGCGCATAGTCCACTTCATCAAGAATGATGAGAACATTCTTTGCCTCCTTGTTCATAACCTTGTTGAATTCATCCAGGGTCTTTGCCCTGTTCCATCCCATCTTCGGGTATTCCTTTGCAGGATTAACCTGGGACATGACAGAAAGCAGTATTGATGTTTCTGTCCTGCTCTCAGAGCAGTTCACGTATGCAGTTGTCAAATCTAATTTTCGTTTTCTTGCCTCGTCATTAATTTCCCCAACAAGATCCAATAGGAGTGCTGATTTTCCTGTGCCCGGGTTTCCGTAGACAAATATGCAGGACACAGGCGAGTTCATCAGGACAGGAGCCAGCTCCATTACCAGCTCGTTCTTCTGCTTTATCCTGTGCAGGAAGCCGGTTGGCGGCTGCAGTGAAAACAGGACATCCCGGTCCTTGTAGATGTTGTTTTCCAGTATGTTTGCGAATGTTAATTCTTCCATGGCAGATAGAAAATAGCCCTTATATATAAATCTTCCGATTTTTCCCTTTATGATATAATTTCCGATACTTCCGAAACTCAAGGGAAGCGCTGGGAGGGCAAAATTTAAATAGATGGGGTGCTATAAAATTGCATGCTTTATGACATTTTGACCAATAGATTGGCAGTGAACATACTAAAAGGGCTTTCTGACAATGAGAAGAAAAAGGTTTACTCTGCCAATATTAATGAACTTACAGGAGACAGAGCGCAGGTTGAGGTTGCCGTTGTTCTGCTTTCCTCAGAAGGCCTTGTTTACAAGGAAGAGCAACTGCTCTCAATATCTGAGAAAGGCAAGCGGTTCATAGAGGCATTTGACGGGCTTGTTGTAGTCTTCAGGAATGAGCAAACTGAAACCAAAGAGAATGTGGAGATTAAATATGACTTGACAGAATTCGAGAAGAAGGTTTTGTTCACGCTTTTCAGAATTTACCAGGAAACCGGGGAGGATGTTGCATTATCTACTTTGACACAGGAGTTGTTTCCCTACGAGAATCCTGAGAGAAGGAAGCTCAGGATTTCAAAGGAGCTGAAGAAGCTTGAGCAGCTGAACCTTGCGAGGAAAGTCAAGAAAGAGAGGAATGTTTTTGCTGAGATAACTGACTCGGGGCTTAAGGTGATTAAGAGGCAGATTGTCAAGGAAGTGAAGAAGGTACTTTGATTTCCTTAAAATAAAATCCCGTTTTCTGGTTCTTGCATTATAATTTATGTTTGTTTGGCTTCTTCTGCTCAATTGCCATGCAAGAAATTAATATTTAGTTTCCGAAGGCATCGAGGAAACTTGAAGCAGCTCTGGCAATCGAGGCCAGCATCGCAAGCAATAATCAAAAATAAGAACTGCGTAAAATCAGGATTTTATTATTTTAAAAAGCGTAGCAGAATCACAATCACACTTAATCCCATTCCCGGCAAAATGCGTCCTTGAAGATTCTATGCCTTTGCTTTTCAGCTTCTTGATTGCATCTTCCATCTTTTGGTTGTTTAGTTCCTTAAATCCCACAACATCCAGCTCATCTCTCAGGATTTCCAGCAGTTTTGCTGATTCGGGGTCTGCATAGTTCAGCATTTTTTGAATAAGTGCGCTGTCTTCAAGTTTTCCTGTCCAGATTGGCCCGTATTTTTCCTGGAAGAATTTGTGCTGTTTTACTATGATGTCGCATTTCTTTTTGCCCTTCTCGCATCTGAAAAAAATCCGGTAATAATGGTCTTTTGAATATGACAAAACAGGAACCAGCGCTTTTTCATACTGCGCCCCAATCAGCTGGATTTTTCTTATCAAAATTCTCAGCCCAATTTCATGCATCAGATAATTCCTCAGCGGTTTTGCCCAGTATTTCCTCTCGCAGGCATGCTCATAGGTTCCTGTCAACGCTGCTGTGTCTGTTGCGGTTACTGCCAGGATTCCATCTCTCGCTATTCGTTTTATCGCGGAATCCAAAAAAGGATTCGGAGTGCCGAATGGGTCAATGTCAATGTAGTCAAATCCTGTGCTTTCCAAAAGAAACAAATTTGCGTCTTTATTGTGGATTGTGAATTTGTTGTTTATCTTGTTCAATTCCAGGTTCTTTTTAATCAATTCAACTGATTTTTCAGAATAATCATTGATGTCAATTGATTCTATTTTTCCCTCTGCTTCCTTTAGCAATCTGATGGCTCTTATCCCTGTCCCGGCCATAGGGTCAGCAATCCTGGCAGGCTTGCCAAAGTATGCATTAATCACGCAAACAGACAGGCTCCTGTTCAATTTCATCACAGGATTGTAGAATACCTCCATCTGCTTTGAGACGGTTTTGGGGGATTCTGCAATGATTTCTGCGCTGGATTCCTTTATCATATCATCTTGTTTCATAAAAACCTTTTTAAACCCTTCTTCTCGTTAGGGATGCATGGCACAGAAAATAAGAAGCCCAATCTGCACTGTGGTCGGCCATGTTGACCACGGAAAGTCAAGCATTCTTGACAGGATTAGGGGCAGTGCTATTGTTGCCCAGGAAGCAGGAGGCATAACACAGGCAATTGGCGCATCAATAATCCCGCTGTCAACAATAAAGAAGATTTGCGGGCCGTTATTGGAAACACTGAAGCTTAAGTTCACAATTCCCGGTTTGCTGTTCATTGACACACCAGGCCACGCTGCGTTCACAAACATGAGAAAGCGCGGGGGAAATCTGGCAGACCTCGCAATTTTGGTAGTTGACATCAACGAGGGATTCAAGCCCCAGACCGTGGAATCCGTTGAAATATTGAAATCATATAAAACGCCTTTTGTAATCGCAGCAAACAAGATTGATCTGGTAAAGGGATGGAGAGCTGACACAGCCAAAAGCCTTCTCGCGGATATAAAAGAACAGAATGAGCAGGCCACAACAGAATTTGAGACAAAACTCTACAACCTTGTTTCATCATTGTCAGAATTGGGGTTTAATTCAGACAGGTTTGACCGGGTTGATGATTTCACAAAGGAAATTGCAATCATTCCCTGTTCTGCGAAAACAGGAGAAGGGATTCCGGAACTTCTCATGGTTATTTCGGCCCTTGCACAAAAATATCTTGGCGACAAGCTTGCCTGCTCACTGACCGGCGCAAAGGGAACGATTCTTGAGGTGAAGGAAGAAAAGGGATTGGGCAAAACAATGGATGTTATTCTCTATGATGGCTGTTTGTCAGTTGGTGACACAATTGTAATCGGTGGTTTAACTGCACCGATTGTTGCAAGAGTAAGAGCCATGTTCGAGCCCGCTCCTTTGACAGAAATGCGCGGGGAAAAAACAAAATTCCAGCCGGTGAAGGAAGCGACAGCTGCAACAGGGGTAAAAATCTCAGCTCCGGGAGCAGAGGATGCTGTTGCAGGGATGCCGGTTGTTTCAGCAACAAAGGAAACAATAGAAGCAGCCAAGCAGGAAGTGCAGAAGTCTGTTGAGGAGGTTACAACGCAGACAGGCGATGAGGGCGTCGTAATAAAGGCGGACAATCTCGGCTCTTTGGAAGCGCTGTCAAAAATGCTGAGGGACAAGGGGATTGGGATAATAAAAGCGTCAATAGGGGCAATAACAAAGAAGGATGTTTCTGATGCAGAATCAAACCTGCAAAAAAATCCGCTGAACGCAGCAGTTCTCGGTTTTAATGTTGAGGCAGACCCTTCAATAGTGCCAAAGGCAAAAATAATCACAAGCAAGATAATTTACAAGCTGATTGATGATTTTGAGGAATGGCAGGCAGAGCAGAAGAGAAAGATGGAAGAGGACAAGCTTGGTTTATTAATCCGCCCGTGCAAACTCCAGATTCTTTCGGGCTATGTTTTCCGGCAGAGCAATCCCGCTGTTGTCGGCTGTGAAATCCTCGAAGGCGAGGCAAAAACAGGAATGCCTGTAATGAATTCAAAAGGAAAATCAATAACTTCCATAAAGCAGATACAGCTAGAGAAGGAAAGCCTCACAACAGCAGGCAGGGGAATGCAGGTGGCCATATCCTTTGAGGGCGTCACCGTAGGAAGGCAGATAAATGAAGGAGACGTACTATACTCGGACATTCCTGAGAATGATTTCCGGCAGATTAAAACCCTTGCCCAGTATCTGTCAAAGGAGGAAATATCAATCCTGAAAGAAATTGCTGAAATGAAGAGAAGGGACAATCCCATATGGGGCATATGATGCAGAATCTTAAAATTTTAAACGCCAAGGAAACCAAGGAAATCAAAAAGAAGATTCTTGAGCAGTGGGGCTGCGATTTTAACGCTGATTTTGCATTTTTGCTGTCATCCAAAAACAGGCTCTATCTTGTTTCAAGGGATATTTCCAAAATTGATTACGAGAAGTTGCGCCTGCAGGTTGTTGGCGTCTATTTCGGGGAAATAATGGACAATGGAGAGTTAAGATTGTCGATAGAGGGAAGCCAGCTAATCGGGGACTGCGCAAAAAAAAATGTTGTTGAGATAGAAAAAGAAAATGTTAAGAAATGGCTCTACGGCCAGGATATAAGAATTGAGACAGAATCAACGGGGTTTGTGATTGTCAAAAGCAACGGAGATTTCATGGGAACCGGAAAGGTGAAAGAGGGTGAAATCCTGAATTTTATCCCGAAGATACGCAGAACCCACAGTGAGGAATAGACCGCTTATCTTGAGTGATAAATCTTTGTGTAATCTGGGCTCACTGCATGCCTGATAACTTCCCAGACTTCCTGCCATCTTGGGGTGTTAATCCTTATTCTCGTAATCTCATTTTCTCTTGCATCGTGGCTTGCCTTGCTTCTTGGGTTTTCTGCCAGGTTGTGGTCTCTAAATGTTTTAAGCTGGACCTCGCAGATTCTGCCGTCAGGGCCCATGGTGCCAATTTCATGGACTGCATTGTAGCCGTTTTCCTTATGATAGTTTTTTAGCTGCAAATGGGGTCCAAAAGAATTTTTTGAATTTTTAGCTATTTTCATGATAGTATCATAGCTCTCAACAACTACCCTTCCTGCGAAAAGGTCCTGCACAACCTCACCCACATCATTTTGGATCGAACCAGCCCTTAATGGCCGAAGTTCAAATACCTTATCCGTCAATTTCGCTGAGGCTTCTTTTACTCGTATCTCTGCCCATCTTGGATTATCCGAATTGAGAGGATTATAAATGAAAAATGATTTTATTGGATAGGCCCTTTTGCCGCAACTGCCGCAGTATGGCATGAATTTTCTTGTTCTCTGTTCATCATTCGTCTTGTAGATGACTGTCTGAATCTTATGGGGCGTGTTAAGGCGTTCTTTTCTTTCCGCTTTTGCATGCGGGTGCTTGTCGCATCTGCCTTTTACCTTCCATAAAATCTTATACTCATCCAGAAAAGGGAAAAAAAGGTCTATCATGAAATCATGAAACTCGTTTTCGCCTCTATTAAGTTCTGAGAAAAATTCAGTCCTTGCGGCCTGTATCAGACGCCTGTCCTGGGGGATTTTTTTATCTCGCATGATTGCTTCATGTATTCCGCCAAGAAGCGTTTCAATGTGGTCTGATTCTATTATTCCTTTGAGAGGGTATATGTATGCCATAGCAAACCAGAAGATAAACCATTTATAAACCTTTCTATTTTGTAACTACTGTTTGGTGACTTCTTTTATATAGTCCAACTCGTGATAGGAAAGCATCCTGACGTTTTTATTAAGCGTGTTTTCTGTGATTTTCATCTTTTCAACCATTTCCCTTGCCTGGGTTTTTGTTTTGCCCCCCGCCTGCACAATTGCCTCCCTCAGGGCGTTTTTGACCTTCTTGTCCTGCTGCGTATAGAGGTTCACCAGGATTTGGCATGCTTTTTTTCTGGTTGCCTCAATTAAATATGAATCAACCTTGGGCCTTGGTATAAATTTGCCCCGGCCTACAAACGATATTCTTTTTATCTCCAAAAACTCGTTCGCAAGAAATGAAAGTGACGTTTTTTTGCATTCCAGGCCGTCAACAAAATTGGCCGGCAGGACAAGCACGGCCTTTTTGAATTCATGCAGGAACAGCTCCCGTATAAGTGGCTCCGATATCGCGTAGGGGACGCTTGATATCAGGAAGTCAAATTTTATGTTTTTGATTTCATCAACCCCGCTGCCGCTTATCACCCGTTCATATTTCTTTTTCAGCTTTTTTGCAAGGGTTTCGTCCTTTTCTATCAGAATCAGTTTGCATTTCGGGATGAACTGCGTCAGCTCGCCGTTTCCCGGCCCGATTTCAACAACGGTGTCGTCTTTTTTAATGTCGCATAAAGCAACAGCTGACTTTGCAATTTCCCCATCCGTAAGAAAGTGCTGGTCAAGTTTCATGGTTTATAATGCTTTAGTCAGCTTTAAATATTTTGCGTTCCTTTAATCTTCCATGACAATTGATGAATTGGTAAAAAGGACAACCATTGATTTCAAGAGAAGGTTCATACGCTCGGAGGCAGAGGACATGCTGAAGCAGCTGTCAATGAAAATCGGAGGGGGTGCAAGAATCGCCTACTCTGTAAAATATTTCAATGGTTTTAACAATGGCGAGGAAGACCGGGGTTCGTTTGAGATTAGCGGAATGATTTCAATTATTGGAAAAGCAATCGGTGAACCATTCAGTTTCATTACATCATCATTCAGGGATTCATGCGTTGTTTCAGGGCTCCAGTTTCAAATTATTCCTGGCTATGATTCTTTGGCAGAATACAAGCCGGAAACCCTGGCTCTTTGGGATGAAACAAGAAGGGCTGTTGCAGAGTATATTGCGGAGATTCCTCCTCTTTTATGAGGGAATAAGAACAAACAGATACAACACAGAAACTATCACCACAAACGTCAAAACAACTACTGCCCATATTATCTTATCTGTTTTTGTCATAGCATCCTCAGCAGTTCTGATATTTTAGTTATCTCATAATCAACATACTTAAATTTCTTTTCCTTTCTTTGCGAGGCCCAGTCGCCCTTTCTCATCCAGACCGTGGTAAAGCCCATATCCTTTGTCGGCTTCAGGTCCATTTCAGGCTTGTCTCCAACCATCATGCATTCTGATGGCTTCAGCTTTAATTTTCTCAGGGCAAATCTCCACATCCCCTTGTCCGGCTTGTTTTTTCCTGTCTGGTTGCTGGTTACTATCAGATCAAAGTATTTTCTTATTTTGAGCTTGCCTATTTTTTTGTTTTTGATTTCATTCTTCGGGTCCCCGTCAGAATCGGTTATAATCACTTTTTTGTATTTATTCAGCTTCCTTAGCGTTGAAATTGTATCCGGATACGCCTTTATCTTTGAGAATGCAATTTTCCAGTAGAGCCTGTCAAGGGATTCAAGTTCCTTATTCCCTACCTTAACTCCGAATCGTTTAAGAGCCTCCTTAACCCACACTTTCCGGTCATAGACCATTGGGTTTAATGATTTTCCGACAATCTCATACTCAACCTTTACAAACATCCTGAAGAATTCTTCCCTGTTCAGCCCGTATTTTTTGGCAACAAATCCGCAGAATTTGTCCCTTATGGCTGTTTTTGCAATCCACCAGTTTTCCAGAGTATCATCAAGGTCAAAGAAAATGGCTTTAATCATTTTATCTTGACAAGCGTTATGTCAAATATCAGCGTCCTGCCGGCAAGAGGGTGGTTGAAATCTACAATCACTTCTGTCCCGTTAATTCCGATAACCTTTGCAATGTTGCCGTTCTTGTCAGTCAGCACTGTCCCAACTGCCAAAGAATCGCTGTTGTTGATTGCCTTCTTTGGGAATGGCATCACCTTGCTCTGGTTCCATGCTCCGTAGGCAAGTTCCGGCGGGATTGTCACTGTTTTTTTCTCTCCCTCTTTCATTCCAAAAAGAGCATCCTCAAATCCGGGGATCAGGTTTTTTGCCCCAACCACAATCTCCATTGGCTCATAGGTTCTTGAAGGATTCAGGATATTGCTGGCGCTTGCAACACTCTGGATGTTTGTGTCAAAGACCGTGTTATTTATCTTTCCCGCATAATTTACAAGAACAGTGTCTCCCTGCTTTGCTGTTTTCTGCTTGTTCATGACAAGGTATCCAGCGACTGCTATCAGTATGATTACCACAACCACAAGTATTGCTTTTTTGCTGACATTTAACTTTAGCTCTTTTTCCTTATGTTCTGTCTTAGTTCCTTTTTTCATCGGCCATCTCCTCAAGCTTTTCCTGCTTTGTCAGGTCAACGCCCAAATCCTGCAGGGATTTTATGTGAACCTTCATCAATTGCTCCACAATCTGGAGGATTCTTACAAATTCCTGCCTTTCCTTCGCCAGGGTGCTTAGGGCCCCCTTGTGGAATCCGATTTGCTCGTCCTTGGACGGTTCTTTTGGCATGCTCGTGAGAAATTAAGTTTGTTTATAAAGATTGTGAAATTCGGGAACTCTGCTTTAATCTTACACAAACATTTAAAAACCCTGAAACAGACATATTCTCTTTATGGGCGGCGACAGAAGCATTGTTTCTTACATAAGAAAACAGATTGATAATGGCTATACCCGCGGAGAGATTGTTTCCCACCTTGTGAGAAGCGGCCATGAGCGTGAGGCTGTTGAAAGGGCATTTGAAACTGCGGTCAGGCCGAAAACCCAGTTTCTCAGGAGGCTTATAGAATTCCTGAGCCTAGTTGCCCTCGCGGTGATTATTTTTGCAATAGGATTTTCATCCAATGCGCCCTTCGGTTCTGTTTTGACTGGATTTCTCCCATCGATATTGTCCCTGCTTTTCCTGATTTCTGTTGTGGAAACAGACAGGCATGTTGAGTACATGTGGGCGATGCCCGCGGTTTTTTCAGCGGCATTCCTGGTTCTCGGGCTTGTGCAGGCCCCTCCATTCGGGAGAATGGAAATCGGAAAGCTCACGTTCCTGAATGTTATAATCTCTTACATATTCCTCATAATAATAAGCTATCCTGATTCCTACAGGAAAATTGAGCATTCGGAGCCGAAGCAGGAGGAAAAGAAAATAGAGCACCATGTCCATTCAATAGAGGACAAGTGCAAGGCAATCAATTTTGTGATTGGCAGGGTTTACCGCTCTTCAAACGGCGGGACAACTTCGCTGAGGGATGACATTAGGATAGGAAGCGAGCTGTACAACGAGTTTGACAGGGCAGTTAAAGAGGGCACGAAGGACCAGATGAGGGAATCCTTGAACAAGATTGGCGGGCGGCTTTTCCAGCTGCAGAAAACAGAAAAGGAAGTTTTCGGCGAAAGGGCAAGGCACCTTAAAAATCTCGCAAGGGACGACAGTGGCCATTCAAGGATAGTCGATGTTCTTGCAAAAAACGACAACGACCCGGTCATGAGCTATTACGCTGATGCGCTTGAGGCTTATTCTGAGATTAAGAAGAATATTGAGTTTATGTAGGTTTTTTAATCGAATATCCTGTTTTTATATCCGCAGGGTTTTGTTTTTGGCGTCTTTCGCGTTGTGCTTGCAAAGACTCTATTTTTGGTTTTGCAACAGGGAGATTATCTTCCGAATTCTCTTCAACAACATACATATCTTTTATGAGCCCGTATTGCGCCCTGCAATTAAATATGAACATGTGAACATCAAACCTGCCTTCCAATATGACTATTGCCTTATTTCTATCAATCATGCTTAGCCCATAGATGCTTGTTGGGGAGTTAAGGCCCCCGCCTTCAATAAATCCTTTTAGGTCCTTTAAACCGAGACCATCTTCAAGAACAACCTCTAGTGAGACTCTGTCTGCTGGACAAGTTTCTACTTTTCTGCATATTGTTCTGAAATCTATTGGCATAGCATCTGAAAGTTTTGGGGCTATTTAAACCTTACGCTAATTTGACTATTACCAAATGGTTACAAAAGACAAAGCTTAAAAATGCGTTTGCATTAAACATTTCCATGGACCCAAAATTTCTGGAGTGGACTGTGCAGGCATTCAGAAACAGGGGATGGGGATTGTATGAAAAAAAGGAAACAATTCCAGAATCCATTGCAATGGGGCCTGTTCAGCGTTTGAGGAATGGCACAGAGTACATGGCTCTGCCGAGAGAAGGAGGCATTTACTCCAGGATACCATTTCTCCAGTTTGAGCGGGAAATCGTGCTTCTTGAAGATGATCCTCTCAAAATTGCGAAAATAAGAGCATTCACACCTGCAGATAGGTTATATTTTACAGGCATAGTCCCTTCTGGGGACAAAATAATGGCTATAAACCTTTGGAAAACTCCTATTCCCCTTACTGTCTTTCTGGAATCATTGAAAAACCTCCCAGAGCCGAGCATAATAAAATGGGATGATGTTAAAACATACGATGATGCTGTTGAACTGGGGGATGCAATCATTCTCTCAGACCTAAAAATTGAAAATCCGTGCAAGCATCTTGCCAGAAAGGGATATTTCTTCCATTTTTGCAACAGCGACAGGCCTGAAATTCCTAATGAAATCAATTTTTCCAATCCCGCACATCAAAGGCATCTGGGCACAGCGGAACTCCAGCTTTTCTGCAACGGGAATTTTGAGAAGTGCATTAGATATCCACCTTAGGTTTTGCTGCGGTTTTAACTTCATCCTGATAATTCCTAACCGGTAACCTATTTAAATCAGTGAAGTATCCTTAACAGGATGGAACTGAATAAAATCCAGGAAATCATAAAGAAATTCAATGACGAGCGCGACTGGAGCACTCCGCATTCTGTAAAGGATTTGTGTTTGAACATGAACGAGGAGATTGGCGAACTGTGGAATGTCATTAAGTGGGTGGATACAGATACCCAGTTGAAGCTTGTAAAGGAAAACAAGGAAGAGGTGGAGAATTTCATCGGCGATATGATATATTTGATTCTCAAAATTGCCTATCTGTATGAAATTGATTCTGAAAAGGCAATCCTGGATGTCATGGTGGAGTATGAGAAACGCTTTCCTAAAGAAAGGACAAAAGGCAACCACGGCAACACGCGGGCTGGCGGGATTGATTTGAAGAAATGATTATCTCTTGCACATCTTTGTTGTTGCAGTTATCCCAAGCATGAATTTTTTGGTTTCTTCACTGAAATAGGGAATTACAGAATAATGGCCTTTGTCAGTTAGAACTGTAACCTTCTGGTTTGACAGGTTAAAGTCCCGGCTGGTTTTTATGTCTGTCTGGCCTACCCGGAGAATGGTCTCATTTACACTAATGCCCGCGTCTCTGGCAGGGGAGATGTCATTGAAACCGGTTATGACGACCCCGCAAGGCGCATTCTGCGAGGAAACAAGGTAAAGCCCGCTGAAGGTTTGCGAAACCACTGCAAAAAGAGGATTTACCAGTATTGCAAGCAGGATAATCCAGGCCTTTGCCTTTTTGTACTGCTTTGTTTTCCTGTTTTTCCAAGCATAGTTGCAAAGGGAGCTGAAAGGATAGAACATTATGAAATAAGATACGCCTGAAATTAATATTGCGGTCACGGCATTTAAACTTACCAAATTGCCGTTCAGGGTCATTGCAGCATTTCCTCCGACAAAAGAAATATCTCCAAGAATAACAAGAAGCAAGGTTAAAGCTGCGGCAAGCATCAGGCTTAGAAGGCAGTTTTGCTTACTTATTTTGAAAATTTCATAAAGTGTGTTCTTCTTCTTGAAGCTGAACCATCCTATTGCAAACCCGGCTATCATGGAGAATACTGCCGCAATTGAGTATCCTATCCATAGGCTTGGAACTCCTGCTGGCTTTGCTATCCCCATATAAGCCATCATTATGCCTGCAAAAAACAGGTAGAATAATCTTGTAACCACCAAAATTCCAAGAATGCCTGCAAGCAGGTTTTTGAAAAAGTTCTTCATTTAGGGGAAAAAACTGCCTTATTTTATAAATCTTTCATCCGGCCTTCAGCTCAACAATCGCTTCTATGTGATTGGTTTGGGGGAACATGTCAAACAGTGCAGCGCTCTCTATCCGGTATTTTGAGAATTTCTTCAGGTCCTTTTCAAGCTTGTCCGGGTTGCAGGAGATGTAGATTATCAATTCCGGCTTCAGTTCTTTGATTGTGTCAATTGTTTTCTGGTCCATGCCGCTTCTTGGCGGGTCAGTTATCACAAATAACGGTCCTGAGAGTTTCAGCCTTTTAATCTTTGACGAGTCCAATGCAAAAGCCTCCGTATTCTCTTTTATGTTCATTTTTGCGCAGTCTATTGACTGCCTGAAACTCTCAACTATTGTTGTTTTCCTGAAAAGCCCCGCATTTATTATCCCGAAAGTGCCGACTCCGCCGTACAGGTCAAGCAGATGGGCATCCCGTGTTTTATATTTTTTTAATGTTTTATGCACGTATTCCTGCATTTTTTCAGCAATTTCAGTGTTGTTCTGGAAAAATCCCGCGGCATTGTGAAAAAATTCCGTTCCCATTAATGTTTCCTTTATGATTTCGCTGCCTTTAATTGGGAATGTTTCATCGCCATAGGAAATAATGATGTTGCTGGCTGGGAACTGCTTTATTTTTTCCATGGCCTCCTTTATCCTGCTTGAGTTTTTGTTCAGCTGGAAACACACTGCGCTCTCTTTGCTGGTTGTCCTGATTATTGCGGATTTTAATGTTTCAAGGTCATTGTCACTGAAAAAACTGTTAAGATCTGTTATTATCGCGTTCACTTTTTCATTGCATATAACGCACTTATCAATAGGGACAATGCAATTTTTCCCCCTTAGGCCGATTCCTTTTTTGTGAAAAAGCACATCAAGCCTGTTCCGGTAATAATACTCTTTGCTTGGGAATACCTCAATATTTTTGCATTTTGTTTTTCTCTCAAGGCTCTCTTTTTTGTTTTTTAGCTGCGTATCGTAATCTATGTGCTGGGTATCGCATCCTTCGCATTTCCTGAAATATTCGCATAGCGGATCCATTTTATTGGAAAGATTTAAAACCCTTTAAATAATAATTGCCTCATGAAGCTCAAGAGTATATTAAAGCTGGCAGGCGCAATTATGATATGCGTTCTCGCAGGTTTTATCGGCTCTTTGTTCAACGGGTCTATCAAGACCTGGTATGCAGCGCTGAACAAACCTTTTTTTAATCCGCCTGCCTGGCTATTTGCCCCTGTCTGGACAATTCTTTTTGTTCTTATGGGAATTTCGCTTTATCTTGTATGGACAAGCAAAAAGAAAACAGGAAAAGCATTTTATCTTTTCTTAATACAGTTTGTGCTTAATGTATTGTGGTCTTTTTTTTTCTTTTACCTGCAAAACCCACTGTACGGATTTATTGAAATAATAATACTGTGGGCATTTATCCTGCTGACAATTCTCGAATTCAAAAAAATCTCAAAAACAGCAGCCTATTTGATGATTCCTTATATTTGCTGGGTTACCTTTGCATCTGTTTTGAATTTTGCACTGATGATTTTGAATTAATCCTTGCAGTACAATGGTGGGGGGGATTGATTTTAGAAAATATTCATCTCAGGTGTATCTCCACCACATCTCCGTCAATGACATGGTGCTCCAGCGATTTCTTCTGGCCTGGGAATTTGGCTGATTTGCCCCAGATTTTTACATATTTGAATTTCTTCACAAAATCCCTGTGGATTTTGGAGCAGACATCCTCCACGGTTGCAGGGGATTTTATTATAAGCGGGACGTCCATGTCCGGTTTCTTGCCGACTTCTTTCATGTAAATCCTGATGAATGACAGTGTCCTGAAAATCTCGGACTTGACTTTTTCTATGCCTGTTTTTCTCTCAGCAGAAACAGGAATGGACCCTGTTTTTTTCACGAACAATTCAACCATGTCTTTTGGAATCATGTCTATCTTGTTCAAAATCACAATCGCAGGAACATAGTGCTTGTTTCCTTCAATAACATCAATCAGCTGGTCGGCATTAATGTCCTGCCTTATTACAACATCCGCATTGCTTATCCTGAATTCATTCAAAATGTCAACAATGGTTTTCCTGTCGAGGTAGCTCAATTTGACAGTGGAGCTTAATGATATCCCGTCTTTTGCTTTTTTCTTTATGATTACATCCGGCTTCCGGGAATTGATTCGGATGTTGAAATTGTACAGTTCTTTTTTCAGAACATCAAACTGCTCTTCGGGATTTAGAATATCAAGAATAAAAATGACCATGTCGCAGCTCCTGACAACCGCCAAAACCTCTTTTCCGCGGCCGGTTCCTGCAGCAGCGCCCTTCATGATTCCCGGAACATCAAGTATCTGGATTTTGGCATGCTCATACTCCATCAGGCCGGGGATTACAGAAACTGTTGTGAATGCGTAGGCAGCTGTTTTTGATGCTGCATTGGTCAGCCGGTTAAGCAGGGTTGATTTTCCCACAGAAGGGAAGCCCACAAGAATCACGGTTGCATCGCCTGATTTTTTTACAGCATAGCCCTCTATTTTTCCCTTTTTGGAGCCCCTCAGCTCCTGTTTCTCCCTCAGCCTTGCAATCTTCGCCTTGACAAGCCCGATGTGGTGCTGGGTTGCCTTATTGTACTGGGTGTTCCTGATTTGGTCCTCAAGGGACTTTATTTCCTCGTCTATCGAATCCAGCCTTGTCATTTACTGAGGGGTATTCACAATCTTTATAAATTTAATCAGGATATCACGCATATGCTTGAGAATTTTTATCTGCCTGTAACAGATGTTTTCCTTAAAATAATCTCCGCGTTCATAATATTCATAATTGCTCTGATAATAGGCAAGTTTGCGGGAATGATTGTCACGGGGCTATTGTATGAGCTGAAAGTTGAGGAAATTCTTGAAACAATCGGGGTGAAGCTTTTCGTTGCCAAGTCTGTGGGAGTGATTGTTTCACTGGCGATATATGTTGCCGGATTTGTCATTGCGCTCCAGAGCCTTGGGATAGCAACATATGTAATAATCGTGATTGCGGCATTTTTCGCAATAATCGCGGCACTGGCGCTTTTTTTAGGGGCCGCGGACACCATAAGAAACTTCATTGCCGGATTCGGGCTGAGGAAAAAATATCTCCGCCAGAAATCAATAGACCTTCCGGAAATCAGGGGCAGAATATTAAAAGTCGGCTACACTGAAATAAAAGTCCGGACAAAAGAAAATGATGTTGTTGTGGTGCCGTTTACAGGGCTGGATTAAACTGTTTCCAGCTGGCTTATGACATTGTATAACTGCGTTCTTGAATAGGCCTCTAGATTCTTGTCATCAACAATGTCCTCAAGCTCGTGGATTGCCTTGCTGACCTTCATTGATGTCTCGGAATTGTCATTCAGTATCTCCATTATTGCGCTGAGCTTCTGGGTGACATTTTTCGGGAGCACATTGTCCTCTGCTATCTCCCGCATAAATTCAACTATGTCCAAAATCTGCTGGGCGCTCATTTTTTCTCCTTTTCCTTTATGCCCTGAAGAATTTCCTCTCTGAGCTTTTTTACAGAATCCTGTGCTGATTTTTCCTGCTTGTCTATGTTTTTAAGCCTGAGATTGAGAATCTCATTTTTTTCTTTAAGATCCTTTTCAACATCCTCTTTTTTTGACTTGAGCATCAGCCCGCCGACAACCTTGTAAACGACTTCAGAATTCTTTATCTCCTCCTGGGCGGATTCAACCTCAAGAAGCTGGGCCTGGAAGGACTGCTTCTGCATCAGAAACTGCTGCATGCTCTGCTCTGCAACCTGCAGCTGGTGGATTTTTTCTTCTGGTTTCATGTTTGCTCGCTACTCCAGTCTCTTGGTAAGGTGTGGTCTCCATCCCTTCTGCTGCATAAGACCACTCTGCTTTCGGGCAATCTGGCATATTTTGTTGAATCAGTATAACCAAAAGGAACAGAATATTCGTCTTTAAATTTTGACGGATCTTTGAGCCTAACCCTGATCAGAGTCATGCTTGAAGAATCTTCCACTATGTCTACAAGGGGGGCAGGTTCTTGGAGAACATTGACTGAGCTTTTCTATTTTGGTTGGTTTGGGGGTGTTTTCAGGATGAAAGCAAAAAATTGTCCCTGTTTTTTGTGTCAGGTCATAATTTCCTGTTAAACCACAACAAAACATTAAACTTTGCCAGCTGATTATTTTCCCAGTTTCCCCAGTCATTTTATCTTCCCCATCTTCTCATAAACAGCAAGCAGCTGTGTTATCATGCCGGCAGTGGCCCTGAATGCCGTTGCATCAGTGGCTTTTATGTCAAAAACGATGCCGTTTTTTGTTTTTTTCAGCTTGTAATTGGAACGCTCTTTTTGCATTCCTTCCGGAGAAAAGCATTCAAAAAGGCTTTTTGCATCTCCCCCAACCTTTATCTGGGCTGAATAGTTCATCGTGCCTTTACTTTTGTGGCAACAGCCCGTGCCTTGAAAAGTATCTTGCTGCCGCAGTAGGGGCATCTTATCTTCTTTCTCAGATAGTCATCGCTGACCTTCTTGTCGCACTGAAAGCATTTGTATTCCATTTTATACCTCTGTGGATTCCTTTTTGCTCTTGAAGACAACTGCCTTTTCCTCTTTGTCAACCTTGGCTGCAGCAATCTTCTCTTCAAGATAATAAGCATTGCCTGTGAATTTTACGCCGCATTTCCTGCAAAGCCATATTCCCATGGCCAGTCTTTTTACGGCAACTTTTTTGCAGAATGGGCATTTGCCCGGTCTTTTTGATTTCTTTTCTATGTCAGAGACCTTTCCCTTGAGCCTTCTTCCATACCTGGCCCCGAAACGCTTGACAGAACCGAATTTTTTCTCAACAGTTGCCATTTTTCACCCTTGGGTTGTATTATCCTCTTTGGGATAATCGCTTTTATTTAAAGATTTCTCAAAAAACATAGGTTATATTTATAAATCATTCGGTTTTAAGTCAGGGGATGGCAATCGAGGAAAAACAGCAGCAAAAACTGAAAAGAATTATCAAGGAGCTTGGCCTGCATAGGGGGCGCCATACTGAACTGGTTTCGGTCTACGTGCCGGCAGGTTATGACCTTAATAAAATCATCAATCACCTTCAGCAGGAGTCAGGAACCGCTGAAAACATCAAGTCAACTTCCACAAGAAAAAATGTTGTCGCTGCGCTTGAGAAAATGATACAGCATCTGCGGCTGTATACAAGAACACCGGAGCACGGCATTGCGGCATTTTCAGGAAATGTGGCCGAAAGGGAGGGCGACATGGACGTTAGGGTTTGGTCCCTTGAGCCGCCATTGCCGCTGAATATCCGGATTTACCGGTGCGACAAGGATTTTGTTCTTGACCCTTTGAAGGAGATGCTTGAGGTCAAGGATGTTTATGCCCTTGTTGTGATGGACAGGAGGGAGGCGGATATCGCGCTCCTGAAAGGAAAAAGGATTATCCCGCTTGTTTCAACCCAGTCAAATGTTCCCGGGAAGTATAAAACCGGAGGGCAGTCAGCCCACCGTTTTGACCAGAACAGGGAGCTGGCAGCCAAGGAATTCTACAGGCGAATTGCCGATTACATGAAAGACCAGCTTTTCTCCATGGGCAAGGATTTGAAGGGAATTTTAATTGGGGGCCCTGGCCCAACAAAATTTGAATTCATAGAAACAGGAAACATTGTTACTGAACTGAAAAACAAAATCCTGGGGGTGAAGGATTTATCCTACACCGGAGAGTTCGGCCTGCAGGAGCTTTTGGAAAAATGTCAGGATTTGCTTGCATCGGAGCAGATAGCAGATGAGAAAAAGGTGGTGCTAAAATTCCTTGAACTTCTTGCCTCGCGGCCTGCCATGGTGTCCTACGGAAAAACAGAGGTTGAAAAAAGCCTTGATGCCGGATCAGTTGAAATCCTGCTTTTGTCAGACACCCTTGATGATGCAACAATGGACCATTTTTCAGATAAGGGAGAAGCAGAGGGCGCAGATGTCAGGATAATCAGCATAGACACAAGGGAAGGCTCCCAGCTGTCAGATTTCGGCGGGATTGCGGCGATTTTGAGGTATGAGGTTCGCTGATTTATTCAAACAAAATTCCATTTGCTGGTTCTTGCATTAATCTTTATGTTGCTTCGGCTTCTTCTGCAAGATTGCCATGCCCAAGAAAATCCAGGGGATTTTCTGGGCGCAGAAAATGCATAGCATTTTCTTGCGTAAGAAATTAATATTGCTTGCCGCAGGCAAGCTAAGGCAATTCTGGCAAGTGAGGCAATAATTGAGAACCAGGTTAAGGATTAGGAATTGCCATTATCCCTGTTTATTGATTAAAGAAAGATTATTAAATAAGAAACATAGCGGTATCTTCATGTCCATCACTGAAAAAGCATTCCAGGAACTGTACCCTGGCAAAGAGGCAGAGATAACAATAGAATACAATGGCAGATTGAAGAGTTACGGCGCAAATGTTTCTTTCAACAGGACAATCAACAAATTCCATTTCAAGCTCAATAAAAAATGGAGGAATGTTGATGAGGACATCAGAATAGGATTGCTGCAGGAACTGATTTGCAAGGTCAAAAAAGACAAGAGAAGAACTTTTAATATGGATTTGTACAACAGCTTCATAAAAAACATCCACATTGCAATACCAAAAGACAGGGTAGATGAAAAGCTGAAAGAATCATTCGACAGGGTAAATGAAAAATACTTTCTTGGCATGGTTGATATGCCAAATCTTGTTTTCGGTCAGAATTCAACAACATCATTGGGCCATTACGATTTTAAGACAGATGCCATAACAATCAGCAGGATTTTTGAGAAGCGCAGTGATTTGATTGATTTGGTAATGTACCATGAGATGCTGCACAAGGTGCACAAATTCAAGGCAGGACTGAAGATGCGCTACCACTCAACAAAGTTCAGGAATGCGGAGAAGCATTATGAAAATTATGAGCTGATGGAAAGAGAGCTTTCCAAATTCCTGAAGGGAAAAAGAATCAGGAAGCTTTTCGGGTTCTAAGCACTTATTCTTAAAACTATTTTGTCAGCGTATTGACCGGTTACCCTGAACCTCGCTCTTTCAAGCACAGCCCTGCTTGCAGAATTATCTTTGTGGACAGAAGCATAAACTTCCAATAATCTCATTTCTTCAAAAGCATAGTTGACCAGTCTTCTAACTGCAAGTGTCATTAGTCCCATTTTTTGAAACTCTTCTCCGAGGTAGTAGCCTATTTCGGCACTTTTTTCCATAGCAGAAGGTGTTAAATTCACAGTTCCAACATAGGTTTTATTTCTCCAGATTCCAAATCTCAGCCTGCAGGGGTTTGCTGGTGAGAGCATGCTATCAAGAACGGATTTTATGTCAGGATACTTTTTTGAGGTATCATCATCATATTGGCTAAGATGTTCCCTATTCTGCTCAATCAAAGCAAATATCGCGCTTGCGTCTTCTTCCCTAAATTGTCTGAGAACTATGGCGGGGTTTACCATTATTTCAATAGGAGGCGTTTTAATCATGGCATTTATAATGCACAAAATTTTATAAATTCTGCGGAAAGAAGGATCAGGAAGCTTTTCGGGTTCTGAAACTTTCAAGAATTGAAATTGTTTCTTTCATCTTTTTCTTGCCCATGCCACAAATCTCTGCTATTTCCGTGGAAAGGCGGACGATTTCATCAAACTTAAGTTCATCTGACAGCAAAAGGGCATTTAATTTCTCTACCTTTTTGTCCATGTTTTCAAGCAGAAGCCTGTCATCTTCTGATAAATTGAATTTGCTGCAGTCATAGCGCTGGCAGAATTTCTTAAGCTGCAGCTCTTTCGCCATCCCGCCAAGGACTCCCACCACTGACTGGAGCTCATTTGGATAGTCGCTTTTCAGCAGGTCCAGCATAAGACGGCTGCCTTTCATATATATACACTCACCAAAACCTTTATAAATTCTCCCTTTAAACCAGAACCAGGTGATTAGATGGGAGAAATCAAGGTAGTTGATGTCAGTGATATTAAAAAAGGCAGCTACATGATTATTGAGGGCAAGGCCTGCCGTGTAACTGATGTCCAGGTTTCAAGGCCAGGAAAGCACGGCCATGCGAAGTACAGGATTGTGGCCATGGGCCTGATTGATGACAAGAAATATGAAGTTGTAATGCCTCACGAAAGCGTTGAGGCTCCTATAATCGAAAAAAAGGGCGCCCAGGTAATGTCGATAAGCGGGGACGTTGCGACTGTGATGGATTTGGAAACCTACGAGACATTTGACCTCAAGATTCCCGAGGAATTGAAGGGTCAGGTGACCGAGGGATGCAATGTCCTTTACTGGGAGATATTAAGCGACAGGGTCATGAAGCAGATTAAGTCTGACTGAAAAAATGGCAACCAAAATACCGGAAGCAGAAGCGCGTCTGCTCAAAAACGTGTTTGTATGCAGGGACTGCAAGTCAAAAATACATACAACAAGCATGCGTGTTCTTTCAGGCCAGGTCAAGTGCAGGAAATGCAAAAGCAGGCATCTTAGGCCAGTCAGGAAAAAATGAACTATGAATTGATCGCACTTATTGCTTTTGTTGCACTAGTCACAATTTTTCTGGTAGTTAAAAGGAAAAAAGTGGAGGTAGAGAAGCTGGTTCCCTATGTTTTCTATTTTGTCCTTTACAAGACAAAGGTCGGGCTGAAGCTGATGGACCGGATTTCCAAAAGGGAAAAATTAATGAAGGCGTTTGAATGGGCGGCAATTGTTGCCGGATTTGCAGGCATGGGCCTGATAAGTGTTCTTCTGGTTTACAACTTGTACAAAATAGCTTTCGTTCCAAGTGCGATTTCAGGCGTCGGTCTGGTGCTGCCAATAAAAGCCAAGGGCGTTTTCTATGTTCCGTTCTTTTACTGGATTGCTTCCATTCTTATAGTTGCTTCTGTGCATGAATTTTCCCATGGGGTGATAGCAAGGCTTCACAAGGTTAGGATAAAATCAAGCGGATTCGCGTTTCTGGCAATATTGCTTCCAATAATCCCCGCGGCTTTTGTCGAGCCCGATGAGAAGGAATTAAAAAAGAGAAATACAAAGCAGCAGCTGGGGGTTTTTGCAGCAGGGCCGTTTTCAAACATAGTTCTCGGCGCGATTTTTCTCGGCCTTTTCATTTTAATTGCCCCTCCTGTTGTTGACAGGACTCTGGATTTCAATGGCGCAAATATAACTGAAATTACAAATTCAAGCGTTTTCATCAATACTGGTGTTGCTGTAGGTGACTCTGTGATAAAAATGGACAATAACAATATCACCTATGTTGAGGACTTCAATGCTGCAATGGAAAACAAAACACCGGGCCAGGCAGTGAATATAAAGACAGACAAGGGAGATTATTCTGTTATACTTGGCAAGAGCCCTAAAAACGCCTCATTGGGCTATCTCGGCGTTTCGGTTATGCAGAACAAGGACATTAAGCCGGGAGTGAAAATAAAATTCGGAAGCTTTTTGCCGAATGCACTGATATGGGTTCTTGGGCTGTTCTGGTGGCTGTATCTTCTCAACTTTGGCATAGGCATATTCAACCTTGTGCCGGTCGGGCCCATTGACGGCGGGAGAATGGTTTATGTTTCTTTAATCAGGAAATACAAGGAATCCAAGGCAAAGAAGATAGCAAACTGGATATCAATTGTATTCCTGATGGTAATTGTGCTTAATGTGGTTGCCGGGTTTATTTTGTAATTTATTAACTCCCGAGTAGTTATTTTCTAAACATTTATATATGAGTTGCGGTGCCAAGGAGCCATGAGCTCTGAATTGTATGCGGATAAAGTATGGTTTTATGGTTCCATCAGTTCTGACCCGGAAATAAAAAAACTTGGCGCGGTAGGCCGAATAAGAGACCTGACAGAACAGATGATACAGTACATAGGCCATGCAAATTTGGCTAATCGGGCTATGTATGCGCGATTAATGCGGGCGGTTGAAACCCCAACGGAAAGTTCAGGCAGTTGCTTAGGCGAGGGAAAAGATTTTGCTTTAGTTGAACAGGCTGATGAGCATGGTTTCATTGTAAACGGAGTTTACAAAATCAAAAAAAAGCAGGTGTTCCTGGACTTTCAGGACATTGTGGACATTGCGATTTCTGTTGGGATGTCCTCAAGGCCATGGGCAGGCTTGAGAAACATTCTTTTTAACCGGAATCTGATGGACCCATTTGTTCAGGCGCACGCAAGTAATTACCATGAATTTGCAAGGACCGGCAATTTATACACTGAGTTCCTAGAAGATGATGTTGCCCCTTCGGTTGAGCTTGCCTTTGATGAAACAAGGCCTGATGAAATGAAACTGAAAGGGCTGAAGGGCATATTTGCAAAATCCGTTGAGCATGCATCACGAATGGGTGAGCTTCTCTGGATGTCAGAGGCGTCTGCGCTGATAATTAATTACTATGGTGAAGAAGAACGTGATTTTGAGGAAAGGAACAGAAATGGGGATTATTCCTGGTTTACTGCAAACTGGGGGGACGACAGATTGCCGCTTAAAACCCTCAAGAGGTTAAGTGAGTATTTTTTAAGGCAGGCGTCAGTAAACGGATACCTTTTCAGGACATTGGACTGCCTTGGGCTTAGGCTTAGTGGTGCAGACGACCCTTCAGGGCAAACAGATGCAGATTACAGACAAGTAATTGAAATTTTCGAAACTGGAGGTTTAATCGAGTTGGAAGTCAGTGAAGATGATTAAATCATCCGGAGTATCCGGACTTGCGGCAGGGAAAAATGCAAAGAAGATTGCGTTTTACCAGATGATGGAGGGTGCTGGAGGGGGGGAGAGGTTCGAGGAGATTTCTCCGGGAACACTGCATTTCATTGCCTGGCTTGAGAAGCTGGGCCACAAAGTTGATTATTTTATTCTCCAGCATGACCTTCTCGAGGCGCTACAGCGGGAAAAATATGATGTTGTTGGCATATCTGCCTCGGAACTTGATTTTGAAAGGGTTTATCACATTGCCCCTGCTGTTAAAAAAATAAACCCAAACTTCGTTGTAGCAGTCGGCGGCTATGTTGCCGCAGGAATCGGGGAGGTTTTGGTCCAGCATCCTGCCATTGACGCTGTTTTTGAAGGGGAGGCAGAGTATACATTCCCGTTGTTTTTGATGAATCTTCATTCAACCAGTAAGCAGAATCTTGCGGTGCCTGCTGCTGAATATTATGAATTTTATCCCAGGCAGGCAAATGGGTTGCCGTTTGAAACAGTTTACAAAAGCCCCATCAGCACCCGGGCAGCAAACAGGATAATGCACTCTTCTTTTGCGAGAAAAGTCAAAGGGAAGGAAATCAAAGTCCCGATAAAAAATGTTTTCCTGAAAGACACAAAAGGCAGATCTTATTTTGCAGGCGAAAACAGGCTTGGGGCAGAGGATGATGCAACTCCGATTCAGGGAGAGCTTGATGATTTGGTCAACCTTCCCTGGTGGACAGCATATTCGCAATATACTCCCGGTATTATGCAGAACAGGATGTACAGCACAGGCAAAAGGGTTTCGTGGAAGGATACACGAATGTATGCAAGGAGGGGATGCGCAGGAAGGTGCGGTTTCTGCAGCATCCATGTAAAGCCAAGGACTCCGAGCCCGGAAGCGGTTGCAAAAACAATTGAACGAACCATAACTGAATTTGAGCATCAAACCCCCAAACGCCGGCCTCTGGATATTCACTTTGGAGACGATTCTTTTACCCAGTCACGGGAATGGGCGCTTGAACTTTTGTCTATCCTGAAAGAAAAGGGGCTGTCAGCAAGAATGGGAATGTCAATGCAGCACCGGGTTGTTGATGCATATCACAGGGGGCAATTGGACATTGAGCTGCTGAAAGCCCTCGCAGATAATTTTTTCCGGCAGTCAATAGGAGTTGAAACGCTTCACCCGGAAACAGCGGAATATCTCGACAAAACAAACGACGGGAAACTTTATGCCGCAAGGGCAAGAGAACTTGTGCTTGAATCATTAAGACTGGGTATTCCAACAAACCTGTACGCAATAACAGTCAGCCCAAAATCAACTTTGCAGTCAATAGCCGAGGACTATCTTCGGTGGTCAAAATTGGCAAGGGAATCCTATGAGCAATTTGGAAAGGTGTTTAGTGTTAGCGCAAATAAGGAGCTTATTCCCCATTCACAGTCAAGATTAACTGAAGAGGAACTGAACTCCAAGGGAATCATGATTGTTGCACGATCCGCGGTTACCAAGATAGGGAGACTGGACAATATTGGGGGGATATTTTACCCTATTTTTCCAAGCGGGGAGGGGTTTGCAGGGATTTTTAATCCGGAACATTACATTTTCCGCGAAGAGCTGTTGCATTTTTTAGAGGTGCTTGACAAAAAAACTCCCAGAAATTTTTCCCGCTATGTTGACTATGTAAAAGGAGTTGGGGAAACGCTTTTGACTCTTTCGCAGGAAAGCCAGTCTAAAAATCTTGGCCTGGCTGCCCAGGGGATTATAGAAAATATGGATTTTGTCATTGGGGATAAATTGGGCAAGAGGATTGAGCGCATTGTTGAAGCAGAGAAAGTGTTTAATGAGGCATTTTATTCCAGCTCATTCGGTATTTGTGACTATAAAACGATGAGAGCTAATCTCAGGAAAAGATTCCAGGGGAAGCCTGTTAAGAGAATTCCGATTGAGGAGGCCATAGACAAAATTGCTGCAAAAAGCCAGTTCTATGAACAGTACAGACTTACAAGGAATGGGGGAAGCCCGGACTCTTTCTTCGTACAGGTCATGGGTGAATTCTATATGCTCCTTGCAAGATATGCCTATAATTTTGATGAGGATGATACACTCCCAAGGCTTGAGAAGGGACGGCGGGCTTTAAATGGCCTGGTCCACGAAAGTGCATTCTACAGACAGAAAGGCGGAGCTCCGCATAGGGTGTATGAAAACATAATGCTCGAATACCCTGAGTACGCAAAAAGAGCGAGGGAATTGTTCAAACGGGGATTCCCTCCAATGCATCCGAGCGACATTTGCTTTGTTGATGAAAAAACAGGAGTAATGCAGTTTGTTTAAATTATTCCTGCTTTCTTAAAATTCTTCCTCACAAAATCAATCTTCAGAATTGCAGAGACCATTTTCTTTGCGTCTGTGAACTGGCGGTTTACTCTGGCGTAAACCCTGCCGTTTTTCACAAATGTTTTCCTGTATTTTTTCGTGAACTGCTCAAAATTGGATTTTGCCTTTACAGGCGGGCCGTCATGAACATATTCTTTGGCTATTTTCATCTTCTTCATATTGTACCAGAAATATGCATTCTTGTCCCAGTGCCATCCGGAACCGGAAATTTCAAATCCGTTAATCTCAAGCTGTTTTCCGATGCTTTCAAAAGAATGCAATAATTTCGAGCCGACAATGTCCTTTTTGCCTTTTAATGGGGTAACATCGAGTATTATAGTGTTCTTCTTTTTTATCTTCTTCAATGAGAATTTTTCCCGTTCAAAGAATTTCTCCGAGGGCTTTTTCAAGAATGCCTTGGCTCTTTCGATAAACCTATCAAACATATCATCGCCCAGGGCAGCGGCAGCATTCCTTTCCGGCTGGATCGGGTCAATCAGGACAAGGGGGCTGATTATCTTGGCTTCGTTTAATCTCTGCAGCGCCTCGCCTTTGTAAACATTGTATATGTCAATCACCTGGGGCTTTTTCCATTTGGCAGCATTCCTCAGCAAGCCCATGAAACTGCCGTAGTTGAATACCAATATGTCCAGCACATGGCCTGAAAATCCTCTGATATAAGATTCTGCTCCGTACACCCCCGCAGATTTGCAGAATGCCTTTGCCAGCCTTATCTCATCATTTAATTTCGGGTTTTTCTCTTCCTGCTTCCTTAGCCACCTGAAATGAAGAGGGGAAGCGTCTGTTAGGTTCACAATTTCAGAGGCATGCTCAATGTCATAGACAGGGACAAGCTCATATTTCATTTTCCTGTCCATTTTGATGAAATAATCCCTCGAGCCATGGACCCTTTCAGGCTTCAATGGAGCTAAAATCTTTTCAAGAATGTCCGACAATTTGCCTGTTTCATATCCCTTTTGGAATTTCACAAAAATATCAACATCATGGTCCCCTTTCAGAAAAGTTCCCTTTGCAAGCGACCCTCCGATAATCGCAGTTGCCTTTATTTTGTTTTTCTTTATAAGCGCATTGACTGCGTTGAGAAACCTTCCCGCGCTTCTCCAGGCCAGCTTTTCATCAGGCCGGATTTTCTGCTTTATCTTTTCAAGGTCCATGGAATGATTTTATTATTTGAGTTTAAAAAGGTTATTGAGAAATTAGCTCTTCTTTTCAGCAACGTAAATATCTGCTTCAATCATTTTACTGTCCTTGTAAAAATGATGCGTGAAGTAGACATTTCCTGTGTTGTCAACAGAGGGCTCCCCTGCAAGATGGGAAATAATTAATTCCGGTGCCTGCCACTGGCCATCAACCTTTTTTGACCTCCAAAGCCCATAATCTTTGTAAATCCATAATTCATTCCCGTTTTCAGTAACAAAAGGCCAGCCCTCGTCCCTTTCAGTATTAACCGCAGCAACATTCTCCGGCTCTGCCCATTTGCCATCTGCTTTTTTAGAAACCCAGATGTCCAGCCCGCCCTTCCCGCCGGGCCTGTCAGAGTGGAAGTACAATTCATTTCCGTCGCTTGTTATGTGAAGCTCTCCAACCTTGTAATCAGGATTAAAATCCGCATTTTTCCAGTTTTTCCATTTTCCGTCCTTGAATTCAGCAGTAAACCAGTGAATGCCTATGTATCCTTCTCTAGCAGAGCAGAACAGCATAGTATTGCCTGTGACAAATTCACAGCCATCCAGCGCAAGTTTTCCATTATTCTGCAAAACAATCCTGTCTGGTTCGCCCCATTCCCCGTTTTGTTTTTTTGAAACATAGATTCCAGTAACGCGGTCAATAAGCTGTTTTTCAGCAGGAATGCGGACATCTGGTGTGAAGAAGAAATACAATGTATTGCCGTCAGGCATTATGAATGCGGAATCCTCTGCCCCTGCGGAATTTACCTTGCCGCTTACAGGAACAGGGTCTTTGTAGTCAGCTGAATAGGATTTTGGAGGGGAGACATCAGTTTGAGGAGTTATTTTTACTGCATCTGCAGGGATTTTGCTGTATCTTGAAGCAACAGCAATATTTTGGTTTTGGGCACATCCATTTACTATCAGGATGACTGCCAGCAAAATCGCAATTAGAAATATATTTTTATTCATGCGGGTTATATGGGGCATTTATTTATAAAATTATCTTTCACCGTTAAATTAATAAATCAAGTTATATATGATAGTAAAAATGGCAGAAATAGAATCCGAATCCCATTTTGTCTGGAGGCAGATTTTTTTTCTTCTAAAGCTGCCCATACTTCTTGTTCAGATAATTTTCGGAAGCAGGACATGGTCAGAGCTGGGAAGGCCTTTCAGGGAGATTTTTGTTTTTCTTTTTGAGCCGAAACTGACCATAATGCTTATTCTTGCGAATGTTGCAGTTTTCCTTTACGAAGTGTTTTACCTGACTGAAAAGCAGATTGCTGCGCTGGCCTTCCAGCCTTCGGATATTCTGAAGCTGAACTATGTCCCGATAGTTTCATCCTGGTTTCTGCATGCCTCTGTTGCCCATCTGGTTGGCAACATGATTTTTCTCTACATATTCGGCAGGATTGTTGAGAAGGATTTTGGATGGAAAATGCTGCTAATATATTTTGGCTCTGCGATAGTCTCAACGCTTGTTGCAGGGTTTTTTGGCCAGGGAGGAATCGGGGCCTCGGGGGCGATTGCCGGGCTGATTTCTGTTTCAATACTTATGCACCCTTTTTACTCAACCTACCTGATTGCAGGGCTTCCTGTGCCGATACTGGTGGTTGGGTGGCTGGCAATAATTGCAGACGTGACCGGGATTCTTGTGCCAACAAATGACAACATAGGCCATTTTGCCCATCTTGGGGGGTATATTGCGGTTTCATTGCTGGTTTTCCTTTTCAACCGGGAGGAAAAGCACAAGCTGAAAATCGGCCTGATAATAAATGCCCTGTTTGTGGCTGCGCTGGCTGTTTACTGGTTCTATTTGCGTTAATTATTTAAACCAAATAACTGATTTTACCCCATGCTGAAGCTGTTCAACACGCTTGGAAGGAAAAAAGAGGAGTTCAAGCCAATCAAGGTCGGGGAAGTTGGGATTTACACCTGCGGGCCTACTGTTTACAACTACGCTCACATAGGTAATCTTAGGACTTACATATTTGAGGACATTCTGAAAAGGATTTTTCTGTACAATGGTTTTAAGGTTAAGCATGTAATGAACATAACAGACGTTGGCCATCTGACAGGCGATGCTGATTCAGGTGTTGACAAGATGCTACTGGCAGCCCAGAGAGAAGGGAAAACTGCATGGGATGTTGCTAAATTCTACACAGATGCATTTTTCCGGGACATGGAAAAATTGAACATAATAAAGGCAGATACAGTCTGCAATGCAACCCAGCACATAAAAGAAATGATTGAACTTATCCGGAGATTGGAGAAGAAGGGGATTACATACGCGGCAGGAGGAAATGTTTACTATGACATAAGCAAGTTCAAAGATTATGGAAAGCTTGCGCTTTTGAAGCAGGATGACCTGAAGGCAGGCGCACGTATTGATGTTGATGCCAATAAGAAAAATCCCTATGATTTTGTTCTTTGGTTCACAAAATCAAAATTCGGTGAGCAGGAAATGCAGTGGGACAGCCCCTGGGGCAGAGGCTATCCCGGCTGGCACATAGAATGCTCTGCAATGTCAATGAAATATCTCGGAGAGCATTTTGACATTCACTGCGGGGGAATTGACCATATACCAATTCATCACACAAATGAAATTGCCCAGAGCGAAGGCGCCACAGGGAAGAAGTGGGTTAATTACTGGATTCACGGGGAATTTCTTGTCCTTGAAACAGGGAGGATGGGAAAATCCCTTGGCAATTTCATAACACTCCAGAATTTAACTGACCAGGGATTTGATGCTTTGGACTATAGATATATGTGCTTGACTGCCCACTACCGGAAGCAATTGACATTTGCGCTTGATGCCTTGGAAGGAGCAAAAAATTCGCTCAGGAGGCTGAGGGAGAAATATATTGAGTTCAGGAAAGAAACCGGAAAAGCAGACGAAAAGAAGTTGAAGAGCTATAAAGAAAAGTTCACTGATGCTGTAAACGATGATTTGAACATGCCCCAGGCGCTCGCAGTTGTCTGGGAAGCTGTTGATGATAAGAATCTCAATGGCGCTGAAAAGATTGCAGTCCTTGATGATTTTGATAAAGTTCTTGGTTTAAGATTAAGCGAGTCAAAGGAAGAGAATGTTGAATTGACTGGAGAGGCCAAGAAACTGGTTGAAGAAAGAGAAAAAGCAAGAAAGGCAAAAGATTGGAAGAAATCTGATGAATTAAGGAATAAAATAGAATCGCTTGGATACGAGTTGAAGGATACGCCTGAGGGGACGAAGGTTAAGAAGAAATAAAAATAAATTCTTTATGCCGTTTATTTATTTTGAATTTTGGACAGATCTAATGCATCATTGCCAAAATTTTCCTCTGAAAATTGAAGTTCGGTTAAGATCTTATATTCTAAATCTATCCTTTTTTCTTCATCAGGAGTCATAGTTCTCTCCGGAGAGGGTACAGGTGTAATATTATAAGGATAATTTAAAAGCGATGCGTTTTTACCTTCTGATCCGTTTCTTCCTAAAGTCCCAATAAAATACTTTCGGAAAGAAATACTTGGTCCGTAAGAACCCACTAAGGTTTCAAAGTATAAATCAACTTTTTTATCCCCGTCAAAATCAATATAAACTTTTTCACAACCCTGCTGGTCAGCCCCACTCAGTTTTGTATCGATGTCAGGAAACATTTGCAAACTAATCTTTCTAAATTTGTCATCATTCAATTTATGCAGGGTTCTGGTTCTATTTTGGTCTATTTTTATTCTTGTTTCCACCTCTGCTTTTTCCTGTACCTTCTTTCCATATTCTGTATTGGGATTAGCATAAAAACCAAAAAGATATACGCCTGCTGCCATTAATCCTGCCGCAATCAGGCCTACGCCAAATGTTTTCGTTGCTGTTTTCATTTTACTTTTCCTCCGATTTTAATCATAAACCAGTAACAACATAGGAATATTTAAATACTTACTCACCTTTTTTGGTGAGTAAATGGACAAACTGGCGGTTTTGGAAAGCACAGGGTTTTCAAAGGCAGAGGCATTGGTATATGTAACCCTCTTGAAACTAGGAAGGACCAAATCCGGCAGGGTAATAAAGATAACTGGGCTTCAGAGTTCTGTTGTGCACAATGCCCTAAACACACTCATAGAAAAAGGATTTGCTTCCTATGTTTTGATAGGGAAAATAAAACATTACCAGGCACTTGATCCCTCAGTTATCAAAGATTACCTTGACGCAAAAAAGAACAATTATCTTGAAATACTTCCAGAGCTTAAAGTCCTGCAGGAAAAAAGCAAAACAGAGATACTTGATGCTGAAATTTATGAGGGATATAAGGGACTTTTTGCTGCCACATTGAAGCTTGTTGAAGGCCATAAAAAAGGAGAAATATTCAGGTTCTTTGCTGCAAATGATGCCTTGCTTTCTGAAGATGCTATTAATTTTTTTGAAAGGGTGGACCGGCTGAAGAAAGAGAAGGGAATTATTGTCAGGGGAATTGCCGATGAATTGGCAAAGAAAAAATTAAAAGGATACAACTCCTCAGATATTCGATTTGTTAATCAAAAGATACCTCCTGCGATGAATATTTTCAGGAATAAGATAATTATCATGTCCCTTTCAGACAAGCCGGTTGCAGTTCTGATAGAATCAGGAGAGTTGGCAAGGCAATATGGTGATTTGTGGGATTCTTTATGGGGAGTCTCCAAGCCCGCCTGACCGAAACATTTAAATATTTAAACGTAATACACATAAATAAACGTAACAAACAGGAGGTCAAAAATGGTAAGCATAACCTTGTCAGTGCCCGAGGAATTGAAGAAGGAGATGGATGAAACCAAAGAGATAAACTGGTCCGAGGTAGCGAGAGCAGCGATAAAGCAGAAACTTTCCCAGATCAGAATTCTTAAGGAAATTGCATCCAAATCAAAATTAACAGAGAAGGATGCGCTGGAACTTGGCAGAAAGATAAATAAGTCATTGCATGAGAGATATGCAGGGGCATAAATATGGACCTGATAATTGATGCAAATATTCTGATGTCTGCGCTGATTTCTACAAGCGGACTAACTTTTGAACTGGTCTTCAATGATGGGATTAAACTTTTTGCTCCCGAATTTTTATTGGAGGAGGTTGAGAAGCATAGGACAGAAATAGTGACCAAAGCAGAGATATCTGAAGCTGAGTTCGGTTTATTCTTTACAATACTCTCCTCGCGAATATTGTTTGTCCCAGGAAATGAGTTTGAAGAATTCATGAATAAGGCAAACGAAATTGCTCCTGATAAAAATGATGCGGAATATCTTGCATTGGCACAGAAAATGAACTGTGCTCTTTGGTCAAATGACAAGAAACTGAAAGAGCAGACTAAAATAAAAGTATATTCAACAAATGAGCTGAAGGATGTTTTATGAAAATAAAAACTTTTTCAGAAATGAGACAAAAACAACAACATTTAAAAACCCAAAATCAATAGTCACTTCAAAGATGGCGAAAGTAGTTTTCTACGAAATAGAGGAGTGGGAGAAGGATTACGTTAGGGAAAGGATGCCCGGCTATGAGTTGGAGTTCCATGAGGAAAAATTAGACCAGAACAATTCAGTAACTGCGCGAAATGCCGATGCAGTCGCAGTTTTCATTTATTCAGAAATAACAAAAGAGCTGCTTTACAAGCTGCCGGATTTGAAGCTGATTGCAACCATGTCAACGGGCTTTGACCATATTGACATAAAGGAGGCAAAAGGCAGGAGCGTCCTTGTTTCAAATGTTCCTTCCTACGGAGAAAACACGGTTGCAGAGCACACATTTGCTTTGATTCTTACGCTGTCAAGGAAAATAGTTGAGTCTGTTGAAAGGACAAAGCGCGGTGACTTTTCCCTTGATGGCCTGAGAGGATTTGACCTGAAAGGCAAAACAATCGGTGTTGTCGGCACAGGCAAGATAGGAAAGCATGTCATAAGGATGGCAAAGGGGTTTGAGATGAACATAATTGCCTATGACGCATACCCAAGCAATGACTATGCTGAGCAGATGGGCTACAGGTATGTTTCACTTGATGAACTGCTTTCGAGTTCTGACATAATTACCCTGCATGCGCCGTTGACAGACCAGACCCATCACATTATAAGCTGCCAAAATATGCCAAAGGTGAAAAAAGGCGCAATTCTAATTAACACAGCAAGGGGCGGTTTGATTGAAACTGAATGCATAATAAACGGCCTGAAAGAGAAGATACTTTCTGCAGTAGGGCTTGATGTTTTGGAAGATGAGTGCTTCATAAGGGAGGAAAAGCAGCTTCTTGCAACAGAATTCCTCAAGACCTGTGACATGAAGGTGATTCTGCAGGAGCACATGCTGATAGACCAGGACAATGTCATAGTGACCCCCCATAACGCCTTCAACTCAAAAGAGGCCCTCCAGAGGATTTTGGACACAAGCATAGAAAACATAAAGAAATTCTTTGAGGGAACTGCGGTTAATGTGGTGAACTAAGCCCCCAGAAGCCCTAAAACAGCCTTTCTGGCGCTTCTGGGCCGAAAACATATCTTTAAATACCTCCCCAGTTCTCGAATTCTACTCGGTTCCAAACAAGCCGGGTTTGGAGATTGCAAATGCAATTTTCAACAACAAACGAACAAAGGTGAAAACAAATGGGATTTAAAGACAAGCCTGGCAGATCAGGCGGAAGTAGATTTGGTGGCGGAGGCGGCGGCGGAGGCGGAAGCTTCGGCGGGCCAAGAGAAATGCATAAGGCAGTTTGCTCAGAGTGCGGCAAGGAATGCGAAGTTCCTTTCAAGCCAAGCAATGATCCAGACGGAAAGCCAAGACCAGTGTACTGCAGGGACTGCTACCAAAAGCACAAACCAGCACGAAGGTTCTAAGCAGTTTAATTTCTTAGCCAATAGGAAATTAAATTTTTTTATTTTTTATATTGTTCTAAATAGAAATAGCACCATGCTTGCAGGAGCCTATGCAAACGCCGCATTCTATGCATTTTGATTTATCAATTTCTACTTTTTTGCCTCTTTTAATTGCTCCAACCGGGCAGGCTTCAACACAGCCTTTGCATTTCCCGCCGCAGGAACAGCTTGTGCATTTGCCGTCTTTCCAGCAGCATTTTGAATAATCAATTTTTATTGCCATGTTTTGCCTCAAATCACATAGAACCTCAATAAAATCAAAAAAACACCAATCGCAACTGTTCCAATCCATATGCCTATGTTCCAGCGGAAAATCTTCTTGCCGTCAAAGAATCCGAAAGGAATCATGTTGAACAGCCCCAGCCAGGCGTTTATGATAAAACCGTAGCTGAATATCACATTTGGCAGGAATATGTTCCCGACCATGAACAAAACCGCTAGGACAAAGTTTGTCAGCGGGCCTGCAATTGAAATTTTCCCGTTTCTTTTCAGGTCAACGTGGCCGCCGCCAATCATTACTGCTCCGGGGGCTGCAAATACAAAGCCGACAAATGACATTGCCAGGGCGAGAATCAGCATCATCCTGTCTGCCCGGAATTCGGCAAAGCAGCCGTATCTCTGGGCAACAAGCTTGTGGGCCATTTCGTGGAAAAGGAACCCTGAGCCGACGGCAATTGCGGAAGTGAGGAACATGAACGCAAAATTGGCATTGAAAAAGTTGAAGCCTGCGTCAACAATGGCAAAAGCGAGAGAAACAATAAGCCATGCTAATATGATGTCTTTTATCTCTATGTTTGATGTGGTGTATTTCCAGATTTTGTACTGCTTGTAGTTAAGGTACTGCGGATTTATCATTTTTTAACTATTTTGACTGATTGTTTATAATATTTTTGATAGAAAGATATAAAACACTTACGCTTGGCTGCAAATGTGCTCTGGTAAGGGTTTAGCGGAATAGCCTACAAATCTTGTGTAATCCCTACCGCAACGTTCGCAGAAAAATTCCTCGTAGCCTCTATGACCTCTTTGTTTAGCCAATTCAATACGCAGCCTTGCTAGGCCAGACAATGGATGACCGTTTTCGTCACATTCTTTTACCCGCGCTTCCAATTCCTTGGGACTTAGGCCTTCTGTGAAACTCTGCCGGTAGGCGTTGCTTAATCTGCTGAAAAAGCTTTTTGCTTCTTCCTTTGCAGTTTGCGCTTCCAATTTTTGCGCTTCAAGAATCTCCTGGTGGGTTGGCATGGCAATAGAATTAATATTTTAGTATTTAAGCCTTATTATTTTTTAGCTATGGTTTAGTCTTTAAATTTCAAAACCCGTTCGCCCAGATTTTCTCTGCACAGGGAACAGCGGTATTTTAGAGCCTCTCTCTTGCCATCAATTGCTTCTATCCTCAGCGGTCCAAGGACTATTCCGCATCTTGGGCAGTCATAGCCAAGGATTTTGGGAGCGTCTTTTCGAAAATACTCCCCAATCTTCGCAAGGTTTTCTCTTCTTTCAATAGTTGTTTGGAACATGGCCTGCAGTGCTTCAAGGCCTGAGACCAGTTCTCCAGAATGTGTGTTATCATAGGACCTGAGTTCAATATCTCTCCATCTTTGGGCATCGCTTTGATGAGGCATCATGACAAATCTTCTGCAGACATTATTTAAATAATCTTGGTTTAGTCTGCCTTTTTTATCTTCGCCACAAAGAATCCCTCGGTATCGTTGTCCTGGGGCCAGATGCGGAGGCATTTCCTGACTTCGCTTGAATATTTCTTGCCCTCAAACTCGGTTACTGGTTCTGATTTTTTAATCTTCAGATTTATCGGCATTACTTTTGCATCCTTGCAGTTTTTCAGCAGATGGTCAATCACTTCTTCATTCTCATCCGGCTCAAGGGAGCAGGTTGAATAGACCATTGTCCCGCCTTTTTTCAGCAAAGAAAATGCATGCAAAATCAACTGCTTCTGCTCGCCGGACATTCTCCTTACCAAATCAAGATTCCATGTGTAAATTGTTTTGACAGATTTTCTTATGGTCCCTGTTCCTGAGCACGGAGCATCAAGGAGAATCTTGTCAAATTCCCCTTGCATGTAACGGCCTTTCATCATTGTTATTATTGCATTTGCGACACCGCATCTTTGAAGATTCACCCCCAAAGCTGCTAATCGGTCATGGGCAATATCATTTGCAACAATAATTCCTTTGTTTTTCATCATCTGCGCCATCTGGGTTGTCTTGCTGCCGGGCGCTGCTGCCATGTCAAGCACAATATCGCCTGGCTTTGGGTCCAGAACAACCGGCGGAATCATTGAAGCTGCCTCCTGCACATAAATATAACCCAGGGCATGTTCGGGCAGATTACCGACATCCCTTCTTTCTCCTTTAATCCAGAATCCTTCTTTGTACCAAGGAACTGGCTCAAGCTGCCAGTCTTTTTCAAGACGTTTTTTCAATTCACTAACAGAAATCTTCAGGGTGTTCACCCTTATTGTTTTCCTCAGAAAAGAAAGATTATACTTCTTGAAAGTTTCCCAGTCCGTTAATTTTGAAAATCTCTCTATGAATTTCTCCTTGAATTCAATTTCAGATGCGTTTGGGAAAGCTTCGAGGCTCATAATCAGGTTCTCTAATCTTGTTTTATAATTGTTTCTATTTATGAGGCGAAAAGATTATAAATTAACCTGCCTGAAAACCTCCATGGGAAGAATGCTTATATAAAGCATTAACAGAATATCAGTTTTGTTTTTAATTCGCGGATGCATGAAAAAAGCAAAAGAAAATCTAAAGAAACTGGAAGTTTCCGAAAAGCCAATTTCGCTCAGGGCAAGCGATTACTATGAACTTTCAATAAGGCAGCCATACAAATTAGGCGACTTGAGCCTTGAGGTTGAAAGCGCCCAGATGAAACTGCTTCCGTATTCTCCCCCAGAGTTTTACGGAGGGCATGAGAATGTTGTGCTTGTAAGGATTCAAAACAAAACTTCAGAGGATTTGGTCGAGATTTCTTCGGCAAAGGGTAAGAATGTCGGTTTTTTTGAAGGATATGCAATACAATTGGATAGGATATTGTTCTATTCCCAGGAGGACTCGAAAGTACAAATCCGCATCCAGAAATTAACACTTGGCAAGAGGATTGAGGTGCTTGCAAAAATCCCATATAAAATTGACGAGCTTGAAATAACATTCCTCGGCGGGATAACAAAGAGGCTAATGAATGGCGGGGAGGAATTGGATGCCGCATTCATGCTTAAAAAAGGGCGTTCTGAAAAGAAGTTTCATGAGACTATAGGCGCCAAGCCTGCGGAGGTAATTTTTGAGGGCTACAAGGTTAAGCTAATCACAGGCTTCTGGGACTATCTTCATGTGATTGTTGAAAAAACAAATAAAACCGCTCCAAAAATTGAAAGCTCCGGCGCTGTATTTTTGCCCTACGAGCCACCGCAAAAAGCAGCTAAAGCAGAAACTGAGGCGTATAATTCGTCCGTCGGCTATGGCCAGGATATGAATATCGGAAGAACATACAAGATTGGTGATATTAAAATAACTGCAAAAGAAGCAATCCTGGACATAATGCCCGCCAGAGAAGGGTTTAAAGACAATTGCGTAGAATACTTGACCTTGGAGGTAAGTAAAGGCCTGGCAAAAAAAGAGCTAAAGCTTACAAAAATGGGCCAGCATGATGAACTTTCAAGCGCAATTTTCCGGGATTATACAATAACGCTTTACTCTTTGACTGAGAGCCATGTTTCGGTTAAGGTTGACAAGTTTGAGAACGGTGATTGGATTGGCCTGATTCCCGGAGCAGAATATAAGCTTTACAATCTTAAGGTAAAAATTGAGGAATTTAAAAAAGAAAAAGTCAAGGGCACGGAAAGCGAGATGGTATTGGTCAGTTTGGCTAATACTGAAAATTCAGCTGCCGCAAGGGTTTACCTGAGAAGCTTTACCTCTTCGGCAGATTACCGCCTCTGGTCTGACATTTATTTTGAGGGCTATGTCATTCACTTTTCCGGAGGCGCGGATTCCCCCGAGAGGTATTTTGGCATCAAAAAATTCGAATCGGGAAATGATATCGTGCTTTACAGGGGGGATGTGAATAAAGTAGGCAATTTAACTGTAGTTGTAACTGAAATAGCAAAGGACGATAAAAGCATAAAGATTTTGCTAAGCAAAGGGAAGGCAAAAAAAGAGCTTTCAATGGAGCTAAACAAGCCTGTATCTTTTGAAGATTGCAAAATCACATACCTCGAAAGCAACAAGGAAAATGCAATGCTAAAGGTTGAGAAAGGATGATTAGGCAAATGCCTTAGGTTATCCGCATATTTATATATAAAACTAAATTCCCAGTTGGCATGAACAGGAAAATAATCACAATTGCCCTGATTGGGCTGATGGTTGTTCTTGCTACTTTTATCTTCGGCTGCGCTCCAAAGCCAGTGGTTGTGGATGACAGCAAAGCAACAGATGCCGCGGTTTATAGTGTTGCGGAAGCAAACAACAAGTTTGCATTTGAGCTCTATGGCAAGTTAAGCAGCGGGGAGGGCAATGTTTTCTTTTCGCCTTATAGTATTTCAACTGCCTTGGCAATGACCTATGAGGGCGCAAAAGGGAAAACGGCGGAGGAAATGCAGTCAGTCCTTCATTTTCCAAAGGATGATGTCTCAAGAAGGTCATCTTTTGCAAGCATTTACAACGATCTGAACAAAAAAGACAAGGAATACAAATTAAGCACTGCAAATGCGCTGTGGGGCCAGAAAGACTTTTCATTTGAAAAGAATTATATTGACACGGTCCAGAATTATTACGGCGGAAAACTGCAAAATCTTGATTTCAAGACAGATGCGGAAAATTCCCGCCAGACAATCAACAAGTGGGTTGAAGCCCAGACAAATGACAGAATAAAGGATTTGATACCTTCAGGAGTTCTTAATCCTCTTACCCGCCTGGTTTTGACCAACGCAATCTACTTCAAAGGTACCTGGGTTCTGCAATTTGAAAAAAAGGAGACAAAGGATGGGGATTTCAGGACAGGCGGAAAAACAATAAAAGTTCCAATGATGTCCCTCAGGGGAGAAAAGGCAAGGTTTAATTACACTGAGAATGATGATATGCAAGCCATCGAACTTCCTTACAAGGGGGAGGAGATTTCTATGATTATAATTTTGCCAAAAAATGATTTGAACTCTCTTGCCATTGATGAGAAGAAGCTCAATGAATATAAATCTTTGTTTAGGGAGGAGAGGGTTGATGTTTACCTTCCAAAATTCAAGTTTGAGACAAAATCAATGCTCAAGCCGGTATTGATGGAAATGGGAATGCCAACAGCGTTTTCGGAAACAGGGGCCGCTGACTTTACAGGCATGACTCTGGAAGAGCCCCTTTTTATTGATGAAGTAATCCATCAGGCGTTTGTAGAGGTGAATGAAGAAGGCACAGAGGCGGCGGCTGCAACAGCGGTTGTTATGGCAGCAATGTCCGCAATGCCCCAGCCAATCCCTGTCTTCAGGGCAGACCACCCGTTCATATTCATAATTCAGGAAAGGGCGACAGGCAACATATTATTCATGGGGCGAGTGATGGACCCTGCCAACTCAAAATGAGCATTTTTCTTTTAATTTTAATTAATAACCTTTAAACTATGTTTTCCAGCGAAAGTTTTATTAATATTATCCAACTAAAGTCTTCTGATGGAAGGCAATCTCAAGGAATACCAGCAGCTGTGCAAGCTTTCTGCAAAGAAGTTTGACATCCAGGACAAGGAGATTCTCACCTGGGGCCTGGGCATCGCAGGCGAGGCAGGGGATGTTGCCAGCTGCATAAAGAAAACATTTTCCCATGGAAATGACCAGAAGGAAGGCATAAGGGAAAATATAGGCGATACTTTGTGGTATGCCGCGATGATTTGCAATTTCTTCGGCTGGGAAATGCAGGACATTCTCCAGGAAAACATAGAAAAGCTGAGAAAGCGATACCCTAACGGATTCACAGAAAAGGATGCAGCCAGGAATGGCACAATGATCGACTGGAATAAGAAGTGAAAAATGTTTCTGAAAAAATTACCAACCTGGCTGAAATTCGCGATTTTGCTGCCTTTGGCGGTTTTAATGATTTTCCTGATTGGCGGGTTAATAGTTTCCATGGTCCACGGAGGCAAATGCCTTACGCCGCCATGCTCCTCTGGCTCAGGTTTTTGCCCGGAAACACTTGGCGGCTGTTTTACTGTATATAACAATCCCCTGATGCTTGTTCTCGATTTTCCTTCAAGAATTGTATTTCAATCAACGCCAATAATGAATGATTTTTACAATCTCACTATTAGCCCAATTTTCTGGGTTTTTGGCAACCAGATTTATGAGTATGTTCTCACAAATATGATATTGTATTTTGCCGCAGGGGCAATTATTGGCCTGGCGGTTATGCTTTTTTCTAGGAAAAGAAAAAATCATAAAGCAAAATACCCTGATTGACTGGAATAAGAATTGAGCTTAGCCGAATATTTTTTCCAGAATATTTAATTTTTCAGCATCAAATTCAGCTTTTTTATCAACAATTTTTTGCATCTCGTCCTTAGATATTGTTACAAACAGGTTTTTTTCAGCAGAAATAACTGTTATTGAATCATTTTTTGTGCTTTTGAAAGTTCCGTTGTATGAAAGATACATTTCCTTTATCCGTTCGTTTGAGAAAAAAAACTTGCCCGGCGGTGCGTTTTTCATCACACTATTATATATCTGGCTTGCAATTGCATCCCATCGTTCAGGCAGTTTTACGGATTCATCAACCAGGTACCATTCCTTTGGAAGGGCATTTTCCTTAAGCTTCTCAATTTTCTTGGCATACTCCAATGATTTGCTGTTGTTAATTGTTCCGCTCTCATTTTCGAATGATTCGCTGTTGTTCATTGTCTCACTCTCATTTTTTTGCATGGTTTCATTTTTCAAAATTATTTGTTGGCTGCAGGCAGTTAAAAATATCAAAATTATTGCCAGGCTTAAAATCCCTTCCATTTTTCTTTTACTTAAAATACCCATTTTTAACAAGATACTCCATTAATTGGTTGAATGTCTTTTTAATCTCGGGAAATTCCTCAAAGTAATTTGATTTTTGGTCTATTAAGAACTCAGCAGACCAGCCCTTCCAGTCTTTTTTGTAGTCCATTTCATGTATCTGTGCGTCAAGGGTGTCTATTGCCTTTGCAAATTTTGATTCTATTGTTTTCTGGGCTTCAAACTCATTGAACAGTCTTGCAAATTTGCTGTTAACCGGGGATGGAAGTTTCTTCCTGAGAATCTGAACTGCTTTCTGCTCTCTTTCATTTTTATTTATTTTTTTCATTTTAGGATGCAGGGGAGTATCTCCTGCCTCTATTTCAACAACGTCATGGTACATCAGCAGCTCATAAACCTTCAGCCGGTTGATTTTTCTTTTTGTTTTTGAGAGAAAAAAATCCGCTAAAATCAGGCAGCTCCAGGAGTGTTCTGCAGAGCTCTCTTTTCTTTTTCCTACAGAATTAAGCCGGTACACACTTTTAAGCCTGTTAAAAATTCTTAGTTTGTGAATGTCGTTAATGGTTGGCATTTTAAACTTTTTTAACCATGTACTCCTTTTCCTTTTTGTAGCCCAGCTTCCTGTAATACTCTCTTACACCAACACCGGAAATCACTTTTATTTTTTTAACCTTATTCTTTTTGGCAATTTCCTCTGCCTTTTTCATCAGCTGCTTCCCGAAACCCCTGTGCTGGGTCTGCCCTTTTTCTCCGATTTCCTCGGCAGAGCCGTAGACATGCAGTTCTCTCACAAAGGCGGTGCCATCAGCAATTCTCAGACGGCAGAATCCGATAATAAAATCATTTTCCTCAATTGAAATGAAATATTCTTTTCCCCCGGAGGCATCATATTCCAGGACTTTAAGTTCAGGATTTTTTATTTCCCTGTTCTGTATTTCCCTGCAGCGTATGCATCTGCACGTTATTCCTTTTTTATCCATCAATTCTTTGACATACTGCCTCAGGTTTGTCATCTTCGGCCCGGCTTCAATGACTGTGGAGGGAATATCCCTCTGAATCCTCATAATCCTGCAGTATTCCGGCACAATTCTCTTTGCCTCTGAAATTATTTCCCCGGCTTCTTCTGTTGTCAATGCTTTATACTCTCCTTTTTTCCAGTCATCATAGACCCTTGTTCCTTTTGTGACAATGCAGGGATATATCTTAAGCATGTCAGGCCTGAAGTTTTCGTCGGAAAATAACTTTTTCAGGCCTTCAATGTCTTTTTCCCTGCCTGAGCCGGGCAGGCCAATCATGTAGTGCGCATTTAGCTTGAATCCATTGTTTTTCAAAATTTTGAATGCTTCAATTGTTTCTTTTACTGTGTGGCCCCGCTCAATTTTTTTCAAAACATCATCAAAAATACTCTGGACGCCAACCTCAACCCTTGTTGCGCCGAGTTTCAGCATTTCTTCCACCTGCGTTTCGGTTGCATAATCCGGCCTTGTTTCCATTGTCAAGCCAACGCATCTTATGTCTGATTTTTCATTCAGCTTCTGCTCTTTTTCCAAGTCTGCTGTTTTCTTTTGTTTTTTAAGCTTTTCAATAATCCTTTTTCCCCTTTCCTTGTCAGTGATCTTCCCTGGCAGTTCGAAGAAATCCCGGAATTTGTCAAAATCAAATTCTCCTTTTTTGTAAAACAATTTTGAAAAATCATTCATTGCCTTGAAAGCAAATGCAGCAAATTCTTCCTGGTATTTTTTCGGCAGTGAAGGGAAAGTTCCTCCCATTATTATCAATTCCACCTTGTCGGGGTTATGGCCTGTGACTATGTACTGCTCCAGCCTTGAGAAAACCTGAAGATAGGGGTCAAATCCAAGCCTTATCCCCCTCATTGTTGCAGGCTCCCTTCCTGTGTAGCTCTGAGGTACGTCTCCGAATGCAGAATCAACTCCGCCGGGGCAGTAGGTGCATTTTCCGTGGGGGCATTTGTGCGGCTTTGTCATTATTGCCACAATAGCAACCCCTGAGATGGTTCTGACCGGCTTTGTCTTGAGATATTTCTTCAGGAAAGACAAATCCTCCTTGTCTGCATGGGTAAGAATTGCTACGTCTGTTGGCACTTCAATTATCTTGTATTTCTTGCAGAGAATCTGCTTTAGCCGGGAGAAGTCCTCCTTTGACAGCTTCTTTGCCTTCACAGATTCGATTAGTTCGGAAAAAAATGCGTTCATGGCTGTTTAATGGGTGTGCTGTTTTTAAAGGTTGGTGCGACGATTGCCTGTGATATTCTCAAATCACTCCCACTTCAGCCAATATCTCCAGAGCAATGAACAGCAGATAGAATCCCACCATCACAATGCCGTGCCTGTAGTCCATCTCCCGGTTTCTTATGAGCCACAAAACAAGGCCGAGGCCTCCAAGATAAAATAACAGGCTCAGGATAACAACTCCAAAATCGATTGTTAACGGGGATATGACTGTAATAATCCCAAGCACGAGAAGCATGTCAACAAGGCAGCTTCCCAGAATGTCGCCGAATGCTATGTGCGTATGCCCTGTTTTAACCGATCTGATTTGGACCATCAGGTCTGGCAGTGAAGAGCTTATTCCTATTACCAGCAGGGCAATAAGAAACGTGCTTATGCCCAGCATGTCTGAAATATTCACCGCAGAAAACACCATCCATCTTGCGGAAAGCAGAAGCGCGCCGAGGGCAATCAGGAAAACAAGCGCGTCTTTCCAAAGGAGCTTGAACTTGACATCCTCTTTTAATTTTCCGAACGTTCCTTCTTTTTTCCACAGATAAATGATATAGGCAAAAAATGCAGCAATCAGGACAATGCCCATCCACCGCTGGAGTTTCCCGGTCAAAATAAAAGCAATTGGCAGCGCAGCAAGAACCATCAGGTAATGCCTGCTTTCCCTGAGCAGCCTGCTTTCAAGGCTTATTTTCCTGCCGAAAATCGCGGCAAGCCCAAGGATAAAAAGCAATGCTGTAATTACTGCCCCGAAAATAGAACCAAGGATAAGTCCGCTGTTTTTCTCAAGTGAGCCCATTAGCGAGGAGACAAACTCAGGGGTTGACATCCCGACTGAAACAACAAGGAATCCAATAAGGTATTCTGATATGCCCAGTTTTTTTGCATAGCTGGAAACCCCGAAAACAATATAATCCGCGGCCCGTACAAGAATATAAAGGCTGGCGGCAAGTATGAAGAGGTTAATCACCAGCGGATTCTGGAAGAGGTTTATCATCTTTTCACCACTTTTTCAATTTCCCTGAATACGAGCACGCTGATTGATGCGGCAAGCACAAGCATCCAGTCATAAAATGTGAGTGCAGTTGTCCCGAATATGCCGCTTAGCGGCGGCAGGGTTACGGCAACCTGGAGCAAAACGGAAATTGCGATTGCTCCGATAAGGTACCAGTTTGAAAATAACACGGAAAACACTGATTTTTTCTCTGATTTGCAGTTCAGCACATTGAACATCTGCAAAAATACAAGCGTTGAAAATGCGGCAGTCCTTGCGTAAACCTCCTCAGGAAGCAGGACATAAAATACTGAGAGCGTGGCGAGCATCATAACCGCTGCCGTTGCAATCATTCTCACAAACGAGCTGCCGGTTATTATTTTTCCTCTAGTAGGCTTTTGCAGCATAAGCCCGGAGTCATAGGGCTCCATGCTCAGGGCAAGTGCGGGAAGCCCGTCTGTAACCAGGTTAATCCATAAAATCTGCAGCGCCAGGAGCGGCAGCGGGAAGTTGATTATTGCCCCTATTATTATCGCCCCGAAAATGGTGAGCACTTCTCCGAAATTGCTTGAAACCATGTACTCGATGAATTTCTTTATGTTGTCGAAAATGCCCCGGCCCTCCTCAATTGCATTTACAATTGATGCAAAATTATCATCCAGAAGTATCATGTCAGAGGCCTCCTTCGCGACATCAGTGCCTGTAATCCCCATGGCAATCCCGATGTCTGCCTTTTTCAGCGCAGGGGCGTCGTTTACCCCGTCTCCGGTCATGGCAACAATGTGGCCATTTGCCCTGAGGGCTTCAATGATTTTTAATTTGTGCTCGGGGTTAACCCTCGCAAATATTGATGTTTCCCTTACCGATTTTCTTAAATCCTCAACAGCTATCTTTTCAAGCTCCCTGCCGCTGATAACATTTCCCGAAAGTCCGAATTCCCTGCCTATTGCCTGCGCAGTTATTTCATGGTCCCCGGTTATCATTATAACCCTGATGCCTGCCCTGCGGCATTTCAGCATAGCAGCCTTTGCATCCTCCCGCGGCGGGTCAATCATTGCCTGAAGTCCTATGAACACCAGCTCATTTTCAGTTATTCTTTCTTTTTTGCATGGCTTGAACGCGAAAGCAAGAACCCTGAGCGCTGATTCTGCGAATTTCCTATTGGTTTCAACTATCTTCCGCCTATCACTCTCGCTTATTTTCCTCGGCCTGCCATTTTCCATGATTCTCGTTGAATTTTTGAGGACATTCTCAACAGCGCCCTTTGTGAAAATGAAATAATTTTTCCAATCATGATTAAGGGTGCTCATCATCTTCCTTTCGGAATCAAATGGCAGCTCGTCTATCCGCCTGAACCGCCTGTTCAGCTCATCCGCCTTAATGCCTGCCTTTTCCCCGCTCACAATAAGCGCAATCTCTGTCGGGTCCCCCAGTTGGGGCTTTAATTTTGCATCATTGCAGAGTATGCCTGCCTTTAGCAGCAGGTCAAATTTTCTTGCGTCAGCAGGTTTGCCTCCGGCTGAAAATTTTCCTTCAGGAGCGTATCCTTCGCCGGATATGTCAATTACTGAATCGTTTGCGAATATTTTCCTGACAGTCATCTCATTTTTTGTCAGGGTTCCGGTTTTGTCTGTGCAGATGACATCAACGCTTCCAAGTGTTTCAACTGATGGCAGCCTTCGCATCAGCGCGTTTTTCCTTACCATTCTCTGGATTCCGATTGCAAGGGAGATTGTTACAATGGCAGGAAGCCCCTCGGGAATCGCTGCAACAGCGAGGCTTATTGAAGTAAGAAGCATGTCAATCAGCGTTGTTTTGTTCAGCAGAAAGCCGGTTATGAAAACAAAGGCGGCTATCGCGATTATAATATAGCCCAGGGTTTTTCCCAGGGAACTGAGCCTTTTTTGCAGGGGTGTTTCCTCCCTTTTTGTCTCGCCAACAAGCTTTGCAATCCTGCCGATTTCAGTATGCATTCCTGTGGAGACAACGATGGCCGTGGCCCTGCCTTTTGTAACAACAGTGCCTGAAAAAACCATGTTTTTCAGGTCAGCCACGATGGAACTTTCATTGAGAATGCCGGTTTCCTTTTTCACGGGAGTGCTTTCCCCTGTCAGCGCAGCTTCATGGGTTTCAAGATTAAACAGCTCAATCAGCCTCGCATCTGCAGGAATCTTGTCCCCTGCCTCAAGAATTATTATGTCGCCCGGAACAATTTCTGACGCGTCAACCTTTGATATTATTCCGTCCCTGAGCACGCTGGCTTTTGGCGCTGCAAGCTTTTTCAGCGCTTCAATGGCCTTTTCAGCCCGGTATTCCTGCACAAGCCCAAGCACGGCATTAAGTATCAGTATTATTCCTATTGCAATGGCATCAACCCACTCGCCGAGAACAGCGGCGATTATGGTTGCAAAAACAAGTATTGCCACAAGGAAGCTTTTGAACTGGGCAAAAAATATTCTAAGGGCGGATATCTTTTCTTTTTCAACTATCTCATTTTTTCCGTATTTTTCAATGCGGATTCTGGCTTCCTGGCCTGTCAGGCCTTTTTTTGAGCTCCCAAGCTCTTCAAATATTTTTTCAACGGTTTTTTCATGAAACATGTTAGTGCATAAGCTCTTCTCTCAGCTCCTCAACATTCCTGAGATAGTGGTGGAAGCAGTCGATTTCGCAGAATGAAAGCCTTCTCTTGAATTTGTCCCCGACAATAAGCGTGTATTTCGGGTTTTTCAGCTCACGGAAGCAGGTTGCACAGAATTTGTCTGAGTTGCTTAAATCCTGCATCCTGCTCCACAGCGCTTTTTTAATTATTTCACTGTTGTTTTCGATATCTTTCTGCAAATCCCTCAATTCCTCAAGGTCCATGCTGTTGATAAGCCAGACTATTTTTTTCATATTTCAATCACTTCCCCTGTTTTCGGAACAAATGTTTTTATTTTCATTTTCGCGCAGAATTTTCCCAAATCTTCTGCCTCTGCTTCGTCGCCGTGGTTTATTATCACTGTTTTTGGGCTTATTTTTTTGATTAGCGCATGCAGCCCTTCCATCCCTGCATGGGCGCTGAAGTCGAACTGCTTCACAAAGCATTTGACATCAACTGTCCTTCTGTTCAGCCGGATTTTTTTGCTTTCAACAAGCATCCTGCCGTTGCTGTCCCTAACCTGGTAGCCGGTTAATATTACTGAAACATTCGGGTTGTTGCAGAAATTCTCTAGATACCTCACTATCGGTCCTCCGTCAAGCATTCCCGATGTTGTTATGAAAATTGCTTTTTCATTGCGGCTGATTATTGAGTCCCGGTCATGGCTTCCCCTGATTTGCATTGCGCTGTTGTATGCCTTTCTCAGCCCTGCCGGGTTCTTGTATGTATTTGGGTGGCTGAGCAGCAGTTCTGTCACTTCCCTTGCCATGCCGTCAACGTAGATTTTTTCATTCCATTTCCTTCTCTGCAGCAGCAGAAGAATCTCCTGGGCCCTTCCGACCGCGAAGCACGGCAAAAGAACTGTTCCCTGTTTTATTTTTTCTTCAACAAGATTAAGAAACTCCTCCTCTGTTTTGCTTCTTTCAGGGTGGCTTCTGTTTCCGTAGGTTGATTCGATTATCAGTATGTCAATCGGTTCATCGTAATTGTCATTGATTCTCTGCATCAAAAGAGTTTCCTCTGTGTTGATGTCGCCGGTGTAGAGAATCGTCTTGCCCTCTGTTTTTATCATCACAGAAGAACTTCCGGGAATGTGGCCTGCGTCATAGAATTTCCATTCAATCCCGTGGATTTTGTTCCATTCATTATAACTGACTGTGATTATTGATTCGCCGATTCTTTCAACGTCCCTTTTTTTGTAGGCAACATCGCCGTGCCTTTCAGCCATTTCGATTTCAAATGAATCAAGCAGGAGGATTTTTGTTATTGCCTTGGTCATGGGCGTTGCAAAAACCGGGCAGAACAGCCCCTGGTGGTCGAACAACGGCAAACAGCCAGTATGGTCAAGATGCGCGTGGCTGATGAAAACCGCGTCAATGTTTTTTGTGTCGGTCCTTGTCGGGTATTCCATCCCGCCAACGCTTAGTTTTACTCCGCAGTCCAGCAGGAACTCTCCGTCCTTTGATTGTACTTCTATGCAGCTTCTGCCGACTTCCCTTCCTGCTCCGTGGATTAGTATTTTCATTTTGCCTCCTCAAATTCGATATGCCACTTGTTTGTTTTCCTGTCAAAATTGAATATGACACTGTGCTTTTTCTTCATGTCAAGTGCAAATAGAAGCGGCATGGGGATTGTGGTCTCGAAGGAACTGCCCCGCTTGTAGAGTTTACGTTTAATCGTCGTCATTTCTGGAATATACTTATTTTTTGATTAATTTAAATACAAATTTAAGTACTATTAAAAATACTTATATTTAAATGTTGCGGTTTTGGTGCATTTTATAGCCAAACCTTTAAAAAATCCAGAAAATCTAGCATGTTCCATGAACTTCGCTGTAATCGTCTCGACAAAGGATTTGGCTGGCGTTACGATAAAGGAAGCCCTCATGCGGATGTATGATTTTGAGGATACAAAGCAGGAGTTTGACGGCTATCCTGTCTACAAATTTCAGAATATCAAATTGTTTTCTACAAAGACCGATTCAATCAACTGCGAGAACATTGACAAAAAGATTCAGGCAGACATCTATGTTTTCGCCACAAAGCACAAGTCGCAATCAGGAATTCCATCATTGTCAGTTCATGGAATAGGAAACTGGGGACTTGCCGACAAGGAATACGGCGGGAAAGACAAAACACTCTGCGTCTCGCCTGCGAATTACCTGAAGGCGGCATTGAATTTCCTTGAGAAAAATAACAGAAGCGGGTTTGAGGTTGTGCAGGAATGCACCCACCACGGCCCCTATCTTGAAAAGCCGGCGATGTTCATTGAGATTGGCAGCACGCCAAAGCAGTGGGACAACAAGGATGCTGCGGAAACAATCGCAATGGCAATTGCTCACATAAACATGACAACTCCTTCCATGCCGAAAACCGCAATAGGAATCGGTGGCTTGCACACGACCCCGAATTTCAAAAAAATCATGATAAAAACTGACATAGCAGTTTCCCATGTCTGCCCGAAATACAACCTGGAGAACCTTAACGAGGATTTGCTAATCCAGGCAATGAAAAAAACATATCCTGCCATGGCTGAACTTGTCATTCTTGACTGGAAAGGATTGGGCGAGCACAAGGAGAGGATTGTGGGAATGCTTAATGCCCTGAAAATTCCTTTTACGAAAACTTCTGTGTTTTAATTTCACAACCTTTAAATATGCCCTGGTTTCCTGTTCTCAATGGCAAAAAAGAAGGTTGTCCGGAAGAAAAAGGCAGCTGTCGCTAAAAAGCTGCAGAAGGAAAATGATGGGAGCAGATGGGTTTTGCCTGCCATTATACTTATATTCATAGTTCTTGCGGCTTTTGTTGTAGCAATGCAGAAGCCTGAATGGTTCAAATTTTTATCAATTAAACGGGCAGGCAGCTTCTCTGAGGGAATGGAGCTGGTAAACAAGATAGACCGGGCGCATAATATATCATTTTCAGACTATTCCCGGGGAATATACTACCTTAGTTCGCATCCGAGATATCCTAATCCGTTAAATTTTGAAGAGATGGACAAGGTCACTGGAGAATACCAGACAGTTGTCGGAGATGATGCAGTTAATCTGCTTGCAGATTTCCGCTCCTATCTTGTTGAGGCTGAAAAATACTACCGCCTCAGCGGGAAAACCTACAAGTCAAATTTGGATAAGTATGGCGTATCATGCAAGAACGCGCCCGATGTTAACGAGTCAATAGGCAACAAGCTGAAATCCATAGAGAATATCAACCTGATGCTCGGCGCTCTCGAAAACCTAAAGCAAAATCACACTCAGGAATACAATTCGCTTAATCTCTCAGAAGTTTGGGTGAATAAGATTGCTGCCGAGGCAGTCGATTTCCGGGGGGAAATAAAGTACAATCAGGATTTGTGGAACCGGTTCTGCGGGAATAAAACTGCCAAAAACCAGTCTCCGGAGAATACAATAAAATCTTTGTTGCCTTCTTCGTGGAATATTACGGTTACAGAAAACACAAGGCCTGATGTGTGGGGCGGTTCAGAGGTCTGCAAATACATATCAGTGGAAAATCCTGCTGAAACAGTCCCTTCACCAGCTGGAAACATGACCGCAAGGCAGATGTTCTGGTTCTGCCCAACGGACTGGAAGGGCCAGGAGCCGGCAAACATTTCCCCTGTGGCCCAGACATATCCCGCTTTTTTGCTCTGCAACTGCACCGATTACCAGATATTTACGGATTCAGTCGGTGGGATAGGTGGGAATTCCACAAGAGACCTGCCTGACAAGGTTAAGGCAGCATTTTCTTGAATTATTAAAAAATCCCGTTTGCTGGTTCTTGCATTAACTCCCAGCTCTGTTCAGATTCTTCTGCCCGAGTGCCATGCAAGAAAGGATATTCAATTGCCCAGGGCAATTTAAAGCAGGCCTGGCAATCAAGCATAACTTCGATAAAAAGAATTGTAGTTAAGACCTGCCCAGAAAATGGTTTTATTTTTTTAAGAAAGAAAAAATAACTTACTTCTTACCGCCCTTGGCGGGTGCTGCTCCCTTTGCAGGTGCTGCGCCACCCTTGCCACCGGCTGCTTTTCCCCCGGCTGCTGGCCCGCCAATGGTGGCAACTAATTTGACGACAAGTGCTTCGGATATTCCAGCTTCCCTGAGCTTGGCCCTGACAGCGCTCTTTTCCTTGCCTTCCATTGAAGAGATAATGTCATTTGCCTTCTTCTCTTCATCGGCATGCCTCTTGTCGCTCTCTTCCCTGAGCTTCCTCTTCTCCTCTTCAAGAGTCTTCATCTCTTCTGCAGTAAGCTCTGTCTTTCCTGCGGCAATTTCCTTGTCGTATTTGCCTGCATTGATGTCTTTTATGACCTCTGCGGATTCTTTTCCCTCAACAAGGATTCCTGCGGAAGTGCAGGTGCCGATTACATTCTTTACTTTCTCTTTCATGGTTGCGCCGTTGAGGGAATCTTCCTTCATCTTTGCAACCTTTATAATCTGCTCAATCATCAAATCCGCGACCTTGTCTGTTTTCGCAAATCCAGAGCCCTTTTCTATTCCTGCTTCCTTTTTCAGCAAAGAGGAAGTCGGCGGCGTTCCGATTTCAATGTCAAATTCTTTTGTAGAAGGATCAAAATTAACCTTGACAGGAACCTGCATTCCCTTGAAAGCAGCTGTTTTCTCGTTTATCTTCTGTATGACCTGGGCTATGTTAAGGCCTGTTGGTCCTAGAGCTGGCCCCAATGGAGGTGCGGCGCTTGCCTTTCCCCCTTCAATCATTGCTTCTACAGTCTGCTTTGGCATCTTACACTCTCAGAATTTGGGGGTGGTTTATAAAGGTTTTCGTAAATCTCCCCCGCTTACTAATCGTCGTCTGTCTGCTCTTCGCCTTCTCTTCGGATAACCTTAACAGCATCCAATTTAAGTGTGATTGGGATTGGAACAGCGGATTCAAGCAGTTCAACAACAACCTCTTCCTTCAGCTTGTCAATCCTTGTGACCTTGGCGTTCTCTCTCTTGAACGGTCCTGAGATGATTTCAACAATGTCGCTCTTCTTTATGCTGACTTCCTTCTTGACCTGCTCAAGCATGTGCTCGATTTCCCTGTACTCGACAGGCGCCCTCAGAATTCCTCTTGCATAGGGAACGCCCATTGCCGCCAGTTCGGCATCTTTCTGGTCGTCGGCTTCGAGGAAAATATAGCCCCTCATTCCGTGGGGATAGATGACCGAATAAACCGCAAGCTTCTTTTTCTGCACATTGCTGACTACAAAATCCATCACCTGGTCTTCCCTGTTTGCAGTAACCCTAAGAGCAAATATCTTTGGCTCTGCATTTTCCGGCGCTTTTGCTTCTGTGCTCATTTTAACAACAATTGCTTGACTATCTGTATTACAAATCCTATGGCCCCGATTGCGACCATTCCGAGGGCAGAAACCTTTACAATAGTGTAAAATTCCTGCTTTGTCGGCTTTTTAGTTACCCTCAGCACTATCTTGCACTGGTATATGAAACTTTTGAGCTTCCCGAAGAGGGAAACCTTCTGCTGTTGGTCTTCCATTTTCAGTTGATGAACTCGATTCCGAGCTCTTTTTCAATCTCCTTTATTCTCCCTGCTTTCTTCAGCTTCTTCGGAGTTGTGCCGAAAATCTGGCTTGATTGGACTCCTGTAACAATAAGCAGGACCCTCAAGGTTCCTGCAAGGTCGTCCATTATCTGGGCTCCCCAGATAATTCTTGCCTCCTCGGAAATCCTGTCGGATATTGTTTCAACAACCCTTCTTGCCTCATTAAGCGTCATGTCAGGCCCTCCGCAGACATTTATCAGCGCCCCGGATGCCCCTGCAACATCAACCTCAAGAAGAGGGTTTGATATTGCTTTCTCTACTGCCTCGACAGCCCTGTTCTCTGAGTCGGATTCTCCGACGCCAATCAATGCCACTCCGCCGTTTTCCATGACTGCGCGGATGTCTGCAAAGTCAAGGTTCACAAGGCCTGCCTTTGTCACAAGCTCTGCAATTCCCTTGACAGCATTTGTAAGTATCTCGTCAGCAACCTTGAATGCGGTATGCAACGGCAGTTCAGGCGCAAGTTCGAGCAATTTGTCGTTTGGAATGACAATCAATGTGTCAACAATTGACTCCATTTTTTCAAGGCCAATGACTGCATTTTCATACCTTCTCTGGCCCTCCATTGCGAACGGCATTGTAACAACGCCTACCACAAGCGCTCCCATTTTCTTTGCGATTTCTGAAACAACGGGAGCTGCGCCGGTTCCTGTTCCTCCGCCGAGGCCGCAGGTCACGAAAATCATGTCAGCGCCCTGCATGGCCTGCTTAATTTCTGACTCCTGCTCTTTTGCAGCCTCTTCACCGATTTTCGGGATTGAGCCTGCCCCAAGCCCCTTTGTGGTTTCCTTGCCAATAAGGATTTTCTTGTCAGCGCTTGTGTACAATAAATCCTGGGCGTCTGTGTTAATTGCGACTGTCTCTGCACCGGTAACCCCTACTTCGGTTATCCTGTTGATTGTGTTGTTCCCGCCGCCTCCGCAGCCGATGACCTTTATCTTCGCCTTCTGCGTTGCGAGCAGTTTTTCCAGCTCGTTGTCTGTTTCGCTGTGCTTCTCCGGCAGCTTCTGCTTCAGGCTGATATTGCTGCTGCTTTGCGCCTGAGAACTTATTTTAAAGCTTTGATAGTCCACTTTTAATCCACCTCGCCAACATCTTACTCGGTGCCTCTTTTGCGTTTTTTTAACATAAGCTAGTATTTAAGTGTTTTGCTGCTGCTTCCCCTCTATAAACTCAAGCTTTTTCACAGCGGGGATTATCTCTGAAACCTTCTTTTCTATGACCTTTGCGAACTCTTCCGGAAGCTTTTTCTTGATTTTCAGCTTTGCAGTTTTTGTCTGGCTGTCAAAGGCTATGTCTTCCTTTTTAATTCCAAGTTCCATGTTCAAAAATGAATCAAGTTTCTCCTTGTCATCGGTTATGATTTTGATTATCTTGAATTTGTAAACCAGTTCTTTTCCTGACAGGGGATGGTTGAAGTCAACAATGACCCTTCCGCCGGCCACTGTGCGTATTACGCCGTACATTCCGTCGATGTTAACCGGCAGGCCAGGCATCGGCCTTATGTTGTCCTTTGTGAAAATTTTAGTAGGAACCAGCTTCATAAGCTTGGCATTTTTCTTTCCGAAACCGTCTTCTGGCGGGATTAAAATCTCATATTCTTTCCCGAGGTCCTTGCCGATTGCAAAATCATCAAGGCCTTTTACCAATTGGTTCTGACCGAGACATACAACCTTCGGGCCGTACTGCTGTTTTGAATCGTAAAAACCTTCCTTTTTTGCTATTGCTACATCTGTTGTATCAAATACAGTGTTGTCACTCTTGACAATTCCTGTGAATTCAATTTCAACAAAATCCCCGTTCTTTGTTCGAGAAAAAGAATTCTCCTTCTCTTTAGGTTGAGGTTTTATCTGCTCATTCTTTTTCTGCTCAAAAACTCTGCTTTCTTCCATTTTTCTTCCTGAATATCCTCTGTTACTTAATTGCAGAGTTTTTGATTTTCTCTGCCATTTTAATCTGCTCTACTCCCTGTGAATGATGAAGAAGTAGAATGCATGATTGGGGAAGGAGGTTATTTAAAAAGGTTTGGGTTTGAAAAGGTTTATAAATTCCTGAAAAAAAGGATTTGATATGGCGAATGCTTTCACTACAAAAGCTCAGAATATTCTAAAGAGACTTGAGGCACTAAAAGAGTCGCTCCAGAAAAAAGGGGCTATCGGAGGCCGGGTTAAAAAGGGTATTGATATTCTTGAGGAAATGCTTGCAAACAAGCAAAAATTATACGCGCAATACCTTAAAACTCCCGATGTTGCAAAAAAGGAGCAGATACTTGCGATTATTCAGAATCAGATGGCGCTTCTTGAATATTTCAAGAAAACCGCACTGCCGGAGTTGATTAGTGTTTTGAATGAGATGCTTGTTGATTTGGGCTTCAATACAGTTCCACTCGCCAGCAAGCTTCTTACGCCTATGCAGAGAGCATTGCAGATGGCTGATGGCCGGATAGACCCGCAGATTCAATTGCTTAATTCCCAGTTGAGTTTTGCAAGATTGCTTGAGCAGGAATCTGCGATGTTTGGGAGAAGTTTAGAGGTAGAAAAAACCCAGATGGCGAATTTCAGAGCGCAGTTTTCTGAGATTAGCAGTTCAAAATACGCTGCAGATTTTAGAGACTATGCTGAACGTTTGGACAGGTTGAGAGATTCTCGCGTTTTAAAAATCGCTGGCGCAGCGGCAGTATTTGTTTTGGTTCCGATGGCAGCATTTGCGGGTGGTGGCGATAGCCAGTCTTCAACCATGGATGTTTTAAAATTTTTGACATCCAACCCTCTTATTATTCCTTTAATAGTTGGCATGATAGCAGTGCTTTTTGCAGCGGTGTCGATGGCTGATTGATTTTTTAAAGAAATTCTTAACTATTGGTTCCCTACAAACTTAACAATCTCCTCAGCAATCTCTTCCACGGTTGTCTTTGTGGTGTCTATGCACAAATCAAAGTTTGATTTCTTGTCATAGTCTATGCCGTACAAATCCCTGTATCTTTTCTTGTCTGATTTGTTTCTCTCATCCAGCTTTTTCATAGCTTCTTCAACGCTTTTGTAAACCTCAACCCCTTTTCTCCGCTCCATAACCCTCTGCGCAGCAACCTTGGGGTCGACGTGGAGGAATATTTTGAACGCATCAGGAATGAAATAGTGGGGCAGCCTTCCGTCAATCACAAAGTTGTCCTCGGTTTTGCCAAGCTTTTTCTGGAAATCGTCGGCAATTTTATCTCCCTCATGGGTTTTCTCGTCCCATTTGTTGAACTCCTCAAGGGTCATGCCTTTTTTTGCAGCAATTTCCCTCCGAATGTCGCCGGCAGAATAGTGCTTCAGCTTCAGTTTCTTTGCCAGAAGTTTAGCAACAGTGCTCTTGCCTGAGCCGGGTGGGCCGGTTATTGTTATGCGCATAGAATAATGTTTTCCCAGAGGTTTAAAAATTTATAGTTTAGAAAACCTTATTGAACTGGCATATATGCCCTAACCGTATCCAGGAAAGCCTGGCATCCATCAGTTGTCTGGAGGGAGTCTGCCCTCAAAACATGAACCCAGTTATTTTTACTGACTGATTCTAATTTTCTGTTAGTTTTTTCAGGGTCATGGGTTATGAGTATAAATGGAGTATTCCTATATCCTTTACTTGGGTCATAGGTTACGCAGCTTTGTTTAGCCCCCCGGGTCATCTGGTATAGATCCGTGCCGCCACGGCTGGCTCCTGGAATAGGCGCTTCAGCCACAATCAGTGCAATGCTGCCGGTGTTCCTCATATCCTTGAGTGCCCTATTTACCGTAGTTGCTGCGCCAATAGTGTCATAGCCTGCCTGTTTAAGCAAGTCATTTATTGCGCTCCTAACCCGCGGGCTGGCAATTACCGGTAAAATGTATTTTGTCATGGCCAGTTGGAGAACCAAAAGTTTTAAAAAACTAACGCATAAGGTTTATATACATAATTCAGTTATTTTTGCTTAGTGGGGGTAAAATGTCAGAGAAAAACTATCAGCCTATATTCATTCTTCCGGAAGGCAGCTCAAGGACTGTTGGCAGGGATGCCCAAAGAAACAACATAATGGCTGCCAAATTAGTGGCAGAGACAGTGAGGACAACCCTCGGCCCGAAGGGCATGGACAAGATGCTTGTTGACAATCTTGGCGATGTCATAATAACCAATGACGGGGTTACAATTCTTCAGGAAATGCAGATAGAGCATCCCGCTGCAAAGATGATTGTTGAGGTCGCAAAAACCCAGGAAGATGAGGTTGGCGACGGAACAACAACGGCGGTTGTAATTGCAGGCGAACTGCTGAAAAATGCAGAGAGGCTTCTGGACCAGGAAATCCATCCTACTGTAATTGCCAAGGGCTATCGCATAGCCGCTGAAAAGGCGATTTCCATTCTTAACAAGATGGCTGAAACTATTCTGCCCACTGACTTCGATGTAATGAAAAAAATCGCAATAACTGCGATGACAGGCAAGGGCGCAGAGTCTGCAAAGGAAAAGCTTGCTGAATTGACTGTGCAGGCAGTTGCAGATGTGATTGAAAAAGAGAACGGAAAAACTTCTGTTGACGCTGAGAACATAAAAATTGAGAAAAAGGTCGGCGGAAGCGTTGAGGACACCGAGCTAATCAAGGGCGTTGTAATTGACAAGGAAAGGGTCCATTCAGGAATGCCGAAAGTTGTAAATAATGCAAAAATCGCGCTTATCGATTCTGCAATTGAAATCAAAGACACTGAAATTGACGCGAAAATCCAGATAACAGACCCTTCACAGATGCAGGCATTTTTGGACATGGAGGAAAAGATGCTGAAGGACATGGTCCAGAAGATTGTTGCTTCAGGCGCGAATGTTGTTATGTGCCAGAAGGGCATTGACGATTTGGCCCAGCATTACATTGCAAAAAAAGGAATCTATGCTGTTCGCAGGGTAAAGGAATCAGACATGAAGGGCCTTGCCCGCGCAACTGGAGCAAAGGTTGTAACAAATCTTGATGATTTGTCTGCCAATGATTTGGGGACATCGGGGCTGGTTGAGGAGAAAAAGGTTGGCGATGAGATGATGACATTTGTAAGGAACTGTCCCAATGCAAAAACAGTCACAATCCTTGTAAGAGGGGCAACAGAGCATGTTACTGCCGAGGTCAAAAGGGCGCTTACTGATTCAATCGGAGATATAATTGCTGCACTTAAAGACGGCAAGGTTGTGGGCGGCGCAGGCGCTCCTGAGATCGAGCTTGCAAAGCAAATCAGGGAGTTTTCAAATACTTTGTCGGGAAGGGAGCAGCTGGCTGTGCAGGCATTTGCAGATTCAATTGAAATAATCCCAAGAACCCTTGCAGAAAATGCAGGGCTTGACCCGATTGATGTTCTTACTGAAATGAAATCCGCCCACGACGCAAACAAGAAATGGGCGGGAATAAATGTTTTCACAGGCAAGGTAATGGACGCCTGGGCCGAGGGAGTGATTGAGCCTTTGAAAATAAAGACTCAGGCAATTTCATCTGCTTCTGAAGTCGCTGTAATGATTCTACGAATTGACGACGTGATTGCCGCCGGCGGGGCAAAAGGCCCGCAGATGCCGCCTGGCGGAATGCAGGAGATGTGAAATGGAAGCTTTAGCTGACAGCAACTACCTGGACCCCACAGATTTTCCCGGGCTTGAAACCGGAAAGGAAAGGCCCATCATAGAAAAAACTGTGGGCGCATTAACTTTGGTAGGATTGGTATCGCTTCTTTCTGCTTCGGGAGTTTTCTTTGGTGTTGCCTTTGGAGCCAATGAGCTTTATCAGCAGGCCAAGCGGGCATATTTCCTTGTGAAAGGAACAGAATTTGAAAGGGTCGGCACAGAGGAATCTTTTTTTCCTTATTACAGGAAATCCAGTGCAGGAAAATGAGGCACATAAGCGGCTATGTCTGGGTTGCAGGATGCGAAGAAAGACAGCTTCTTTTCGGCGAGAATACTGAACAGGCAGGTGGCCCTGCCCAGAATATTGTCGCCAACAATATAACACCTTACAAAAAAAAGGATTCTGCGCAGAAGGCAAAAAAGGAACTTGCGCAAAGAGGTTTTTTCTCCTCGCTGGGGCTGGTAAAACTAGAAATGAGGATTGCGGAAACAAGGGAAGAATTTTTCGGTATGGAGAACGAAAAATCACTTGTGGGCATAGTTTATTGCGATGGTAGCCAGGTGATAATTTTCGGCCCAAGGACCAGAGAGGATGTTGTTTCAGGCGTTCCTGTCGGGATGACAATACAGGAGAATGGTCTTACCGCTTTTGACAACTATGACGATGCAGTTTATGCCATGTCAGAAAATGCAAGAAAAGCAACAGCTGCAGGAGCTCTCGCCTATTTCCTGCTGACTTTTGTCGATAAAAAACACACTCGCTGATGTCTAACATTTGCTATACGCGAGTGGTCAAAAAACAAAGGTTTTAATATGACCTTTATTCTCTCAATTCCATGAGTTGGGGATTTCAATTGGAACTTCTTTTACATTCATCGGATTCTATTGCATCCTTGGAAGCAAGAGCCCAGACGCTGGCAAAGCGGGTAGCTGCATTGAAAATTAGAGACACTGAACATAAAAAATGGGCAGGGGTTCTTGCACTGGATCTTGAAGCATTAAAATCTTGGGGAATTCTTGGGGAGATTGACGGCTATCACTCGCCTGATGGCGAAGAAAATCAAAGGCTGGCAGGGGAATACCTTTCTCCGGAAGAATTGCAGGAGGCATACACAATAGCGGTTAATGCAGCCCTTTTCGGGGCAGTTGGAGCCGGTGCGTCCGGATTTCAGAAGGGGCACAGCATATTATTTGAGGCAGTTGCGCACAGGCCGAAATCCAGGTTTTATGAGACAATACCCCCTGAATTTCAGAGGGGGCTTAATAACGGCAGGTTTTGGGAACAGCTTCCTGATCTGGGCAATAGCGGCTCTGCCTATCCTGAAGTTGAGGATGTTCTTGTGCAGTATTTTAATGACCTTGATGTAACGTTTGTCCCTGCGGGCCTAAAAATTCTGCAAAGAAACCGCGAGAAATTTGTGCCGGATTTTCATCTTTGCTCTACGATCCAGGGAGTTAAGGTGGGCCTGTCTGAGCGCGCAATAAGACAATATGCCAGATTTATTCATAGCATTAACAGTGATTTTATGGGGCCTGAAATCCCCCAGTTTATCCGAATGCATGGCTTGCAAATTACACAGGAACAATTCGGCTGGCTTGTCAAGCCCTATGCAGAAGCTGTGTTTGGAAAAGACGGGGACGGCAATCATTTTCTTGAGGACTGGGACATGCGGGCAAAAGACCCTCTGGTGCAGGGATATTCTAAGGTGGCAAGGGACTGAACAAATTCACCACAATATTTAAAAATAAACAAGTATATCCCTATATAAATCATATAAAAACGGCAAAGAGGCAGCGCAAACTGTGGTTTGCTGGTCTCTTTTCGTAAAAAATAATAAAAACTCAAAGAGGCGACTATCATGGCGAAGGATTATGCTATTGTTCCTGAAGAAGAGGTTCTTAAGCTGAAGAGGGATGTTGAGCAGATAAAGAAAAATCCCTTCCAGGCCTATGCGACTGACGATTTCATAGAATCTGTTAACAATCTGTCAAAGGCGATAAATTCTCTTATCAATCTGTTCAGCGCAGCTGCCGAGGAGATGAAGCTGGAAGAGCGGGAAACAGAAACAATCGGGAGAAAGATGGACCCGCTGTTCGCGAAGATTGACATGCTTGTTGACCAGAATCAAAAGATTGCCAGAGGCATTGTTGCTGTTGCGGACATGCTTTCAACAGGAAAGCCCGCATGGAGGGAGGAGCAGCCTGCTCCTGTGCAGCAGCAGATGCAGCCAAGGCCGATGATGATGCAGGGGCCTTCGGGACCAATGGCACCGCAAAGGATGCCAAGCATGGCGCCTCAAATGGGGCAGAGGCCTCAGATGGGACCGCCTTCAGTGCCGGCGCCTCCGTCACCTGGAATGCCAATGCCGCCCATGCCTGTGAAGAAAAAAGGACTTTTTGGATGATGGATTCTGAAACAAAACTAAGCGCACAAAGCCTGAAGCATTTTCTTACCACTCTCGCTGTCACCCAAAAAAGAATTGCTCAAAAGCAGAGGGCAAAGTCCCAGATTTCGGACCAGATTCAGAGAATAAAAGATTTGTCTGCCGGTGCAAGGCAGAAATCCGCAGTTATGGAAGAGCTGGAAAATCTTGAGAAAAAAGTTGGGGAAATGGTCGAGGCCCAGGTCGTAAATTCAGAGACCATGAAAAAGCTGCAGGAAAAAATCCAAGCAATAAACCCAGCTGTCAGCGCAAAGCCCTTTGCGGACTTTGAGAGGATTTCCTCAAGATTGTCTGAGAATGTGATGAAACTCGGGAAGATTGGCGAGACAGAGGAAAGGCTTGAGAAGGAAGTTGCCGGGGAAAGGTCAGAAATTCTGGCGATTGAGCAGAAGCTGAAACTTCTGGAGCAGAAATTCAACAATTTAAAATCCAAAAAAGGAACAAAGAAAGAGGATTTGGCAAGGCTAAGGTCGATGATAGATTCTAATAAGAAAATATTGGCTGAAATTAAACAATAATCTTCGTTATTATGTAAACTCTAAAATAAAATCCAGTTTTCTGGTTCTTGCATTAGTCTTTACGTTTGTTTTGCTTCTTCTGCTTTAGTGCCATGCAAGAAAAAAACGCAAGAAAAGCAAAGCTTTTCTGCGCGCAGAAAACCCAAGGGGTTTTCTTGCGTATTACTTGCCGAATGCAAGTTATAGCAGGCCTGGCAATCAGGGCAACAATAAAAAGCAGGAAGCGTAGTTAAGGCTTGCCCAGAAAGCGGGTTTTTTAGGATAATAAGAAAATTAAAAAGAAACTTAAACGTCCTTAGCCATAACCGTCTTTCGGCCGTTTGCGTCTGCCCTTTTCATTGCGTCCTTGAGCAATGTCTCAACCTTTTCATTGAGAGCATCAGCCAAATCGCCGGCAACGTTGTAGCCCTTGCACACGTCCTTCAGCTTTGCCTTGACAATAAGATTCTCTGCCATTTTAACACCTCTTGGGGTTTTACTCCCTGTAACCCCTGAAAATGCCGTTTTGGTATTTAAAGGTTGCGGTCAGCCAGTTTAAGGAAGTTTTATATTTTTAACCCATTTAATATTCCCATGGAACCAGCTAACGAACCGGCCAGGAATCAACTAAGGCCGCTAAACGAACTTTTTCCAGACCCTGAAGAATTGGATTTGGCAACAAAATTAGTTGATGCTGTGCCTGAAGATGCTGTCCATTCTCCTTTTTTGAATGCGTCAATTAGCGGCATAATTTTTACAGCATTCCCTGATAAATCAGATGCCGAACGGAGCACTATAAGAGCACTTGTGGTTAATCACAGAATTCTTGACATATTGGCTTACGAAGGATATGTAAGACATTCAGGGAATTGCAGTGGGTGGGGATACAACCCGTTGTATGAACAACCATAGTTTACTTGTGCCCGAACCAAAACTCTATCTTCTTTATTCATCAATTCGCTGGCTTTTGAAGCCAATTCAAAACAACTCGTTAGCCACTTTTTTGAGCGACTCTGTAATATCCCTCAGTCTTTCTTTAATCAGCATCTCATCCAGGGCTTTAAAAGCTTTTACGATATCATTTAACTCTTGACTGCGAGTCTTAACAATTCCATATGCTTCCTGCTTGTTCATAAAATCACCTCAGAGAAATGTTTGAGCTGGAGATATTTAAACTTACTTATGCCCGAACCAGAATTCCATATTCTTTTTGCTGTCCAAGCGCACAAATCCGAATCTCTCAAACTGGCAGATGTCGCCTTCTCCCATTTCCTTGATTGATTCCTCTGCAAAGCCTTTTATTTTCTTGTTGTCCGGCATGAGAACTGAAACTTCAATATTCTTCCCATCATCGGGAAGCCAGTGCATTATTTTCTCACCCTTGTCCTTGTATTTCTCATATTCAGCAGAATCAAAAACAAAATCCTTGCCCTTTTTTGTGAAATTCAGGCAGTCCATCAGGCGATAAAGTTTTTTGTCTTTCAGCGAATCAAAATCATCTTTTGTTATAAGGAACTTTTCCTTTGTTTTGAAAACTCTCTTTCCCCTTTCAGGATATGTTGGATGCTTGTCCAGCTCGCATGGCCTTTCAGGAGCATTCTTGACATCAATTTTGACTGGATTTGAAACAAAAAAATACCTGTTTGATTTGGAATCAATAACATCCTTGTTCAATGCGTTTATGTTCTTGAAAAACTCATCAGCAGAAACTGTCTTGTCATTCTGTGAAGGCCCCACTTCAATCGAGAAATTCACGAATGCCTCAGGCATGTAGCCCCGTTTCTTTAATGCCCTCAAAAACGGAACCCTGATGTCATCCCAGCCGGAGAATTCGCCGGCTTCAATCCTGATTCTTGTTTTTGAGCAGGAGACTTCCACGCCCTCAAAGTTAATCCTGCCGACAAATATGGTCTCCGGAATTTTTTTATTGAGATAATTGTAAACATATTCCTGCTTTTTTGCGTTGTCATAGTGGTCCTTTCCCCTTATGATGTGGGTCATGCCGCTTTCAATGTCGTCAACAACTACAGAGAAATTCATAAGAGGCCAGACCCTGTATTTTGTGCCTGTTCTCGGATGCTTCGTGTCCTTGATTCTCACTGCAGGCCAGTCCCTCATCGCAGGATTCTTGTGCCCAATGTCTGTTTTTATTCTTACAACTGCGGTGCCTTCTTCATATTCATCAAACATTTTCTTCCATCTTTCCAGATGGACTTCCATCGGAAGGTCCCTGCATGGGCATGGCTGTTTTTGGTCGCTTAAAGATTTGAAATTCTCTGAGGAGCAGGTGCAGACATAGGCCTTTCCTGTCCGCAATAATTTTTCCGCATAGGAGTAGTAAACATCCATCCTGTCTGACTGAATCACAACCTCTGATATTCCGTTGTTTGTAAGCCAGTTTGCATCCTCGGGAATCATTTTGTAGGCATTCGGGTCAATGTTCTCTGCATTTGTGTCTGCAATTCTCAAAATTAATTTTCCGCTGTAAACCCTGTTGTATGCATGAATCAAACCCAAAACAAACGCATGGCCGATGTGCAAAGGCCCTGATGGAGACGGCTCAAATCTTGTGACAAATTTTCCGTTAGCTGCGCCCTTGAATTCAGGCAGTGTTTTTTTCTCCACTTCTTTTTTCTCCAGCAGTTCAGGCGCAATCTTCTGCAGTTCCTTCAGCTGGTCTGCAACCTTTATCTTAGAAATTTCCTTGATAATTTTCTGAATCTCCTCCTGAAGTTTCTTTATGTCTTTTTTCAACTCGGGCTTTTCAGAAATAATCTTGCCGATGACTGCCCCAATGTTCGGCTTGCCATCGTACTTGACTGAGTTTTGGAGGACGAATTTGCGGATTAATGCTTTTTCATCGGACATGTCATTACATATTGGAAATGTAGTTTATAAGAATTTCGTTTAATTGCTATTAGAAATCTTTATATTCTACTTGAAAAATACAGAATCATGAATAAATTTGAGTCTCTTAAAAATAAAATTCTGAGCATAATCCCAAGATCTCCAGTTAGTTCAGACCTAATACATGCTCAATTAGTTCTGAAATGGACACTCGTTCTAAGGCCAGACGCAGATGAAGCATTACAAATCGCTGCACTTGGCCATGATATAGACCGCGCAGTAACTGGAATTACTGACAAAGATTTGAAAGACCCTTCAAAATATGAGGATTTTAGGAGGGAGCACTCAATAAGATCAGCTAAAATTCTCTCTGATTTAATGAAACAGGAAGGCTATGATGAAAGGACGATTGACAGGGTTTATGTTATTGTTGAAAAGCATGAGTTTGGAGGAGATCCAGATTCCGATGCATTGAAAGATGCAGACAGCATAGCATATTTTGAGTACAATATTCCCACATATCTGGAACGCTATGGAAGAGAAAAGACAAAGAATAAAATAAAATTTATGTACAAAAGAATGTCAAAAAAAGCAGAGCATTTGGTTAAACAACTAAAGTTCGGTGATAAAGAGATAGCTAATCTGGTTAACGAGTCAATTTCTGAATTATGAACTATTTCCAAATTTTTATAAATAACTCACTAAACCTAAAGGTTATGGGCCGGTAGTATAGCCTGGCAGAATTCGCCCATGGCATGGGTGGGGCCCGGGTTCAAATCCCGGCCGGTCCATTATATATTTAGGAGTATATAGTTTAATATGCAATTTCAGGGCAAAGATTTTTAAACCCTAGGAAAATACCCCATAATCTGCTTAAATCAGCAAAATACGAGTTTAAAGCAGAAAAAGGGTTTAAAATGGGTCGTTTTTAGTTTAAAAGACTAAAAATCGCTTAAAATTCAAAACGAAGTTTAAGGAGGAAAGATTATGGCAAAAGGAAAAGAACACATCAACCTCGTGTTTATCGGACACGTAGATCATGGCAAATCAACAACTGTAGGCAGATTGCTGTTTGATGCCGGTGCTGTTGATGAGCAGACCATGAGAAAGCTGAAAGAAAGGGCTCATGAGCTTGGAAAAGCAGGATTCGAGTTCGCTTTCGTTATGGACAACCTGAAAGAAGAGCAGGAGAGAGGAGTCACAATCGATCTTTCCCACAAGAGATTTGACACTTCAAAGTATTACTTTACAATAATCGATGCGCCCGGCCACAGGGACTTTATCAAGAACATGATTACCGGGGCTTCCCAGGCAGACGCAGCTGTTGTTGTTGTAGCAGCAAACGACGGTGTCATGGCCCAGACAAAGGAGCACATTTTCCTTTCAAAGACCATGGGTGTTGGCCAGATAATCATAGGGGTCAACAAGATGGACATGGTCAAGTTTGACCAGAAGAGATTTGAAGAGGTCAAGACAGAAGTTTCAAACCTTTTGAAATCCGTCGGCTACAAGCTGGAGGGAATCAAGTTTATCCCGATGGCATCATATCCCGGAGACAATGTTGTCAAGAAATCAGCAAACATGGCTTGGTACACAGGGCCAACACTGCTTGAGGCGCTTGACCAGCTGAATCCTCCTGAAAAGCCGACAAAGCTTCCATTGAGGCTTCCTATACAGGACGTTTACCAGATTGCAGGAATCGGAACTGTTCCTGTCGGAAAGGTCCTTACTGGAGTTATGAAAGTCAACGATAAGGTAACAGTTGTTCCCGGAAGGGACGGCAAGGGAGTTTCAGGCGATGTCAAATCAATTGAAATGCATCATGAATCACTGCCGGAAGCTACGCCGGGCGACAACATAGGATTTGTTGTCAGGGGAATTGACAAGAAAGCAATCGCAAGGGGAGACGTGCTTGGGCATTCAACAAATGTGCCGACAGTGGCAACAGAATTTATTGCACAGCTGGTTGTATTGAACCATCCAACAGTCATAACCGTCGGCTACAGCCCGGTTTTCCACCTGCACACAGCCCAGGTTTCATGCAGGATCGCAGAGATACAGAAGAAGCTGAACCCTGCAACAGGAGAAGTACTGCAGCAGAATCCTGACTTTGTAAAGAACGGCGATGCGGCAATCGTAAAGATTATACCAAACCAGCCGCTTTGCATAGAGAAGCAGAGCGAGATTCCGCAGATGTCAAGATTCGCAGTGAGGGACTCGGGAGCAACAGTTGCAGTCGGAATCTGCATAGACCTGACAAAGAAGCAAATGTAAAATTATTTTATTTTTTTTTCATGATGAATCAAATTCATCATGGGGCACACAAATGCAAAAAGCAAGAATAAAAATCGCGAGCAGCAACATAGACCGGGTGAATGAGGTCTGCAACTACATCAAAGACATAGCTGAGAAAACAGGCGTCGAGATGCGGGGGCCGATTCCTCTGCCAACCAAGAAGCTGAAGGTTACCACAAGGAAAACGCCCTGCGGCAACGGGACAGCGACCTGGGAAAGGTATGAGATGCGAATTCACAAGAGGCTTGTTGATTTGGGAATTGACGAAAGGGCCTTGCGGCTGGTTATGCGTGTGCCAATCCCTGAGGGATTGAATATTGAGATTGAAATGATTGAAGTTTGATTTTTCTTTACACTTTATAACAAAATCTTTTTTTCTGGGCAATTCTTATCTCTGTCTATTGTTTTCTCTGTTTGCCCGGATTGCCGGAATTGCATAACTTGCCTCGGCTGCGCTCGGCAAGTAAACATATAATTCTTGCATGGCATTTAAGCAGAAGAAGCCAAACAAACAGCAAGCGTAATGCAAGAACCAGCAAACGGATTTTTTAATATCTAAAACTTTATAAAATAACTATATTTCTTAATCCCATGCCGTGGTGGCACAACCTGGTACTGCGCAAGCCTGGAACCAGAAATGCAAAGTAAGCTTGTTTCCGCAAGGATTCCCCGGTTCAAATCCGGGCCACGGCGTTTTGATTATGAAGCATCCAAACAAAGAGATTATGGAGCGAGCAATTGCTTTAGCTAGAAAGGAAAGAGCAGTTGCCTGCATTATTGTTAAAGGAGATTCTGTTATTGCTGAGGCAACAACAACCACCTGGAAAGAACAGCAGCCATTCAGGCATGCAGAGATAAATGTCATAGAGAAAGCATGCAAAAAAATGAAGTCATTTTACCTGAAAGGCTGCTGGCTGTATTCAACCTATGAGCCCTGCCCGATGTGCGCATCTGCTTCTGTCTGGGCAAAACTCGAGGGAATTGTTTATGGGGCAAGCATGGATGATAGGAATAAGGTTTACACCCAGAGGATTTTGATTCACTGCCAGGATGTTCTAAAGCACGGAACTCCAAAATTAAAGTTGCATAAAAAATTCATGAGGAAAGAATGCAAGGTTTTATTAAAATTATAAATTTATTTCTTCCAAACACCCAGTTCTTCGCCCTTCAAATGCTTCTCAAGCAGTTCTAATTCTTCGTAAATGCCGTCAATTAAATCGTAATCTTTTGCCTGTTCTAAAGTCACCCAGGCATGCTGTGTTAATTCTTCAGACAGCCTAACTGCTTCGCATTCTGTGTGGGCAAACATGCTGGCAACAAGCGTTGGAATTCCGTCCGGCCTGATAAATATTAAGCTTGTCAAATATTTGATTTTGTCAACCTTGATGCCCACTTCCTCTTCAAGCTCTCTCTTGCAAATAATCTCAAGAATATTGTACCACTGGCAGCCTGTGTCAAGGGGGCGGTTTTTGTAGTCTGAAGTTTCAAGCGTGCCTCCCGGAACTGTCCACTTGTTTGGGAATGCCTTTTCAAAAGCAGCCCGTTTTGCTATCAGGAACCTGCCGTCGTTAACAAGAATGCATGTGGCGACGACATAATGGGCTTTTTCGGGGTTGTACATATGTTTGTTTCCCAACCCAAGGTTTAAAAATTCTTCCTCAATATTCCTTGACTAGATGATAAGCAAAAACAGGAAAATAAACGAGATTTTCAGGCAGTTTCTGTATGCTGATAAATTGAAATTCAGTGAGATAGAAAAGAAGACAAAAATCAGGTCAAATGAATTGGCATACCTGCTTAAGAGAATGGTTTCTGATGGGGTTTTAATCAAGAACAAGGAAAATTACGAACTGACAGAAGAGTCAGAAAAGCAGATTCCCCATTTTTCAGAATCCTCAGAAACAAGCCCGTTGCCAGTGGTTCTTATTTTGTGCGTGAAAAACAATAAAATCCTGCTGGTCAAAAGGAACAAGCGGCCGTACAAGGACTACTGGTCTCTTGTTGGCGGGAGAATCAGGACAAGCGAGACGATTAAAAATGCTGCATTGAGAATATTGAAGGAAAAGACATTTCTGGACTCAAAATTTGTTTCAGTAAACGCGGTTGTGCACGAGAAATACGGCGAAAATGGAAAAATAAAGAATGCATTCATTTTGTTCCTTGTAAAAGTATATCCAACAAATGAAATAAAGGAAAAGGAAAGCATAAAATGGTTTTCCAAATCTGATTTGAAAAAATTAAAGATAGTCCCGTCGGATTTGTGGCTTATTCAGAACAGGCTTAATTCTAAAATTGATGTCAGGGAAGAAATTCTCAATGATACGAAAGAAGGACTAGGAATTAAATTCATAAACTAAATAATATATTTCAGGCATGGCGTTTTATCTCCCACCTAAATATTGTATATTTGGATGTCCCTCGTCAAGCGGACTTGGTTGAGATGCCATATGCGCCCTGGATAAATTTCCGCAGAATTGCTGAAGATATTTCTTTTTTTCCGGCGCGAGAGAATCAAACTGGTCCATCAGCTGATACATCAGTCTCATCTGTTCAATGTAAGCCATGCAGACTTCATTAATTGTTGTTTTGCCGGAGGAAAAATCCAAACCACTGCTCTTTTCAAGTGCGCGCCTTATAATCCGGATTTCGTCGTCATGGTACAAATTGAATGCAAGGTCATCTATTTTTTCATCAGGAACAATGTTTCTCCTGAAAAGCTTTCTCAATGCCTTGAAATACTGAAGCTTCTGGTCATCCTGTCCGTTAAGACTCCAGTCAATTTCCATTGCAGCGATTGAGGCCAGGCCGCCCAAGTCTTCCGGATTCTCCAATTCCTGCATGGGCGAGTCATCAAAAATATATGCAGTTTTCGGGTCGCCTTTTTCATCCATTTCAGCGGTTTCAATAAAGGAATAGCTTGTTCCGTCATCATTTTTGCAGCGTAATATTCCAGTCATTTTTCATACCTTGTTATGGAAAGTTAGCCCAAGCTGGAACAGATTTTGTTCCGGCGAAGGCCCTTGAAAGATTAAGGCAAAAATTCCCGATATATTCCTTGCCTTCCCTTGACAGCAGGCTGAAATTTGCCATTAATTCATACATTTGCCTTAGTTCTATTGTAAAATCTTCTTCTCCCTTGTCTGACAGAAAAATTCCTCTAGGGAATGCTTTTTTAATTGATTCGTATCCACTTTCAGAAAACTTGGTTCCGAGTGTGGCCTCCAGAGCGCGGGTCAATGATTCTATATTTGGGTCAACAAAGCGAATTCTTATGTTGCTGGCATGCTCCGGGATTACCATGTTTCTTTGCAGGAGTTTTTTAAGATTTTCAAACCACTTCAGATCTGTGTCCCCTCTTTTAGCATGGCGGTCTATTTCTAGCGCAGATAAACTTGCCAGAAGTCCAAGTTCAATATCGCGGGCCGGCTCAAAAACCTGCTCAATTACTGGTTCAGGACAGCCAAGATCCATGTAGTAAACCCTGCAACTAGTGCCGTCATCATTTACGAAACGGTCATAGGGATTGGTTTGCATCGAATCACTAAGAAAATCCTTCCTTTTATATTTTTGGTTTATATCTCAATAAGATTTATAAACTAAAACAATTAGAACACGTATTTACAGAGGCGAAAATGAAAGAGGATTGCAACTACGACAAGACCAAGCTGATTCATGAGCTTTCTGCGCTGAAGCACTTCATAAGGAAGCACGCGATTGAGGATGCCAAACAGGCAAACCATCCTCTATGCGCCAAGATGTATGATGAGGTGGCTGTGGACATTGAAAAGGCCATAGACAAGCTTAAGGCAGCGGTTTCGGGTCTTGCTAAGGAAGGCAAATACAACTAGTCCTTTCTCTTTGGGTGGTGTAACCCCTAAGTAGTGAAAATACCGAAAGGTTTATAAAGAGGCACCCTTACAATAAGAACAAGAGGTAAATAAGAAAGAGCATTTGACAACAATTGTCTTTTTCTTGGTAAAAAATTATGGAAAATTTCAGAAAACTGGGCATTATAGAGCCCGTATTAAAAGCTATAAAAGACGAACATTTTGAGAAGCCAAGCGAGATTCAGGAGAAATCAATCCCCATGATTCTTGAAGGGAAGGATGTCATAGCTGGCTCTGCGACCGGCTCAGGCAAAACCCTGGCATTCGGCGCTGCGATAATACAGCACTGCGAAAAGGGCAGGGGCTTGCAGGCATTGGTTCTGACTCCCACACGGGAGCTGGCAGAGCAGATATCCCAGGCATTGAAGAAATTCTCAAAATACAAGCCGCTTGAAATTGCCGCTGTTTACGGCGGGGTTTCAATCAATCCGCAGATGCAGAAACTGAGGATTGCCGATGTTGTAATAGCAACACCGGGCAGGATGCTGGACCACATGCAACGGGGGACGGTCAATCTTTCAAAGGTGAAAATCCTTGTGCTCGACGAGGCGGACAGGATGGCAGACATGGGATTCATAGATGATGTTGAGCATATAATCAGGGCATGCCCGAAAGAAAGGCAGACAATGCTTTTTTCAGCCACAATAACTGATGAGCTGAAGCGCATCTCTTCCAGGTACATGAGGGATCCGGTGAAAGTCTCTGCAGAGGTCTACGTAGACGCGAAGAAACTCACCCAGGTTTACTATGATGTTCCTGACAACATGAAGTTCTCATTGCTTGTTCATTTGCTTAACCAGGAAAGAGCAGGACTTGTAATGGTATTCTGCAATACCCAGAGAAACACGGATTTTGTTGCTGACAATCTCAGGTTCAACGGAATACCTGCCATGGCAATCCACGGCGGCATGTCCCAGGACAGGAGAAACCAGGCAATAGAAAGCTTCCATTCCTGCAAGGTAGGCGTTCTTGTCTGTACAGACGTTGCTGCCAGAGGGCTTGACATAAAGGGTGTTTCCCATATCTACAACTATGATGCACCAAAGGAAAGCAAGCAGTACATCCACAGGATTGGCAGGACAGCGAGGGCAGGCAAGGAAGGGATTGCAGTAAATCTTGTCGCAAGCAGGGACTATGAAAATTTTAGCAGGGTCCTGAGGGACAATGATGTGCAGGTGGAAAAAATGCAGGCACCTTACATAGAGAAAGTAAGGCTTAAGCTCCCAGCTGAAGACCGGAAGAGATTCGGCAGAAGGGGCGGCAACTTTGCAAAACCCCGGAGACGCTATTGAAATTCTACAAGATTGTAAAGTACTGCAATCTTTGCAAGAAGAGGTTCTTCACCCAGGTAAATTCGCAGTACTACTGCGATGAGTGCTATAAAACGAGGATAAATCCTCCTGCGCCTAAAAAGGTATTGAAAAAAGTATTGAAAAAATAGCGATAGATTTTTAATCTCACAGAGGATTTCCTGTCCCATGAAAAAGGCGATAATACTGCTGCTGGTTTTTCTTGTGATTGGCTGCTCCCAGCAGAGGCAGATAGGAAAGCTGGGCGTAACAAGCCCTGCAGTCGGGTTTGAGGGGAAACTGGCAGTAAAGTATACCTGCGACGGGGAAAGAATAAATCCGCCTCTGAATATTGGGGACATCCCTCCGGAAGCGCAGAGCATTGTGCTTTTTATTGAAGACCCTGATGCTTCAGGATTCGTCCACTGGGTGGTCTGGAACATTCCCCTGAAAAATATCTTGGAAAACAGCATTCCCGGAACCGAGGGATTGAATTCCGCAGGCAAGTACCATTACGCTGCGCCCTGCCCTCCATCAGGAACGCACAGGTATGTGTTTGATGCCTATGCGATTGACACCTTGCTTAATCTAAGCCAGAATTCAACAAAAGCGAATGTTGAGAGCGCAATGGCAGGGCATGTTCTTGCCCGGGGGCAGTTGGCTGGCCTTTATGGGCGAAGCTAGGTAATGTTTAAAAAGGGGGCTGTTAATTTAATAGTAAAACATGGTAATTAACCGGAGAAATCAAAATGAAAGGTAAAGTAAAATTTTTCAACAGGACTAAAGGATTTGGGTTCATAACTGCTGAAGACGGCATTGACTACTTTGTGCACAAAAATGACCTCACTGAAGGGGTTGATTTGAGTGACAATGATTCAGTCACATTTGACGTAGAAGAAAGCCCTAAGGGCAAGAAAGCAGTCAGAGTATCCAAAGAATAAATCTTCGTAAAGAAGGGTTGTATTTTTTTTTTAAATTGTGATTTTTTCTGTTTAATTATTGTTAAGTATAAACTGTATATACCAAAAATTTTATAAAAAATGAAATTTTTCCGTTTTTTCCATGGAAGATTACAGGATCGCAGCCCAAAGAGTGCTTTCTCTTGCAGATGTAAGGATAAACGGGAACAGGCCCGGGGACATGCAGGTTAACAATCCAAAGTTTTACCAACTGGTTCTTGCAGGCGGTTCCCTTGCCCTTGGAGAATCGTACATGGATGGCTGGTGGGACTGCAGGCATCTGGATGTCTTTTTTGAAAAGATTTTGAGGGCTGAGCTGGATAAGAAAGCAATCAAGCTGAAGAATATTGTCCTGCCTTTTTTAAGGGCGAAACTTACCAATATGCAGAATAAAAAAAGGGCAAAGCAGGTTGGGGAGCAGCACTATGATGCTGGCAATGATTTGTACAAACTGATGCTTGACAAGAGAATGTGCTACAGCTGCGGCTACTGGAAGGATGCGAAAACTCTTGATGAGGCGCAGGAAGCGAAGCTTGATTTAATCTGCAAAAAACTTAAACTCAAAAAAGGAATGAGAGTTCTTGACCTCGGCTGCGGCTGGGGAAGCTTTGCAAAATTCGCGGCAGAAAAATACGGCGTCAGCGTTGTCGGCATTACAATCTCAAAAGAGCAGGCCAACCTGGCAAAAGAAAGATGCAAGGGGCTTCCGGTTGAAATACGATTGGAGGATTACCGGAATATAACTGAGAAATTTGACCGGATACTGTCAATAGGGATGTTTGAGCACGTTGGCCCGAGAAATTATGGGGAATACATGTCAGTTGTCCACCGCTGCCTGAAAGATGAGGGTCTTATGATGATACATACGATTGCGGGGAATGCCTCGGTTAATTCAATTGAGCCCTGGTTCAACAAATACATTTTCCCGAACGGAGTCCTGCCATCTGCAAAGCAGATAACTGCCGCAGCAGAGGGGCTGTTTATTCTTGAAGACTGGCACAGCTTCGGGCAGTATTATGAAAAAACGCTCATGGCCTGGTTGGAGAACTTCAGAAAGAACTGGGACAAGATTAAAAGCAAATATGACGAACGGTTTTATAGAATGTGGGAATATTATCTTGCCAGCTGCATCGGTTCCTTCAGGGCAAAGAAGAACCAGCTGTGGCAGATAGTTTATTCGAAGATAGGTTCTGAAGAGTTTTATGAGAGAGTTTGCTGATTTGCAATCAGATTTATAAACTCTAAATCTTTAAGTGGGCATATGAAAGCATGGAAAATATCAGTTATTGTTGCAGCGGTTTTCATTGCAGTCATTATTTCTTTGTACATTCATGCATTGCATAATATTAGCATCGAAGACATTCAGGTAAATGATTTGCAGGATGTAAGCCTGAAAGGATTTGTTTTTGGAGGCAATATATTTGTGCATAATGGCGGATTTTTGCCTGTGGGCATTGACAAAATAGAATATAATGTTGTTCTTGAAGATTCCGGGAAAGAGCTGGCAAATGGGATTGTTAACGGCACTTTGGTAATGCCGCAAAAAACAGCAAGCTTTCCGTTTTCAAATTCAATAAAATGGGTCCCAACTGCTGAAATCGCCTGGAACCTGATAAACAGAGGCAATACTTATGTTAAAGTTACAGGCACGCTTACTGTTATTGACTGGAGTTTCCTGGAAATCAATATTCCCTTTGAAAAAAGAGTTGACCTGAAGCCATACATAATCCAGTTTGCAAAACAGAAAATCCAGCAGGCTGCAGAAAACCTCCCGCAGGCAATAAACCAGACCGCCCAGCGGGTGGTCCAGTGGATACAGCAGATATAACTATATATGCGGGTAAACATTTAAAAAAGGAAGAATGCTAAATTGTTTCATGAAGCGGGTTTTACTATTAGGCCTAGGCGTCTTTTTATTAACGTTGTTTATTGTGGCACCAGTTCTTGCAGCACCAATTATAGAAAATTTTAGATCTGTAAAAGGGACAGTAACCTATGTAAACGTTGTAGCATACGCAGGTAATAAAGCTACAGAAATAAAACTTAACATATCTGAATTTGAAAAAATAGACGATTTTAAAGGTTTTCCCAATTCAGGCGATAAAATTATTATATTGCATAAAAACACTAACTTTTCTGAGGTTTCAAAAATTTCAAAAGGTGATTTTATAACTGCAGTAATCTCTCTTTCAGGAGATGAATGGGGAGAGAGATGGTTCGCAAGGGATATCAAGGTCATACAAGACCAAAAAGAGGGTTTCTTTTCAAGAATTGGGTATTGGGTAAAATTCATATTGGTATCTTTTATTGCTGTTTAAATGCCAAGATTATATAATGCGGGTGGGCGCTACTTGTTAATTGTATTTATGCTATCTTCTCAACATATAATGTCTTCTGCTCTGTGAAGCTTATTCTTATTGTTCCCACCTTTGTGGCTATGCCCTCTGAAGAGCCCTTTGCTATCATAAACTGGTCGCCCATTGTGGCTCCTGGAACTCTTAATGTTATTGCGTTATTGTAAATTCCTACGATTACTATGCCCACGGAACCAAACTGAACAGAACCGCCCTTCACAAGATTTGTAATTGTGGCAGTCTGCGGCAGATATCCCAAATCCTTGTTTCCCTGGCTGAGGTCAATCTGAACATTCGTTGGCTGCGATGTTTTGTTTTCCTGAACAGGAGCAGGTGCCTGCTTAACAACTGGCTGCGGTGCCGGTGCGGTTTTAGCCGGCTCAACTGTTGTGCTGGAGCTGTTAGTGATATAGCCCGGATGATATTGCACTGCGCAGCCCATTAGAAATATTGCGAGTATTAATGTTAAGATTAGTTTTTTCATGTTTTCTGCCTCCTGTTAATTAAAACTGTCGGTGGGGGGATTCGAGCCCCCGACCCCGAGATTTCTTAGTGTTTTTTCATCGGCTTTTGGCCTCATCACTCATTCCTATGAGTCTCGTGCTATAGCCAGGCTAAGCTACACCGACATATAAAAAGAAGTCAAATAGGGGGTTTTTAAAGGTTTTGCCTTATCTTCTCAGCAACCTTCTGAATTTCGCCTTCCTTGTAGGCTCCGCCTTTGAAAAGGTGATGGCCATCATTAGGAAAGCGGGGCATTATGTGAATATGAAGGTGTGGAACAACCTGGCCTGAAACAGGGCCAACATTTACCGTTAAATTAAAACCCTCTGCCCCCACCGCCTTCAGGACTGCCTTTGCTATTTTCTTGGAATCATTAAGCATTCCGTCCAAAACAGAATCAGGGGTGTTCAATAAATCTTCATAGTGTTCTTTCGGAATAACAAGCGTATGGCCTGGATTTACAGGCGTTATGTCTAGAAACGCCACATACTTCTGGTTCTCATAAACCTTTGCGCAGGGAATTTCGCCTTTCACAATCTTGCAGAAGATGCAGTCGGGGTTCATGGTTGTGTTTTCCCCTTTTGGTATATAAAATTTTCTAAAATAAAATCTTTTTCTAGGCAAGCCTTAACGTTCATCCTTGACTATCCTGTCTGCCCGGATTGCCAGGCTTGCATAACTTGCCGATGGCAAGTATTACTAATTTCTTGCATGGCACTCAGGCAGAAGAAGCAGACAAAATAGCGGGGGTAATACAAGAACCAAAAGGCGGTATTTTATTTGAGCCATTTGCTTGAAAAAATGCAAGAACCAGCAACCGGAATTTTGTTAAAAAGAAATGCTCAGTTCAGCCCCTTCACCATGTCAACCTGGAGGTAGTCTGCCTGGCTTTCTAATGTAAAAACAATGTCATATTCATAATTTGTTGTGTTGACATGGGCAAGAACATTCGCTTTTCCAATGCCCGAGCCCGTCCTGGGCAAAACAGTATATCCTCTTATCATCGTGTTCGCATCATCCGGCGGAACAAAGAATGAATAGGATGGAGTAAGGTTAAGGAGATTTGAGCCCTGGGCATAGGCTGTCCTTTTTATAATTGAAGACCCCTTGAATGCAACGATGCCCCCTGAGCTGTTTGTCTGGTTTGTGGAATTAAGAAGCGACCCATATTCATAGAACTCAAAAAATGCCCTGGAATTTCGAAGCACAAATGTGCTTTCATTTGTCTCATAGGCATCAACATCCCCGTTTGAAACAACTATGAGATTGCCAAGCTCCACCTGGGTCCTTGGCTCAAGGATGTTTGCCTCTGTGTTAAGGTTCCATTTTATTTCATTGCTCTCAACAGAGAGGCTGCCTTTCTGTATCTCAACCGGAATGGTCCTCTGGCTTCCCCTACCCTCTGAGCTTACATCCCTCACATATTCATTTATCGTCAAAAATGTGTCCCTTATCCTGTTGAAAACTGCCTTGTCTTTCAGGTTTTCAATAACCGGGGTAAGGGCTTCAAGTACAATAACTATGACAACAACAACTATCAGAACGTAAAGCACTGCTGAAATCCAAAGCTGGCCTTTTTTCATGTGCATTGGTTCGCCGCCAAATCGCATTTTCTTTTTATATCGGGGCAGCCCTTGACATAAACATCAAATGCCCCGGGCTTTTCAACATCAATTTTAAGCTTCTGGGTCCTGACTGTGAAATCAACCGGCCGGCTTTCAGTTTCTTTCCCGTTGACCACAAAAACAAGGGAATTTTTCTGTCTTTCTGTTGCAAGTGTCGTGTCAACATCGAGCGAAAGCGTTGTGTTTTCGTAGGAAAGCGTCCCGCCCACAACCCTGAATGAATAGCCTGTGCAGTCAACAGAGTTTTTCGTTGTTGAAGTGCTGTAGTTTGATGTGTTCCTGTATGTGCTGTATGTAAAAATGAATATTATTGCGCCGAGCATGATAAAAATGAAAAAGAGAAAAATAAACAGGGTAACTGCTTTTGATCGCTCAGCCATCCTCAAATCTCACTGCATTTTTTCAGGAAAGTATCCTCTGTAAGCGCGGTTTGAGGGCAGGATATCCTGTTTCCGCTTACCTCTATTTCCGGCACTATCCTTACCTGGGTTGGGGCGCCAAGATCGCTCATCTCTATGCTCTCATTCCTGTAAAAGCGGGACCTTTTCAGCGAGGCGTTGACTGCCTTAAGGTCTATTTCTGTGGTGTTTATGTTCTTTTCCCCGACAACGGTAACCTGCAGCCCGACAATGTCCAGCTTCCCGGTGTTTTCAATGGTCATATTAAGCTTGGTTGTTGTGGTGTATTCATAGCAGAGCTTCTCTACATTTTTGATTGAAAGAAATTCAAGCTTGACATCAGAGCTGCACTTTATTTCAGTGTCTGACTTTTCCCTTGCGAGGGATGCGGTATCCTCAACATAGGTCCTTCCCCAGTTCATAACCACAGCGCCCAATGCAACGGCAAATGCTATAAGCAGGACCGTTGCTATAAGCGGTGAAACGCCTTTTTTTTTCTTGAACATTATAATCTGACACCTCTTTTTTTCAAATCATCAATAAGCGTATTTAATTTTTTCTCTTCAGCCTTCATGGTCTGTACGTAGGGAATGGTTCCTATAACCAGCACAACAAGGCCCACGAATATTATTATGTTAAGCACTGTTTTTGAAACATAGGAGTTGATAAACCCAATTATGCCAACGAAAAGAAAGCAGAAATATATGAAAAGGCTTTTGTTGAGCACAATCATTGCCTTTTCCCTGTTAAGGCGGGATTTCTCAACCTCAATCTCCACAATCTCCCTTTCAAGGTCTGAAAATTCTTTTTTCAATTTTTCGCCTCTTTTTATAATCAACAATCAGCAGCTGTGGAAATATGCCTCTCCCTTTTTTTCGCTGCAGACAACCAAAAAGCCCTCCTTTTCAGTTGCCGGCACGACCTCAACCTTGGTGCCGCTGTTGACAAGCCATGTAAGGTTAAGCATGGTCGCATTGAAGCTTTTTGTGTACTGCGGCTTTACAATGCTGTCGGTTTCAATGTCATACATGTTTTGGATCGAGGTGCCATTCAACTGCAAAAACCTGAACACCAGCCTTGTTGTCCTTAAATCACCTCTGTTGGTTACATTTATATATAAACTTTGCGATGTTGATGTGTTGATGCAGGCGTTAACGCTTACCCCCATAAGGTCGCATAATTCGCTGTTAAAAACCCTTTCTTTTACATCAGATGTTGTCTGGGTTGTATAGCTGGTCATCCAGCTGTAGACAAAGGCCGCAAGGACCACTACAAATCCTGTGAGAAGAACATACGAAACCCATTCTGAAACCCCTTTTTTTCTCATTCTACCCTCACGTTCCTGCTGTCTTCCTTGCTCATTAAAAATATTGTTTTAATCCCGGTGGTTGCGGTGTCTATGCTGTACTGCTCCTGGCCTATTGAAACCATCGCAGCATCCGGCCTTTGGAAAACGATGCTCTGCCTGAATGAAACATTATGCTGGTTTATAAAAATGGTTGGTTTTGCAAGGCTAAGCACCGAAACATTGTCCTGGGAAACATAGAATGAAACCATTTCAAAATCCGGTTCTTTTGATGCAGCCAAATCGTAAAATCTCAGCGTGAAATCTTCAAGATTGCCTGAGTTTGCAGCAAACGGCGCCTCCTTGAGATAGTTGTCAACCAGCAGGCCGAATGCATTTTCCGGTTTTGGAATCATTTTCTGCGAGGAAAAAAGCCCGAATGTAATCGCAATAAGCACGACTGCGGTCAAAATGTAAAACTGGGATTTCTTGTTCATGTTATCCTTACCAGAATCTGGGGCTTCCCTCCCACAGTGCCGTTGTTTGTTATCACAAGCGTGTACCTTCCTGTCTGCACAGACTGGTTGCCCTCCAGATGGATATCCTGGTAGTTCAGTATTGTGCTTATCATGTTTTGCTCTATTTCAAGCGGGAATCCCACCGAAGGGTTAATCTGGTCAAAGAGCGTGTTGTTTGTTACGTATCCTGTCCTTGCTGCAATGTTTGCTGAAGGGGATGTAACAAACAAAAACAATCTGCCTGCGGATTTTCCTATTCCGAAATTGGAATTTGCAGAAGCCGTTGAAACCAGGCTGCTTGCAGAGGAATCTGTCAGTGTTCCCCCGCTGTAGGAAACCGTGAACCCGGTTGCGTTCAGCCTCGTCTCATTCGCCCTTCTTATGTAAAGTGTGTTTGATTTTGCAGCAACCGAGCCATTAAGCGAGGCATTTGCGTATATTGTGTTAATTCCCATGTCAAGATTAACTGTAAAATTGAATGCAGTTTGAGCCTGGCTAATTGAAATATTTGCGGTATTATTGTCATTTTTGTATATTTTAAGGAGGTCGGAGGAGTTTTTTGTTATGCTTCCGTATATTGTTGCATTGCTCAGAAGCGTTGGGGTTTCGGATGGATTCAGATTTACAGAAACTTCTGTCACGTTCACTCTTGCTGTGCGCACAAGCGTGTCGCCGGCATTCCCTGCATTGTCCACCGCTCTTATATGGAAATACCATGTGCCGCTGGGCACATTTGTGAACGTGGCGTTTGTGTCATTTGTTTCAATTGTTCCGTCAGGGAAGCTTCCAGAATCCTGGTCAAAGAGATAGGAGTAGCCTGCAATTCCTGAGGAGCAGCCTGTAAGATTTGTGTCGCTTGCAGACCAGTTGAGCCTTACCGTGCTTTTCGGGTAAAAAATGGACTGGCTCGGGTGAGTGGAGCTGTCAATTGCAAGCACCGTCGGGTTTTCAATTTCAATGGTTATACCGTCTGATGACGATAAATTTGCCACATTGTAAAAAGTGTCCTCTGCCTGCACCTTGAAAAGGTAGTTGTGGCATATCGCAAGGCTGAGGTTTGAAACTGTAATCTGCTGTGCGCTCCCGGCAAACTGGAATGCGCACTGGCCGTTGTAGCATGAGCCGTTTTTGTCCATTATCCTGTAGCTGTAAAATATGTTGCTTCGGTCAAAGGAGCCGTTCCATGATGCATATAATGTTGTGTTGCTTCCTGTCCAGTTGAAGTCAACAAAGTTCAGGCCGTCGTAAACAGCAGGGGGTGTCGGCGGTGTGGTGTCAGGAGTCCCGGGAAGATTCGGGTTTGATGAGCTGTAGTTTGAGAACCCCATAACATTGAAAACAAGGGTTCCTGTGCTGTTGTCATAGCCCAGGACGGAGCAGGAGGATGTATTGTCGCATCTCACTCCGTCTTTTTCAACAAATGGGGTGATAGGCCATGGGAGGAAGCGCAATGTCACCTGGGCGCTTGCATTAAGCCCCGGGGAAATTGATGGGTCAATTCCTGAAAGATTGTAGAGAAGATAAACCCCGGAGGAGGTATTGATTGTGCCGTTTAAAACAACATTGAGATATGAGATTGAGGCATTAGCCGAAGGGAAAGTCAGATTGGTTGCATTTACCCTTGAACTGGAGTCCGAGAAAAGCAGGTTGTTTAGAATTGCAGAGACTGTTGAATTTGAATTTACAGAGTAAAGATAATAAACTGCGCTTGAAATTATATTTGAAATCATTATTCCGGACGAGTCCTCGGCATAGATGCTGATGTTCTGGGGAGTTGTGAAAGAATTGTTGACTATCCTGCTGGTGCCAGATGTTTTGTTAATCGCAATGCCAACGTCAGAATCAGAGAACGTGCTGTTGGATATGTCTATTGTTGAATTAAGCAGGGTTATTAGTGTGCTTGCTGATGCAAAAGTTACCCCGCTGATGTTTAGTTCCGAATCCTGGGCAATTATTGGCGATCGGACTAGATAAAGTGGAACCATATAATTAGCCCCCCTAAGAATATTAATCTTGGACGAGTTCAAGCGCATGCTGCTGTTAGAGAAAGATAGACGATAAACATTAAGAGGGAATGTTGCCAATGATATATTAGTTGAGTTTATCATATCAAATGACAACGTGTTATCAGTAAACTGCATTCCGCTCACTACCAGGTTATTTGCATTCCTGAGGTAAATTGCTGCTTTTGAATTCCATCTGACATCACCTACAGAAGTGGGAGAATAGCCGGAATAATAGTTGGAAATTATCCTATTCCCGGAAGAGTCAGTTACATTTATCCCATAAGAATTGTACATCAGCCTATCAAAAGAATTGATGCTATTGTTTCCTCCCAGATAGATTACAATGCCTTGGGTATTGCTTTCAAAGGCACAATAAATAGTATCAGAGGATTTTTGGACTATCACATTGGTAGAATTGTACAATAGCAGCCCCGTATCTGAATCGCCGATTGCAGGGCTATATAATGTAATGTCCCTTGAGTTTTTGACATAAATCCCTGTTCCGTAATAACCAATGTGCGGGCTATTTGAATTGCGCATGATAATTGTCACGCCTGTTTTATTCTCAACAACAACCCCCTTTCCAGAGCCATTTCCCGAAAGGTAGAAAATGTCGCTTGTGCCAAGTGTGAGGGCTATCCCTGATTTGTTGATTATTATAACCCCATCGTCATTTGTGTCATTCACCCGGAAATAACTATCGCATATCACCGCATTTCCATTAATGTACAAATCATCAGTCGCATTGAAGCAGGTTGATGCATTTCCAGTTGTGTAGTTTGAAAAAGAGGAAACCTGGGCAGTAAGGGTCCTTGTCCACGGGTCAAAGGCGGTTATGTTGCACAGTGCAGGATTGTCATCGCATCTTGCGCCGTCTTTGAATAGCTGGGGCATTGATGTCCACGGGAGGTTCCTGAATGTTACGTTGGCAGATATGTTCAGGGCGGGTATTTTTGAAGAGTTAAGATAGATGTAATTGTCTTCCAGGGAAGCAGAGCCATTCAGCGAAACATTGCTCAGCGTCATATTGCCATAGTCTATTGAAGACAGGTTGCTGTAGATTACAAGCGGGGAAATAATTGCTGTCGCATTGTCCCCTATGAATGTATTGGGGCCGAGAAGCACATTTTTGAATGAGCGGTTGTAGAGGTGCCAGGTTCCTTCAAGAAAAAGGTCCTGGCCTGAATTGCCCGCTATGGTGCTGTTTTCAAAAGTTAGGCTGATGTCAGAGGGATGCAGGAAAAATCCTATGTTGTTGCTGTAGGCGTAGGCGCCGGCTATGGTGCTGTTTGTTGTGCTTGCAAGCTCAAAACCCTTTACATTGCCAAAGGCGGTGTTGTTTAAAACCGTTGCATTATCTGAGTATGAAACGTAAAAGCCCAAATTGTTGTTGAATGCGGAATTGTTCTCTAGAACGCTTCCGGTTGTGCTTGTTAGGTAAAAGCCTGTTGGGTTGTTAAAAGCAGAATTGTTAATCAAATAGTAACCGGGTGTCATAAAAATGTAAATACCCTCGAGTTGGTTGTTAAATGCCCGGTTGTTGATTAAAGAGTTAGAGCCGCCATATGACGTAAAGCCGTTATTATGGTTGCCTGAGAAATTGTTGCCAACAAAGGTGTTGTTTTCTACAGAGGATACGTACAATCCATCTCCTGTGTTGTTGGAAAAGCTGTTGTTCTCAAATAAATTGAGAGTCCCCCAGGAAAAAGTAAGGCCATGCGCAGAGTTGTTGAAAAAGCTGTTGTTCACGAAGGAATTGTTTTCACCGAGATTTGCGGTTGCCCCCTCGTGATGGTTGTTGTAAAATTGGTTGTTCACAAAGGAATTGTTGTCCCCGACACCTATGCTTAATCCGCGGTTAAGATTGCTGTGGAATCGGTTGTTCTCAAAATGATTATTGCTGGATGTGTCAATTACAAAACCTGCGCTGCCCTGTGATTTTGAAACGTTGTTTCCTGCAAATAAATTTCCGGAGCTGAGATAAACGTTAATGCCGCCGCCAAGTGCATTGTAAACTGAGTTGTTGAGCAAGCTGCTGCTGTTGATATTTATCAGGTTAATCCCGTTGCCATGGGCATCTACATTGCAGTTTTTTATTGTTATATTGCTGAGGTTTTGCGCCCAAAATCCCCCACTGCTGTTGAGGATGGAATAGCCCTGGCAGTCGAAAACGATATTTGAGGCATTTATGAATATGCTTTGATCTGGGCAATCAGTGATGTTGCCGGTAAGGATGCTGTCATTGTTTGCATAGGCGCGGCAGACGCCATTGCCCTGGAACTCGCTTAAAATCCCGAATTCGCCCGGGGCATAGGCTGAAAAATGATTTACTGTGAATGTAACCTCTTTCATTGTCTGGGTGAAGGGAATGTCGCTTTTGGCCCAGTCACCCGGGCAGGATTCTTTTTCAAAGTCAAAGTCCTGGCAGTAAAAAATTACATTAACATTGCCGGTTTTCTTCATTGTTATCCTGGCTTCACTGAAAACTGCCCCTGCATCCCTGACTGCAAATATGCCCGACCTGAACATGAGATTTGAAGATGCAACTATCTTTGAATCAACATCCTTGATGTCTGTTTTAAGCCCGCTGAAGCTGACCTCTGCCAGCGGAGTGGAGGTCTTGTTTTCAACGAATGAAATTTTATCGGGCTGGATTTCCTTTGTGTATGAACCCTCTGCCAATTCGCTTTTCACAGAAACCGCAGGTGTTTCGGCAGGGGTTTTATAGACCTGCCCTGCTATAAATACAACTGCGAGTACAGCAATGATGGCCAGGACTACTGCCACCACTTCCATCCTTACCCTTCTGGAAGCTTCCACAGCCAAAGTATATTATTTGCCTTTAAAAAGATAACTGATAATATCCTGTTGCATGTCTTTGAATTTTTATGCCCGCAAAACATAAAAAAGTATATAAACAATATTGCACAAATCAGTATCCATGGAAGGACAGCAATGCATATTCTGCGGGATTGCCTCTGGCGGAATCCCGTCAAAGAAGATTTACGAGGACGACCGAGTTGTCGCTGTGCTTGACATTTATCCCGCGAATCCGGCGCATCTTTTAATCCTGACAAAAAACCACTACGCGATTTTCAACCAGCTGCCGAAGGATGAGGTCGAACATCTTGCGGTAATCTGCAGGAGAATTTCAGAGCTTCTGTTCAAGGTGCTGAAGCCCGAGGGGATTAATTTTTTCCTTGCAAACGGGGCTGTTGCGGGGCAGAAGGCGCCGCACATGATACTGCACGCAATCCCCAGATTCTCCGGAGACGGCTTGAATTTTGACATCCCGTTCAATGCGCAGAACCAGAAGGAAACTGATGATTTTTACCTGGGGCTGAAAAAGACGCTGAAGAATTATTTCCCAAATGTTGATTTTGAATCCGGCGGAAGTGCTGGGCAGGAAAATGAGGAAGCCGGGGAAAAAGAGCAGGAAAAAAGGAATGAGGGCGGCAAAAAGCCTGAAGAGCCGGAAAAAGAAGAGATAGACCTTGACAAAATAACAGAGATGTTCTCATGAGCTGCGAAATATGCGATTATGTGAGCGGGAAAACAGGAACAAAAAAACTATATGAGGATTCGGAGATACTCGCTGTCCTGAACCCGAGGCCGGCTGCTTTCGGCCATGCGATTATTTTCCCGAAAAAGCACATAACACTTCTTTTGCAGGTTCCGGAGGATGTGGTGAAAAGAATGTTTGTGGTGGCCCAGCAGCTTGCGGGAATTCTTTTTGATGCTGCGGGAGCAGAGGGCACAAATGTTATGATTAGCGAGGGCCCTGCTGCTGGCCAGAGGCATGCCCATGCAATGGTTCATGTAATCCCGAGAAAGAGCGGCGACGGGCTTAATTTCGAATGGCCCCAGAAGCAGATTCCAGAGGATTCCATGGCAAAGATACAGGAATTGCTGAAGGTTCCTGCAGAGCAGAAGAAAGAGGCTGCAGCTGAAAAGCCGAAGGAAGAGGAGCCGAAAAAAGAAGCCGGCGTGAAAGACTATCTTCTGAACGCATTGAAGAGGATGCCTTGATAATTCTGCCATGACTATTATAACTTATTTCTTGCATGGCGCTCGTGCAGGAGAAGGAGGTAAAACATCTAAGCTAGTGCAAGAACCAGCAGCCATTTTTTTGCTTTAATATCAATTTACAGCTATTCCTAGATTGAGTTTATAAGCAAAAAGCAAAAAGCTTATAAATTCAAATGGGTGAGATGGTATAAACAATTATTTTAAAACAAGACAAGAGGTGTTTATTATGGTAGAAGGAAGATGCATGAAGTGCAAGAAAGGCGTTGAGATTAAGAACGGCAAGGAAGTGGTCATGAAGAACGGCATGAGAGCAATGAAGGGAGAATGCCCAAAGTGCGCAACAAAGGTCTTCAGGATACTGGGAAAGGCAAAGAAGTAATTTTTTAATTTTTTATTAACTTCCTGGAAAAGTTTATATAGTAAACAGGACAGTGGGTTTAAAATGCGGAAAAGAGGGCAGATAACCACATTCATCATTCTTGGGATTGTTGTACTTGCTGTAGTCGCGTTTTTTATTTACATGACCGGGGTGACTACAAAAGCCAGTTTAGAGAGAGCTGTTCCTCCGGATGTTGTGCCTATACAGACATTCGTTGACCAGTGTGTTGCGAAAACTGCAGAGTATGCTGTTGTTGACGTTAGCGCACAAGGCGGGGATTATTTGCCTGATAAATACATAAGAGTAGGTTTCTATGATGTTCCTTATTATCTATACCCTGATCCATCACAGCAAAATAATATCACACTTTACAGGACAAGCATTGATTATGTTCAATCCTCGCTTTCTACCTACATGAACCGGCGCCTTTCTGATTGCGTCGGCAATCTGAGTTCATTCCAGAATGAGGGTTATAGCTTTGAATTTGGCAATGTTTCTGCAACCGCATTAATATTGCCATCAAAAGTCCTGTTCACTGTTGACTATCCCATAGGCATAGCAAAAGATAATTCCAAAAGCTCAATGCAAAAATTCTCTGCAGAGGTTAATGTTCCTTTAGCATTGATGATAAATGCTTCTAACGAGTATCTTGACAAGCAATCCGAAGCATTGTTCTCCTTCAGGTCAGGAAGCCTCCTGGACATATCCTATCAAAATGGCATCAAATCATACGCAGGCTATTTTGGCAGCGGGAATGTTGTAGTTGACCAGGTTGATGAGAACACAATCATAAACGGCCAGCCTTATGTATATTCATTCGCGCTTAAATATGCCTGGATTTGAGAGTAGTAAAATATAAATAACAGTAGATAATAAAAAGTTTGAGAACATGAAGAAAAGTATTGTTTTTGGGTTAATGGCGCTTGTTATCTTAGTATCCTCTATATTAATATTAAATACAAAGATTAATTATGCCCAAGATCAGCAATTTAATGAACTGAACCCTCAAGACCAGGTTGCCTATGCCCGGGATAATCCTCAGGGGTATGCGCAATATCTCCAAAATCATCCGGATTATGATTTAACGCAAAACATTGATGCATACAAGGCAGCAATCAAAGCAGACCCGGCTATTGCAGGCACTAATCCTGCAGCCTATGAAACTGCTGCTGCACGTGACCCATCAGTGCTTAAGGACGGCAAGGCAGCAACTGTTTATTTACAGACCAAGAGCAGCGGAGCTATCCAAATAACTGTTGCGGATAATGGAATGGCTAGGCGCAATGCCGATGGCACATTCACCACAGCAAACGGCGATACGTTTACAACAGAGGGGCTTGCCAATATGGCTAAGGCGGGGTACACATTCAAGGTTGACAGCGATGGAAATCTTTTGATTTTATCGCCGGACAAGAAGACAAACTACACTTCTGATTCAACGGGCAAGCCGGTTGTGATAGACTCTTCCGGTTCAATATCTCAAGGAAAGCTTAATGATGGCCATGGCAAAACAATAGATTTAACCGGCGGAAAAATAACGCCCCAAAATGACGGAACATTCAAGGTTGAAGGCAGCATACATGTCAACAGCAAGTATAATTCTGACTTTGGTGTTGTCGGCACAGACTCATTCTCATTCTCATTTGACAAAAGCGGCTGCAAGGTTTCTACGAATTGCGTTGACATAACAGGCAAGGATTTGTCAATTTCAAATGACGGCGCCCAGGCAGCGCTCATAAGCGCAAGCTATTCGGCAACAAAGGATGCTGGAGGAAACTATTTAGGGCCCTATGACAACTTGAAACTTAATGTGGACAAAGATACAGGCGCTCCGATAGTAATAAATGAGAAAATAGGAGAGTCAGTAAATACAATTATTGCTTCCAAGAATGGAATTGACGCTGTAGACAACATAATGCTCAACTCAATAAAATCACTTAATCTTTCTGTAGCAGGCGAGCCTTTTTCAAGCTATAGCTGTGTTAATGGGGACTGCCAGTGTAATAAAGAAGGGGGTAGTTGCAGTGTTAATCCAATTACGGGGCAGGCTACGGCGGGGGAAGGTCCTCCAAGAGAATGCACAGGAGTGACAAAATTAACACAGGTTACAGATGTTAAGCAGCCCGATAAAGGTATCAAAGGTTTGACTGTTTCTGATCCCTCAACAGGCAAAAAAGCTATGGACGTCAAACTTAAGCTTTTTGGAAACTGGGCTTATGTTCAATATGGGGATAATCCAAAAAATGCATTCTTCCTGAAAATTACAGATGCAACAAATAACGACAAAACTGTTGAAGAAGTGAGGACTGCTGTACAAAATGCTTTGCTAGCTGATTACTATCAGAAGCCTACCGGAGCTTATTATCAAAATTACCAGTATAAGGGATTAGCGCCTCCCAATCCTGACCAGCCAGTGTGTGATATTATGTATGCTGGATGGAGCGATACGAGACGAAAAGATGCCTGTACCAATGAGAATTTAATGCAGGCATCTTCTAACTTTATGAATGGGAATAAGGTTGCGGGGGCTCTTGCGCCAAGCAGTTATTTCAAGGAACAGGCAAAACAAGAGGCTGAAGCAAAAAGACAGTCAGACGATCTTCAGAAAAGAATTGATGAGCGCAAGGCTGCAGAACAGTTTACTATCGCACCATCAGATAATCAGGGGGCGAGATATAAAGTATATGGGGACGATTCTCCTTCAACTCCGCACAGAGAGAGATGCTGCAGGGTGATATACCATCCTGCTACTACCTGTGGTGTAGTTAAGCTCTATTTTGCGAGCGGCAACGCTGCAGGCTGTGGTGCTGCTTACAGCGAACCTGATGTAAGTGATAAGAACTGTGCTAAATGTTAATTTGCAGAATCATGAATTGCCAGAACAATGCGTTTTATTTTCTCCCGGCTCATTGACAACAGGTCTTCCGGATTGTAGCCTTTCTGCTTGAACCTGCCGAAGATTATCTTGGCTGCTTCATGTTTTATCTGGTCACTGTTATTATTGTTTAATGATTTGTAAAGCGTGCCCAGTGAAAGGAATGTTGTGCCGTATTCAAGCTCGGAAAGCTGTGCCTCAACCTCCCCCCCATGATTCATTTCATGGTGGGTCACAGATTCCTGTATCTTGCCAAAAATCTGTTCTATTGAGTCCCCTTCGAATTCCCGGAGAAGCATATGATTTGCAAACTCAGCCGGATTTTTTCTGGCCTCTTTTAGGTCACTGTTAAATATTCTTGCGGCATACTCCTCAAGCGCAGTTTGATTTATGTACAGCAAGTTATCTTCTGTGTCTCTCATTCCGCCGCTATTCCTGAAATTTACATATTTCTCAAAAATAGGGACTATATCCCGGAAGTACACAACATTTCTTTTTTCATTCTTCCCCCAGTCCTGATTAACAATCGCTTTATCCGCTGTTATGTTTCCAAAAGTGAAGGTATTTATTTTATCATCAAGCACAGAATGTTCGCAGCGATAAGCATAGCCTCTTTTTCTCAAGGCTTTTGCGGCATTATCGGCATCGCTTAAAAAAATCCCGGTTTTGCTTTCAACCTTGCTTAATTTATCCAGCAGATGTTTGTATCTCTCATCCAACACTGCATGATTTTTGGACATTAGGAACGGATGCTCATGTTCGATGTACAGACTTTCATTCTCCTTGCTCCTGTGGATGTCTTTCTCATAGCTTGCAATTATAAGGGCCGGCAAAAGCTCCCTGACCAAATATCTAAAATTTGGGTCTTCTGCGATTTGTTTAGGTCTGCCTGATTCATTGGAAGAATCATGATTATTATACTCCTGGCCTAATCCAACTGAAAGCGCCAAACTCACGCCAGTTGCGACTACTCCTGTCCTAAGCCATTCTCTCCTGTCCATAGGCTGCTTTATGGCCCCCCACTATTTAAACCTTTCTATTTTTGTCACTATGAAGTGACTATCCATATTTATTTACAATATGGCAAAATAAGCATCAAATATCCTCGGGGAAAACGTTTAAATAATCAAAACAAAAACTATTCCTAACCATGGGAAAAAGAGGGCAGATAACAACATTTGTTGTAATAGGGCTGGTTCTTATTGCTGTAATTGGCGTATTTATCTACACCAGGCAGATGCAGGTCCAGCAGGCAACAACGACCGCTGGGAGAGAAGTGGTTTCTGCGGATGTTAGGCCGCTGCAAATCTTTGTCGAGCAATGCATACAGAAAACAGCCGTGCCTGGGATATATTTGCTTGGCGAGCAGGGCGGCTACATAAACCCGCCGGCAAATTCCTATGACAGCGATATTTTTACAATAGGCTACGGATTCTCGGGAAATAGCACAACCCTGCCGACAATTGAGGCTATGCAGGCTGAAATATCAGATTACCTGAAAGAGTTTATTCCCCTGTGCACTGCAGGATTTGAGGATTTCAAAAAAGAGGGCACTGAAATAAGCGAGGGAAACATTACTGTAAATGCGACAATATTCCAGGACAAGGTCCAGTTTGCTGTTAACTATCCTATTGAGGTGAGAAGCCTGGGAAAAAGCAGCAGCCTCAAAAGCTTTTACTCCACTGTCCCGATAAAATTGGGATACTATCATGATGTTGCCTCTCAAATAATTGACAACAGCCGGGGGGGAATAACCATTACAGACCTTTTTTTCCCGAGCCTTAATGTCAACCTCCTGCCGGTTTCAGGGGACACGCTTATTTTTGCGCTCGTTGACAACTCCACGGTCATTGACAACAGGACCTACATGTTCCTGTTCGCCTACGAACTGTCAACCAACAGCGCTCCGGTTATGGAGGATATGGAGAGCCTTGCATTTGTTTCAGGGAGCAGCGTTTATGCCAAGGCAGTTGCAACAGACCCCGACGGGGACAATATAACTTTTTCCACAGATTCGCCGGAATTTCCAATCAATCCCGACACCGGGGAGATAAGCACAACTGCCCCTGCACCCGGGGAGTACAGGGTAACCGTAACTGCAGATGACGGCAAGGGAGGAAAGGCAGAGCAGGTGGTTGTGTTTAATGTTGTGGCAGGCTTGACACCGGTAAACATAGAGGAGCCATCATGATATTGAATAAAAAAATCATTTTGCTGGCAATTATTTTAGTCGTAGCTGTTCATTTTGTTTATGCGCAGGGGCATCCACTCTATCCTCCGGAGACCGCGGTTCCCAGTTCCGGAGGGCTTCATCAGCCTGAACCTACCACTGTCCAATCAGATGAGAGTTTCGTTGCTTCTGCCAATAACATAAGAGCCAATCCCCAACGAGCAGAAACTTATTTTAGCAAGGTAGCGAATGGCGCAGCAATTAACATAAGGGACCTGATCAGCAGCACAGGAACCAGCAGCCCCTCCCCAATAAGCGTAGAGTCGGCTGGCGGCGTTACCTACCTTAGAAACGGCAATACGCGAATTGCGCTGCAGAATTTCAAGACGGGCGATGACGTAAAAGCCTTGCCTAACGATGCATTTCTTGTCAATGGCGTTCTGGTTGGAGGGAAGACCGGCAATAAGAACGACATAGGCAAGGACAAGGACGGCAAGCTTTCCTTGACAAATACCAAGACCACTGAAAGGGCTTTGCTGGAGGTTCCCGCCGGAGACAAGTCGAAGTCGAAAATAGTCTTTACAAAAGACGGGATTGTTGTGGAAGGAATGAAGGGAAGCTATTCCGGCAGGGGTGGGAACTATCAGTTCGATGCAACGGGCAAATTATCCATTGAGAATGAGGGAAACACAATCCGTTCACAGGGTGCGAAAGTTTATGACACCGGAAGATTCAGGCTTTATGACGGAAGTTTTGAAAAGAAAGGTGATGACACCAGCCTTTTCTTTTTGAATGGCAAGCAGAGCAGTTTTGTGCAGTTCAACCCAAACGGCAAGGACCTTGCCATATCAACAGCAGGATATAATGTAGTTGTTCATTCAGAGTATCTTCCGGGAGATGCGGGCCATACAGATGGCGGGAAAACCACTCCGCTTACCCCTGCGGAGATTGATAAAAGAGCCGAGGCGGCAAAGGCAAACCCTCCGCCAAAACCCCCTAATTTCGGGGGAGAAATATGGTACAAGACCATGGGAAACGATTACATTATAACTTCAAATGGCTATGTCAGCTTTAAGGCAGGCAAGGCTGACAATTCCATGTCTTTGAAATCCCAGGGTAAAATCAGCAGCCCCGCCCTCGCATACGCCTACCAGAGCGCAGGGGCCGAGGCAAGCTTTTACAGGGGACCGGACCCCAACAGGCAAAATGTTTTTCTTACAACTTCCCTCGGGAGGTTCAAGTTTGAAACATACAATGACAAGGGAGTCCGTGAGCTGAAGGCGGACACAACTGTATACGGCAATGGGGAAAATCCTCAACTTATAAAAATGTCCCTTGTTTCAACACCCACTGCCAATGCAATGACCGTGGACGGGCCTGGAAATTCCAAAAAGTTCATGCATCTGGATGTGGATGCAAAGTTCTTCAACGGGAACAAAGATACAAATAAAGACAAGGCAGTTTCCATGGATCTCTCGAAAACAGGCGATAAATTAAACGTAAAACTTTCAGGAGAAACCCTCGGCGCATTCGGGGATGCAGCAAACAAAGGATGGAACATAGTTCCCGGCGGAGGCAAGGATTTTCTTTTGAGCGATGTGAAGGGGACTGTTTATCTCGGGCTGAATTCACAGGGGTTGCTTCTTGAGAACTCCGTTGCAACTCAGATAAAAGGCCTGGAAGGCTCCCAGGGCAAATATGTAAATATTTTGGGGCCTGACCGGATGAGACAGCTTCTCGGAGGGGATGCTTCAAGTGTAAGCTCGCAGCAGAAGACTGCAATTATGGGCCTTAGCTCTAACAGCCGTGATGGTTTATTAAGCGCGGTTAGATCACTGAGCCCTGATACAAAAGCGAAGCTTCTGAAAAACGCAGCAGGGACAGAGGATGCAAAGGTATACCAAAAGTTATTTGATGCTCAGCAAATTCTGGAAAATTGCAAAACTCCGAACAACTGCAAAGCTGCAGAAGATTTAATCAAGCTCTATGCAAACTATAACGACCAGAATTCCAAGGACAGCGCATCAGTTAACGCCAAGCAGGCATATTTTGACCTTTTTGTTGCGGCAAGCGCAAAGCCGGACACTAAAATTGCCGCTGATTTGCTGAATAGTTACATAGTTAACAACCAAAAGGGTGAATATTTTGGAAAAGCAGACACCATACTGCAAAAAATGAAAAAATTCAACGACCAGGACTTCAACAATTACGCTGCCGGAAAACTGGAACTCGCCAGATATAACTTGCTAAGGCCTGAAAATAAAGTTTTATTCGCTGATGAATCTTATGCTCAGATGATAAGCTATTTTGCCAAGGTTAAGCCGGACTCCCCGTTCTATGGGGAGTCCCAGGATATAAAAAAGCAGGTGACAATAGCATCATTGTCAATGATACAGCAAAACGCAAAGAACCAGATTACTGAGAATCGGCAAAAATTTGAAGAAACTTACGGTCAAGCTGCAGGGTTTACTACAGCAGGCACGAATTTAATAAATTTCCAAACGAGGACCGATCTTATAACCTGGATGAACAGTAACCTTAACAGCCAAGCCTGGGCAATGGGGGTATTCATGAACTTGTATACAAAACGTGGTATGAGCATAGATGATATACAATCAGCATTGTCTGACCCAACGAGGAGGAGAGAACTGGTGGCAGAGCTTTTCCCGGCAACAAAGGATCAGCAAACTCTGGACATGCTTGGAAGTAAACTAGTGACCAACGGGGTTGCTAATCCTGCATTCCAGGCACTCCGGCGCCTTGGGAAAGGAGAGGACCCACAAAATGTGATTACAAACGTTGGCCCACAATTCTGGGATGTGGTAGAGGCACTCGTAAAGCCTAATATGCCCGAAGCTATGCCGACAAAAACCACCTTTTTTAACATGCCCTTTGTCCAGGGGGCTGAGCTGTTAAAGCTAACATCAGGGGAATATGCCGCAGGCGCAGCCATACAGATTGCGGTAGGTTTTGGCGCAGAGAATCTTGCCTCAGCAGCATTGACAGGAGTGAGCAGGATTGGCTTTGAGAGTGCGGCGCTAACCGCCGGCCAGAATTTATTGACCAGGGCCTACACAGGAATCGGCGCCAAGCTTTTTGAGTTTACGGCATCGCAGGCTGAGTGCCTGTTTATAGGCACCTGCATAGGAAACCTTCCAGCGGCAAAGAGCATTTTAACAAAAGCTTCTTGGGAAGGCAGAACATTCATCAAAGATGGAGTAACATATACCATTAAGTCAGTTGACCAGAAAACAGGCCAGATTGCAGCAGAATCCGCAGGGAAACCATTACAAACCAGCATCAAAGAACTTGCAGAGGGTTCATTGAGCAAAAAGATTACAATTCAGGATTCTAACCTTGTTCAGTCTATCGAGGCTTTGCAAAAGGACGCAGAGACTAAGGCAAAGAAGGATGCAGAAACAGTTTTGCAGGGCTCCAATAAAGCGATAGCAGACGAGTTTGCCGAGGCGAAAAGGGTTAAAGGTGATATGAAAGCACTTGTGGAAAAGAACCCAAGCATAAAGTATGATGCCGATAAGGGGACAATAGAGATAGATGCTGCAACACTCAGCCAGCTTAAGGAGAAGGATCCAAATGTTGTTAAGGACTGGAGCCATGTTCCTTGCGGGTGAAGATGATAAAAAACCGGATGGCAAGGTCTGAAATTCTTTTTTTCATGGCATTTCTGCTGGTTCTCGGAATGATTTTTGCAGCGACGAGAAGCAGCGGGTCAGTTGCTAGTGTAACCGGAAGCGCTGCTGCGGGCGGTGCTGGAGGTGGGGCAGAATGCCTTCAGTTCTCTGCAAGTGTTGAAACTGCTTTTAAAGATGTGCAGAATCCTGCAAGAGAAGTCACTGGCGCCGGGTCAAAAAGCGTTGTAGGCAAAACCTCAAAGGAAATTTACTCAGGCGTAGACTCTTTGACCAATAGGCCTACATATGTTTCGGGCTCTGTTGATGCAATTTACAAGCAGGTTATGGGCGGCAACGGGAAGCCGGTAACGATTGCTGTCTTTGAGCTGGCGGATTTGACATTTGTAAACAGCCTTGCAGGCCATGAGGCCGCGGATTTTTCAGGGAATGTTCTGATAGAAAAAACAAGCGATGCCATTACAAAGAAGATGGCAGCGCTCGATCCGGATGCCATTGTTTCAAGAGGAGCTTCTGGCTCATTCATTGTAACATCCAATCGGATAACCCCTGAACAGCTGAGCAAAGCTATTGGAGAAATACAATCAGATGTCACCAAGTCACTGCCGGCGCCTTTTGCTAATGAAGGGATAACCGGGAGCCTAAGAATGGGAACAACGACAATAGCGCCCAAAGCGGGAATAGCCAGGACTGATGCAAAGGATCTTTATTACAAGGGGCTGCAGGAGGCAGGCGCTGCCGCAGAGTACCAGAAAACAAGTTCTGGGACATTTGATTTCAAACAGTTGACTGCCGGGATGAGCCCAACAGACGCAACAAACTTTTTGGATAAATACCATAACTTCATTCCTCCCGAAGCCCAGACGGACAGCCTGTTCCTTGTTGATGATGCGAAGAAAAAACTGGATGATGCCAGGGCAGCGCTTTCGAAAGACCCATCAAACACAGCTCTCCTGAAAAATGTGGAGGACCGTGCGAACATGCTTAATGAGATGGCAAAAAGGCCTGCCAGATTTGAGAGCAATGCTAATGATGCGGCTAAAGGAACGTCAATTGCAATCTATGATTACCAGGCAAGCCTTGCTAAACAAACTGAAATAGTCGGAAGCGGCAAAACATATTTCAGGGCAGACGGGGATATTGACAATGCCAGGGATTTGTTTAAGAATCTGAAAGTAAGCAGTGCTGATGAGGTTTACCATTCATTTTATGCGGACGCTGCGCAAAAACTTAAGGGATATGAGAATACCCACCCCGGAGTTCAAATATGGATGGAAAAGGGCTCTGGCTCTGATGAGTTTAAAATAATGGCCAGCGGAGTTGATGCAAAACAGTTTGGCGAGATTTTGGAAATAACAAGGGGAAGCTTCAAAAGTGTTGGAGATGCCCACCCTGTTAATCTTGTCGATAAGGTTACTGACCAGCCCCTTGGGCGGGGGACGGTTTCTGCAACAATGGGGACCACATATAAACCGGTAACATCTGCAAGCATGATTGATACAGTTGCCAATGAAAATGACCGGATTGCCGGCCTGAGGAAGTACATCTCAGGAAAAAATACTGTGGGCTCCTATGACCTAACCAAAGACCAGGCTCAGAGCATAATGAAAACCCTGGGAACCTATGCAAGTTCAAATAATGACAAAGCATGGCAAGAAGTCAAGTCAGTATTAAACGACAAAAATTATGTAAATGCATTGACCAGCAACAAAAAGGTTGACCAGTCTGCCATTGACACACTTTTGAAGGATGTAAACACAAAGATAAAAGCTGCCAAATAAATAAATTAGCTGTCTAGATATGCCCAGGCATAGCGCCCAAAATCCGTTCCTCCCTGCCCAGGGATTTTTGTAAGGGCTCCGGAAGCATCTTTCTTTACAAACCTGAACTGCGCGACCCTTTCCTCTGAGCCTGCGCATATGCCAACAAATGGCAAATCCTCGGGAACATCATATACCGGGTCTTCGCCTTTCGAGCCGTTTTCAGCCCAAAGTTTGTAATCCATTTCCTCAGCAATTGTTGTCATGCAGCCTACTGCGATTGCCCTGAAACCGCTGACCTTCGACCTTGAATGCGGATACGAGAATAACTCCATGTTTGAGCCGGCCTCGCAAAGCAGTTTGTTCATTTCTGCAAGCCTTTCCTTGGTGCCGTCTTTTTTCTCCTGTTTAAGATTGTAATCAATCGCATTAGAAACATATTTTAGGATTTTTCTGCACTCGTCTTCACCAAGACTAACGCTTCCTTTGCCTACTAGTTCAGCATCACTATTTTTTTGTGCATCAAGTTCGCAATCCTGAAGGACTTTTTCAAGGTTCATTCGGACTATTAAACAAAATGACTATTTAAATCTTTCTATTTTTTACTACTATTAGGTTACAAATATGTTCTCTGTGGTCTTTAAACCATGAAATTTCGGGTTTGCGGGAAAAATTTAAATAGCTGGTTCGCAAATATGTTCTCATAATGATGAAAAAGGGGTTTTTGGTTTTTGTTGTTTTTTTGGCGCTTTTTGGCATTTTTCTTTCGCAGGTTGTTCAGCAGGGTTCTGTTGCAAGCATAACCGGAGCTGCCGGAAGCACTCCCCTGGTTAGTGCAAGTTCTCAGGAATGCCTTCAACTCGCTGCAAGCATTGAAGCTGCTTTTGAGCGTGTGCAGAATCCTTCGCTGCCTGCGGCAAAAATAATGGCTGTTGGAGAAACCCCCAGAATCAGAGCGCCTACGGCAAGAACTGCTGATGCATATTACCGCTACCTTAACGACATGTTTGGCTCTGATGCGATTGCTTCAGCAGAGATTAAAAAATTATATGAAGCAGCAAGAGCAGATCCAAAAAAGCTGGAGGAATTTCTAAAAAGAGGCGACAGGATACTTCTCGTTGATGAGGTTACCGGGGGAAGGGCAGCCTCGCTATTTAAGGGTTCTGCAGAGGAAAGGGCGCGGGCGATATCCGATCTGGGCACCTTTGATATGGTCAAGACTAATGGCAGGGTGAGCACTGTTGATACCGGGGCAAGTGCGAGCAAGTACTATTTGGGTGAAGGCGTAGAAAGCGTCACCTTTTCAGTGCCCAAAGACATGGCAAAAAAGTACGGGATAGAAAGCACCACGGATGTTGTCGTAAAGGTTTCCAAGGAGAGCCCTTTAGTTAGCAAGACAATATTCAACTCCTATGCTGAACAAGCACGAATTTTTGACGAGTTTGGGAAATTAGGCCTAGAAGTTCCCAAGGTTTATGCGGTTGCGCCCACCTACATGATTACTGAGCAAATTCCGGGCAAAACCCTGGACGAGGCTCTTGGCACTGCTAAAACTGTGGACTACGGCAAAATAAGGTTTGCGCAGGATGACCTGATTAATGCAGTTGGTGATGCAGGCTACATTATAGCGGACGCTACCCAGGAGAAAAATTTCATGGCATACCAAAAACCAAATGGGGAGTGGGCTGTGGTTTTGATTGATGCCGGCAAGGTTAAAAAAATGACTCCCGCGCAAAAGGCATTGTTTGAAAAAACCAGGAAAATGTAATTATACCGGCGCCAAGATAGCATAAATGAATTTTTCAACCTTCTTGCTTTCTCGAACAGCATATTCCATTGCAGAATCATAATCCGGAAAAAGTTCTTCTTTTTCGCCATGCTTAATCTCGTATTTTTTACTGCCGTTTGTTCCCTCTAAAGCAAATGCCCTTGCGACTACACCGTAATATTCCCCTCGTTTTATTAAAACCACATCCGTTTTAAAGCCCAGGAAAGTCTTGGAGAAAATAAGGCCTTCTCCTTTGGTCAGTTTTGTCTGCCTCCATTCTTCTAGGCCCATATCTGGATAGCTAAGCTCTGAAAATGGCTGTTGATTCTCAAGTTCTATTTCAATATTTTTTAATTCGTCCATAAAGATTTAATTTTCTCTTTGTTTTAAATAGTTTATTATTATTTGCCGCGCAAAATCATGCCTTTGCCAAAGCGCCTAAAACCTGTTTCAGGAACATTTGCGCGTTATGCAGCTTTTTTATGTTATACATGAGACTTGCCGGGCAGCCCATTCCTATTTTCCCTGATTTTTGCGATTGCAGCTTTTCAATGCATTCTGTCGCCTTTTCCACAAATTCTTCAGCAGAAAGCCCTGCTGATCGCTCCTCAAAAAATCTTGCGGGTATTCGCGTGTACCTTGGGAAAAATGCGGTTATTGGCTCATCCTTAAAAGTAACATACATTCCCATTTCTTCAGCGGGCTCTTCTATTTTCCTGCCATAAAAGTTTAGTGGGGCCATATTTTCCAATAATAGAACATCATATTTAAGCCTTTTTATTTTTACTACCCATAAGTTATAACTTGTATTTCTTTACAATACAGAAAATAAAACAAAGAAAACATTCCCCGCAAGCAGCGTTACTATGAAGGCAATCAGAAAGCTCGGCACAAACGGAATGCCGTCCTTAACCAGAACTTGTTTCACCTTTGCTCTTTTCAAAGCATTAATCTGCTTCTTCAAAATGCCCAAATCTTTCGGGCCGCAGATTCTTTTTCCCTTGACATAAACATCATTCACAATCCAGTCGCCCTCTGTCAGCTGCGAGGGGGTTGCATATTTTATCATGCAGCATTTTTCTATTGATTTCGCAAAGAGATAGAGATGGTAGAATGCCAAAAGTATAACTAAAATCGCCCCGAAATAGACCAGAATTAAATTTTTCAGTAACAGGAAAGACAGCAACAGCCCCGCAGTCACTATCCAAATAATAACAATTCCACGTTTAATAAACTCCGGAATTTTTGACCGCAATTTATTGTAAGCCCCGCCGAATGACTTCCTGTTTTTAATCGCCAAAAATACCCCATAGCCAAGCCCGTAGAAAGCGCCAAGCAGGAAAACATTGACCAGAAAAGACAAGAGAAAGCTATCAGCAGAAAGCTCAAACCCGATTATTGCACCAAGCCCCATCAGCATCTTTGCATCGCCTCCGCCCCACTGGCCTGCGTAGTACATTGCGAATGCTATGCCCATTCCTATGCCCAGGCCGATGCCTGAGGAAAGAACAGGCCACCAGCTCCAGGAAACCGCGCTGAGAAGCCCGTGAAGCCCTATTCCGCAGAAAATAAGCCCATAATTGACCCAGTCAGGCACCTCTCTTGTCCTAAAGTCTGTGTAACTGCCCAAAACCAGCACAAAAAGCGCCACGAGGAGAAAAACCGCCATCATTTTAACAGGCAGTGGGGCAAAATGTTTATAAAGATTTGGGCTGTAATCAGGCCCAAGATGATGGAAAAATTCCTCAAAGCCCTTAACAGGAAGAAAAAGGCAACCCTGCCGAAGCACATTGCCCTCACATACAACAATTATTCAGCCAAGGGCATAAAGATACCTGTTGAGCAGCATTTCAAGAACAAGCTGGCGAAGATAAAGGATTTCATCGACATACAGTCCCAGTACGGCGTTCCTATCTTCACAGTCTACCTTCTTTCTGCCGAGACCAGCAAAAACGATGAATTCCCGGCCATAGTCGAGGCAATATCATCATTTTTCAATGATTTGGCCCATGAGAAGAAGATACACCACAACAAGGTCAAGATTTCGGTTTTGGGCAAGTGGTACAACCTGCCGGGAAAGCTTGTGGATGCTATCAAAAAGCTGTCCGATGAGACAAAGGAATATGACAAGTTCTTCCTGAACTTCTGCATAAACTATGACGGCCAGGAGGAGATTGCAGACGCCTGCAGGCTGCTCGGCAAAAAAATAAAGGCAGAGAAAATGGACCCTGAAGCGATAACAAAGGAGATGATAAAGGAAAACCTTTACAGCTCCTATTTCATGCCGCCGGAACTGCTCATTGTCATGGACGGCTCAAAGCACCTGTCAGGATTTTTGCTGTGGGACTCTGGCAATGCAAAGATTTACTTTTCCGACAAGAACTGGAGCGACTTCTCTGCAAACGATTTGGTTAAAGCCATGGCGCAATTTCACAAGTGGAACGGGAATAGTTAGTCAAGCACCTCAGGTCCCGTAACAATGCTGTCCAGTGAACTCTGACGGAAATCTGCACTGATTGCGGGCCTTGCAGCGGGGTTTTCATGATTTGCTGCGCTTTCGTAGGGGTTAAATGAATAAACCAATGCCATGGAAGATATTGACGCTGCTGTTAACGAGACTGCCAGCGCTTTCTTTAAGCGCGGTCTAAGGCCGCGGATTATTTCCGGATATGCTCTTCGCTCGCATTTGCTGAGCTCTGTCAAATCCCTGTAAACATCCATTGAGTATCCGATAAGCGGGCCTAGTAAAGCCCCAAAAATAACTGCAGAAATAGTTCCGGCTGCAATTTTTTTAATATCTGTTTCTCCTGATGCGGCATACAGCCCTGCGGACAGAGGAATGTTAATTGCCGAAAGGTAAAGCGAATCGTGAATCTGCTGGAATCGTTCCCTTGTTTCCTGGGTTATGTTGAAAATTTTCCTTGACATATCCCTGCCTTTTCCTATTGCATAGCCAAGTCCTGCATAGGTGAGAGCCATTACATAAAGCCGGGTATGCAATGAAACATCGTTGGACATTTTTGCAATCATTGTTTCAAATGCGCAAAAAACAGGGCTCGAGGCTGCAAGCAGGGCTGTGGAATCCACCAGATGGGCTTTTGCAGCATCTTTTAGCTTTGAAATTTCCATGAATCCGTTATGCTAGAAAAATTTATAAACCTATTTTATAGAATTATACTGCTCCCTGATCGGCCCGACTATCTTCTCCAGGTGCTCGGTGACTGCGTTCTTCAAGTCCAATGGATGGATTTTGCCTTCCCCGTACATCTCTTCAAGCTCGTCGGCATTTTTTATCTCAAGATTGCCCCCGAATTTCTCAGGCCTTTCTATTTTTATTTTCTCAAACCTGGGGAAAATTATCAGCCTCGCAATCTGAAGGACAGGGTTTTCTGCCTTGACCCTCTCGGGGCAGTAGGCGTTTCTTATTGTTTTTTGGATTTCTTCATAGGAATCGGTTACCGAAATGCCCGAGCCGGGAATTGATTTTGACATTTTTTCACCGGGCCCTTTCAATGAGGTAATCAACGGAGTATGGAATGCAACAAATTTGTAATCCAGTATTTTTGCCAAATCCTTGCCAATCATGTGGACCTTTCTCTGCTCTATTCCTCCAAGAGCAACGTCAACTTTCAATGCCTTGATGTCAACAACCTGCATAAGCGGGTACATCAGCTGCGAAATTGTTGCATTTTCAATGTCCCTTGCGATTTCCTGCATGCTTCTCAATCCCCTGTTGATTGTTGAAGCCTGGGCAAGGCGCATGACATCCAGCTGGTATTCCTTTGCAAACTGGAAGGAGCTTCCCAAAACAACCTCCGCCTCGCAGCCGATTGCCTTGATTGTTTTTCTCCATCTCTCAACTTCCTTTGCAATGTCTTCCTCGCTTCCCTTCCTGTTCAAAAGCGCATGGACATCTGCCAAAAGAATCTTTACCTTGAAACCTGCTTTCTGCAGGTCCATAAGCTTTGTGATTGTTACAAAATGCCCAAGGTGCATTGGCCCGTTAGGCTCGTAGCCGCAGTAGACAGTCGGATTCTTCTTCTTCAGAACTTCCGAGAATTCCTCTTCTGTTACAATTTCCTCTGTGTTCCGCCTGATTAGCTCATCTGTTTTGCTGTCCATTATATAATATAGAAAATTGCGGGTTTTATAAGGTTTTCTCTCAGGATTTCGTTATTTCTTCCATAAACTTCTTTGGGCTTTCCATGTAAAGGTCAAAGGTTGCCTGAATGCCGTTTCGTTCTACAAATTTCCTTGCGTTCGGGACATAGGAATATTTCGGGTCGACCAGGGCATCCCTGGTTTTTTTGATAGCTCCCTCCCGTTCGGAAACATTCATCTCGCGCAAAATGCCCTGCGCAAGCGAATCTGCGATTGCTTCATGCATAGCCTCATTGGATTGAATGCTTTCCAAAAAAGTAAGCCCGTCATTCTGATTCATCCTCTCCATTGTTGAAAGCCCGATAAGTTCGGAAAACGGGGCAGCAAATGCCCGCCCCCCAACCCCGATAAAAATAAATTTGAACGGGTTGACTTCCAGCAGGGTTTCCTTTTTATGGGAATAGGCAGTGCTTCCGTGGAACGGGTAAAATGCCTCCCTTAAAATCGGCTTGCCCGGCTCACGGGGATTTTCTGCAAAGGCCACCACCCGATAGCCATAGCTGTTCCCGACAAACCCTTTGTTGCCGCAATTTTTCACAAAATTATCACCCCGCTTTATTATTATCCATTCCATAGCCTGTTTTTCCAGCCCACTTAGCTGCGAATAAAGATAGCGCGATGCCTTTTCGCAATAGCCTTTCAGGGGCACCATAAATTCAGCGCCATCGGGTAGCCCGAAAAACTGCATCCTGAGCGAAACATCTGTTTGGGGGCTCATGCCCTTTTCTTCAATTTCCCCGGCAATCCCGTCGCCCCAGATTTGTTTCAGCCGCTCCGCTTCGAAACTCTGCGGCATGAGGATTTCAGGGCAAAGCGCAACGCAATTTTGGTATACCCCTTCCGGGGTTTCTGCAAAGCGGTCTATAAATATCTCACGGTTAAAAAAATTCAGCTTTTCCCCGGAAAATTCAGTAGAGCCGTCGTCAGAGCTTAGGATAAATGGAAGTGAGGCCAGTGCTCCGATTCCTAAAAGGGCGGTTCTTCTTGAAGTATTTCGTTCTTTTTTTGTCATTTTATTCCGGATTTCTTTATCGCATCAAAAAACTTCTGAGGGTCATCTCTCATGTAGAGGTCATAGGCTGCCTGGATTCCATTTTTCTGCATCCATCTTATTGAGTTTCCAAGATATTCATACTCTCTCCCCAACTGCACTAGATTCCTGACAGTTTTCATAACATATTCGGGGCCTCCAGGAATGCCTAATTCTGCTGCAAGCTTGTAAGAAAGTATGAACGCTAGTCCTTCATGCCATGCTTCGTTTGTTTGCATTCCTATGGATGAAGCAGATTTAGCGGAATGGGCGTTAAACTGGTCTTCTGAATGAAGGGCAAGAAGCTCTGAAAAGGGGCTTGTTAGCGCGCAGGCAGTTGTCCCTATAAACACGAATCCGGAAATAAACTTGTCTTTTTCAGTGCTGGTGCTGGTTAACCCGCCATTTTTAGCCAAAAAGACTTTCCTGTCAACAGACCGTGCGGGATTGCCCAGCTCTCCTGCTGTTGCATGATATAGCTGGCAATAGCAGTTTCCAACAAAACCTTTGTTGGTATCATCATTTTCAAAATTATCCCCGCTTGCCAGCACAACCCAGTCTAAACTTATTGGAGTTATAAGCCTGATTTTTTGGTTGATATATCTTTCAGCAGTCCTGCAATATGCTCCCATTTGTTTTCCGTACCGGGCATCCGGAATTCCGAAAGTCTGTTTTGTAAGCCTTATGGTAGCATTTATGCCTTTTTTCCTCATTTCCTGCATAATTCCTTCAGATTCCATATTTCTCTGAATGTCTGCAACCTGGAAGTTATAGGCCGCATCTCCTTCACTCTCAAGAGGAACTCCATCTGAATAAACCTGTTCAACATCTTTTATGCTGTCTGCTTTTGATTCTGCATTCAAAAAGTCCCATTTGTTAGTATCAGAATTTTGAGATCTAAGAAAAACCGGAACAAGAGATGCTGCAGCAACTTTAAGAAAATTTCTCCTATCTTGCTTTTGAGTTTCAACCTTTTTTTGCTGTTTTTTCTTTGTCATATCATCTTAAAATTATGATTTTTTAATCGCATCCATAAACTTCTGAGGGTCTTGCATGTACAAGTCGTAGGCATTCTGGATGCCGTTTTTATTCATCCAGTTTACTGCACTGGGTAGATGTTTATATCTGGTTGCACATATTTTATCTGTTAGCAGATCTGAAACTGCCTTCCTTACAATGCCGGCTCCATCAGGAATTTTCAATTCCTTTGCAAGAGCAGATGAAAGAATGTAAGCAATGCCCTCAACAACCGCCTCATCTGCCTGGGCCGCCTCGAAACCTGCGGATTGCATGTGCTCATAAAATTTAACCATGGTTGACCTGTGAAGGATTTCGGAGAATGCACTTGTCAATGCGCCCTCCCCTGCTGCCACAAAACCATACCACCAGTCGCGATTTCCTTTATCAACCGTTCCCCTGCTCATGCCACCCTGCAAACATTCCTTTGCGAATGCAGAAAAATTTTTGCCAGGATCAGCGGGATTGATTACATCCATTTTTCTCAGGAAACAATAGCTGTTTCCAATAAAAACCCGGCCATTAAAATCGTTTTCAAAATCTGAACCCGGAGTTAGGATTGTAAATTCCGGATTAAATTTTTCCATTCTTAGACGGGCCTGCATGAAACCCGCAGCATTTCTGCAATAGTCTGCCAAAGATTTTGTAACCTTTGCTTCATCAGGCAACCCGCAGTACCTGCAACTTGGCTCAATGACATATTCAATTGAAGGGTCAAAACCTCTTCTCGCCATCTCTTCTGAAATTTGCGTCCTCAGGATATTGTTTAGCTCCTCTATTTCCCAGGGATATGAAATATCCTGTTCCAGTCCGAAAGGAACAAATTCCTTCTCTATTTGTTCCATTTTTGGGTGTTTGAGAATTTGTTCCCTGTGCAAAAACGGCCACTGTTCATCAGGGGCTTTTGCCCTACCTGAGATGTATAGTGATGCCAATCCTGCAACAACCGCGGCGCCGCCGCCGATTAGCAGATTCCTTCTCGTATCGCCCTGCTCTTGATGTTTTGGCTGTTTTTCCTTTGTCATATTAACACACACAGTTTTAACCCATCTTTTTAAATCTTTCTATTTTTTAACCACTATTGGGTGACTAATTAATTATTTCCAGTAGTTGAAAACTGTCCAAAACCTTTATAAACCACCTCTTTTCTCTTCATGATAACCGATGATTTATGACGGCTGAAAAGCCCGAATGAGGATTGTAAAATTCTCATAATTGATAAAAACCAGTTGCGAGGTGCAAAATGGCAGGAACAGAAGTGCCGAAAGAAGTTTCAGAAAAGGTTTACGAGGCAATTGAAGTTGCAAAGAAATCAGGAAAACTGAGAAAGGGTACAAATGAGGTTACCAAAAGCGTGGAGAAAGGCCAGGCAATTCTTGTTGCAATAGCAAAGGACGCAAGCCCTCCGGAAATTGTTATGCATCTTCCTGTTTTGTGCAAGGAAAAGGGAATTCCCTGCGTTGAAGTCCCAACAAAGGAAGAGCTGGGCGTGTCCGCTGGAATCGGCGTTCCGACCGCAAGCGTTGCAATTGTCAAGGAAGGAGATGCAAAGAACCTAATCAAGGAAATCAAAGCAAATTTGAAGGTCTAAAATGGCAGAAGACAAACAGCAGAAAAAGGAAGCCCCGAGAAAGGAGGGCGCTCAGCAGAAGAAGGATGAGCCCCAGGCAAAGGGCTTTGTAACTTTCACAGGCGCATTCCCCTCAAGGGTTGAGGAAATTGTCGGAAGGACAGGAATGCGAGGGGAAGCCATACAGGTGCGTGTCAAGATTCTTGAGGGCAGGGATGCCAACAAGGTCATCAGGAGAAACTGCAAGGGTCCGGTAAGGGTCGGCGATATTTTGATGCTGAGAGAGACTGAAATCGAGGCAAGGCCTTTGAACAGGACAGGCAGAAGGTGAAAAAATGAAATGCAGCTTTTGCGGTAATGACATTGAAAAGGGAACAGGCATGATGTTTGTTCAGAACGACGGCAAGATTTTTTATTTCTGCTCGTCAAAATGCGAGAAGAACCGGTTCAAGCTTGGCAGGATTCCAAGAAAAGTCAAATGGACAGACGAAGCGGTTAAGATAAAGTCAGGTGTGAAGAAATGAGGGAAAGGACGCTTGTCTTGCTGAAGCCGGATGCGGTAGGCAGGGGAATTGTCGGAGAAATAATCGCCAGATTCGAAAAAGTCGGCCTTAAAATTGTTGCAATGAAAATGTTATTTGCAACTAAGAAACAGCTCGAGGACCATTACTACAAGGATGACGAGTGGCTGATAAGAAAGGGGGAGGGCATAATAAAGAACAAGGGCTACCCTGCAAATTATGATAAAAAAAAGGCAGGAAAGGAAATTGTTAACGCACTTGTCAATGACATGATGCTGATGCCCATTGTCGCAATGGTGCTTGAAGGCCACAATGCGGTAAATGTCGTGAGGAAAATATGTGGCCCCACTAATGTTGAGGAGGCCCTTCCCGGAACAATAAGGGGTGATTATTCCCATGACACCTATGCACTTGCAAATGTTTCAGACAGGCCAATACTTACAATAATACATGCAAGCGGAGACCTGAAGGATGCTGAAAAAGAAATAAAAATCTGGTTCAAGCCAGATGAAATTCATGCATATGAAAAACCTGAAGATAAAATCCATTACAGAACAGGGAGCTTGGAATGAAGGTCGTGCTTTTAGGAGCGCCTAACACAGGAAAGGGAACCTATGCATCAAGATATTTGAAAGATATTTACAAAATACCGCATATCTCCACAGGAGACCTATTTAGAGCAAATATAAGAAATAATACTGATCTTGGAGTTGAGGCAAAAGCATACATTGATGCAGGAAAACTTGTGCCTGACGCAATCACCACAAGTATGCTCAGGCAAAGATTGAAGGAAGATGACTGCAGAGACGGATTTTTCCTTGACGGCTTCCCAAGAACAGTCGCCCAGGCAGAGGCGCTTGAAGGAATCGCATCAATTGATGTTGCGTTAAACTTCATTGCTGATGAGGAAACCCTCATTAGAAGAGCCACCGGGAGGAGGACCTGCAGAGGCTGTGGAGCGATTTACCATTTGACAAATATTATCCCAAAGGTTGAGGGCGTCTGCGACAAGTGCGGCGGCGAGGTTTATCAGAGAGACGATGACAAGATGGAAGTATTTAAAAAAAGGCTGAAAATTTACAATGATGAAACCAGGCCGGTGATTGAGTTTTACAGGAAAAAGGGCTTGCTGGCTGAAATTGATGCAAATTTGGATGTGAACCATCCAAATTTTCACGTAATAGACGATTGCAAAAAGGTGCTTGACAAATTGCGAGGTAAATAACTATGGCAGAAAAGATGGTTGATAAGGTTATAAGATTGATGAGGGACAAGGAGCATATCAGGAATATCTGCACCTCTGCTCACATTGACCACGGAAAGACCACTTTCTCGGACAATCTTCTTGCAGGCGCAGGAATGATGTCCGAAGAGCTTGCGGGAAAGGCCTGCGTTCTTGATTTTCATGAGGACGAGATGACGAGAGGCATTACTATTGATGCTGCAAATGTATCAATGGTCCATGAAAACGAAGGGAAAGAATATCTTGTCAACCTTATTGACACTCCTGGCCACGTTGATTTCGGCGGGGACGTTACAAGAGCTATGAGAGCCATTGACGGGACGATTGTCCTGGCCTGCGCTGTAGAAGGATGCATGCCGCAGACAGAAACAGTTCTCAGGCAGGCGCTAAGAGAAAGGGTCAAGCCATGCCTTTTCATAAACAAGGTTGACCGGTTAATCAAGGAGCTTCAGCTTACGCCCGAGGCGATGCAGGAGCGTTTCATGAAAATAATTGCCCATGTTAACAAGCTGATTGAGCAGATTGCAGAGCCGGAATTCAAGGAAAAATGGAAGGTAAAGGTTGAGGACGGAAGCGTTGCATTTGGCTCCGCATTCGCCAAGTGGGCTTTGTCTGTTCCCTACATGAAGAAAAACAACATAACATTCAAGGATATAATTGACGCCTACCAGTCGCAGGATGACACAAGGATAAAAGAGCTTTCAAAAAAAGCGCCTTTGCATAAGGTAATTTTGGACATGTCAATAAAGCATCATCCAACGCCTGTCCAGGCGCAGAAATACAGGATTCCAAAAATCTGGAGAGGGGATTTGGAAAGCACTGAGGGAAAATCATTGCTTAACTGCGATGAAAACGGCCCTCTTGCATTTGTAATAACAAAAATTGTCATGGACCCGCATGCAGGCGAGGTATGCGCAGGAAGAATGTTCTCAGGAACAATAAAAAAAGGAGACACTGTTTACCTTAACATGGCAAAGCAGTCGGTAAGAGTCCAGCAGGTTTCGGTCTATAACGGCGCAAAAAGAGAGCTGATAGACGCAGCATCTTCTGGAAACATTATCGGCGTTGTGGGCCTGAAATATGGAATGCCCGGTGAGACAGTTTCAATAGGGCCACTGACGCCATTCGAGCAGATTACCCACATTTTTGAGCCGGTTGTCACAAAAGCCATTGAGGCAAAGAAGCCCCAGGACCTACCGAAGCTTGTTGAAGTTTTGAGAATGGTTCACAAGGAAGATCCTACAATAAAAATTGAAATTAACGAAGAGACAGGAGAGCACCTGATGCACGGAATGGGAGAACTGCATCTGGAAGTCATTGAAAACAGAATCAGGACAGAAAAGGGCGTTGAGGTAACCACAAGCCCGCCTCTTGTTGTTTACAGGGAGGCCATCGTAAAAAAGAGTGCCCAGGAATCAGAGGGCAAGTCCCCAAACAAGCACAACAAGTTCTATTTCCTAGCCTGCCCTGTTGAGCAGGGAGTTGCGGATGCAATCAAGAGCGGAGAAATCTCCGACATAAAAGTAAAGAAAAAAGACAATGAGCTTTGGCAGGCCCTTGAAAGAAATGGCATGTCAAACAAGGAATCAAGGCAGGTCAGGATGATATTCAACGGCAACATGCTTCTTGATATGACCAAGGGAGAGGTCCATATCGGGGAAGTAATTGAAATGGTAATGGATGCATTTGAGGATGTGATGATGCACGGCCCTCTTGCAAGGGAGCCATGCACCAGGGTCAAGGTTTATCTTATGGATATTAAACTGCACGAAGATGCAATCCACAGAGGACCGGCGCAGGTTTTGCCTGCGGTAAGGGACGGAATCAGAGATGCAATGAGAATGGCAGCGCCTATGATGTTCGAGCCTGTTCAGACATTGCAGATAGAAGCCCCTGTTGACAAGATGGGCGACATTTCCAAGCTTGTCCAGAACAAGAGAGGGCAGCTAATGGACATGCAGCAGGAAGGTGAAACTGTTGTTGTAAAAGCAAAGATGCCTGTCGCAGAGATGTTCGGGCTGTCGTCTGATTTGCGTTCGGCCACTGAAGGAAGAGGCGTTTTCTTTGTGGTAGACCAGACATTCGAGAAGCTTCCTGAAGACCAGCAGATGAAGATAGTCGGGCAAATCAGGACAAGAAAAGGGCTGACGGAGAATCAGTAATTGTTTCTTTTTTATCTTTTATTTTGTTAACAAAAAATAATTTTTATTTGGCAGTTCTTATTTGGGGCATATTGCGTTGACTGTTCGCCTGAATTGCCAGAACTGCCTAACTTGACTCGCTTCTCTGCGCTCGTCAAGTAATGATGTTTTCTTGCATGGCACTTGAGCAGAAGAAGCCGAAGCAACTTTAATCATAATGCAAGAACCAGAAAACGGGATTTTGCTATAAACTTACGAAACCCCAAACTTTTTGGCAAATTTCTTTCCGACAGATTCCCTTATCTTTCTCTCTTCATTATGAGTCGTCTTTGTTTTTGATTTCCCGAAATATTTCTTAAGTTCATCTATTGCTTTTTCTTTCATTTTATAACTTCTAGTTCATAATAAATCTCTGAGCAGGGAATAATGAAGCATAAAAATCTTTCGTAAAAATCGGGGAAAATATTGAATAATGGATTTAAAATTTTGAAAAAGCCGTAAGGAGTGAATAAGATGCGCTTTTTAATGATTCTGAATGTTCCCCAGTATTTCTGCAGATAATCAAATGTCTTGTAAGTTAAAAAACTCTTGTGTTCGGGGTTGTTGAAGGCCCCCGAGCATGCAAAATAAGGGGCTTTTATAATGATTTTTGCTTTTGGTTTGCTTATTCTCCACAGTTCTTTCATCACTGAAGGCAGATAATCAACATGCTCCAGTATATGATTGCAGAATATTTCATCAAAATGGCTTTTTGGGAACGGATACGGGATTCTATTGGCGTTCCATACAGTATCTATGCCTCTTGCTTTTACGAGGTCAAGATTCACATATCCTTCTAAAATCTGTTTTCCTGCTCCAAGATTTAGTTTCATCATATACCCTTATTGAAATATTACTTTTAGTATGTTATCGTGATTCCCGTGTTTAACTAATTAAATAACCCTCCTTTATAAATATTTTGGTAAGTCAAATGGTAATAATAGTACTTATATTCTCAGATACCAATTTAGTAAATGGATGCGAATCTGCTTTCATACATTTTAAGGGCAAAGAACAGGAGAGAAGTTCTGCTTTTTTTAGTAAAAGAGACACTAACGCCCGCACAAATAATGCGACGAACTAAAATGTATGAATCTCATGTCAGCAGAACATTAAAAGAGTTATTAGATAAGAAATTAATAGTCTGTAAAAATCCAAACGAAAGAAGATTCAGATTTTATAACATAACCAAATTAGGTAGAAATATGACAAAAGAGGCGGAGAAGATTTTAAAAGATATAAAAAGAGATCAGAAATCAACCACATACTCAAAATAATCGTCCCATGGATTTTCAAGCTTCATCATCTGCTTTATTGTCAGCTTTTCAAAGTATCTCCTGAATGGCCTCATTGAATTGCCGTGGGCAGAGATTGCAACATTGACTTTATCTTTTTTTATTTTAGCAAGCAAATCTTTGATGAAGCTTCTGACTCTTTTCTCAACTGTTTTTACAGACTCGCCCTTTGGCGGCGGGAAATCATAGGCGCGGTGCCATTTGTCAAACATTGCTTTTCCGTATTTTGCGATTATTGTGGAATGGTGCAGCCCCTCAAAATTCCCGTAGCATCTTTCCAGCATCCTGTCATCGGTTATAATTTTCCTGCATTCAGGATGGTATTTTAAAACTGGTTTCAACGTGTCTTTTGAGCGGGAAAGATGCGTTTGGTAAGCAACCTGGAACTTTTTGTTCTTCAATTTTTGAGCGATTTTCAAGGCATCTTTTTTGCCTTTAGGCGTCAATTTAGAATCCTTGCACCCTGTAAACATCTTGTCCCGGTTGTAATAGGTCTGGCCGTGCCTGAAGATGTAGATGTGGTATTTCGCCATGGGGGTTATTGTTATTTTAATCTTTAAAAAGCTTGCTCTACGGCTTTGTCCAGAATCTCGCTTCACTCTACCATAAATTTATAAACATTCCAAAAGTTGCTAGAAACAAGAGAGGCCTATTCTTCGTCCTCTTCGCGCTCAGGAGCATCTTCAACAGCCTTTGGGTTCTGGGGAGGAGGTCCGATAAGCGAAGGATTTGGCATTTTTAGAATATATAATATAAACGAGTATAAAAAACTTACGGAAAATTTACGGAAATGGGAACAAGACCAATTGACGGAAAAATAGATTTCGGCTACAACCTTAGATTGTACTTCAGTTTTCTTAAGAAGTACAAGTGGCTGGCCATAATACTCCTGGCAATAATCCTTGTGGTTGAGGGCAGCTACATATTTGAGAGGTATCTTTTTAAGCGGATTGTGGACAGCGGCACTGATTTTGCAGCAGGCAAAATCGCTATGGAGGCTTTGGCCTCTGCGCTGATTTTGGTGGGAATCCTCTATGGAATTTCCGCGCTCTCCAGGGCAGCCCTGAAATTCCTCTCGCTTACCTATGTGAACAAGCTTGAAACAGAAATGATGTTTGACATGAAAAGGAGCTTTTTCGACCATCTTATTTACCTGGACCATGGTTTTTTCACAACCCACAAGACTGGAAGCATTATCTCAAGGCTCATAAGGATTGGCAGGGCGGTGGAGAGGATGACTGATGTGTTCATATTCAACGCTGCGCCGATGCTTCTGCAGTTTTTCATAGTAATATTTTCGCTTCTGGCATTCAGTTGGATTCCTGCGCTTATCACGGGCATTATGGCCGCGGTATTCCTTAGCTATAGCCTCATTATCCAGCGTGCCCAGGAAAAGCCGAGCATAGAGCAGAACAATGCAGAGGATGTTGAAAAGGCAAACATTGCAGACATGCTGACAAACATAGACTCAATAAAATATTTCGGCAAGGAGGAGAATGTCAAGGCAAGGTACAAGAAACTCAGCCAGATAAGCAAGGAGAAGCTTTTGACTTTCTGGAACTATTTCCGGTGGATGGACGCAGGCCAGGCGCTTATACTTTCTTCAAGCGTGGTTTTGCTGGTTTATTTTTCAGTGCTGGATTTCATGGCAGGCAGGATAACCCTCGGCACCCTGGTTTTCATATACAGCGTAAACGGAGCCCTTGTGGGGAACCTTTTCGGATTTGTCAACGGAATAAGGAATTTCTATGCATCAATGGCTGACTTTGAAACACTTTTCAGGTACGCCAAGGTGAAAAATGAGATAAAAGACATTCCAAATGCACCTGATTTGAAAATAAAAACAGGCGAGCTGGAACTGAGGAATGTCAGCTTCAGGTACGGCAAGAGAAGCATATTCAGGAATCTTAGCCTTAAAATTCCCAGCAACAAAAAAATCGCCCTTGTGGGCCATTCTGGCTCTGGCAAGACCACAATAGTTAAGCTGCTTTACAGGTTCTATGATGTGGAATCAGGGGAGATACTTATCGACGGCAAAAACATAAAGGATTTCAGGCAGGAGTCTGTCAGAAGCGAAATGGCAATTGTCCCGCAGGAATGCCTGCTCTTTGATGACACCATCTACAACAACGTTGCATTTTCAAAGCCGGATGCTGAAAGGGGCGAAGTATGGCGCGCAATAAAATTCGCCCAGCTTGACAAGATTATAGATAGCTTCCCGCAAAAGGAAAAGACAATTGTCGGCGAGAGGGGCGTAAGGCTTTCCGGCGGCGAAAAGCAGAGGGTTTCAATAGCCAGGGCAATACTTGCCAACAGGAAAATCCTTGTGCTTGACGAGGCAACATCATCGCTGGATTCGCAGACCGAGCATGAGATACAGAAGGACCTCCAGAAATTGATGGAAGGCAGGACATCCATAATAATCGCCCACAGGCTTTCAACAATTATGCAGGCTGACCGGATAATTGTCCTGGAAAAGGGCAAGATTGTCCAGCAGGGAACCCATTCCCAGCTTATTGCCCGGGAAGGCACTTACAAGAAACTCTGGGGACTGCAGAAAGGCGGGTATATTAAATAGGCATTATTACTTGCGCATGGTGGCTTTTCTCCTGGAGTTTCTACAGGCACTATGCCCAGTTTAACGGCTAATTAAACAGGCGCTTTAAACCGCAACCTTAATAAATAAAACATTCATTTAAAGACCCAAAAAGAGGTGGATTTGGTGGCTATTCCGTTCATAGGCAAGAAAGAGGCAAAAACAGGGGGTGAGGCAGCTGTAAATCCCGGTGAAATCGCTGTCCCGAAGCCTCCCATGGCAAATTCTGCTGTTCCTGCCCCAAAGGCAGAGCCAAAAGACGAAAAAGATGAATATGAGGCATTCTATCTTGACCTAAGGCCAAAGCTGATAACCCTTCCTGCTTCAGATGACAAGACAAAAATAAATGTCCGCTATCCGCTGATACCCCCCTTTGCATTTGCGCACATTTTCTGGGATGAGGAGAGCAAGGACCTTGTTTATTTCATTGAGGAGCCGGTGGTCAGCCCCGCTGAGCAGGAGCTGCTTGACCTTGTAAAGGCAGGGCTTGAGGAGATGATAAACATTTCCTATGTAAGGGCAACAAACATAACTATGCTGATTAGGTATCTTGAGCAGAATGTCCAGTCAATTCTCACAGAGCTCGGCACAAAGGTTTCAAAGGAGACCTATGAGAAACTGCTTTACTATGTCATACGGGATTCCATAGGATTAAACCAGGTGGAGCCGATGATGCGCGATTATTTCATAGAAGATGTGGAATGCAACGGAGACGGCTATCCAATTTACATTGTCCACAGGAAATACGCAAACATGAGGACAAATGTAATTTTCAGGCAGCGGGAAGAGCTTGTTAATTTTGTTGAAAAATTGTCGCAGAAAGCAGGAAGATATGTTTCCTATGCAAGGCCTCTGCTTGACGGCGCATTGCCTGACGGCTCAAGAGTTAACGCAACCTACACAGAGGATGTTACCACGAGGGGCCCTACGTTCACAATCCGAAAATTCACAAAGGAGCCATGGACACCCATACATCTTCTTTCATTCGGGACAGTAACTGCAGAGGCGCTGGCTTTCATGTGGCTTTCTGTGGAAAACAAGGCAAACCTCATGTTTGTAGGTGAAACTGCTTCAGGAAAAACAACGTTCCTGAATGCAATTGCCCAGTTTATCCCGCCTGAGGCAAGGGTATGTTCAATTGAAGACACAAGGGAACTGAACCTGCCCCATTCCAACTGGCTTCCTGCGGTCACAAGAGAGGGATTCGGAATACCGACAATTCTCGGAACCCAGTACGGTGAAATAACACTTTTTGATTTGCTGAAAGAAACATTCAGGCAGGCGCCGGATTATGTCATCCTCGGAGAAACAAGGGGCGAAGAAACCTATGTCCTTTTCCAGGGAATGGCATCAGGCCACCCGAGCTTTGCGACTTTCCATGCAGGCAGCGTTGAAACAATGGTCAGGAGATTTGAAACTCCTCCGATAAACCTTTCGCCTTCGCTTGTCTCATCGCTTGACATAGTGATTGTGGTGACTCACATAAAAACTCCCGAAAAATCTTTCAGGAGAATGAAGGAATTTGTGGAAATAATAAATGTTGCAGAGGAAATGGGGAAGGTAACATCAAACACCTTGTTCAGCTGGGATTCTGTAAATGACAAGTTTATTTACAACAATAAATCGGTGATGCTCCAGAAAATAAGCTCAAGAACAGGAGTCTCAACAAAGGAACTGGAGGCGGAGATTAAAACCAGAGCGGCGCTGCTGACAAAAATGCTTGAGCAGGGAATTATTGAATTCCGGGATACCGCGAAAATAATCAATTCATACTACAAGGATAGGGCAGGGACTATAAAGCAATTCAAACTGCAAAATTCCACTTGAGTGGAATTTTGTGCGTCAAAAAGCCACAAGATGTTAAAAGAAAAAAACAAGAAATTCCATCAGTCTTTGGCTGGTGGTTTTCGACACTATGAGAGACAAGCTTGAGCAGTTAAGGATTGATTTTGAAAAGATCAAGACAATAGGCGAACTCTATGAGGACCTGGCATCCCGCGAGGTAAGGGATGAGAAAGAGCTTGAGGAAGCAAGACTGAGATATGATGCGCTTAGAAACCAGGCTTTGAAGATTTCACTCCATTCAAAGAAAATCATCCAGAGCATTGAAAGCGAAGACATTCCTTGAGCAAGGTTGGGGTTTTTGGCATGAGAGAGATTAAAAAAATAGCAGAACAGGCTCTTGAGCTGGTAAAGGAGGCTGAGCAGTATCATAAGTACAGGGAAGGCCTTGGCAAAAGGATTGCCCAGTTGTTCCATGAGTACCAGAGCGGAAAGCACACCTATTTCCAGTACAAGGAGCTTCTGTCCAAGCTTGTAAAAGGCAAGACAAAGGAGGACTGGGAGGAGTATTATTCGTCGTATCTTTACCAGATCATGAAAAAGCTGGAGCTTCTTAATTCCAAGCTCTTCTATTCTGTTTATGATGACAAGTCAGAGCAGAAATTCAGGCTAGGCAGGCATCCTGCGATTCATGCTGCCAGGGAAGCTGCCCCAAAAGAAGAAGAGGAAAAAATCCCCAGGCCTTCAATTGAGGATGAAAAAGCGCTGGCAAGGGTTAGGATACCGAAGCCCGGCATAGAGGCAGAAAGGCAGCCTTTCTTTATGGTTGCACTCTGGAGAGGGCTTAGGCATTTCTACAAAGCCAGAAAAAAAAGGCCTGCCTCGGAATATATCCTGGAGGGAACAAAAAGAATATTCAAGCTTAAAGAGGAAGGCTTTATCGGCAAAGAGACTTCCATACCGAAAGAGGTCATGAGATTCAGGCATAGGCCTTCTGCGGAATTTGAGGAGGAAATCACAAAATCTGCAATAGCTGAGGAAGCAGGCAGAATAAAAAAAATAATGGAAAAAAGAAGGGAGCTGGTTCCCTACAAGGTTTCTTTTTTCGGCACGCTAGCAAACCTTACCATAAGGAAAGCAAGCTTCTATCTTATTGACACATTTCCTGAATTCTTCAGGTATTTGTACAATTCACTCAGGCTGGCAAACATAAAGATTCTTTCAAACACCTACGTGAATATAATGGTGCTGGTGTCTATACTTGCCATGATTGTCTCGTTCCCGTTCCTTGCGCTTTTCTTTGCAATGCTCGGCAATCCCTTTGCGTTCATAATGATAAAATCTGCCCTCATTGCGATAATCATGGGGGCAATAACATTTTTCGGGTTCTATTACTATCCTTACGGCAAGTCTGCCCAGAGGGCAAAGAATATGAAAACAAACCTGCCATTTGCAATCAATCACATGGCAGCTGTGGCTTCCTCAGGAGTTCCTCCTGTCAAGATGTTCAAGCTGATTGCCCAGTCAAGGGAATACGGCGAAATATCATCTGAGGTTGAAAAAATAGTCGAGTATGTGGAGCTTTTCGGATATGACCTGCTTACGGCGCTGAAATCCGTCGCTGCGACAACACCCTCGGATGCTTTCAAGGAGTATGTGGAGGGCGTGCTCAGCAACATCGAGAGCGGCTCAGAGCTGAAAGTTTACATGAACGAAAAGTCAAAGGAGGCGCTTCTTGAATACGAGCTTGAGAGGCAGAAATATTCAGAAACAATTTCAACCTATTCAGACATTTACACCGGAATACTTATCGCTGCGCCGCTGTTTTTTGTGGCGGCGCTTTCGCTGGTCAGCATCCTGGGCGGCGTCGTGGGCGGAATACCGATTGACACGCTGATTGTGGCAGGAACCTATGTGATTGTTCCATTGCTTAATGTGGCGTTCCTGATATTTTTGCAGTTCACGCAACCGGAGGTTTAGATGGCAAAGAAAACAGCATACAAAAGAATAAAGCCGTACATCCCGACTTTTGTAATTGCACTTTTCCTGCTTTTGCTTGATCTGATGTTTTTCGGGGGAACACCGTGGCTTGGGCCGCTTGTTGTGCTCTCAATTGCGGTTGCTTCCGCTCCCTATTGGATTAAATTTTTCCTCGCTCTCCAGAGGCAGTCTGAGATTGAGTCAAGATTCCCTGAATTTGTAAGAAACCTTTCAGGCTCCATAAAATCAGGAATGCCGGCTCCAAGGGCGATAATGCACGTCTCGAAGATTGACTACGGAGCGCTTTCCCCTCATGTCAGAAAGCTTGCCAATCAGATAGAATGGGCAATCCCGGTGCATAAGGCGCTGCTTAACTTTGCCAACGAAACAAAGAACGCTGTGATAAAAAGGGCCATTTCATCAGTCATAGAGGCGGAGATGAGCGGGGGAAATATTGAGGATGTCCTCGAATCGGTTACCGAATCTGTTGTTGAAATAAAAAAGCTGAAGCAGAAGAGGCGCGCCGCAGCCCATGCGCAGATTATCCAGAGCTATGTCATCTTTGCGGTTTTCCTTGTGGTAATGATTATAATCCAGAACCTTCTTGTTCCTTACATCCAGAGCCTGGAGCAGACCGGCGGAGTGCAGGGGGCTTTCAGCCCTGCGGGAATAGCACTCAAGGGCGGCCTCGGTGGGCTGACAATGCAGGTTAGCATAGACACAACCTCATTACCGAAATTCATAGGTACGCTCGGCAGGTGGTTTGTGAGCCTGCACGGTGTATTCCTGATGGTGGCAGTCATACAGGCCCTTTTTGCGGGGCTTGTTGTCGGAAAGCTTGCAGAGGGCTCTGCTGTTTACGGCATCAAGCATTCGCTGATAATGGTGGTGTTCTCCATAGTTGTGATATTGCTGGCACAGGGGTTTGTCGGGTAGCAAGAACCGGAAGAAGGATTTTTAAATGGCTAATTCATTCTAATTGGAAATGAAAGTCACGCTATCCGTAAAAAAATCAATTGAGCAGAACGCGGCTGAATATTTTGAACGGGCCAAGAAGCTGAAGAAAAAGACAGCCGGCGCAAGGAAGATAATTGAGGAGCAGAAGAAGAAACTGGAAGAGCTGAAAAAGAAAAAATCAATTGAGCTTGAGAGGGAAAGGAAAAGCGAGGAGGCGCTGAAGGAAAAAAAGCAGAGAAAGGCGGAAAAGGCATGGTATGAGAAGTTCCACTGGTTTTTTACTTCTGAAGGATTTCTCTGCATCGGAGGGAAGGATGCAACTACAAATGAAATTGTGGTGAAAAAGCATACGGAAACCGGCGATTTGGTTTTCCACACAGACGAGCCTGGAAGCCCGTTTGTAATTTTGAAATGCAAGGGCAAGTGCGGAAATGTTTCCATCAGCGAGGCTGCGCAGGAATGCGCTGTTTATTCAAGAGCATGGAAGCGGGGATTTTCGCCTTCTATTTTTTATGTCAAGCCTGAGCAGGTAACAAAGGAAGCAAAGGCAGGGGAATTTGTTCCCAAAGGCGCTTTTATGGTTTACGGAGAGAGAAGTCATGTCAAGGATTTCAATATGCAGGTTGCGATTGGCATAACCAAAGAGGGTAGGATTATTGGCGGGCCTGTTACTGCTGTTGAAAAGCAGGCAGAAAAATACGTGATAGTTTCGCCCGGAGACATAAAGAAAACCGATTTGGCAAAGCAGATTCACAAGAAAATCGGCGGCGAATTGGATGACATTATGAACTTTCTCCCGGGAGACGGGAGGTTTGAGGAAACCAGGACGATAAGGGTTCGGGGTTGAAAGTCCTTGTTATACTACGGTTTAATAGTGAATATGGGAAGATTTATATAATTCTCTGCAATATCCTGTGCCTATGAAGCACGGAGTATTCATTCATCGAATGTTGGATTTATATTCAAGCGGGACTCAGATGGAACGTTTAGTTGCAGAGCAATTCCGGGCCATAGTCAATTCTCTCTATCGTTTTTCAACAGTTAAACCGTATGGGAATCTTTGGTCGGCAGCGGATGAAATTATGGGCGGGGACTTTAAGGAATTTGGCCCTTTTGATTTTATAGTGACCCAATTTCCGTTTAATGATGAACCAAAAACTCCCATAAGTTATTCTAAAAGTGCTCATTCCATAAGCGCTCTTGATGAATATTTCCGGAGAAATTTTAGCTCACCAAAGTTCATATTCTTAACCGGGGGCTCCGGGGACTCAAAGCTATTAATGAGACATCTTATTCCGGATTGTCATATTTTAAGCAGCGGAGCAATAGGCATGGGAGGCCCGGATGCAGTAATTGAGTCGCTTAACCAGATATTATCTGAACATCCAAAACATGTTGACAATCTTGTTGAAAGGTTTATACAAAAGCTGGACCCTCGCGGGAAACTGAGCGGTGAAGAAACTGATTTTATAGCGAAAGAGATACAGCAAAGGGCAAGACTTTCTCCCGACAGTTTAAGCGAGATAATTGTTTCAGATAGAAATTTCACAAGCAGAACAGGCTTTGTGTTTAAGGATAAATTTATCAAGGTTGATTTGTCCTCCAGGCTAAAGCCGGAGTATTCAGCCTATTGCATGGAACTCAGTGTTTTTAGCAATTTCAGGGCAAATTTAAACCCGAGCGAGTTTGTTGCAAGCGACAGCTATGATCTTGCAATTATTGCAATGGACAATCTGCTTCTTTATGAGCGGGGTTTTGTTAAAATGAATAAATTATTTGGGACACAATTCAATAAACATGATATTTTTTATAATCTTTTCTTGATGTCTGTTTTTCATAGGGAAGCTGGCAGGCATAAAGGTTCTTTTGAACCGGTTGTGTGTGCGGGGGTTCACGGGTTGTCTCATGTTAATGAGGGTATAACTCCGTTTTTGAATGTCTCCGGGGAAGGCTGGAGAAGATTTAGTGAAACAAAAGTTGATACCGCAAAAGTTGTTCCGGTTGTTGACGGTTATAACCATCAAAAAAAATTGGAGGCGGGCTCTGTCATTCACGGAGATTGGAAGGAGGATAATGTTGTCAATGGCCATCTTGTTGATTTTGCCATGGTTGGTTTGGGCTTTGAGGTTGATGAGCTGGCGTATTACTTGTCTGATGCGAGGTTTGGTTTTGGGCTGGAGCAGTTTCATGGGTTTGTTGACGACTACATCAGGTTTAGGTCATCGCAGGATGTTGAGTTCAGCTATCGTGTTAACGAGGGTTATGGGCAGCAGATGCATAAAATTGCAGATGCTGCATTCTTGTCTCAGCTTGTGCTGAGGCACAGCGTAATGAACAAGCGTGACATGATGGATGACAGCAAGTTCAGGCAGAGGCAGTATTACAAGTATATGGTTGAGAAGGTTGCAAAAGAAGGGAGGTTTGTATGAGATCTAAAATTAGAAATGCATTTAGAAAAGGTCTAGAAAATGTTACATCTCAGGAAAAAGGGCTGAATCTTGAACATATAGGTTTTAGAAATATTGATGACCAAGAAACTCATGCAGAGCTGATTATCAAAGCTTTAGCTAATGAGTATAACTATCAAAATTTTATTGTTGCAAATAGCCACTCACCAGATCAGTTTGCTCCTCCAGATGATCCAAATGAAGCTCATCATTCCTCCCTATTTTTTAAAATTGAAAACTATCTATCTGCTCGTTTTAGATCAAATATTCTGGAATTGATTGCGGACCATGGCCTTTTTCCAGATGCTTCTCTTGCTGTTCTTTCTGCAGACAATCTTGTAAAAGGCTGTGGAAGTAAATTTCAATCAGCATTAATGACCCCCGAAGAAATATTAACTACTTTTTTTAATGATGATAATATTAGTTTTCTTAATTTTATTGGGAGAAATGAAAAAATATTTTTGGATTTTGCTGAAAATTTTACTCCAAGTGTTTTAAAACTATACTTTGCTAATCTTCCACGAAGCCTTGAATTTGTTGCTCTTCTGATGAGATCTGCCAATTTTATTGATTTGGATATGGATAAAGTTTTAGATCTGTATAAGCGGAGTGTAATTGCAAACCCCCGGCATATCTCAACTAGCCGAAACTTGCTCGTGCGATGGACTAGCTACTTGGATGAGTTGCTTCAACTTGGCAAGGTTAGTTTGTCCCAAGTTATTGAATTGCACAGAGATCTTAGGTCTAAAGGAGTAAATCTCGATTTTGGATATCTTAAAAATGCCTTAAAATCAGAAAAAACCGATTTTATGCAAGTTGCTGATTTTTGCAGAGAACAGCTAGACAATCCTGAAACAGTAAAAGATTCTTTTGGAATTCTTTTACATTTGAGTGAGTTAGGCAAATTTGGTGTTGAAGATATTATCCAATTATGTGGTGAGTTATCTAATAATGAGGATACTGAAAAGGCAGTTTTTTCAAATCTTGGCAAATTTGCTCCATTAATTTCTTCAGGCAAAATTTCTTCTGATGTAGTTGCAAATTTTTATAAATCCGCACTTAAAAAAGAAAAAAAAATTAATTATGAACCCATAGTCGCTTTGAGAGATTTGGCAAATCTAATTCCTTCAGGACATATCGATCCTAATGTTGTTCTTGATTTATTTTATGATGTGCTTGCAACTAAAGAATCTTTTAAACATAAAGAATTGGTTCTTGTTTCATTAGCAAAAGCGATACCGTCAGGCAAGATAAATCCCGATGCGGTTATTAATTTTTGTAGAGAACTTATTGATAGAGGTAATTATGATGAACAAGTTGCATTGGACTCATTTTTGGATGAGTTAGGAAAAGTTGCGTCTGAAGGATATATTGATTCTGAAAAAGTGATAAAACTTCATTTTGCTTTTTGTTCTCGTGCAATAAGGGGATTAGCAGAGGGGATTGCTTCAGGCAATGTTAATACGGAATCATTATTAACTCTGGTTGAATTTTGGTCAGACTTTCCTGTTGATCAAAGAAGTGGGAAGTATGCCCCCTTTTCAGCTGCAGCACAGAGTTTAGGAAACCTGTCTAAAGGAATTTCTTCTGGCAAAATTGATTCTAAAAGAATTATTAATCTGTATCATAAGATTATTGAAAAACAAAATGGACAAGGTGGAGGTTCTCCAGTTGATTTGGCTTCTTTAGCTGAAGCTATACTTTCGGGAAAAGTTCAATCAAAAGAGGTTATCGCTATTTATGATAAAGCAATATCTCAAGGAGGGATAACTCTGCATGTTGCAGCAAGAGATATTGGTTCTTTAGCAGACATCATTCCTTCAGGGAAAATCAATGCAAATGAAGTAATGAGATTGTATGCTGATTCATTAAAATCCAAAGAAGAGAGACAGTTATGTAATTCTATGCAGGCTTTAACTAAACTGATTAGTTTAGGTTTTGTTGAACCTACGGAGGTAGTTGCTGTTTATGATAACATGTTTAAAAATAACTGCAATTATATATTAAGTAGAAGTCTCCATTTCCTTGCAAGAGAATTGCCTGAAGAAGCTGAAAAAATATATCTTTCCATAATTGAGCGAGATGCAAAATCAATAAAAGAATATAATAATAGTATTGAGGATAACTATTTGGCATTTTCTGATGGATTATTGAGTATCTTAGATGATTTAGAAAATCCCCAAGGATTGTTTAATATTGCAATGGCAGCAAGAGCACAGCACTATCAAGACCAGATGCTCAAAAAGATATTTAAAGAAGAGGAAAGAAAAATTCATTCGAACAATGCAGAACGCATTAGCGATTTTGTTGAAAAAAATTATAAGGACCTTAAAGACTACGAACGGGATCAGATAACCCATATGCTTATAGACCTTCATAGATTCAAAAGGGAACACCCGGAAACATTCCTGGAAGGAGGATACACTTCTTATAATGTAGTAAGCGTGACAGATGATGTTGTTAAACTTGCTTTGCCAGAACAAAATGAAGCAGAAAACCGCATTTACTCTCTTAAACCAAACCTTTTGGAATTTGGTAAATTAATTTCAGAAAAAAAAGGAGAAGTCCTGCAGCTGGATGACGGATTAAGCATGCTAGTGCTAGCCAATCTTGCCAAGAGAGCGCCAGGAAGTGTAATTGCTGGAAAAATATTCCGCTCGTTAACAGAAAAAAATATTCTTTGGAAGACGGGGCATATGGGTCATGATGCAGCAATGCTTAACCTTTTCATGCTTGGGCTTGCCCATAAAGAGATTAGGTTAGCTGCCGAAGAAACATTGACGGAATTTCCAGATGTTAAATACGGAACTCCTTTTGGAATGCCTCATTATGAAGCAATAAAATCCCCTCTTGAAGAAACCAGCAATAATGTTTATAGAACTTTAATGAGGACTGTGCCCCAAAGCTTAATTCGTGAAAGCGGGAGAATAATTAGCAATTTTGTTCGGTATGCGGAGCTGAATGAAGATTTGCCAATTATTCTTGGGGACAACAAGATAATTGAAAATACTTGTAATGAATATATGCTTGATTTTGCAGTTGCGGGGCATGGTTTGGAGATTGATGATATAACATACGGGCTGGTAGAACCGAGGCTGGGAATACCGGTGGGTGCAACAAAAAATTATGTGAAAGCCTATGTAGAAATGAGGTCGCTTCATGATCCTGAATTCGCTGCAAAAAAGGATTTGCATAAGAAAGAAATGCTTGCGCTCACAGATCCTTCAATTCTTAAGTCGCTTAGTGTTTATGCATCTTGCACAAGAAAAAGGGTTAAGCAAATGGAAAGTGGAGAAATAACCGCAAGAAGAAATTATTTTATCAATGCGATGCACTATATGCTTAAGAATGGAGATTTTTCTGATTTTCGCTGATTAACCTTCTTTCTTCGCTAATTCAATCGCAATCCTTGTCTTTATTGCCCCATGAAGTGTTTCAACCAATGCATCAAAATTTGAATTTATTGCTGATTCTTTCGGGCAGTTTTGTACGCATTCAAGATAAGATTTTTTTACATCCCCTCTCAGCTCATCAAGTTCGCTTATTGCCTCATAGCTGAATTTATTGAAGAAATGCCTGTATGACTCAAGGAACTTGAAGGATTTCTTGGCAGTTTTAATTGTGTCGCTGCCTACCTTCTTATTGTACAAAGAAGTGTACTTGCAGGCATATCTTATGAAGTCAGTTATTTTGTCCAGCAGATTCAGGATTGTTACAAGATTCATTGCTTCAACCTTTGAAAACTCGGTTGAATCATGGACTATTCTGCATCCCAGGGCAACCAGTTTTGTTATGTTGTCATGGCGGTTTTCTCTTTCCGACAATGATTCATGATTATTAGTTTCTAATGCTGTTATGAGTGTTGAGAGATATTCCTCTATCAGAAAAAATATTCGTGACATTATGCTTTCAAATTTTACATATTCCTTTGATATGTTGCCTATTCTTACCTTGTTTTTAGTCTGGCTCAAAACCTCAAATCCTATCAGCCTTGTAACAAAAAAGTTGATTACATCGTTAACCTGCTCCTTTCCGTGGCTCCAGGACTGGACGTGGGATTTTGTGAAAACTAGGTCTATGGTGTCAAATCCCTGCTCATAGCATGCTATGAGAAATTTCGCGAAAGAAAGCCTCTCAAACTTGTCAACATCTATTGTTATCTCTTTTTTCACGATAGATTTAACCGGAGTAACAATCAGGTTGTTCTGGCTGATGGTTATCTCAATTTCTTCGCCGCTATTCAGCCCGACTTCATCAGCCCACTGCTTAGGCAATGTTATGGTCAATGTTCCGTTGCCCTGCTTGATTACTTTCCTTTTCATGGAACGTATTATTTTTGAGTTATATATAAACTTTTCTAAATGATATATGAATATATCAATTATATCACATAGATATATATGTTAAATTGACGTAAAAAGCTGTGAGATTTACAGGTCAAAATGGAAGAGCCAAAAAATCAGAGGGGGAAGATTGTTCTTGCACTGGAAAAGCTTGCAATAAACCCCGAGGAAAGGGGGTTTGTCCCATTTGAAATTCCTATGGCAGGCCCATTAAGCGAAATTCCCAAAGAGATAAAAGAGCTTTATTATGATGAAAAAATCCTTCCGGGAATAACCCGCGAATGTGGCTTCAAAAGAGTCAGTTATTCGAGGTTTAAAAGATTTGATTCTGAAAGCGCATATGTTTCTGCATGCTTTGCATATCCCATGAAGATTGCTGGGTTAGCAAGAAAATCATTCGTTTTGATGTGGATAGGCGAGAGAAAAGAGTGGGTTGCGATAGTTGAAACAAGAAATATGAGAGATGGATTTCAGCATTCATATGCCGGCCCTTTCTCGCTTGATGATTACTGCGCAGAAGGCATAAGGGTTTCTTACAGAATAGAACCAAATGTATTGTCTCCAGGCGAGCTGATCAAATCAAGCCCTTCTGAGCTTGAACAAATAGGAGGGGAATATGAACGCGGATGCGGGTGATATATCAACACTTTGATGGGAGATGAAAATTCAATGAACCAGAATGAGAAGGAAATAATGAAGCATCTAAGGCAGGGGAAAAAATTGAACATATCTGCAATCGCAAGGGAGTTGAGCCTTCCTATCTCCACTGTTGCGGACAAGCTGAAAAGAATAGAGGAAAAATATGTCACAAAAAGGTCATCCCTGCTTGACTACAAAAGCCTGGGCTATACCGCGCACCATATTGTTGCCATAAAGGCAAGCCCCCACCAAAAATCAGAGGTTTTGGACTTTTTGAAGCAGCAGAAATGCGTGAATTCAGTCTATCACACAAATTCAAGCTTTAGCTTCCTCATAGAGGTTGTCTGCAGGGACAGCTTTCAGTTCATAAACTGGGTTGAGCAGCTTAAATCAAAATTTTCAGTGGAATTGCAGCCGTTCCAGATACTTAAAGTTGAGGAAAGAGAGAGGTTCATGCCAGAATGAACATCCCCGAAGAAGAAGTATTGATTGAAGAATGGCTTGATACGCTCGCCCAGAAAGTGCTTGGAGAGTACGGCGAAGAGCGGGAGTACACCTGCAGCGGGATTGTTGACAATGAGCTGTTTTTCCTGGACAGAAAAAGGAACTTCCTTATCATTTCCGGCAAAAAAGAGCAGGAAAACCATTACGTAATTGCGCTTAGGGAACTGAATCGTGAAATTAATGGAGGATTTTCAGCTGAGGTTTACTCAAAAAACGGCGGAGATGGCTGCAGGAAGCTGTTTAGCAGGACTTTTAATGATCCTCAGTATGAGAGGGCCCGCGCAGATGCCGCAAAATTTGCAAGGCATTTGAGGGACTCAGAGGAAATATTGCCTGAGTTGGGCTGAGTTGTCTGGAAAAAAGAGCCGATAGATAGCTTTAGCTATGGAGGAAAAAATGAAAATGAAACAGTTGGTTCAAAACTTAAGAGCAATCCAGTTAATTCTTGCTTTTTTGATGGGATTGGGCTTTGTCAACGCCCAGGGCTTTGTTCAGGCCAGCGGAACAGAGTTTGAAATAAACGGGAATCCTTTTTATTTTGCCGGTGCAAATAATTATTACCTGTTTTACAAGCCCTTGAGCAATGTTCAGGAGGTTATGGATGATGCTGACAGCCTCGGCCTTAAAGTAATCCGAACCTGGGGATTCTGCGACGGAACTTGCAGTGATGCAAGCTATAATTCATTCCAGACCTCTCCGGGCGTTTACAATGAAGCCACTTTCCAAAAGTTTGACCGGATAATAAAAGAAGCTTCTGATAGAAATCTAAAGCTTACTGTTCCTCTTGTTAACAATTGGGATAATTTTGGGGGAATGTGCCAGTATGCCAAATGGTGCAATGTAACCAACGCAAGCATATGCGATGCAGATGAGCCGTGGCCGTTTGGCACACCTACCCAGGTGCATGACGCTTTTTATTCAAACAGCTGCACTAAGCAAATCTACAAAAGTTATGTGAACTATTTTCTAAACAGAACCAATACATTAACCGGGATAAAATACAAAGATGACCCGACAATATTTGCCTGGGAGCTTGCCAATGAGCCAAGAGCAAGGTCAAACAAAACAGGGGTTGTGCTTAACAGCTGGATTGGCGAGATGAGCGCATATGTGAAGTCAATAGACTCAAATCATATGGTTACTCCGGGAAGCGATGGCGGTTATCTTAACAAGCCTTCAGATCCTGAATGGTCCTGGTGGTATCATGGAAATGAAGGCCAGGATTTCATTGCAAATCACCAGTGGCCATCGGTTGATTTCACAACATTCAGGTACTATCCTGAAGCGGGAAAATTTGATGATGTGAATTATTCATTGTGGATTAAAGAGCATGCTGAAGATTCACACAGTGTTATTGGAAAGCCTGTTGTAATGGAAGAATTCGGCTCAGTTGCTGATAAGCAGGCGAAAATGTCTGGATTTTACAGCGAGATTGAGAGCAACAGTGTTAATGGAGACACTTTCTGGCTTCTTGCCGACAGCCAGGCAGCTGGAAATGACGGTTATTTTGTTTTCTGTCCGGGAGATTCAGTATGTAATGTGATTAGTAATCATGCGGATTACATGAATGGGCTTAGTGTAGACTGCAGTACAGATAGCGAATGCGACTATCTTGACGGCGGCTACTGCGCTTTAAATAATATAATGCACGATGAAGGCAGGTGCATAACTGGGAAATGTCAGGCAGAAACAACCATGTTGGAGAACTGTGATGATGGGGATCCATTGACAATGGACACCTGCCTGGCGAATTTGACTTGCAGCCATGTTTTTGTTGGCGGATGTGTTATGCCTACTGATGACATGAACATAACCTATAACACCACGCTTTGCAATGGCAATTTTTATTTGCCTAATGGAATAAACATAGCAGCAAATGGTGTCGCGCTTGACTGCAATGGCTCTACAATTTCCGGTAACCGTTCAACATTTGCAGTAGATATTAATGGATATTCCCGGGTTACAGTAAAAAACTGCATTTTGAATCTTACCGGAGGGATTAACGCAGTGGGGAATTATTTCACAGCAATAAACAACACCCTTAACTATGGAATGTTTATAGCTACTGGGAATTCAGCATCAATAATTAATAATGTTGGCCTGGGAGTGAATGGCAGGGGAAGTAATTTGCTGATATCAGGCAACACTTTCAATTTCGTAAGAGATCATGTGATATATCTGATAAGAGTATACAACAGCACAATAATAAACAACAATCTGACCTGCATCAACTGGGGCAGGTGCGTATCCCTTGATGGAGTTGAAGGCACATTATTTGAAAACAACACCATACATGATGGGGGTTCAGGCATTTACTGCTGGTACAGCTGCAGGCACAATTCAATAATAGGCAACACTTTTTTGAATGATGCCTATGGCTTAACAGGCAGCGCAGCCTCGAATTATTACAACACAACTGTCTGCAGAAATTATTTTGCAAATAATGTTAATGATGCGGGTTTGATTTCAAATTCCACCACAAAATGGAATTGCAGCAATCAGGGGAATCACTGGAGCAAATATGATGAGCCTGCAGAAGGATGCAATAACCTGAATAATGATGGAATTTGCGATTTGCCCTACAATATTGGAAGCGGAAAGATTGACAATTTTCCTTTAACACCCTATTCCCAGGGCCAATCATGCGTAGAGCCAAGCAGCAATCTTGTTTTGTCTTCAAATACGGTTTTTTGCGAAGGGGATTATAACCTTGAGGAAGGCATGACAATAAATTCCAGCAATGTCATTTTAGACTGCAACGGAGCGCATATTATCGGTGCAGGAACCAGTCAGGGAGTAGCGTCATCAGGGGTTTTTGATCTGAACTTTTGGATAAACAAGACCTCAAATCTCCAGAATATGTCCCCGATAATCAACAATATTGCGGGGTTCATCAGCTCAATAGGTTTTATTGAAAATATAACCGTAAAGAACTGCAACATAGAAGGTTTTGAAAACGGCCTGAATATGACCGCAATTAAGAATCTTGAGCTGGTAAATAACACGGTCCACGATAACCGCGGGGGAATTGTTTTCGCAGCATATTACGGAACAATAAAAGGCAATAAAGCCTACAATAATGGGAATGGAATTGTCGGAGGGGGAATAGATTCCACGCTGGAAAACAATGAAGTATCCGGAAGCAACAGCGGCATGCTGGTTATCGGGATTGGGAACAATATAATCGGGAATAAAGCACAGGCCAATACAGGAACAGGAATTACAGTGGCTGGATTTGACAATGTTGTTTACGGGAACAATGCAATCAGTAACTCCGGAAATGACGGAATTTCTTTGGTGTATTCCGCAGGCGCAGAGGTTTACAACAACACTGCAGAGAACAATTCAAGAGCCGGAATATCTATAATTGAAGGAAGCAACAACACCGTGTCTTGGAATGTTATGAGGAATAACGGATTCGGCTTTGGCATGGAGGGCCTTTTTTCACCGGGACCATCCGAAGGAAATGTTATTTCAAACAACACAATTTCCGGCAGTTCAGAAGCAGGAATCGGTTTGAATGACGGAAATCTGTGGAAAATCGGCGAGCTTCTTTTCGGAAGAAATGCAAAGATACAGGGCCACCGAGTTATCGGCAATACATTTACCGGGAACATTCTGAACAATACAGCAGACCTTTTTGTCTATGGCAAGGAAGTCAGTGAAAATAATTTTTACAGCAATGACTTCTATGGTGGGGGCGTATTGCAGCCAGGAGACAATAAATTCTGCGTGGATAACAAAGGAAACAATTATCATGATGGCGCCCAGGTGGCGCCGGGGGAGTGCTAAAATGGCAGAAGCAAAAAAACTGGAAGTTTTGGTTGTGGATGACGACCATGAGAGTTATGTGCCGAGATTCAGGAGGGCATTCAACGGAAGGGTTGAGTTTACCCCGGCTGGCAACGCAGGGGCTGCATTGAGGCTCGCTCATGACCATAAGTATGATGCAGTTGTGCTTGACCATGACCCGCCAATTAACGGCTATCAGACCGCATTCAAGATAAAGGCTACAACTGACAATGAGTTAATAATAGGCTTCTCAGAAAAATGGGAAGCCGAAGAGGCAAGGGAGCTTGGCCTGTACTATTTCAGCGGAGTCGAGGCAAATATCGCACAGATAATTGCAAAGCTTTTGAAAATGGACAGGCAGACCTATGAACGGGAGGTAAAGCCGCATTTTGATAGCAATGGAAAAGTGCAATGAAGCTTGAAAATAGAATAAAAGAAATTGGAAAAAAATGCCTGATTGGAATAGCTGCGGTTGCTGTGGCGGGAACGCTGGCAGCATTGGGCACAGGGCTTTATTACAGTATCAAGGCGGAAATTGCAACATACAGCCCCGAGTTCCTAGAATGCAACAGAAAATGCAGAGCACAATATGAATATGAGCTTCGCACGCTTAGAGAGGAGATGGATGAGCATGACTGCTCAGCAGAATGGTGGGAGCAGCAGCTTGATTCATCCTATGACCTATATACTGTATGCGAAAAAGGCTGCGATAAATTCAAATGGCCAAAAAATAGCAATACTTAAGGTTGAGGGCACGTAACTCTTTCCGTCCAGGAATAAAAAGATGAGCATTACACCAGACCATATTGAAAAATCTTTGAAGAATGCCAAGAGAAATTATCCTGAGTTATATTCTTCAAGAAAAGAGGAGGTTGAAAAACTCATAACAGAGCTGCACTCCTGGTTTGACCTGTTTTCAGAGCTATATTTTGCGAAGCTGTTTGGATACACAGAACTTAATGCAATGAAGCACAGGGAGCAGAGGCACCATTACACGGGCATATTCGCTGCGGAGTGGGTGTTTGCAAGAAAATATGGCGAGGAATTTTTGCCTGTTATCAGGCACGAAACCGGGGAGCATTTTCAGGATGATTTTTTCATGCTTGATGATATTAACAAAATTCCTGACATGGATGATTATTCTAACCCGCGTTTCTTGAGAAGAATCAGGGGGTTTTAATATTCTCTACTTTTAAGTGGAAATTAAACCAAAGGTTTTTAAGTTTTTAGCCCCGCATAGATGCCATGAACCTTTCTGAAGCCAGGAAACTCGAGATGGAGCATAATCTGGAAATAGCGCTTTCGCAGGATCCAGGATTTAAAGACCCTGTACCGGAAAAAATCGGAATTGTCCATGAAAGCGGGGCAATAAGAGAAGTGATAGAGCATTACAAAAAGCAGTCCCCTCCATTATTTGTGCAGGGAATTCATTTTTCCAGGCCAAGGCTGGAATTTGCAAATTCTCATTATATTGCCCAGAGATTCAGCATGACAATATCACCTTTCTGGGATGAGCTTGGGGACTATTCATTTCCGCACAACAACCTGGTAAGGCAGACACGGCCTGAAATTGATTATTCTGAAATAAAGGAAGTGGGGCAGCACGAAAATGGTGAAGTGACGGGGGCTTACATAATCTTTGAGGAAAAGGCGGGGGTTCTTGCGAAAACAAGGGGAAGGCCGCTGCTTACACTGGATGATCCGGAATTTGAATTATACATTCCGCTGCTTGTTTCCCAGGTAAACGGCCGCGCTGATGGCATATATGAAATCAGGAGGGTTCTAAAAGTTAGTTATTTTCCCTGGATTGCCGGCGGAGGATTTAGCCAGTGGGATCTTCAGCAGTCAGGAAAGTATCTTGGGAAGGTTGCGAAAAGCAGGCAGGAAAGGACCTGGTGGTCATCCTCTGTAACTGACAATAAGCTTTCGGAAATATTAAGAGAATAACATTTATAAACCTCGGCCGAAGACTTCTTCCCATGATAGAACAGCTTATAGAATGGGTAAATTCTGTGATTCTGGCTATTGGCTATCCCGGCATTATGCTGTTCATGTTTCTTGAGAGCACCATGGTGCCGATTCCCTCTGAGATTATTATGCCGTTTGCCGGCTATCTTGTTGCCCAGGGCAAATTGAGCTTCTGGCTGATTGCTGTTTTGAGCGGTGTTGCCTCTCTTTTGGGAAGCTGGCTTTCATATGCAATAGGCTATTACGGCGGGATTCCTGTGATAAAAAAATGGGGCAAATATGCTCTGCTTGATGAATCGCGATTAAAATGGACAGAGAAATGGTTCAGGCATTATGGTGTCTGGACAATATTTGTGAGCAGGTTCATCCCGGTTGTTCGCCATTTGATTTCCCTGCCCGCCGGAATCGGAAAAATGAAACTATGGAAATTCAGCATTCTCACCTTTCTCGGGGCATTAATCTGGAACACGTTCCTGCTTTATTTGGGGTTTGTTTTAGGAGCCAATTACTTGATTATACACAAATATTCTCAGATGCTTGACTGGGTTGTTTTGGCTTTGATAGCAATTGCTGTTGTCTATTATGTTTGGCATGTTGCGAGTTTGATGAAAAAGAAAAAATGATTATTTCGCCACTTTCCACAAAACATCAAAATAACTCTTGTACGCCTTTGCAGCGGACTTGTTCTCTATTATTATCCCCTCAGGCTCGTCTGTCCATATTATGATTGCAATCTTGTCTCCATAGATGTTTGTTACTGCAAGGCTTTCTTCAACATCGAGATGCCTGTACTCCGATGTTTTTGAGCCAAGCTCTTTTCTGCCTTTTCTGAGAATTAATTTTGTTTTGATTCCGCTTTCATTTTTAAGCCTTTCAAACTGCTTTGCGAATTCAGGCATTCTCTTGGAAAATTGCCCCTCTGAGCCGAAAACATAGTTTTCCTTCCCTGTCCTTATCATGTCGAGGAAAATTGTCTTTACACCTTTGATTCCCTTGAACAGCCTCACCTGGCCTTCTATTTTCGCGGCCTTGTGCCTTGCATGCAAATCATCAAGAATGGATTTGACGTCCTCCTCCTGCTCTTTGACATAATCTAGCAGTCTTTTTGGTCCTGTTGCCTGGAACCATTTAACTGCTCCGATTAGAACGTAACTTGCCAGCCCTTTCTCTGCGAGGGTTTTCAATGCGTTGTAGCAGCTGCTTCTGTCAATCTTGGAAATTGTGGCTATTTTGCCTGCCTTGAGAGAGCCCCTGTCGTTTAAAGTCAGGTAGACCTTTATTTCATTTGGTGAAAAGCCAAGATTTGAAAGAACTTTTTCGATGTCCATAAGTCAGATAATATTAATTGCATATTTAAATGTTTCTGTGTTGTAGAGTGTTCTACAACACTGGTTTAAATAGGCAATTATTTCAGAAATGCCATGGCGGATGCAGCTGTACTTGAAGAGGCGGTTTCTGATGAGGACAGGCTTCTGAAAAGAGAGCAAGTTGAAAGGAGGTATGGGAGCTTCAGGGTTGAGAGGGACAACAGGGACTATTGCCCTTTGCGGGATTACTGCGCCTATGCAACCTCTTATAACGGAAGCGTCTGCAACCAGGACTGGTACGGCCATGTCCTGTGCCAAACATTCAGGAATTCTTTTGATGACGGGAAGTGAAATTCTAAAACTGTTGTAGAAATTTCCACAACAATTTATTATATACTCCATGTTTTTCTAGTATTCTTTAAGATGGGTGTGGAGGCAAAGAATGAAAATAGCAATAACCGGAGGGCCCGGGTGCGGCAAGACAACTTTGTGCAACGAGCTTGCAAGAATGGGCTACCACATTGTGCCGGAAGCGGCAACCTACCACATAAAGGACAGGCAAAGCAATGAGGTGAAAGAGCCATGGCTGGAAGAGGACTTCCAGCAAAAAATACTGGAATACCAGCTGGACTGGGAAAGGAAAGCAGAGCAAAAGCCAGGAACAGTAATCTGCGACAGGGGAGTGCCTGACGGACTGGCCTACACTGAAAAAACAAGCAACACGGGGGTAAGAATAATCTTCAGCTCGCACTGGCAAAGGCGCTGGGACAAGGGCTACGACCTGGTCTTCATAGTAGACCCGCTGGCGGTGACAGAGCAGACAGATGTAAGGAGAGAAAACAGGCAGGAGGCCCTCGAACTCTGCGACAAACTGGAAAGGGCATATCTCGACTGCGGCTACGCACCAATACACATACCGGCAGGGACAGTAAAGGAACGGCTGGAAATGATAACAAAATATCTGGACGAAGGAATGAGGAAAGCGGTTTAAGCGAGTGCAGAGGAAAAGAAAATGGGAGCAGATGACTATAACTTGGAAACGGATTACGGAATAGAACTGAGGCATAGAGAAGAAGCGCGGGCAAGACAAGAATCTATTATAGAAAGACAGGAGTATATTATCCGCCTGATAAAATCCCAGGACCCCAAAATTGCTGTCGCATACAAGGAACTGGATGGGAATAGAATCAAGCAGGAATCCTTGAGACACAGGGCAAACTGGGGCGGTCTAAATAGGCTCGCTGATAACTGGTCGGGAAGCGAACTAAGAAGGCTGCAAGAACGAGAGTGCGAATTGGAAGCAATAATCGGAAAGAGCTAATAGGAATGAATCCGATTTGTGTGGGAGAGAAAAATGAATAAAGAAGATGAAGAATTAAACAGGGAAGCGGCAGTGTTGCTTATTGTGTGCGACCCTTTGCATTTGGACATGGCTTTGGAGATTGTAGAAAGAACCTCATCTACGTATCTTTCAAGCTCTCTTGCAAAAAGCTATTGGAACTGCGGAGAAATAGACAAGGGAATACGCGCATTAAATCTTCATGATGGAGCATACTTGGATCGGAGTTTGGGGTCGGTAGTGATGGAATTAATAAGAAATAAACATGGAGAAGAAATCAGGAACGCTCTTAAGGAACAGCTTCCGGAATTTTATACAAAAATTGAGAGGTACGGAATTTGAGTGTGGAGAGAAAATGAAAAACAAAACAGACATGGAAAAGGCAAGGATGGCCCATCCAGATATAGACTCAGTAATTTCAGAGCTTTGGCAGAACACTCCGGTTGTTTTTGACGAAAATTCTGGAGCCGCAGTAGTAGTATCTAGTAAGCAATGGTACAATAAATTTGGTCCTGGCGGAACAGGCATGGCAAGGGTTGTAACTATCTTCCATCCAGATAAAAGTGTAGATCATGTATGTTATACCTGGAGAGATCAGTATGACTCTTCAAGAGATTGTGACTACAATTATATCAGAACAGTTGCAATAAACCCTTCAAGCACAAAAGATGGGCTGATACTTGATGCTGAAACCGCTGCAGGAAAAAGAACACTACAGTATAGCCTAAGGAGATAAAAAAGATGGCAATTAAAAAGATATTATATATCGATGATAGCTTCGAGAATGGAATGGCAGCCATGACTGCGGATAAAAGAATTGATTTTGCTTCAGACATAGAACAAATAGAAAGACCTCTTGGAGACTATGATTGCATAATTACTGACATGCGAATGAAACATGAAGAAAGCGGATTTGAAGTAGTTGAAAACGCAATAAGAGCAGGGAGACTTCCTTATATCGCAACTGGCGGAACCTATGAACATGGAGGAACTTTTAATAGAGTAAGAGTGTTTAGTTCAGATTTAGTAAAAACATTTGATAAAATGTCTAAAGTGGAAGGAAGATTTTGGAGAGAAGCACTACAATTTATAGACTCAAATGATGGAACTGCTACACAACAAGCCCTAAAAAAAGTCCGAGAAACGCTTGGAATTGTTCCTGAAGATCAGGCAAGGATGTTGATAAGTTTCTATCGACAGAATTATATGAAGAAATAGAAGCATAAATTTAATGGTTCCATTCGGAGCTTTTTTTATTTTTTATTTACACACATCTCTCCGCTTTTTAATAGGGTGTTCGGGGGAATTGAAGTGCCCTCCCATATATTCTCAGTTTTTTTTTCTTGAACTTTAAGAGAATTTGCAGACTGCATAAGCGAAGAAGCAGGATAAACTATATAAACGGGCGAGAATCTCACTTAAGATTACACGTCAGTAGTCTACCGGTAGGATTCGACCCTCCCAAATCCCAAGAAAATGCTTGCATTTTCTGGGCGCAGAAAACCAAAAGGTTTTCTTGCGTTTGATCAAAGGAAAGGTGACCTCTTGCTTTTCTGTCCGAAAAGCGAGGTCCCCTGTGTGGAAGCGGGCTCGGATTTGTTAAAAACTGAACGAGCCCAGATGGAGCAAGGTCGAGAAGCGGGTCCGATTCCCGCCTGACGTACCACACGCTTTTCCGATATATATGCGTAGCGTATAAATACTAGGTATGGATCCATACCTTTCTATGGTTGAAGTAATTGACCCCCATAAGAACAAGGAGAAGTGGGAAAACTGGAAAAGTTACGGGATGAAGCTAGAGGGCATTTCTAAGGATAATTCCGACCTGATAAGAAGATACCTTATGGATATGGAAAGGGGCAAGAACATAAACGGGAGCAATAAGGGCTGCAGGAGTCCCATAAGGTTGAATGTTTTGAGAATAAGACTGCCTCAAATTGCCAAATTCTTTGAGTTGGAGTACAAGGTAAATCTCGCCAAAATCACCAGGGACATGGCTACAGAATTTGGGTTTAAGCTCAAAAATGGAGAATTCAAACGGGTTGACGGCAAGCCCTATGAGCACAAGGTTGATTTTATCAAGGATATAAAGGCATTCTGGCACTGGTATATGAGAGCCCAGTCGAGATTGCATTATGACACCAGGGGAAAAGAAGGCGAACTTCTTACAGATGTTACAGAAGATCTTTTACGGGATAGCGAAAAACCCCCTCAGTTTGTCTATTTCACAATCGAAGAACTTCAAAAAATGATAGATGTGGCCAAATTCAAATACAAAGTTCTTATGATGTTCCTTTTTGACAGCATTATCCGAGCACCTAAAGAACTGGCAAATGTCAGAGTGTGCGATTTGGAAGAAATCAAGGGAGAAATATATCAGCTGGATATAAGGGAAGAAACAAGCAAGACATTTGGAAGAAAAATAAAATTGATTTTGTCTTCAAAGATGGTAAAGAAATATATTGAGAAAGAAGGGCTTAAGGGCGATGATTACCTGTTTAAAATAGCCCCTTACAGGGTTAATGAATATTTGAAAGAGCTTGGCAGGAAAGTAATTGGCAAAACTCCGACAATGTATGACTTCAGGCATTCCGGTGCCTGTTACTGGACAACAAGATACCAGCAGGAAACAGCTCTTCGTTATAGAGGAGGATGGAAAGACAGCCTAAGACTGGATTATTACACTCAGTTCCTAGGAATGAAAGACACGATCACAAAGGAAGATCTTGATGATGCGGATACAAGGACAGAATTGCAGAAGAGAGTTGAGGACATAGAAAAGGAGAGAGCGCTTTTGTTGGATCAAATTCAGAATCTAACGAAAGAGAAAAACAGGGAGTTTGAAAAATTCAGCGAGAAAATATCCAAGCTGGAGAAGGTATATGAATTCCTTGAGGACAAAAAGATAAACCAGGACGCAAAGGAAAGAATGAAGATTAAGCTGGATGAAACAATCTCCGAAGCTAAGATAAGTCAGGAGATTGTTGAGATGATGGCAGGACAGGAAAGGTAGGATTTTATAAATAAAAACAACAATCTATTGCCATGAGCAGAATATATTGTGACACTTGCGTTTACAGGGACTTGTTTGAGGGTAGAAAAGACAGGTTCAGGGATTTGGCAGATTTCGCTTTAAGTGTATTCAGAAAAGTTAAGGAGAAGCAATACAAGCTTGTTATTTCTGACTGGGTTATTGATGAATTCAAAAAGCATTGCGATGTTAAGGTTATTGAGGAGTTTATCAAGCAGTTTGAGAAAGAAGATGTGATTGAAATTGTGAGAACAAAAGATGATGAAAATGAAGCCAGAAGGATTTCTTCTTCAAATTATCCTGATGCCTTACATGTTGTGCTTGCTAAAAAAGGGAATGCAATTCGTTTAGTAACCCAGAATATTGAGGACTTTGCAGAGTTCCAGAATCTTATTGAGATTGTGAGGCCAGAATCCCTTTGAATTTTGAGAGGGAGTCTTCTTTAGCTTCGGTTATAGGTATATTATCCTTTAATGCTGTTAAGTAGCTTTCTGCTATGCTTTTCAGGATTTCTATCCTAATTATGTAATATTTTTTTGCAGTTTGCCCGTAAAAAGGAATCATGTTTTCATAGAAATTATATGCTCCAAGCATGTCCCAGATTGCTGTAAATGACTCATTTATGCTCTGCCTAAGCTCTTCAAGTTCTTTGAGATTTAGAGTTTTTATTAATCTTATAACAATCGAGTCAAAACCATTAAGGTACTCCATAATATCCTTGTTGTCTTCTTTCTTTTGAAAGCTGAACAATATATTTCTTATCTCTATCTTTAGAAGATTTATGGAATGTTCTGTGAACGGGTTCATCAATATGCTTGAGAGTTTCATTTTTGAAAGGTACAACGGCTTTGCTTCCTCAGTATATTGCCTTGTCATCAGCTCATTTGTGGAATGCATATTTGAAAAGTCCCTTACGATAATTTCTATTTTTTTGTCATATTCTGTTTCTTCTGATTTTCCCAATTCCTGCGGGTCCAATTGCAGCACTGTGCATAAGCCGAACAAATACCAGCCGTATGGAATGTCTTTTATCTTTTCTTCCTGAATCAGTTTTACCATCATTTTTTGTAGGAATGTCTTGTTTAATGGCCTACTTGTTATCTTATTCCATTTCTCCTTTATCCTTGCAGCCAGGCCTTTGATTTTATTTTCTTGCTCTTCTGTCAACGGCAGGCCCAGCAGAGTATCTTCCCTTATGTTTAGAATTCTTGTCTGGTCAATGTAATATTTGTTATCCTCTTTTGAAACAACATCTATACTTTCCAGGGTTGATAGTGCATTCCTTACTGTCTCCCAGTTGATTCCTGTTTTTTCAGATATCTGGAGGATGTTATAAGAACCAGTTTTAAGAGTTTCAACTATGCTGCCATAGATATCAGAACGCTTACCTCTTTGCCGCAACACCATTGACATTGTTAATTGCTCCCCCATTTAATAATTTATAATTATTATAGAGTAGTATGGTTATATTTATAAATATGTATTGCTAGGTATAGGCAAATTTAAAAATAAATTGAAGATTTAACCAAACAGATTGTAAATCTAATATGCTATGAGAACATTAAAATTGAATTAACGTCAAAGAATATAGCAAATTTTATAAAGTTCATAAATAATAGATTTCTTTAAACAACATGAAGAGCCTATTTCAATGCCTGATTGCCGTTTTATCATATTTGATATAGGTCCATACCAGGCATGCCGTGTCATATCCAAACAGCCAATCAAATTGATTATTACTAATAAACGGAGGTTTAATTGCCAGTTTATAAACTAAAATGATAAAAAAAGGCATTTTTAAGAAAGGTTTAAATATAAGATATGTTTACCCCCTGCTCAGGGGAGGTTGAAAAATGACAAACATGCAAGAAATGATCAGTGTCGCAAAGAAAGATGCGGAAAATGAAACAGATTTTAAGAAGGAAGTTTTCCTTGCTTCGTTACTAAAGCAAATGCTACAGAGGGGCGAACATCAAGAAGTAAACTATGAAAAAACACCCGAGACCCATTCTTTGAAAAGACAAGCCATAAAGGAATTCATTTTACAAAAGAAGCCGGACTCTGATGTGGAAAAAGTACTGCTTATGGGATATTTCCTTGAGAAACAGGAAGCTTCAGAATGCTTCAACGTTGATGACATTAAAGAAGCATATATCAAGGCAAAAGAGCCTATCCCAACCAACATAAATGACAAAATAAATATGAACATCAGAAAGGGACTAATCACTGAGCTCCCAAAAAAGAAAGATAACAAAAAAGCTTATCAGGTGACTTCAACAGGAGAGCAGACCGTTGAAAATTGGTCCAAAAATGAATGAAGACGAATTAAAGCAAAGGATTATTGAAATTGAACGCAGGCTTGATAGAATAGAAGGACTAAAAGAGCAGGTACGTAATAAGCCAGGCAAGAAATACAACGGCCTTGCAGGCGGCATCCGGCTATTGTTAGATAATGGTTTTTTTGATTCTCCAAAATCATTAAATGAAGTTATTGATGAGCTTAAAAGGGAAGGCTACAAGTTATCAGTCTCAGGTGTCGCAAGTACATTGAGCACGACATTTACTAATAAGCAGAAGATGCTTACAAGAAGCAAAGACAAAGAAGGCTGGAGGTATGAAAAGAGAAAATGAGCGAAGACCCACTGGACAAATTAATAGTTGAAAAGGATGCAGATGAAATCAGCCTAGAAGTATTGGCATCAATGCTTCAAGGATTTGTTAGGTTCACCAAAGAAGGAGAGATTATTTTTGACAGCCTATTCCATAAGCAGCCCGAATGGAAAAGAATTATAATATATCTTTTGTCAAGAAAAGTGATTTCAATAAAGAAACTAATTAAAGAGTTTGAGGAATGTGCTAGCTCGAGGGAGATTGCTGAACTAACTGGAATAGCTCAGACAAGTGTTTCAAGAGAATTATCCACCAAGCTTAAGACTGTTGCGAAGAATGAGACAGGTAAATATAAAATCCCCAATTACAATATTCACAAATGTGCAGAGATGTTCAAATGACAGACGAAAAAGAGATAAAACTCATTTTGCAAGACCACGAAGAACGGATTAAGAAATTAGAAGCCTCTACGGATCAAGCAACAAATGGTATCTCACAAAAAGAGCATTTGCAAAGCAGCAAAGAGAAATTTAAGGGCTTGAATGGCGGCATAAACTTTCTGATGCACCAAGGCTTTCTTAATGAACTCAAATCTGTAGATGAAATCTGGGCTGAACTGAAAAGAGGAGGGTATGTATATCCCAAAGCATCAGTGAGCAAACTTTTGAGTGTTAATTTTGTAAAAAATAAGAAAATTCTGAATAGAATAAATGAAGGAGGAGTTTGGAAATACTGTTTAAGAAAATGACTGTGCTTAAAGAAGATTTTGAAAGTCTTTTCAATTTGATCAAAGAAACTAAAGAGATATTATCAAAATTAAATAGGTATAAAGGAAATGCAACATATAAAAAAGCATTTTTAGGTAAGGTAGCTCAGCTCAACAGACTAAATAAATTCCTATTGGCAAAAATTGCCAAGGAGTCCAATCCAGCAATAAAAAAAGCATTCAAAAAAATTGAAGGAAATATCGAGACAATAACAGAGTATAAAAATCCAGAAAGCAGTCTTGAAAAAGTAAGCTATATTGAAGAACATTGGCCTGATATTGAGATTGCGCTTGAGGAGAGCACAGAGTTTACTGAGCGAGTTTATGATAAAGGGAGCAGATTTGACTTTCATTTAGATATTAAGGAAATCATAAAAAAAGCTAAAAAAAATATTTTAATTATAGATCCATTTATTGATGAACATCTACTTGAGATAACACTCAAAGATATCGACAAGGGTGTTGATGTCAGAATATTGACAAATTCAAGGAACGCTGATAAAAGAGGAAAGTTCACTAAACTTGCGAATATGTTTAAAACGCAACAGAAAGGGGGTTTTGAAACAAGAGAAACTGAAGAAATTCATGACAGAGGGATTTTCATAAATGATAAAGATGGGTGGGTTATGGGACAGTCAATAAAAGATGGTGCCAAAAAACCAACGTATCTTATTAAACTCCAAGAGCCCAAGAAATTAAAAGGAATATATGAACAAACTTGGAATATTAGCAAACGAGTAATCTAAAAATTCATTAAGGTGCATTAACGCTATGTTTCTTTAAAATATCTTTTATATCTGCTGTTCTGAAAGAAACATCAAATTCCCATTTTCCGAAACGACCATCATTATTTACTGCATCAATCCATTCTTTAAAGTATTCTCTTTTAGTTTTATTTTTTTGGTCATCTTTTCCTTTAATTTCCAAAACAAGCATCTTCCCATTTTTCAGTTTAATCAGGAAATCTGGATAATATTTGTGGATTACCCCTCCAAAGACATAGTTTACAAAGAAATTTAAATGATCATTCTTTGCCCATGATTCAATGTTTTCATTTCTATCTAATTCAAATGCTTCTGTCGCTTCCCAAGTACTATCGAAAATAGTGTGGCTAATCTCTGAGCGGGTATTTAACTCGCAAGGTTTGCTTGTATACCAGGTCATCATATTAGAAGTAGATTTAATCGGTTTTTCCTTATCAAAAATAGGAATTAACTCTTGAGTATTTTCAAATCTAATTGCATTAAATAAATGCTGAACAATTTTGTTCATGTTCAAAAGGATTAATAAGCGTTTCTTTAAATCTTCATTATAAGTTTCTCCCTTAATTATCAACCTGTTGGAATCAATAAAATCTTCTACAATTTTAACAATTTGGATCAGCAAAAATTCTCTTTTTCCCGGCCATGTCGGTTTTACCTGGTCAAAAATATCTCTTGCAATTTCAAAAATCAATCGCTGTTTTCTTAAAACTTTTAACATGTCTTCAACTTTTTCATCGCCAAGATTAATCTCTGTTAATTTTGTACTGTCGGGTTTTCCTTCTAAAAACGGAGCAAGTTCAGATCTAAAAGGGGTGTCTTCCGGCCTTAATTCTATTCTTTTTACTTCTTTCATGTCTAATGTTAATTTAGAAGAATAAATATGGTTAATTCTAATTATATTAGGCCATTTAATTTCATGTTCTTTTTTAGTGTCATCAACAAATATTCTTGTTCTTGGTTTAGGTGGTTCTGGAGGAGTATCTTCCCCGCCCTCATGAGGTAAGAAAGTAAATGGTACTCCAAAAATGTTTACGTATTCTGGTTTGAATAATCCTGTTTCCTCATCAACTTCATACGAAACTCTTCTTAACCCCCTTCCAACAACCTGTTCACATAATAATTGACTTGAAAATGCCCTCAACCCCATAATATGCGTTACTGTTTTAGCATCCCATCCTTCAGATAACATCCCAACAGAAATAATATTTTGAATTTTCTCTCCAGGCTTCCCTTTTTTTCCAACAGTATCTACTTTTTGCCTTAATAATTCTGCCTGCTCTAACTTTGAAAGTCTGTTGGATACTTCAACATTGTCTCCAGTTTCTTTATTTTCTGCTTCAGATAGAATTTTAGAATCAATCCTCAAAGTCTTTTCTGTATCTTTTAATTCATCTATTGGAATTTTCCCCTTGAGAAATGCATTCTCCACTCTTGCGGCAGTTTCTGTTCTATTACATACAGTTATCATAACGGGTGGAACTTCTGCTGGAGGGGTTGATCTTTCCCAAAGTTTTAATGTTTCTAACCAATCTTTTCCTAAATGTATATATGCTAATCTTACTAAGTCTGGAAGTGGAACTTCTGCTTCTACACTCCTGTTTAAATCACTTTTTACAGTTGGGTCATTATAAATATGATAAAACTTAGACTTCATTTTTTTGTCGAGTTTTCCATCATCTCTGATAACTACTCTAGGAGTTTTTACTAAGCCAGATTCAATTGCATCATTTAAACCAAAATCGCTTACAATCCAGGTAAATAATTGATCTTCTCCTACTTTTTTCCCCGAGGGATAAAATGGTGTTGCAGAAAAATCATGGCATCTCAAGATCCCTCTTGCTTTATTTATTCTGTCTAATCCACTAATCCAGATTGTTGCTTCTTCAGCACTATCTTTTTCTTCGCCTATCCTTTGATATTTTCCTTTTGCTTCAGGGTTTACTCTCCAAGCATGATGAGCTTCATCGTTTATTACCAGTAAATTTTTGCAATCTCCTAATTCTTCTAAAACTTGTTTGATATATGCTTCGTCGCTTATTTCTGTTTTCTTTCTTTTATCTACTGTTCTTAAAGTCCCTTTCTCTATTTTTTTATTTATTCTGTCTTGAGTGTCCCAATCCAACATGTGCCAATTGATTATTTTTACTCTTCCTTGTCTTAGTTTATCAAATAAATCTGGAGGGATAATATCAAATGCTTCAAAGTAATTTCCAGGAGAGTCAGGAATTAAAACTTGTAGTCTGCTTTTAACTGTTAAGCCAGGAGCAACAATCAAAACATTTTTTGTGAATCTTTGATCTTTGGGATAAGTTACTTTGTTTATGATTTGCCAAGCAATAAGCATGGCCATAACTATTGTTTTTCCTGTTCCTGTTGCCATTTTAGAGCAGATTCTTTGCATCTCCCCGCCATCAAGAGGAATTTCTATACCTTGTTTTTCACTTTCTGGGGATTCCAACAGCCAGATTAAAGTTTCAATAGCTTCAATTTGGCAAAAGAAAAATTTTAGCTCTCTTTCTTGATTTTTCCAATGCTCTAAAAGGTCTCTAGTTATTGAAGAAATGCCCGGATAACCGTTTCCCTTCCATTTATCAACCCTTTCCCGTATTCTATTAGCCAATTCTAATTCAACAAATATTCCGGGGTCATCAAAACTTTCAGAATGTTCAGAAGCAACAACATAACCTGCGTTCCTTCGTCCTTCTACTAATTCAAATTTTCTTATCTCCCTATTATATTTCAGATGAAGTTTTGGTTTTTCATAGGGACTATTTATTATTAAATGAGTTGTAGTTGTCATTATCCTGCCTTGATTATTTTTAATGATTCAATTCCTCTATCATCAATAATTTTAACCGCAATTTGCTTATTGTTGCCTAACTTGAATGGTATTGATTTATTTCCCTTATATTGTTCAATCAACTCTTCATCAATTACTGATTTAACACTTTTTGCGAGTTTGTTCCATCCTTCATCATTTCCAGCCATTGGGAAAAATACTTGTCTTGGATATAAACTTCTTCCGTCGTAATCGGTGTCTAATTCCCACATAGCAATTTTTGAAGCATCTCCAGATTCAATTTCTCCTGTTTTTGTATTGTAATAATCAAAGCCATTCACCTGAACAATATATTTATCTCCTTGTTTCTTTAGTTCAATATCTGGTTGTCCCATTAGCCAGAATGATTCACTGCTTGAACGCTTTTTCTTTAAGTCATTTGTAAGCAAATCTGTGTTCATCTGAACTTTTAGGATATTTACTCCTGGCCATTTTAATTCGTCAATGTCTTTGGCAGCTTCTGGATCAAATTGGAAAGAAGCAAAAATAACCATTTTTGGCTTAGGAACTAATGTTTGGGCTTCATCAACTGCTAATTCAATCTGTCTCTGCTCTAAAGGAGCGTATTGAGGGCCAAAAGAGATGACTGCTTTTTGCCCGTCTTTGGTTTCTGCTTCTGCTTGAACATATCTTGTTCCGCCAACAGTTTCAATTCTTGTAAATTCTATTTTCTGACCAGCTTTTCCTCTTATTCCTGTTGCGAGCATCTCATCAATCCAATCATTTTGTTTTAATGTTTCTCCAGAACGAGCAATTGTCATATCTGGCTCTTGGGCTGTCTTTTCAACTTCTTCAAAAGTTGTAACTCTTTGAGATGGAACTGCTTCTAAAGTGAAAGGGCCGGTTACTCTCTTTCTTTTTTTGTCGATTAAGGGTTTATCATAAAGTGTCTCATCATTACTAACATCTTCCCCAGTAATCGAACCCAAAGTGATATGAGCCACTTTTTTATATTTAAATCCTGAACTGACACCCTCGGAAGGATGAGCCAATTCATAATAATCAAAGATGGATGTCATTAGTCTTTGTTTAGCTAAAGTTATAGAAACTCTTGAAGTATCACAAGTAATCCATCTTCTTCCCCAATCCTCAGCAACATTAGCTGTTGTTCCGCTTCCACATGTTGGATCAAAAACCAAATCACCGGGGTCTGTAGTCATTAACATACATCTTTGAATAGGTGTTGTCGATGTTTGGACTACATATAATTTTGATGACGGTGGTGCTGTTTCATGCCATAATGAATGTAATGGGGAGACAGGATAATCAGATAATTTCAAAACATAATTTAACTGACCTCCTTTATAAGGCATTATTCTTTTAGCCCTTGCCAATTTTTCAAATCCTTCAGGAGAAAATTTCCAAGATCTTCCTTTTATTGGTCTATATTTCTTTCCTTCAAATTCAATTTCATAATCTCTTTTTTCATTATAACCAATAGGATAAAGTGCAGTCAATCTTACAGGGTCGGAACCCTCAGGTAATAATTTATTATTTTCAATTTGTTCTTTAGTCATCTCTTTTATTTTACCATTTATTTCATAAAGATTCCAATGATTATCGCCCTCAACATTAGAGGGATAATAAATCTGCCTATATTTCATTTCAGTTTTCTTTTTAGCATACCAAATAATAAAGTCATTTACTGTTCCAATATATTTTGTATCTAAAGACATATTTTTAGTTCTGTACACAATTAGGCTGACAAAATTTTCACTTCCAAAAATTTCATCCATTAACTCCCTAATATGATGGACATTTTGTGTTGAAATCTGGACAAAACAGCTTCCGCTTTCTGTCAATAAATCTTTTGCAAGTTTTAATCTGTCTCTAAGATAAGTTAGATAAGAATGAATCCCCAACTCCCACGTATCTCTGAATGCCTTAATCATCTCTGGCTCTTGAGTTAAATCTTCATCTTTGTTGTCTTTGACATCTCTTTTATTTACAAATGGCTGGAAGTTTGAGCCATATTTGATTCCATAAGGTGGATCAATATAGATCATCTGTACCTTTCCAGACATCCCTTCTTTTTCTAAAAGAGAATTCATAACAATTAGAGAATCTCCTGCAATCAAACGATTAGACCAATTTTGGCTGTGTTTATAGAATTCGATTGCTTCTCTTATTTGTAAATTACTTCCTGACGATTCAAAATAATGAAAAAGTTGAATCTGCGAAGTTTCTTCCTTCTTTTTAACATTCTCAATAATCGTTAAGGGATCTATTCGTTCATGAACGTGAAGAGAAACGGTATCAACATCAAAACTCATTCCTTCTTTTTTTCCCGCCCATTGTAATTGTGGGTCTAAGTGAGGATCATATTCATACTTTTTTATTCCATTTAAATGATCGGTTTCAGCAGTAACCAAACCAACAGGAGGGTTATTTACTCTCTTTTGTTCTTCATAGGTATATTGTTTAACTTGGTCATTAAATTCTTGAGCACTTGAACGTTCTTTAATTGGAATTTTATTCTTTTTTGGTCTTGACATTTTATTATCCTCTCTAATTAATTGTCATATAATGTTTATTAATGTTGTTCTTTTTAAATACTTAAGTTATTAACAACTCTTTTCACTTCTCCTCCCATTTAGGACAGTAAAACTTGTATCCGCAGTATCTGCAGGGGCTATCGTCCTTAACAGGTAAAAATTCCCCTTCGTAATCCTTGACAATGTTTCCGCAGCAGGCTATCATCTCTTTCTCTACTTCAACCAGATTAAACCCTTTTGACCTGCCGCATGTAACATTGCCTGCAGCGTCCATCTCTGCCTCAAGAGGTTTGTCCAATTTAAGCATCTCAAGTGTTAATTTGACAGGATTCAGCTTCAACTGCTTTTTGGCAGCAAGTGCATAAAATCCTAATTGCCAGGCTCTTTTCTTAGGGTCAATTGCCTGCCCATTTGTCTTATAATCTATTATTTCAACATCCTTATCTGTTATAAAATCAATCCTGTCAGCGAAGCCTGTGAATTTGTATCCGCCAATATCCACATCAAACCTTTGTTCAATTAATGTCTTAGAATCATATCTTCCTTTGTGCCTTTCCCAGAATACTTTAATCATGTCATTGACTTCTTCAAGGTCAACTCCTTTCCATTCTTCCAGCTTTGCCATCCTGGCAGCTTCCTGAACAAACTTATCAGCAGAATCATACATTTCCTTCACGCCTGTTTCAAACAGCTTGTGAACAAATAGCCCGGAAGAAGCTCTTGACCATCCGAAAGCCCCTCTTTGAGGCATTTGGAAAATATGCGCCAGTTCGTATCTCTTTGGGCATTCATCATATTCCAGTATTGCTGTTGGGCTGAATCTGAAGTTTTCCTTGTCGAATTTCAGAGTTGAAACCCTTTTCTTGTGTTTAGAGATATTTACATCTAATTCTTTAGCGTCAATCAGCTTGTTCAAATCAATGTCATATGCAGGCACCTTGCCCTCGCGAATAGCATGGTAAAGAACCAGTCGGGATAATATCGTTTTAATATCTTCAGAATCAAGAGAATCAATCAATTGTTTTTTAATCAATGATTTGTGCTGTTCATGCATTGAGCAGGGAGCAAATATTGTGCATCTCTCTTCATTATCTTTCTCTAAAACAACATCTTTATTGTCATTATACTTTATTTCACATAAAAAAGTAGATGGCGTTGCTGAATCTTCCTCTTTATTGTAAGAGCGTGCAAATGTCAAAATCAATTCTTTCTTTGCCCTTGTGAATGCAACATAGCAAAGACGTCTTTCTTCAAGAAGCTGCACTCTTTTTTCATATTCTTTTATTGCCTCTTCTTTATCTTCAACTTTGTTTTTAGAAAGGAAGATCTTAATATCAGGATTGAGCTCTTTTGGTATTAATGGCTCATTTCTTGCCCTTCCGAGAGGGAATTTATCCTCTGCCAGGTTAGTTACTATTACTTTGTCAAACTCCAAACCCTTGACAGCATGTATTGTCATAAGCTTTACAGCATTTATATCTGTAATCTTTGATGCCGGAACTTCCACTCCAAGCTTTTCAAGAATTTCAAGATAATTAATGAATGAGGATATGCTCTTCTCATGTATTCTATAATAATTCTCAGACAATTCATAGAAATTCTTCAGGTTCATCAAGGCTTCTACATTTTTTGGGGTTCTCTCATGGGTAAATGCTCGATTTAAACCTGTTATTTCATAGATATCAAGCACCAAATCAGGCAACGCCTTGTTAGAGCTTTTCAGAATCTCTCCAATCTTGTCTTTTATTCTGCCTATTATCTCCTTGCTATGCTTGGTGATATCCAACTGCTCAATTTGCGTAAGAGCAGTATAATCTATTGATAATTCATCATCCCTGTGTTTTTTG
>CAIVED010000011.1 GCA_903904885.1 uncultured archaeon | reverse complement strand
TCAAACATCACTTTCATTATGTGGACGTATTTCATGTTCAGCCCTTTAGGCACAAGCTTCTGCTCAAGCAAATCAGGGACATGCTCCGGTGTCGGCGGGATTTCGCCGTTTTTCATCAGCGCTGCGTGGGCAGAATCAATTGCCGCCCAGTAAAGGTCAACGACCGCCTGCATCAGATGCCATTTTGAGTTGTGGATTGTCGTCGGAGCCCTTACATAGTATGACCAAATTGCCTCGCCTGTTGGCCTGATCCTGCCCCTCAAAAGCAAAACCTGCAATGGGTCAAAGAATCCGGAATCAATCAGGGCAACTCCGTCCCTTAAGATATTGATTGCAACAGGGTCTCCTGCCTTCACATATTCCCAGAATGATGTGAACTTTAATGTTGTCACGTGCAGCCTTGGCGATGTGTCAGCAATCTTTTTCTCCACCAAAACCCTGTAGGTTTCAATCAGCTCCTGTGTCAGGACAATGGTAACATCATCAACAATTATGAGAATGTCAATGTCGCCGTGCTTTCCCTGGCTTTTCCTTGCCAAACTGCCGAATATGACCGCTGCCTTTATGAAATTGCCCAGCTCGTCATAGAGCCGCTTTACGAATGTCCTTGCGGTCTCAACATCCTCTTTGGAATAATTTGTTAAGTGTAATTTTTCCTCTGTTTTTGGTATCTTAATCTCCATCTTTCGCCCCTTAGGTTAACACTTTGTATTTTGGTGTTTTTAAATATTTGTATAATCTTACTCGAGAGGAGTTTGCGACCACAAAGTCCACTCCTCTGAAGGCCTTATGTCACCGACAATGTAATTCGGCCCCGATGTCTTGCCGAAATATGAAAACTGCACATCTGCCCACCTGTCCTTTCCGCCCCAGGGCATCAGCGCAGAGTAGATTGATGAGCCGAAATGCTCCCAGGCGCCCAGCAGCGTCTTGAAATCCTGATGCGCCGGCTCCACAACTATGTCAGTTACGTTTGCCTTTTTCAGCTCTGCGATAAATTCCTTGATTGGAACAATCCCCTGGCCCGGAGTCACATGCTCATCATAATAGCCGAAGTTGTCTGAAATATGGACATGGCCGATTACATTTGATTTCAGCAGGTCCTTTACATTGTCCATGACCCAGGACTTGAATTCCTTGTTTGTTTTTTCTATGTCCGCAGGGTCGCTGCCCTTGAAATAGCGCCTCCAGGTGTAGGCATGGCCGATGTCAAATGTCGCCTTCACATGCTCCTCGGCAATCTTGCTTGCCTGGCTTTCCTCAAATCCCCTTGACACAAGCTTGTCTGCCATTGCTTTCCTGGACTCAAGGATTATTCTCTTCAGCTCCTGGGGATGGCCGCCGTACTGCTCGGGAAAAATATTCTCGGGTGAAATGTAAATCGGCTTCTCAAGCTTCTTCATCTTGCCAACATCATAGGCATACATGGCCATCTCTGAAATTGCATTTGCTGTTTTTTTAACGCCAATGTCCTCAATGGGCTTTATTCTTGAAAGCTGGGTTTCAACCTGCTTTACATTTTGGGATGCTGCTGCAGAAATTCCTTTCATCCACTCCAGCTCCCTTTCAGCCGCATTTTTCGCCTCATCAATTGTCTTCAAAATTGACTCTCCCTCACGGGCCTGCATATGGTATCTTTCCCCGACGGTCTGGTTAAATGAAGCCCTCAGAATGTCCTGCTTTTCCTTGGGGGTTCTTTTCTCCAGCTCTCCCCAGTATTCCTTAAGAGTGCCCAATGCCTTAAGCTGCTCCTTTTCTCTGGTCTCTGTGCTCCTGAATCTCAATGCCTCTGCCCTTGCCCTTCTTATTTCCGAATCGTGCTGGAACCTGAAGAATGCCTGCTCAGGATTGAGATCAGGAAACTGCTCCTTGGCCCGCTTGAGGGCATCATCATAGCCCAGCTTGTCCATCAGGACTGTTCCATCTTTGTTATATTCAAATTCCCCGTCCTTCATCTTCGGCTGGAAAATCTCAATATCTTTAGGTATTGGGATAAGCTGGCCTGTTTTTTCCTCAACAGCATACATTACGCCCTTTTCTTTCTCGCCGGGGTAGGACTCGAATTTCTCCCTGTATTTCTCTGATTTTTCGAGGTCAAACAGCGGCCTCTGCCATTCGCCGACGTGCATTACAACCGGGCCTCCCCCTGCGGTGTCTGCTGCGAAGTCCACTGTTCTTTTGATTTCATCAATGACCAGCTTCTGGTGCTCGTCTGTGAATTTCCCCTGCCTCTGGTCAAAGCCCGACGCTCCCGTTGCACCAGGCGCTGCATGTGTTGACAGCTCAATCCGATTAACCTTCGCCATATCCCTGATTGCTTCCCTTTCATCGCGGCCGTACATCTCCGGGGTTGTTGCGCTCTGGCCCATGGACCCTTTCTGCATTCCGGTAAACCCAAGCTCAACCTTTGAAGCGCCCTGGAAAATCCTGGCTTTCAGGCTTTCTAACTGTTCCTTGAACGGGGGTGTTGAGATCCCAATCTTGTTAAGCGGCATTTCATATGAACCGAGCGAAACCGGCTCGTAATGCCTGTCCATTCCTGTCTGGTAGTCCCCTGCAAAAACATAATATTCCGCCATTTTACAAAGTCCTGTATTCCTCTATCTGCTCAAGGGCAGTTTTAATTCTCATAAAGTTTTCCTTTGCCTTCCTGTCATTTATGTATGCCTCGTGCACATTTGAAACCGATGAAAGCTGGCTCTCGTAAAAATTGATTCGCTCTGTTTCCTCAGCGGTTATATTTCCGCTCGCCGCCCTGTTTCTCAGTTCGCGGACGCCCTCGTAAACTTCCCTTGTTGCGAGCTCGTAAACCCTTCTTATTTCCTCAAGCGGCGCTCCGTAGGCGGGCCTCGGCGCACCCTCAGCGGGCTTTTGCGACTCCTCAACAATCTCCTCGAGCTCCTCCGCCTGCCTCGGCGTTATGACTTTTTTCTCAAGCAGCTCCTTGCTTTTCTCCTCGACTTCCCTTTCTGTAGCTTTGGTTTTTTCAAGCTCCACTTCGGAGCTTTTTATCATGCTCTCTGCGGTCTCTATTTCCTTTTTCCTCTGCTCCTCAAATTTTTTCAATAGCGCGACCCTTTTTTCAGGGGGCAAATTCTTCAGCTTGTCCAGGGATATTTTTTCTGCCATTTACCAGGATAAAAACCCGTGCGATTTCTTGAAATTCTTGTAAGTCTGATAAAGGCCGAAATTAATTGCATCATCCGCCTTTTTCTTGTCCGATTCCTCTTCAATGGGAGTTTTTTCTTTTTTCTTTGACTCCCTGAAGCTTGGGAAAAACCCTGACAAAAGCTCGCTGAAACCGCTAAAAAGCGCTGTGAACGGCTCAAGCATCGGCTCTTCCCTGCGCTTTTCCTCATCTTCCTTTTTCCCCTCCTCGCCTTCCTGGAGGTCAAGGTATTCCTTTAGCTCGTCGCCAAGCGCATCCATTGTCTGCCTTATTGTTTCGTCAATTGTTTTAAGCAGCTCCATGTCCGATGCTTCCCGGTATTCCTTGTAATTTTTAATCTGCTCATCTGTCCAGTTGTATGAGCGCAGGACAACCTCAACCTGGCCAACATGAATGGGCCCCTTTTGATAGCCCTCTGCCATGAATGACATCTGGGGCATTGTCCTGTAGCTGAAGCTTGCAAGTATCACCGGGCGGTATTTGCCCGACGCGGGCTTGTATGAAAGAAACTCAAGGTCGATTCTTGAGGTCTCAAATGCTGTTACAATGTCCGCGCTTTCCAAATGCCTTTCGCTCATGCCCATCCTTCGGATTGTCCTTAGATAGGGCGTGACCCAGCTCTTGTAAAGCAATATTGTGTTGTAATGCTGCCGCAGATATTTCAGTATGAACTTTCTCCTGACAACAAGCTCCTCCTCTGTTTTTTCCTTCCAGATGTAATACTGCTCAAGCTTCCTCGACAGGACTTCCTTTATTTTTTCATTAAACTCAATATTTCTTACAGCCCTTGCGACATTTTCGGGCTTGTCAACTTTTATTCTGAAGAATAAATCAGGAACAATGGTGAAGCCCACCTGCTGGGCCAGCCCGTAAACAGAACCCGGGTTTTTAGCACCGCCCTCAACCAGGTCAACCCACTGCCCTTTTAGCGCGATTTCCGCAACCCTTCCCACATCGCCCTGCTTTTTGCTGTCTGTGTAGTATTTTAATTTCTCATTGAGGATTCTAACCTCTCTCACAATCTGGAAAAGCGCTTTCACCATCTCGCTTATGCCACGGAGGTATTGGGCTGCCTTTTCCTGCTGCTGGGCAAGCCTGAACTGCAAAGTGCCGGATATTGCCGAAAGCTCCGACGCAGTGAAAATATCCGCAATTTTTATCACGCCTGAGAATCCCTGGTCAACCTTGAGATGGTGCAGAAGCCAGAAATAGGGCTCCTCTATTGATGCATTTGGGCTTTCATAAAAAAAACGGTAGGCAAATGACGGCTTAGGATAGTCTGTGTCTATTTTCGGCTCAAGGCGGTTAATCTCCATCTTTTCATTTTCAGCGTATTTGCCCGCGTCAAGGCCTATGCTCTTCAGATATTCCTGAACCTTCTTCTTGCCGCCCCTGCGGGATTTTTCTTCCAGCTCCCTGCCCTTTTCCTTGTCCCTGAACCCATGGAGGGCAAGAAGCTTCTTCTGTTCCTTAAGGTAACTATCCTGCAAAACTTCCATATTTGCCTCTTTATATTTATAAATATATAAACATTTGGCTTTAAAAAGGTTTTGGGAGATTTACGCATTTTCCTAGGGCAAAATCCCGTTTGCTGGGCAGGCCTTAAATCCGCTTCTTGCTTTTCCTACTGGCCCTGACTGCCAGGCCTGCTTTAATCTGTCTGTGCCAGCCAGATAAACGCAAGAAATTGCAAGGCAATTCACAAGAAAAGCTTTTGCTTTTCTGTGCCCAGAAAATCACAAGGTGATTTTTTTGGGTCTGCGCGCAGAAAAGCTTTGCTTTTCTTGCGTATTTACTTCTTGCATGGCAATTAAGCAGAAGAAGCGGAACAAACAGCGGACATAATGCAAGAACCAGCAACCGGAATTTTAGTTAAAGCTAATTAGAGAATAAAAGAACTACGAGCTCAGCATTTCATAAATCATTTCAGCGAATTTCTTGGAGGCATTCGGGCCAGAGGCAGTTATCACCATGCCATCCTGGATGACATCCTGGTTGACGGATATTGCACCCTTTGATTTTATGTAGTCAATTCCCGAGCTTGAAACCGTTGCCTTCCTGTTTTTCAGGATGCCTGCTGCTGCGAGTATTTTCGGGGCAATGCAGATTGCTGCAACAACCTTGCCTCTCATGTATGCAAGCTTTGCGAGATTCACGTATGCGCGGTCTTCATACAATTTCTTGTCCTCAACCCCGATTCCGCCCACGAAAACAACGGCGGAATATTCATCAAGAGCAACTTCGGAAACCAGCAAATCCGGCTTTATTGACTTGCCCAGCATCCCGTGAACAGGGGTTTTCACAGAGGAAGCGACGTCCACTTTAATCTTCTTGCTTTCAAGAAACTCCTTCGGGACAAACAGCTCCTCATCCCTGAAATGCACAGGGGCTATTACCATCAGTATTTTTGCCATTTTCAAAGAATTATTTTAGGAATATTATTTAAACGTTGTGGTTTGGAAAGCAACTGCAAAACAAAAACAGCTTCCAGAATAAGAATGAATCCAAGCAGACAGGTTATCAGATGCAGGAACAAGCAGTACAGCAGGTATTTCCTTCGAGAACCCCATTCTCGCATCTCAAAGAAGTTGCTTGAGCAGTGCATCTTTTAGAGGTGCCCATAGGATACGAACACTGACCGGCACACCCCGACACGCAAGCTATACTCCACCCTGCCCAGTTGCAAGTAGTAATTATATTTTGGCAGACTATACTTCCATCACTATTTATTTGGGTAATGGCTTGGCCTTGCGGGCAGGCGCCAGCTAACCAGCTGTTTCTTGGAACGCCTCCAAGGTTTATAGCCCCAGTAACTAACATGTTCCCGCCAACTACCGTGCCTCCTGCGTACTCACCACCAAAATTCAAATAGAGAGTATCTCCAGAATCTTCATCCGATCCCAGCAGAGCCAGGTTCCTGGCATCTCCCCCGGCGGTGGAGGCGCCTCCTTGAATCCAAACATCATGATACCCATTGTTAATATTCTGGAGTATTGGCCCGCCTACACGTAATGTGCCATCCTGGCTAATAGTTAAAAGTTCCTTATTCCACGGATGATTAATAAGCCTAAATACTCCATTACTATTTTCCAGGTATACACTTACACCATTGGACCCATTTAGCCTCAGACCTTCTCCCTCAGGATACGTTCCACCTACCCAGAAAAAAGATGCAAGACCATTATTCACATTCAAACCGCCGGGAAAAGTAAAAACATCATTTGCCGTCCCGCCGAAAGTCCCAGGTCCGGTCTCGCTTGCATCATGGCCAACATGCGTCGTCGGATTAACATAGGCAGTAACACCAACAATAAAAAAAACAGCCAATATAACAACCAAAAACACCAGATGCCTCTTTTCGATGTTTACAGTTATCTGCATTTTACCTCCTTGGATGCTCCTGCTTAAGTAATTTCCTGTTTTTTAATTCTTCGATGTGCCTTTTCTTTGTTTCAAGAAGCCCCTTTTCCCTGAGATGCTCAATTATATAAGAAGCGTGCTCCCCGCCGAGGAAATGAGGCATTATGACATAGTCCGCGCCTTTCTCGTACAGCTCAAGGGCTTCGCTTATTGTTACTGCGGTCAGGAAAACAAGGGCTGTCCTGTTCGCGCCCCTTACTTTTTTCAGCAGCCTGACATTTGCGCTGAAATCCGGAATGGTTGAGATGAAAATTTTGGGCTTCTTCAGGTCTATCTTGTTCATGATTTCAGCATCCTCAAAATCCCCGTAGATGCAGCTTATCTGCTTTCCTGCCAAATCGTTTATTACTTCCGGATTGAAGTCAACCACAAGAAATTTGTATTTGAGCTTCCTGAAAGTGTTGAGTATGCTGTAGCCAATCCTGTCGCAGCCCAAAAGCACTGCGTCAAAATGGTCCTCTGCAGAATGCGCCAGCTTGTAGATTTCCTTTTTCCTGAATTCAAAAATTGAAAGTGCGCCGGAAAGTTTTTCATAAATCCAGTGGTCATATTTAATCAGATACGAAGTCACCACAAGGGTTATCGCGGTTATTATTGCAACAACTGAAAGCGAGCCCTGGCTTATTTTACCAATAACAAATGCCTGGGTTGCCAGTATAAGCGAGAACTCGCTTGCCTGGCCTATTCCTATGCCTGTCAGGAATGATGGCTTTTTGCTGAAGCCGAGAAGGCCCATGATAACCATGACAATCAGGGGATTTCCGATTATCACAAATGCCGAGAGGAGGATTATCGGAGCTGCCGCATTTTGGGGTATTGAGGGCACAATCATCATCCCCAGGGCGACAAAAAATATTATCGAAAAGAAATCCCTCAGCGATTTCACCTTGGACACAACCTCAAAGCTGTAGTCAAGCTGGGCAAGGGAAATGCCTGCCAAAAATGCGCCTATGGCAAAGCTGAAGCCGAGGAAACTGGCGAACATTGAGACTATGAAAAGCCATGCAACAGCGGATATGAAAAGAAGCTCCTGCGACCTTGCCGCAAACCTGAAAAGGAACGGAACTATGAAAATCCCGACGAAGAAAGTTATTGAAAAAAGCAGTATTCCCTTGACGATGGATGAGACAACAAACATTGAGGAGATGTTTCCTGACTGAAGGAACGAGAGGGCAAATATTGCCACAACATCCTGCACTATCAGGATTCCTATTATAATCCTGCCGTGAAGCGTGTCAATCTCCCTCTTGTCAGAAAGCAGCTTGACAACAATCATTGTTGAGCTGAATGTCAGCGCAAGCGATATTATCATGGCTGTTGGCAGGTCAAAAAAGAGCCTTGAGACCAGGTATCCTGCAAGGAATGTTATTGCTATCTGGCATATGGCCGCCAGAAGGATTGGCCTGCCGAGCCTTTTCAGCTTTGAGATGTTCATCTCCAGGCCGACAATAAAAAGGAAGAATGCGATTCCTATCTCCGCAAGGGTTGTTATCACGCCTGTGTTGCTGATAAGCTTAAACCCCAGCGGCCCGATTAAAATTCCGCCTGCAAGATAGGCGAGAACAAGCGGCTGCCTTATGAGCCCGGCAAGATAAGCAAGGAAAGTAGCAACAATTATTATTAGCCCGATGTCATAGAAGATGCTCTGCATGGAGGCAGTTCATTTTTTATTGTTTATAAATCTTACTTCTGTATAAGGTAAAATATCTCATTCTCAAACTCAAGGATTTCGTAGAAATAGCCCAGCCTTCTGCACATCTGCTCAATCCAGCCGCGGTAGGGGTGGTTCATTCTCCTGCCGGAAAGGGTATTAGTTGAAAAGCTGACAGCGAACCATTTTGAGGGAACTTCTTTTACCAGTTTCTCAGCCAGTTTGTGGCCTTTTTCTATTTCAAGAGAATCAAGCAGCTTGAACATGAAGCAGATGCCTGCCTTTGGCAGGTTCAGCCGGTGATTTTTTATCTCCCGCAGGTTCATTATCTCTGCCTGGCCTTTTATTTTGTTTTTTTTGAAAAAACTATTCACAATTTCTATTATGTTTGAAGAGATGTCAACGCAGTAGTAGATTGGCTTTGCTTTCAGGTATTTGTAGGACAGGGGGTTGAGCCCGCAACCCAAATCCAGAATTGATTTTGGATTTCCGGTTATGTGAAAAATTCTTTTGTATAATTCAGGGTAAATCTGCAGCCTTTCCCTTGTTGACTCATGCTTCTGCAGCAGCTGGCTGAAATCCTGAGTTTTGTCCATCCTTATGAACACGCCTACTGATTTTCTCAGGATTGCCCTTGTTTTCTTTATTGTTTCTTTGTATCTTGCGGATTTTTCAATTTTTTTCATATCCGATGCAGAAGAAAGGAAATCCAGAAGCTTTTTGTCATGGGAGATTACATTTTCCATCTCCGAACTGACCAGCGAGTCGTCAATTTCAGAGAGCTCCTTTTTGCTTTTGATATTTTTTATCAAGTCAAAAAAGATTTTATCCGGAATGTTCTTGTTGCTGATTATCATTTTGCGCTGAATGCCAGGCATAATAGAAAAATTGTTTATAAACTTAACGCAGTTTTGATATGGGCTTCTTTTCAGAGAAATCCTCATGTATCTCCCGCCAGTACTTTATGTGCCTGTCCCCGAGATTCCAGCAGAGCACGACCGGCTTGCCCCTGCAAATGCTGTAAAAATTCACTGTCCCCTTTTCTATGTCATCCAGGACAGCACCCCTCGCCATCAGCGCCTCCAGCTCGGAAAAAAGCCTCAGGCAGAGCGAATGGAATTTCTTGTTGAAGCGGATTTCGCTGAACGCCGACTCAATCTCGTCGTAGTAGGCAATCTCAATGTTGCTGATAAGCTCGATTGCCTTGTTTAATTTCATCACCTTCAGAATTTTTCTCCGCACTTCCGGGACGAGTTTCTGCGCCTCTTCAAGTGAAAGATATTGTATTGCAGTCATCTATGCAGTTTCATAACAGCATAAATTATTTAAATCTTTTGAATGGGAAGGTTTTTAAATTGATTTAGAAATTTTCAATTAAATTTTCATTGAATTTCTAATTTTCCGGCTTTTCATGCAGTCCCCGAAGGGGTCAGGGCTCTCATTTATGACCCTGATTGAGATTTCATATTTCTTCAGGTAAGAAAGCAGCTCTTTTATTTCCGATTCTTTTGTGACAATGTGCCTTCTTTCGCCTGCTTCGGTATATTCTATGCCCGAGAAATGGGCTGTTTTTATTTTTATTTTCTTGACCTTTTTGCAGACCTCATCATAGTCAATTTTGCCGTTATATCTTGCCTTCAGGTGGGAAAAGTCAATGCAGACCCCGCAGCCGGTTTCTTCAGCTAGTCTTGACAATTCATCCAAATCCCCGAACTGCTTTGCCTTGCCTGTTGTTTCAGGGCAAAGGGTGACATCCCATTTGTTTTTTGCGATTGTTTTCTGCAAATCGAGAACTGCCTCTTTGACAGCATCATAGGTTTCTTCTTTTGAAACCTTGCCATAAAAAGCCGCATGGAAAACAATGAATTTTGCGCCAAGATAATGCCCCCTTTCGCAGGAATCAAGGATTCTTTGCTTTGATGCGTGTATTTTGGCTTTTTCCTCTGAATTAAGATTGATATAATATGGGGCATGCACGCTTAGGGAAATGTTCAGCTTTTTTGCAAGCTCGCCGATTCTTTTGGCTTCCTCATTCTTCATCTTAACGCCATAGGTGAATTCCACCTCCATGGCTTCGAGGCCAAGCTCCCTGCATTTCTTAAGGCCCTCCTCATTTCCAAGGCCGGAGCTTCCTGCGGGACCGAGAAGTATCTTTGCCATGGCAGCCCTATTCTTTGTTTTTTTAAATAGCTTTTGATTTTATTTTCATATTCGCTAAAAACAAAAACATTTTTAAACAGCAGAAAATTAAGCTGCCAAATGGCACATTATTCTTCACCCAGCGCACATGGAGCAGAGGGCTCGATTGCAAAGATTATCGGGGTCATTTTCATATTAATTGGGGCCTACACACTTCTGACTTTCTACAAGATTATTTCATTCGCGATTCCTGCATCCCCAGAGCAGATTCTTCTTGCCTGCGCAATAGGAAGCGTCATCGGCGGGCTTTACATGCTGGTAAGGGGCGGAAGCCAGCATAGATATTGAGAAAGGGATTAATAAAAAAAATTATTTTGCTTCTTTAAGGCAGTCGGACAAATCTGTGCAGCTTCTGCAGTTGCCTTTAGCGTCGCATACCTGGTAGTCTATTCCGCTATGCTGGGGAAGTGTCTCTTGGATAACCTGCTGCAATTGCTGTTCCACTTGAAGCTCTTTATGCTCCTTATGCTTATCGTAAGCAACATGCCCCAAATAGCCGCCAATTACCAATGCCAGCGCATAGGATGCTATCGTTAAGTTTCTTATCAGCGAAGAATATTTAGGCTGGCCAGGCATTTCTGCTGCTTGGTCTTTCATAATAAAACTAGGTTCTTGGGACCCTGTTGGATCTCTAATCAATCCACTATTTTTATATTCCTTATTCATTTTAACCACCACCTCACTTTTACTACTCAGTGGTTACAACTCATATATAAACCTTTCCCTTTTGGAACCTGTTTGCACATAAATGTGCAAAGCAAGAGAATTATTTACAATATTGAAATTATTTCTTCCTTACGCTGGCGCTGCCTCCATTAACCTCCCTGTCGAGCACCTCCTCTACCAACTCCTTGATAGTTTTGTCTTCCATGGCGCACAAGACCTTAACCTTCTTGTGCAGCTCTTCCGGCAGTTCTATGTTAACTCTAGTCATTCATGCATCAACTCATTATTTCTTTTTCCCGGCAATCACTGTCCTGTTCACGTCAACCTTTGAAAAGTTGTTTTCAAACAAAAAGTTCCTCACATTGCTCCACAGCCTCGTGTCCCTGTACTTGCCGCCTGAAATTGCAGCAGCCAGCTTCTGGTATTCAATTGAAACATCCTTCCTTGGCGCAAAAACAACAACCGGCGTTGTGACTGAAAGAGCTTCCAAAACCTTTTCCTCCTCAGGCATTAATCCTACAACAGGCACCTCTGTTGAGCTTTCAATCTCATCAAGAGTCAGCTCATAATGCTTGTTCCTAACCCTGTTGAGCACAAGCCCGGTAATTGGCACTTTTTTCTCCCTTGCTGCCTTAACCGCGCGCATTGTGCAGCTCAGTGTCGCGAAATCAGGGGAGCTTACAACAATCAGTTCGTCAGAGGCAGCCATGGTGGCAGCCATTTCCTCGTTCAGATTCGGCGAGGAATCTATCAGGATGAAATCGTAGGAGTTTTTGAGGGCGCTAATCTTTCTTTTCAGCCTGAGCGGATCAATCCTTATTGGCAAAAGTCTTGCGGGCATTATGTCAAATCCCGCCTCATTTGGATAGATTGCCTCACTGGCATCAATCTTTCCCGCGATAACTTCATGTATGGTGTTCTCCTTGTTGACAACGCCAACATGTATCCCGAGATTTGGCGCGCTGAAATTTGCGTCAATGGCCAGAACCTTCCTGCCCTGCTTTGCAAGCGCAGCAGCAAGATTCGAAACAACCGTGGTCTTGCCCACGCCGCCTTTTATTGATATAACTCCCACTATTTTTCCGCTCATTTGTATGCCTCCTTAAGTTCGTTAAGAATCTTATCCCTTTCTGTTAATATCTCTGATTTCTCAGTACTGTGCTCTTTTGCTGCAGGTTTTTCTGCGGCAATTCTTCTATCATCAATCTTTTCCCCGGCCTTGCTTTCTGAAACAGGCTTTACCTTTCTCTTTACAACCCGTACATTCCTGAAATGCGCCGGCTTCTCACTATCCTTTAGTTTTGCCAGGGCATATCTCGACGAGTAAAACGCAGCTATCATGGCCAGCACTGCAATTGTTATTTTGAATACAGATGAAACCGCATTCTGCGCATTGATGAATGAAACCGCATTCCCCGCCAGCGCAAGATTGGACTGCAGGTCGTCTGTAAAGAAAAACAACGCAAGGATGAAAATCCCTGCAAAGAAAATCCAGACATAGGATTTTGATGCCCCTAAATTCTTGGAAGCTGCCATTTCCTTCTTCCTCAGGCTTTCTATGCTTTCAAACAGCTGGGAGGCAATTATTTTCTCTTCTTTCTTCAATCTTCTGGCCCATCTTTTCTCTGTTTTATTGCCCTTGAATAAAGAAATTAAAAACAATTTAAGCTTTGACCACATCTTAATTCCCTTTTTCTCGGCTTTGCCCACATCAGTCCTGACATTCTCAAGATTTTCAAATAATTTTGAAGCAGTCACTGAATTATTCTGTTTTGTTTCCTCAGGATACTCTTCTCCCTTCTTCTTTCTTCTGCGGTAGAAGAAGATTATGAGCCAAACCAGGACTATTAAAATAAATATGACAATCGCTATAGGGATGCCTGTCTCAACAACCTGGCCGTCTATGGCCATTCCGAAAAACGGTTTCTTGCCCGGTGTTATTTCTACTGGCTTTTGTGCTGCCGGCACAACTTCCTGAACAGGCGGAACAACCTCCTCTGCAGGTGCTGGAGGGGTGTAAACTCCAGGAGTCTTTGAAACTGAAGGCGGCAGGTCAACGCTATGCCCCCCGCTGCTTGGAGCAGGTTTTTTATTTGCAGCAGCCTCCTGCTTTATTGAGTATGCTGAGAATCCTGTTGTGTTCACCTCAAATGTCTTGTTTGCAGTATTCTGAGTGGAGGATATTGACACCCATCCGCTAATGCAAGCCCGTCCAGTAAAGTTCCAGTTTGCGCATCTATAAACCGTGAGCCTGCTTTCATCAGCATATCCTGTATTTGAGTAATTAATTACCAGAATTGCATTTGAAAATGTGTAGTTGGAGAATATGCCATAAGTAACAAGGAAACCTTCAACAGCGGTCTTGTCAACCCCGAGAGTGCTGTTTGTATCCAGAGAGAAATTTATGCTGTTAAGCCTGACAGTTATGGCTCCGGAGTAAAGCCTGAAGAGCAAATCATAGAGTATGTCAGTAGGCAGGTCTATCCTGTCCCCGATGAATGAATAGTTGCGCAGCTCATCATTTGTTCCGCCGAAGAATATTGTCAAATTTGTCTCTATGCCTGAAAATGAATTGTTCATTATGTTAACCTGCACTATCAGCGGCAGATTTCCTGCAATGAAGTAGCTGGTTACGCTGGCAATATTGCCCGAAGTGTCATTGGCGAAGATTGTTACATTGTACCTGCCGGTAATTGGAGGCGAATAGTTGTAAGGAAGCGGCAAAGTTATGATTGTGCCGTTCGGAAGGGTTATGTTCACGAATATGCCGCTTAGATTTACATCATCCGCTGCTGTCGCATTTAGGAAAGTGAAATTGCCTACTGCCGGGTCTCTCGGTTCTATTGTATAGCCGGATATCACCGGCGGAGTTAAATCAATGTTGGCTGTTGTTGTGAAATTAAACACTCCTGAAGTATTGCAGTTTCCAAACTGGTCGCAGCTTGTGATATTGTAATAATAAAGCGTTGTCGGCGAAAGCCCCGAGATTCCGATGCTGTGGTTGAATGCAAATGTTGAATTTCTTACAACGCTTCCCAGGCTGTCTGTTGTTCCGTACTCAACGGTTGAATTGGCCAGCTCGTCGGTGGTCCAGTTGATTCTTGCGGTCTGGTTTGTGCTGTCATTTGTTATGCCTGAAATGACCGGAGGTGTTGTATCCGGATTCTGCTGTGTTGTGAATGTGTAAGGCCCTGTTGTGTTGCAGTTGCTTTCATTGTCGCAGCGTGTGATATTATAATAGTACAAAGTGCTGTTAAGCAGCCCGGCTATTGACACCAGATGGCTGGTTGAGAAATTTGCATCGTCAACCAGGGTGCCCAATGCTGCATCTGTTCCGTAATTGACCGTTGAATTTGCATCAATATTGGTTGTCCAGCTCAGGTTTGCGGACTCGTTTGTGGTTGTGTTTGATAATGCTGATATCGCCGGAGGATATCTTATTGTTGCGCCTGTTGTGAAATTAAACACTCCTGAAGTGTTGCAGTTCCCGTGGACATCGCAGCTTGTAACGTTGTAGAAATATGTTGTATTCGGCTGCAGCCCTGGCAAATCAACCGAATGCGAAGTGACAAAGCTGCTGTTTTCAACAAATGTTCCCAGGGCATCTGTTGTTCCATAGTTTACAGTTGAATTTCCCGATTCGCCGGTTGTCCATGCGATTATTGCTGAATCATTCGTTACTGTTGATGCGTTCACTCCTGAAATTACCGGAGGGAACACATCAGCAAATGAAGTGTTTATTGCGAAAGTGGCATTTGCTGAGTTGATATTTCCGAGAGTGTCATTTGCGTAGGCTATGATATTTATTGTCGAGTTGTCCGTGAAATTAATCTCAACAGGAACTGTGTAAGCCGTGTTGGTTCCGTTCCAGTTGAACCATATTTTGGAGATGCCTGAAGCATCAGATGCCGTTAGGTTGACCAAAATGTAAGTGTAATTGTATGTGCCGGCAAGAGGCGATACCATTGTTATTGAAGGGCCGAGAGTGTCATTCACAAAGAATGTCCTTGTTCCTGAAGCATCCCTCAGCGAGCCGTCGCTGCAGTTGACCTTCCATGTGTAGGTTCCGACTGAAACGTTAAGCTCCAAATTAGTTAGAGTATTGTTCTGCACGCTGCCGTCAGTCTTGTTCAGCAAACCGTTTATGTACAGGTCACAGCTCAAAGTTGCGCTCAAATCGTCAGTTACTGTGAAATTCAAAGTGACATTGTCAGTGTTGTTGATTCTTGCATTGTTTGAAGGCTTTCCCAGCGCTACAGACGGCGCATTGTTTACAACCGCATTTGGCAATGTCGTGAAATTAAACACTCCTGAAGTGTTGCAGTTATTGTGAATGTCGCAGCTGGTGACGTTGTAATAATATGTTGTATTCGCAACTAACGGGCTCAGATTAACAGAATGCGATGCCACAAAGCTGGAATTATAGACAAATGCGCCAAGACCTGTTGTCGTGCCGAAGTTAACGGTTGAGTTTGAACTCTCATCGGTGGTCCAGGTTACCTGCGCAGACGCGTTTGACGGGGAGCCGCTGCTTACCGAGGAGATTACCGGAGGGGTTGTGTCCGGGATTGTTGAATTGGTGACATTTACAAATATTATCCCCGAGTTATTGTTGTTCAGGGTATCGTTCACTGTTATGTTCAGCCAGTAAATCCCTATTGAAAGCCCGGTTGCATTTCTAAGAACCCCGTTGCAGTTTATCCTGAAGCTGGCAGTGTCATTGACCCTGAAGCAGGAAACCCCGCCGGGGTCTGTTGCATTGATGTCATAGGACAGGGACTGGTTGTTCAAAACAGTCAGGTTAATCAGGTTGTCAAACACAGGCCCGTTTGTGTCGGGGATTGTCGAGTTTGTGACATTGACAGATATTATTCCAGAATTATTGTTGTTCCGGGTGTCATTTGCAGTTATGTTAAGCTTGTAATTTCTTACGCTCAACCCTGTTGCATTTGTCAGCAGTCCGCTGCAGTCGATGCTGAAATGGGCGGTGTCATTGACCCTGAAGCAGGAAACCCCGCTGGGGTCTGTTGCATTGATGTCATAGGACAGCGACTCGTTGTTCAAAACAGTCAGGTTAATCAAATCCGTAAATGCCGGACCGGTTGTGTCCGGCGCATTTGACAGTGTCGTGAAGTTGAAAACACCCGAGGTATTGCAGTTTCCGCCCAGGCTGCAGACTGTGACATTGTAATAATAAGTTGTGTTGCTCTGCAGGCCGGGGATTAATATTGAATGGTTTAGCCCGAAGCTTGAATTGTATATCAAAGTGCCAAGCGAGGAATTGATTCCGTAGTTGATGGTGGAATTTGCATTCTCATTGGTTGTGAAGTTTATCTCCGCAGAGCTGTTTGTGGTTGCCGCGCCTAGGCCTGAAACCTCCGGAGGAGGCACGAAGGAAAGCGATGTGTTCACGCTGAAGGTTACGCTTGTGCTGTTAATGTTTCCGAAAGTGTCGTTTGCATAGGCAGTCAAAACTATTGTCGAGTTGTCTGTGAAATTAATCTCGACAGGAACGGTGTAAGGCGTATTGGTGCCGTTCCAGTCAAACCAAATCTGCGAGACTCCGTCCAGATCAGTTGCTGACAGATTTACAAGCATGTAAGTGTAATTGTATGCAGATGCTATTGGGGAGACTATTTCAATTGATGGAGGCATTGCTTCTACAAGCAAAGTGAGATTATCCGTGTATGCTGCGTTGTCCAGCAAATCATAGGCAAGGGCGTAGAAAGTGTGCGCCCCGTCAGTCATCCCGCTTGTGTTGAATGTGTAATCGCATGGGAAGTATTCGCAATAGGCCACCAGGTCTGTTTCATTGTATATCCCTATGCTGTAAAAATGAGTGTCCGCGGCAGTGGCATTCAGCACCACAATCCCTGAAACAATCGAGCCGTTCGGAGGCGTCGGGCCGACAAAGGAGACATTTGGAGGGGTGTTGTCTATTGTGAAATTGCCTTCAATTGTATAGCTAGTGGAGAGCGTCTCCGGAGTTTGATTTTCAAAGACAGTCAAAGTCATTGAATAATCCCCGTCAAGATAGAGCAGCGTGTTCAGGTTGTAGGATGTTGTGTTGCTGTTTCCATAGTATGAAACCAGAGGGGTGGTGGTGGTGTCAGGATTAATCAGCGTCAGGTTAAACACCAGGAGGTCGCTCTCCTCATCAGTCACCTGGCTCCAGGTCACATTATATGTGCCGTGTATGGCCTCTCCCAGATAAGGCGCCAGTATGAATGGGATTGACGGCGGATCGTTTACAAACAATATGGTGAAATTGGTTTTTTCTGTGCCATTGACTGCCCCAAGACTGTCTGTTGAGCTCACGCTCACATTATACAGGCCGTTTAGTGAAGTTCTGTTAAACATGGCAAAGCTCAGGTTGCTGTCCTCTATGCCCAAATCGTCCCAGCTCAGCTGAAGGGAGCCATAGCCGGGGTAGGCTGACTCAGCATTGACTACAACATAGAGTGCCCTGTTGAAATTAAAGCTGTTCTGGGAAGTTGCTTCCTCTATCCACTGGCCTTCGGTGTTGTTGAATGTGAAGAATGTGAAATTATCGCCAACCCTTTTTATCCTGAATTTGCCGAAGGAATCGGAAGTTGGTTTTTGGGTTAGGTTTGACTCATTGAATGAGAGGTATCCTGAGAAATTATTGTCATCCACAAATATCTCATATTCCCTCTCGTAGCCTGACCAGTTTGCCAGGGCCATTAGCTCCATTTTCTGGGAGCTTGTGTAGGAAGGAATCTCCGCAAGAATAAAGTTCAATGCCATGTCTGTTCCTGTGGCATTCAGTATCTCAAAGGAGATGTTTATGTCGAAATCCCCTACAATCGGCTTGCTTGAAACCAGGCTGCAGAATGTGTCTGTAACCGGAGAGCCGTTTCCGCTCAGGGATATGTATGCCTTGCCGGGAACTGTGCCGTTTATGTCTATTACGCAATCCTGGGATGGCCCTGTCTGTCCGGTCTCATTGAACCAGTTTGAGCCTAAACTGTCTGAATCAAAATTGTCACCCTGAAGCCCGCTGCTGAAAGATATGTTTTCTTCCGAGCCGTTGGGCAATGTGACCATGGCTGAAGTGTAGCTTATGCCCTCTGCATCTGTTGCATTCACCAATATCGGAACAAGCTTCTTCTCATCATAGGACTCGCCTTTAGGGTTCTCTATGAAAACAACAGGAGGAATGTTCACTGCAAACTGCCCAAATACGGATTCTAAGCTTCCAAGGGTATCATTGCAATAGAAAGAAACACTGTGATTTCCTTCTGTGACATTTGTGTCCAAACTGGAGAAATGAGTGGCTGAATCATTGGACATGCTTACGTTTGCAACTCCGTCAAGGGAATAGGCGCACCAGGAGCCGTTCTTGTTAATCGTTGCATTAAACCAGACCGAAGATGAGAAATATGTCTGGTTAAGAGGGGATTGTATTGTAACTATAATCTGTGTAAGGTCTATGGTGATATTTCTAGTCTCTGTTGAATTACTATTCCCCGCCCTGTCAACTGCAGTTGCATTGAAATAATACATGCCATTAGCCAAACCTGTGAAATTCGCAAACAAACCAGTCAAATTGCTAAACGATGAATTAATTAAACTTCCTCCATAATTAAACAAGAAAACTGTAACATTGGCAAAATTAAAATCACCGGCAGAAACATTCACCGCCACATAAGACCTGTTCACAGATATTCCAGAAGCATCCGTGGGCGGAACAAGCTCAACAGCGGGCTTTGTCATATCTATTGTTATGTTCCTTGTTTCGCTGTAATTCCACAAGCCTGCAGAATCATTAGCCCAGACTCTATAAGCATAAAACCCGTCAAGCAAACCTGTCTTGTTAACCCAGCAGGTAACATTCGCACCACTGCCAACAACTGCCATAGACTCATTCGTACCATTCCACTC
>CAIVED010000010.1 GCA_903904885.1 uncultured archaeon | reverse complement strand
TTTTATATATGTTTTATATTATTTACTATATAGAAATAAATTAAAAAAAGAAAAGGAATTTGAGCTTACATTTCCATTTTCCATAGGAAACCAGAGGGGCAATAGGGATGTTTTCATCACTCATCAAGAGTAAAAAAGGAAAGGTTTATATACCAGTTATAATTTAGACATTTCATTCGGAGACTAAAATGTTACTTAAGAAGGACTTTTTAAATAAACTAAAAAATTTGGGCTTAAATAGCTATGAATCAAGGATTTGGGTAGCGCTTCTTTCGAGGGGTGTTTCTACTGCTGGTGAGCTTTCTGACATTGCGAATGTTCCGAGGTCAAGAAGCTACGATGTTCTTGAATCTCTCGAAAAAAAAGGTTTTATAATAATGAAAGTCGGCAAGCCGATAAAATACATTGCGGTAAAGCCTTCCGAGGTCATAGACAGGGTTAAGAAGAGAGTAGAAGAGGACACAAAAGACCAAATAGAATCATTGGAAAAAATAAACAAATCCCCAATCATAGAGGAGCTTAAGACTCTGCACTCCCAGGGCATCGACCTCGTCGACCCGATAGACCTTTCCGGAGCCATAAAAGGAAGGCACAATTTGTACAACCATTTTGAATCCATGATTAAAAACGGGGAAAAAGAAGTTCTGATTATGACCTCCATCGAGGGAGCGAAGCGAAAAATCGAGGCCCTGAAGAAACCGCTGGCAAAGGCAAGGGAAAAGGGCATTAGGGTTAAGATCATTATTCCTGAGTCTCCGGAAGCGCAGGAAATTGCAAAAGACCTGAAAGGCGTTGCTGAAGTGAAAACATCAAAGGAAGTTAAGGGAAGATTTGTTGCCGTTGATGGAAAAAATGTAACGTTCATGATATCCGACGATGCGGTTGTTCATCCAACCTACGATTCAGCAATCTGGATAAATTCAGACTATCTCGCAGGAACAGTTCAGCAGATGTTTGACCGGGTCTGGAAAGAGCTGAAATAATTAGGTCAGATTCTTAACTATTTTTTCAATATTGTAAATAAATTGCTAATAATCACAAAACCCCCATAAAAACATTTTTATACTCTGCCTGTTTCTATACACAAAAACCACATATAAAATAAAAAAGGAGGCGGCGCAAACGAAAACGTTTGCTGGTCTCCTTTCGTAAAAAACTCAAGGAGGCGTTAAAATGGCAATAAGTGTTGAAGGGGTAACTCTTGCAATTATAATCGGCACATTGGCCGCAATAGTATACAGTCTGAGGATTCTGGTATTGCTTGAGAGAAGGATCGGAAGAATGGATGAAAGTCTCCTTAAGATTTCCAAAGCCCTTGTAAAAGAGGAATACAACATAGAAAGGGAAGAAAAGAAGATAGAGAGAATGGTGCGACGGTAATCCCGCTAATTTTCACCTTGGTGCTCAAACAATTTCTTTCGGAAATAGAACAGATTTCACAAGACGGCGGAATAAAGACTTCCCTGTTTTTGATGCATAAAATAAATTTTGCAGCAAAAAAGCACGCGGAGGCCAACCCCGAGGACAAATCTGCAGTAAGTGAGGTACTTTCGGCAATCAGGCCAAAGAAAATTTCAGAGCTTCAGCAGGAAATCCTGCAGAGAGTTTTGAGATACAAAGAGGCAATAAAAAATTCTAGCCAGAAAATATCCGTAATGGCTGCCCACAAAATAAGAAATGGGTCCTCGGTTCTCACCCTGGGCGATTCCCAGAAGATAATAAAAGCAATAGAGAAAGCGAAAAGCGCAGGCACCAATTTTTCAGTTTGCGCGATAGATTACAGAAAATTGCCAACCGGTCGGGAAAATGCGCAGGAAATGCTAAGCAAAGCAGTCAAAGAATCAGACATTCTTTTTTTTGAACCAGAAGCAGTTTGCGGCGACAAGATAATTGTAACTGAGGAAGCAAATGCAGCAATCGAGGAGGCAAGGAAGCATAAGGTGCCTTCCTATGGGGGTTACAGCATTTTTGGCAGCAGCAAAAAGCCGGGGCAGAAAAACCTGCGGGAAGCAAAGGCCAGCAGCATAACTGGGCTGGTAAGTGAAGGTGGCATAACAAAGCCCGCGCTTTTGGGAAGAATATAACGAAGTCAATTAACGCTTCTTTGTCTTTTTCTTTTTAACGGTTTTCTTATTTTTGCTTTCCGACAGCTTTTCAATTTCTGACTCAAGGTCCTTTATCTTTTTGACATTGTCCTCCTGCTGCATCAGTGAGCCGCACTCAGGGCACTTGAAGCCGTAGTCCATGGCCTTTTCAAAGTCAAGCCGTATGCAGCCGTTCTGGCAGCTGAAGAAAAAATTACTTTTTTCCCTCCCAAGCCTTTCCTGCAGCTTGTCAACCTTCTTCTTTTTGAGGTCTTCGAGGAGTATTCCGACCCGCTTTTCAATGAAAGTCCAGTAATAGATGTACCATCCCTTTTTCTTGTCCTTTTTACGGACGAAAGAAACAAGACTATTGTTATAAAGCCTGTAGAGCATGTTCCTGACCACATTTACATTGACATTCATCATTTCGGCAATCTTAAACTCAGAAATGTTCTTTCTCTTCTTTATCAGGTTGACAAGGGGAACAACATCCTCTCCTGCAACTTCCCTGACAACATCATCAACTGTTTTGTTTGAAATTCGCATGGGGCATTCCTAAAAAACTACATTTATAAACCTTTCTTATTTTTAATATGTCAGAAATTGCTTTTGAAGCATACTTCGCTTTTTTGGCAGAAGGTAGGATGGGCAATTTCTGAGCATGCTCAAGAACCACCAGGTTGTAACGGGGTAGTAACCCCCTTCCAGAGTGGTATGTGGTTCTTGACAGGAAAAACATTTAAAAAAAGGGCGATTTTCGCATTAGGAGATTAAAATGTCAGAATCAAAAACAAAATCAAACACATTCCGGCAGATCAAGAAAAGAACACCAAGCAACAGGCTGGCAAGCTATTACACTAAAAGAAACACAAAAAAGCCGGTTTGCGGCGTTTGCGGCTCAATTTTGCAGGGAATGAAGCACAAAAGCCAGGATAAGCTTGATAAGCTCTCAAAGACCCAGAGAAGGCCCGAAAGGGCGTTTGGAGGGGTATTGTGCTCAAACTGCTCAAGAGCCAGGATAAAGGCAATGGCGAGGAGTTTAAAATGATTGAAATAGGAAGACTTTGCATAAAAACTGCGGGCAGGGACGCAAAACTAAAATGTGTTGTAATCGACATTATTGATGATAATTTTGTTATTGTTGATGGAGAAACAAGAAGGAAAAAGGTCAATATGAGGCATCTTGAGCCCACACAGCAGAAGCTGGCAATAAAAAAAGGCGCCTCAAGCGCTGAGATTTCCAGGGAACTAAAGAAGCTCGGGATCGAAATGAAGGAAAAGAAGTCAAAAAAGCCGAAGGCAAGGCCAAAGAAAGTTAGGAAATCTGCTGCCAAGCCGGCTGCTCAGAAAGAAGTTAAGAAGAAGTGATTATTTCTATTTTAAATTATGTTCCTTCATAAATTTGCTTTTTTCCTTTTTGTAATTTTCTATGCTTGTTTTGTCCAGGCTCACTTTTAAGGCCTCAAACTGCTTTCTTAGAGAAGCGTCTTCTTGAAGCATTTTAACATGTTCTCGGTACTGCTCTATTTTTTTATGTCCTGGGGGCAGGATATGCAGTTCAACAATCACTATTTGTTTTCTGTTGCGGCAGTAACCAATCCCGTCAATTATTGGGCCTTTTGGGAATCCTTTCAGAACTAATTTATCTTGGGCATCTTTCACATCTTTGGTTACGACCATAATGTCTAGTTCTTTCTTGCCCGCCATTGGGACAGCCAAAGAACCGATTAGCTCAACTTTTGAGTTTGGAAGCACGGAGAGAATTTCTTTTTTAAATTTAGCATACAGATCGAATAACTCTTGCGAAGGTTCTATGATTTCTACAATTTCTTCATCGACTGCCACGGTTAAAAAGGGAGTTATTGAATATATAAATCTTATCCAAAGACCATATTAACGCAAGAACCAGCAAACGGAATTTTGTTGTGCGATTCAAAATTTACAAATCAAGTATCACACTAAGATTAATCTCAAGCGCAGCTACTGGGAACGAAAGCCCGAAGTTCTCAAGCACCTGCGGATGAAGCTCTCCGATAAATCCTACATCTTTGCCATTGATTATTATTTTGCCGCACCTGCCCTCGATAAATGAGGAGTGCTCAAACTCCCGTACTTCATAGCTCAGTCCCAGCATCCGCACAAGGTAATCGAGAATCTGCCTTATCTCAGTATAATCCGCTTTTTCATTTGAGGTTGCAGCGGCCAAATGAATTTCTTCTCTGACGCCGGTTTCCTCTGTTTTGTCAAGCTTAAACACAGTTTCAACATCAAAAACTCTCTGGGGGTATTCAACGTGCTTGTTGTTTTTCAAGACCTCCACGACCGAAGGAAGAAGCCAATACCTCAAACTGTCGTATTCCTTTGAAACAGAGTTGGCCACCTCGACAAATTCACATTCAAAGTTCATAAGTTTGGTCTGTGTGTTCCGGTTAATCAGATGATAGGTATTCAGTTCGGTGGCTTCAATCCCAGCTAAAATATTGGCAACAAATGTCTTTAGCTTGCTTGATCTGCTTTCCTCTCCGACGGTTGCAACATTCGGAAGCTCCTCTTTGAAATTTTCATAGCCATAGGCAATGGCGGCGTCCTCCGCCAGGTCAATTTGGTGCATTATGTCTGCCCTGTATGCGGGCACAAGCACGTTTTTGCCCTCAAAACCATAGCCCATTTTTAGCAGAAGATTTTTGATTTCATTTTCCTTGAGCTGAAGGCCGATGATTTTGTTTATGTATTTTACATCAAGCTTCATTTTTTTCGGCTTCAAATCGGGCGTTGTTATTTTTTTGTCGGGATAGACCAAATCCATGGAATAAACCTGGCCACCCATGTCCGCAAGTGCGCAGACAATCATGTTGACGCACTTTTCCAGGGTATTAAAGTCAAACCCGCTGCATTCTATGAAAACATCAGTTGTGCTGTTGCTTATTTTCCCAGTATCATGCGAATTAATTATGGGCGGCATGGAAAGTACGTGATTATTGGCATCAATAAACAGTGGATACCTTTCAAATCCCTCAAGAAGGTGCGCGTATTCCCTTCCCGTCGGGTGCATCGACAGTATCTGCCTTCCGGTTATTTCCCGGTCATATTCCAGAGGCCTAAATTTAAATTCATCGGGTTTGAGAGCCACGAATCTTATGGGGGTCTTGATTTTCTCATAGGGATAAATTCCTATGGCCGCCTTTTTCCGGTTTCTCCCGAAAGTTACGTGCAGCTTTTCCTGTATCTGGATTATTTCCTTTATTTTCTCATCATCAAACCTAATGCCCCTCACAATTGCGCAGCAGGTGTATGGCCTGACATTTTTCATGGACTTGTCAATTATTATTTTTTCCCCGGATTTATGGACAGTATATTTCGCCAGCCCCTTTTTCAGCCCGATGAATGTTGCAAACGCCCTGGCAAATCCCTGCTGGCTGAGCAAATCCGGGCGGTTGGGTGTGACGTCAATTACTATTTCCTCTTTTGTTATCTCGTCAACGGGCGCCCCCATCATGCTTACCCTGTCAACTAAATAGTCATCGCTGAACTTTTTCCCGAGATTTTTTTCAAGCTCCTTCCGATTTATGTTTAGTACGGTCATTTTATTTTGTCCAGTATTTCATTTTTCTCAGCTGTTCCATGTTGTTGCTGTAAATGTCCCTCATGTCTTTTATTTCATAAAATTCCATAAACATCCTGTCAAATCCCGGCCCCCAGGCAAGCACAGGAACGTCTATTCCCAGAAGAGGATAAACGACTTCTGGCCTAAAAATTCCTGCCCCGCCAATTTCAACCCATTCTTTTTTCTCAGCATTGAAGACATCAATCTCAACAGAGGGCTCAGTGTATGGGAAATGCGAAGGCCTGAATCTCGCGTTTGGATATCCCATTTTCTTGTAAAATTCTTTTAGATAGCCAAGCAAGTGCCTGAAATTTGCATTCGGGTCTATAACAATTCCCTCACTTTGGTGAAATTCAAACAAATGCTTCCAGTCAACCGCCTCATTCCTGAAGCATCTCCCAACTGCGAAGAATTTTGCAGGCAGGTCTGTTTTTTTAAGCGTGGCAATTGTTCTGGAAGAAAGGACTGTTGTGTGCGTTCTCAGCACATTCTTTTTTGCCTCCTCATCATTCCACTTATATTTCCATCCGGTGCTTCCGCAAACTCCAGATTCGTGCGATTTCCTGACAGAATCAACAAGTTTTTTGTCAGGCAGCCTGCCCTTTGCAGGGTTTTTTATGAAAAAAGTGTCCTGCATTTCCCTGACCGGATGGTCCTGGGCGGTAAACAGCGCATCAAAATTCCAGAAGCTTGTGTTAAGCATGGGCCCTTCCATTTCTTTGAATCCCAAATCGGTCCAGATTCTCTTTGCATAGGCAACGGCCTGGTTTACAAAATGCCTTTTCCCGCCGTAAATTTGCGGAACATTAATGGAGACATCATACCTCCTGAACTTTTTGCCTTTCCAGGCGCCGCTTTTCAGAATTGCTGTTGTGACCGAGTCAACCATGTGCTCGGAAATCTTTTCCTTTGCAACCTTTTCCCCAAGCTCTGTCAGGGACGCGACAACGTTTTTTTCAATGCCGGTTTTAACAATTCCCTTTCTTTTCTTAAGATTATCAAGGGCAAACTTCTCCTCAGGTGCCAGCTTGCCTGTGCTCAGTTTTCCAGGCTTGATTTTTTTCAGGAACGCCTCTTCCAGGCTTTCCTTTTTCAGGAAATTTCTGCCGGGCTCTGTTAGTGATATGATCATTCCCGGCCTTATGGCAATCATGCCCTTCTGCTTCAGCAGGCCGATGCTTGCATTTAATTCGGAATCATCCAGTTTTGCTGCATCTTTTATTTTTTCTGCGCTGAGCTCCCTGGTTTCTATTGCCTTTGCGAATCTCTTTTCAGGCAGCCCGTGCTCAATGTATTTTTTGCCATTTTCATCAAGCTCAACAACCTCCCGGAGCTCGCTTTGCATCTCAACCAGTTTCTTGTTGCCCAGCCATTGCAGGGCGCGCATAACCTCCACGTCGGATAATTTTGACTTTTCAACCAGTTCGGAAAGCGATGTTCCCTTCTTTATGAACGGCAGCACCTTCCTCTCAAGGGCATGCAGCCCCTCAGCAAGCTTTTTCATTTCCATAGCAGCCAAGATATGTGGATGATTTAAAAATATATTGCTGGTTTTCAGGCTTGGCGCAGCATTCCCTAGGCAAAGCAAACCCTCACTTTTGGCAATCCAAAAATAGAAAAATCCCGTTTTTCTGGGCAGTTCTTAATATGGCTTCTTGCTTTTTCCGTTTGCCCCGATTGCCAGAACTGCTTTAGGTTGCCTCGTTTCTCTGCGCTCGTCAACCAAATATTACTTTCTTGCATGGCAATTCAGCAGAAGAAGCTGAACAAACTTGAAGAGTAATGCAAGAACCAGCAAACGTAATTTTTTCAAAAGTGGAGCGTCATTTAATCAAAACATAAAAAAGAAAACAAGAAAAAATAAAATAATTACTTTGCAGGCTTCATGCCCTTCCATGCGCCGTCAAACAGATTCTCAACAGCGGATGCGAAGAAAGGTGTGTTGACCCAGATGCCCACATCATAGGTAGGATGCACTTCCTGGTCATCCATTATCATGAATACCATCTCCTTCCCGTCAACCACAACAAACCTGCCCTTTGAATCAGTATTCCTGACATCTGCAACGCCGCTTATGTCTTTTATGGCAGCATTGCATTCTTTTGTCAATGGAGCTGCAATCCTCACTTTCACTCCCCTTTTCTTAAGCTTTTCAAACACGGGCTTAAGGCCTTCCACCTTTCTCAAAAAGCCCTGGGTTGTGGTCATAATAGTTACTGATTTCTCTGCATTCTTGATTGTAGTTTCAAGATGGTTGTATAAATTGTGCCTTCCCTTCAGGCTCCCTGAAAGCTCAGATGGCTCAACAAGCTCAATGCCCTGATTGTGAAGCGCATTCAGTTCGGTAAGAATCTCTGTTCCCTTAAGCTCTTCCAGTCTCTTTACCTTGGTGTCTGCATCTTCTTTCATGTTTTTCTTTACCCTTTCAACAACTTCTGTGGGGTTAACAGCAATGTATTTTATCGGCTTACCGATTTTTGTAATTGCAAATCCTTTCTTTTCAAGAGATTCGAGAACATCGTAGCTTCTTGACCTCGGAACATTCGCAATGTCAGAAAGCTCACCAGCAGTAGAAACACCCCTCGAAAGAAGTGCGGCCCATATCTTAACCTCATAAAGATTAAGAGAAAAATACCTTCTTAATGTTGCTAAAAAATCGTCTTTTACAATCATCTTTCCAACCCCCTTTTTAGGCGCGGGCTCAATAAGCTTGCCCTTAAAAAGGAACTAAGTGACGCCTCTTTTTACTGAGTGATAACAATAGCTACTATTTAAACCTTTCCCTGGCTTTTGTCATAGCTTAATAAAGAAAACCTTTTGCAATTCGCCAATGATTTTCAGCTGTAACTCTTGTATCTTAACAAAGCGGCGATTCCCCCAAGGCCGTCCAGGCGCATTCCCCCCTCGTGGTCAGAACTGATTATGTGCATCTCAGCCCCCGTTTTTTCTGCGGTTTCTATCAGGTTTTCAGCGTAATCTGCCCTGCTTTTTTTCTGGCCTTCGCTGAAAAATTTGTCAGTAAACAAAAGAACTCTCACATTTCCGCCGGATATTTTGTCTGCCACGTCATCAATGCCATAGGCAACAGCTCCCTCTGTTGATATCTCTTTTACAACCTCATCCACAAGCGCAATCTCCTTTGCAGCCCGCTCATTCTCAAGAACCTTTTGTATGGCATCGCTTTTCAGCACTTCATAGACTGCATTTTCAGAAACAGAGCCGCATCCTGCAAGCAGGATTTTCTGCCTAAGCTCCTTTTCTTTCACCAGTTTTATGATTTCCTCTTTCCAGAATGCAGGAGACGCCAGGATTATGTTTGTTATCTTGTATCTTTCTGCGTAATCCTTTATCTGTTCAACCACATCCTGGAAAAATCTGCTTTCCTTTTTTGTTTCATGTCCTTTTTTCTGCACATCTCCCGAAAGCTCAAGCAGGATGTCAAAGCCGCTTTTTTTTGTAACAGCAAAGATTGCGCTCTCCCTGTCGCAGACAACAATCATGATCTTTTGCCTGCTTTCAACGGCAGAATCCTTTAGCTTCTGCAGGTGGTATGCGCTCCATTTGTTTTTTTCAATCACAATTTCCGCGCCAGGAATGGCCTCAATTGTCTGGTATGAGCCCTTTGGAATATCCTCTTTTTCTTCAACTGTTTTTCCGTTAACCCTCAGCTCATTTCCCTCAAAATCCTTTTTTTCAGCAAGAATCTTCAGGAAATAGCTCTTTTTTACAGATTTTGCGTTTTCTCCTGTTCCTATTTTTATTTTCCTTTCGCAGAACCCGCTGACAAAATCCCCTTCAGCGATTATCCTGTTCAAAACAAGAACATCATCAGGATTTTCAACCCTGACTTTCATCTCCCCTTTTTTAAGGTCAGAGCGCAGTATCTTCATGACCCATTTAAAAAGAAAAACATTTATATATGTATCTCATTTATTCGTCCTAAGTATGTTAAGAAGCAAAAAAGCCCAGGATGGGACAAAGGCAGCAACCCTTGTTGCCATTATTGGCGGCCTTATAATTTTGTACATACTTTTTGTGCCGCCTTCCCAAAGGAACCAGATCCTAAACCTTAGCAATGATACTGGAAACTCAGGAAGCACTTCAACTTCCTCAAATGTTTCAAACCAAACCCTTCTTTTGGAGCATCCCGGGCTTCTGGAATATATTTCTTCAACAGAATACGAAAAGTCCATCCCTCCCCTAACACTTCTTGTTTCAACCCAGGCAACAACGCTAAAGACCGCAGATTCTATTGTAATAAAAAGCAACTGGTTCTCAAATGATGCCTACAACCTTTCTTTTTCATTGGGGGATGTGAAGAATACCCAAAACCTGATTTTTTCATTTAATATCGACAATCATCAGGGAGAGCTGATACTTGTGCTGAACGGTCAGGTTATTTATGAAAAAGAGCCCGGGGAGCAGAATATTGCTGTCAAACTTCCGGCAGACCTTCTGTCAGGGCAGAACTCCCTTCTCATAAAAACAGGCTCTGTTGGCTTTGAGTTCTGGAAAACAAATCGCTATTCGCTTTCCAACCTCAACCTTGTTGCAGACATTACAGACACATCCAAAAGACTTTCCCAGAGCACGTTTATAATTTCTTCAACAGAAAACAACAACATTGATACTGCCAACCTGCGGTTTTATGTTGACTGCACAAACCAGGCGGGGCTTGGCAGGCTTAATGTGGACATAAACAGCCATAATGTTTATTCCCAGGCGCCAATATGCGGGGAAATCGTAAGCCAGCCGCTGTCACCAAACATACTGATGAGCGGCGAGAACACCATAACATTCAGCACGGAGTTTGAAAAGCCGACATCTGCATATTATCAGATTGACAACATCTTGATAAAGCTGAAGCTGAAGTCAACACTTCCGTCCACTTATTATTTTGACCTGAACAGCTCCCAGTACAATGCAGTACGGTCCGGTTCGCGCACGCTTCAGATGAGCATGCTGTTCCCTGATTCAGCCACAAGCAAGAAGGCAGACATGTACATAAACGGAATCAAAACCGGGCTTGAAACAAGGGATTACAATTACACAAGGAACATCAACAGCTTTGCAAAGGAAGGCAACAATGCAATAAAGATGGCGCCGCTGTCGACATTTGAGATAATTGACCTGGTTGTAAAGATAGTTTGATGTCGCAATCATTAAAATTTAAAAGAGGTGAAAGAGGTTTTTTCTCATTAATTGAAAATGGCCGGTGAAGAGTTTGAGGGCGTTCCTGTTGGATTAGGCCTTGCAGAGGAAGCTGCAGGCCTCGCAGGCCCAGAGGGAATTGTTGTTTCTGCAGCTATGCAGGCCGCAGAAAAGGAAAAGGAGAGAAAATCAGCAGAAAAAATAGCCAAGGAGCAAAGAGCAAAAAGCAAGGAAGAGGCAAAGGACAGGGGGCAAAAACAGCCTCCCCAATATGCTCAGGCTCCTCCCCAGTATGTTCAAGGCACATCCGGGGGGCAGAGTGCGAAAAAAGCAGCTTCCTGGCTATGGGGAAAATTCACAGGACAGGGTGACCCCGCAGTTACAAATCTTAATTTTATGGGCCTTGTTGCCCTGCTAATCCTGGCATATCAGATACTCAGCTGGATTACGGGCTTCAGGCCGGACTTCAGGCTGTTCGGATTGTTTTTCATTTTTATTTTGCTTGTGGTGATTAGGACAAATGTTTTTGCAGCTGCCGGATGGGCCCTTGCGGATTTTGTTTTCCCTGCATTCTTCATATCTTTAATCACCCAGAATGTCCCTGCGTATTTCAAGGTGCTGACTCCAGTTTTCAATTTAATGCCCATTTTGCCAAGCGCAGTCCAAAATTCGCTTATAGTTCTGGTAATAATTTTCGCTCCATCTTTGGATTTTGTATTTTTTGTAAAAAACGTAGGGGAAACAGAAAAACCGCAGACAACCATATATGGTATCGCGAGGCTGCTCCAGCTGCTTTTCATTCTCTGGTTCATAGTGGGATTTGCCCTTTCACTGGGTGCCATAGGATTTGACATACTAAAGCCAGTAGCCAACATGGCAACGCTGACAAGCGAAGGGAGGGCAGCGCTTGCGGATGCAGGAAGGTGGGCGCTTAATTCCCCCAAGCTTATATCCGAAGGGCTGACAAGTCTGTACAAGCAGCAGATTAACATAGCGACAGCAGGTGCATACACCGAGGGTGAACAGGCAACAGTTGCTCCGGTGGGAGTTAAGGTTGAAATGCAAAAGCCAAACATACTGTATTCAGGCCAGCCAGCAGTTGTATGGGCCCAGATAACCGCGCTGTCTCTGCCTGAAAAATCCCTGGACGTAGCAACAAGCTGCCTGTCAGATGATCCAAAAAAAGGTTCAGTGGGCGGAAAAACATTCCCGCAGCAATTTACCATGGACATTGTCGGCAGGACTGAAGCAGTGAGATGCAGTTTTGACAGCCTTGAAAGGGGCAACAGGATAATAAATTTCACAGCAACATTCAATTCAATTACAAGCTCCCAGCTTGCCGTTTCCTTTGTTGATAGAGGAAGACTGCTGGCGGCGCCAGAAAAGTTCCCCACACTTCATCTGCTTTCCGTGTCTTCTGCAGGCCCTGCAAAATTCAACATAGGGCTTCAAAGCCCTGTTGCGCTTTCAACAACGCCCCCATATCCTCAGATGAGCATAACAATTGAGCCTGTTGGAAGCGGTAGCATAACCACCTTGAAAAAATTCATAATCAACGTTCCCCAGGGAATCGAGCTTGTAGAATGTGACCGGCCCGTGGTGCCAACATCTGACGGCCAAAGGCCGGGCTATTCAGCATATACACTCAGCGATACAGGAAGCGTAGTCAGCGCCCTGGGCGAGACGCCATTCCAGTCATTCAGCTGCTTTATGAAAACAAATAACCCTGAACTGGTTCTCAAAGGCTCGAAAGTAGAAGCTGGCCAGGAGGCAGACAGGTATATTTTTGTAAACGGGGAATATGATTTCCGGGCGATAGTAAGCCAGACAGTTAATGTGCAGAAAGGGGCAACAGCAGCAACAACCGACCAGCAGGGAGCTGCTGCAGGGACTGCTGCTGGCAGCCAGGCAGGAACTGCAACATCGCAAACACCGGAAGTAGCAGGGGCATCGGCAGGCAGCCAGGCAGGAAGCGCGGTTGGAAACTCTTTGCCGAGCAACACCGGAAGCGAATCTTCATCAGTTTCGTGTTCAAGCTACGATGCCCGCACCTATGACCAACAAGCTAAGTGCCAGGACAAAAGTGAGTCTGGAGTAAGGTGTGTTTATTTGGTGGAAAAAGACATGTATCGGTGCAGGAGATGCCAGGCAAGTCTTTGCTGCGGTACGTCCAACCGAAATGCGGGAATCCCCAACAATATAGACAATATTGGGCAGCAATGCGGAATAAGTTGCGGAACGGTGTCCTGCTAATCTTAAAAAAATAAAATCAGCTAAAAAAAATGATAGACAAAAAAATTATTTTTCTTGCATGCATCATGATAATTTTTAGCGCCTGCGGCCTTGTGGGCGGCGGCAGCACAAACAAGCCGGTAACAATAACGCAGGAAAGCCTTAGGACAGGCACCGATGCGCTGGTAATGTCTGTGGTGAAGGGTGCGCCTCCGAACGAAACCTATGAAAAAGGCTCCATTTTTCCGTTTGCAATAAATGCAGCAAATAAGGGGGCATCGGACATAAATGACGGAAAAATTGTAGTTTCCTACGATGACACCTTTCTCTCGATTCTTGACGACCCCTGGACCGACCAGTCCTATCAGTTACCGCTGGGTGCCGGAAACGCATTTAAATTCAGCCTGAAGGGAAAAGCTGTTGACAATCCTGACGGGGATGTAACTGTTTACTCGAAAAACTTTAAGACCCTTGACCTGTTTGGCCAGACCCAGAGCCAGGAGGTAAAATTTGTTGTCTCTGCATGCTATGATTATCATACCAGCAAGGGAGTTACCATATGCCTTGACCCAGATCCGCTGAAGAAAACAACCAAGCCCTGCCAAATGCAATCTGTTTCGATGGCAAGCGAGGGGGCGCCGCTTGTAATAACCAGAGTAGAGCCAAAGCTCATAAAACAGAGTTCCGGCTATGAGCTGGATGTTTTGGTTTATGTGCAGAACAATGGAAAAGGGCAGATATACCAACGCGGCAAGGCAGCAGCTGCCTGCGGGGGCAGTTTCAGCGGCCTTGGAAAGGATTTCTGGGGAAATTTAAATGAGGGGGATGTTAAAATGAGCCTTTCAACAGAGGGGACAGGCCAGGATTTTGACTGCGGACCGTTTCCCATAACGATTTCGGCTAAAGAGAGTTCTTTCAGATGCGTCTATAAATCTCCAATAACATTAACTCAGCCATACGCCACTTTGCTGTTCATAGACCTTGGCTATGGCTACACAAGCGCAATATCCACAAAGATGATAATTTCAAGAAGAGTTCCTATTAAATAAAAAGTTTAATAAAAAGAAAAGTTTAAATACATAAGTGCCACTTTTGAAGGGCAAGATGAGGTGTTTTAAGCTTTTGTTGATGTTTTCTATAGTTGCGGTATTAGCTTCAGCCTGCAGCCTCGGGGGGCAGAAGGCCCAGACCATTGGAGAAACCCATCAGGGAACCCAGGGAATTGTCTTTAATTTCCTTTCTAACTATCCTCCGCCAATAATTTACACTTCTGGCGGAGATACCGGGAACAACATAGTTCTTGAGGTCAAAAATCTTGGCTCAACAAAAACAGGGGCATATTTTTATCTTTCAGGATTTGACAAAAACATAATACAGACAGGCACAGACCAGTATGTTCTTGGCGCACTTGATGCAAAAACAACCACAAACCCTGACGGGGGTTACACACAGATACAATTTCCATCCTACGGAACATTAAGCATCAACATGCCAAAGGACATTGATGTTTATCCGGTAACAATCCAGGCAACTGCCTGCTATGATTATCAGACACTGGCCAGCATACCGGTATGCGTAGACCCTGATCCTTACAGTCCGGTTGCTACTAAAGCATGCGTTCCTCACGGCGCAGCTGTCGGCGCAGGCCAGGGTGCTCCTGTTTCAGTAACATCTGTTGAACAGGAATCTCTCAGGGGAAAGGTAATTTTCAAAATCAGGGTAGGAAATGTTGGCGACGGGCAGGTTATTGAAAGGGGCAATACCCCCATCTGCACGCAGCTGAAGTATGATAAATTTGACAGGATTTACTATGCCCCGTTCAAGCTTGGCGGCGCAGCAGGCCAGTGCCTTCCGAACGCCCCCATAAGGCTCGTAAACAAGCAGGCGCTTATAACCTGTGTATTCAACGTGCCTCCGGGCAATCTGGCGTATACAACAACACTTGATGTTAACATGGACTACGGGTACATGGCTTCAAAGCAGCAAAGCCTGCAGATAAGAAAAATATCATAGGTGAGCAAAAATGAAAGGAATGTTTTTATTGATAATTTTGGCGGTTGCTGTGGTTTTTCTGGCAGCATGCCAGCAGCAGACAACAACAGCAGGGCCCTCCTTTGTTGGGGGAGTGCAGGGAATTTCAATGGAATTCATTCCAAGCGCGCCTCCGGACCAGATTTTTGACGGAGGAAAGTATCCTTTCAGCATAAATCTTAAAATGAAAAATGTCGGGGAATGGGAAATAACCTCCGGCTCGCAAATCAAGGCATCCATATCTGGGATAGACCCCACAGATTTCGGGGTAAGCGCCGCAGCGCTTTCAAAAAATCCTCCGCTAGGAATGCTTTCAACAAGAAGAGGGCCAAATGGAGAGGTTCTTGAGGGCGGAACAATTGTTGTTGATTTCCCCGGGTTGAATTACAAGCGGACCCTGTTTGGGGACATACCAACCACTTTCAAGGCAGACCTATGCTATCAGTATGGAACAAAAGTTTTATCCAGCCTGTGTGTCAAAAAGGATTTGGCAAGCACAGACATTTCTGTATGCACTGTGAATGAGGAAAAGGCAGTTGCAAATTCCGGCGCACCGGTGCAGGTAACTTCTGTAAGGGAAGCCCAGGGCGGAACCCAGGCGGTTTTGCTGACATTTACATTAAAGCATGTCGGCGACGGAAAGTCATTTGAAAAGGGCTCCGGCTGCCAGGATATCTTTGAGAAAAGAGACAAGGTTTACCTTAAGATAGACACTGGAATGACTGGACTTACTTGCACAGAGCTTCAGACATCTGCAGGCCAGCCTGCTTCAGGTTCCGAAGGGTACCTTGTGATGTACGGCGGTGAAAGGCAGATATCATGCACTCAGCCAACTGGAGGCCAGGGAGACTTTGTGAAAACAATCTCTGCAACAGTAGAATACGACTACGACCAGTTCATAACCAAGGAAGTTACAGTCAAGCACATTGGCTGATTCGCAAGAATTGCTTCTGCAATTTCTGCGCGCAGAAAATCCTTTGGATTTTCTTGCGTTTTTTTTATTTTCCTTTTTCTTAAATTAAATTATTTTTTCTGCGCAGTTCTTATTTTTGCTTCTTACTTTAAATGTTAGCCGCGATTGCCAGAACTGCCTTAACTTGCCTGCGGCAAGTAAATATAATTTCTTGCATGGCACTCGGGTAGAAGAAGCAGAGCAAACATTGAGATTAATGCAAGAACCAGAATCCGGAATTTTGTTTTTAGAATAAGCAAGAAAAAATTAACTGATAATAGAATCCACTTTATCCTTGTCATAGCCGACATTGACAAGCGACTCCCTTATCCTTTCAATGCTGTCCCCGTTGGCAAGCGCGATTTTTATCATGGACGCAAGTTCCTTTCGCTCAAGAGGGTCAAATGTTTTCGGCACATTTATTTTCACCGGCCCTTTCTTCTGCAAAACAGGCTTTGGCCCGGTTTCCTTTGCAATCTCCCTCAGTTTTTTGATTTCCTCCTCTCTTTTGACAATCATCCTCTGGAGGACTTCCTTTTCGTGGGCATATTCAACAGCTATTTTTTGGTTTTCTTCCTCAAGATTCTTTATCCTGCCCCGGCTTTCTGAGAATATTTTTGACACATTGCCTATTTCGGCCTCTTTTCTTTCAATGATTTTTTTCATCTCCTCAATTTTCTTTTTCTCTTCCTCAGAAGCATTATTTTGCTGGGCAGCCCTCAGCCTTTCTATGGATTCTCCAAGCTGTTTTTTTGTCTTGGAGTAGGCATCAACAATTATATTAACCCGGTTTTGCATCAATGTTCTCTCTCTGAGAAGCTTTTTTATGTGCTCATCCCTGCTTTCAATGGCGTTTTTCATTTCCTCAAGAGTCTTGTTTTGGCCGTCAGCTATTGTGCTCAGCTTTTCAGACAGCCTGGTTGTTTTTTCCTCCTTGTTGTACAGCTTTTCCCGCATATCAGAGAGCATTTTGTCCGCCATTACAAGCAGCCGCGTAAGCTCGTCAATCTTTTTCCTGTCTGCTTCAGCGGCTTTTTTTCCTGCAGGATCCTGCAGGAGGATTTTGGCGGAGTTAAGCTGCTTTTTCTGCTTAGAATAGGCATCAACAGCAAGGTTAATCTTGTTTTGCATAAGATTCTTTTCCTGGACAAGCTTACTTATCTGCTCGTTCCTCAGTTCAATGATTTTTTTTATCTCTTCAAGGCCGCTGTTCTGGCCCTCTGCAGCGGATTTTAGCTTTTCTGAGAGAAGGTTTGTCTTATTTTCATTGACGCGCACTTTTTCTTTCATCTCAGAAAGCATTTTGTCAGCCATGGCGAGAAGCCTTGTGAGCCCCTCTATTTTTTCCTGCTGCTCGAGAATTTTCCTGTTTTTCTCCAGAAGAAGCGCCTTGACGAAGGCGTGCTCGCCTGAAATGTGCTCTATCTTTTTCCTGGAATCCTCCAGCTGCTGGATAAGATTCTTCGCCTCCTCCACTATTATGTGCTGCTGCATTCTCTAATTCTGGCCAATCAGTCCGGCATTTGCAAGGAAAGCCTCAAGCTGTATGAACGCATCGCTTCCCTCGCTTATCCTGAATTCCGCCTCTCCGCATCGGTCAATTAAAATCATTTTCTTTTTATTGTCAATGTCAAGCGCAAGTATTTCCCTCTGAATCTGCCGTATGGCATCAGCGCCCGACAATCCGTAATTTAACATGACACTCAAAAGCTCATTTCTTGCGTCAACAAACTTTCCTGAGACCGCAAGATTCAAAACCCTGAGCAGTTCCTTTGGCTTCGCCATTGATGCAAGGGAGAAAACAACATCCTCAGTTATTTTGTCTGAGATTGCCGCGCAGCTCTGGAGAATGTTTTCAACCCTTCTGCAGTCTCCGCCCGAAATCTCAACAAGGGCATCCTCAGCAGCATTGTCAATTTTGATATTTTCCTGTTTCGCAATCTTCTCAATTATTTTCTTGACCTGCTCCTTCACCAGCGGCTTGAACCTGAAGATTGCGCATCTTGACTGTATTGGGTCAATCAGCTTGCTGCTGTAGTTTGCAGAAAGAATAAATCTGCATGTTTGAGTATAATTTTCCATGGTCCTTCTCAATGCCTGCTGGGCATCCTTTGTAAGCGCATCGCATTCATCAAGATAGATAATTTTGAAGGGAACGTCCCCGATCGCCTTTGTCCTTGCGAAATCCTTGACCTTTACCCTTACAACATCAATTCCCCTCTCATCGGATGCATTCAGCTCAAGAAAATTGCTTCTCCATTCATCTCCAAACAGCTGGTGAGCTATGACCAAGGAGAGTGATGTTTTTCCGACGCCTGCCGGACCGACAAACAGAAGGTGGGGCATATTTTTCTGCTTTACGAATGCCTCTATCTTGGAAACGACATGCTCCTGGCCAAGTACGTCTTTGAACTCCTTTGGCCTGTATTTTTCAGTCCAGATTTCAGTCATAAAACACCCCAAGGCAGAAGTAAGTATCAGAGTTTAAAAAGGTTATTATTAATGCCTTATAAGTGTTGTAAATCGCTTTAATTCTGCTACAACAACTTTCCGCGTTTCATTGTTAAATCCGTGCCCCGCCATTACAAACTGAAGTTTTGAGCCAGGAATGGCATTATGCAATCTCCAGGCATTGCTTGGCGGGCATATAAGGTCATATTGGCCGTGAATAATCGAAACAGGAACTGTGATTTTTTTGGCATTCTTCAGTATGTATCCTTCAGGAATAAAGCATCCTTTAGCGAGATAGTGCGTTTCAAGAATGCCCAATGAAATGTCCTCTTTTGTTAGCCTATGTTTTTTCCTTGAAGGAATTAGTTCCATAAGTTCATGCTCGTAATTGCTCCATTCATTCGCATATTTTTCCTTTGTTTTCCTATCGCCGGTCCTCATTTTTTCAGCATAAAACTTCAGGGGGTTTTTCCTGCTGTTTTTTGGAACAAAAGAGACCATTCTTTCATATGCCGCAGGGTAAAAATATTTTCCTGTTTCATTGTAAAATTTGTTGTCCTCTTCTGCAGCCAGAAAGATTCCGCCAACAATCAGCCCGCTTACTCTTTTTGGATTTCTGATTGCATAGACCAAAGCAAGGGTTGAGCCCCAGGAGCCGCCATGCAAAACAACTTTTTTTATTTCAAGAAAATCAAGCAGCTTGCTAATGTCCTGGACAAGCTTTTCTGTGGTATTGTTCGTTATGCTTGCAAAGGGCTTGCTTCTGCCTGCCCCTCTCTGGTCAAACAGGATTAAATTTGTTTTTCGAAGGTTGGCGCTTTGCTTATGCTTTTCTCCAAATCCTGCTCCTGGCCCGCCATGAAGAAATAAAACAGGAATCCCTTTTCTGTTGCCGCAGCATTCATAATAAATCTTGTAATTGTCACCGACATCCAGATAGCCTTTTTTGTAGGGTTTGCCTCTGCCGGGATACTTTTGGTGTTTATTCATATTTTTATTCATTCTCTCAGCATTTAAAAATTTAATCATAAAAAGCCTTTTCTGGGCAGTTCTTAACTTTGCTTCTTGCTTTTTCTGTTACCCTTGATTGCCAGAACTGCCTTAACTTGCCTTAGCTGCGCTCGGCAAGTAAATATATTTTCTTGCATGGCACTCGGGCAGAGGAAGCAAAAACAAACATGGATGATAATGCAAGAACCAGCAAACGGAATTTTCTTAATATGACTCGCCTAGAAACAAAACAATCACACAATATCTTCTTCAGCAATTACAACAAAGTCTCCGATGGCTGTAACTGCGCTGAATGGTATTAGAATGTCGCCGTCCTTGCTCTTCTCCAGCTCTAGCTTGTCTGCATATGGCGTCGGATTTACAAGCACAAGATTAATCAGCTCGCCTGTTTTTGTCTCGAAAATAAGGTCGTCAAGCTCCCCGAATTTCCTTCCGGTCTTGCTTACAACTGTCTTGCCTATAAGCTGCTTAGAAAACCTCTTTTCAGGCTCCTTCTGTGTTGTTGCCGATTGTGTTCCTATCATTTTGGAGTTATAAATAATTAGTATTCAAGTAGTATTTAAAATTTTCTATTTTCAACAGTTCCAAAGCATTTAAAAAGGCCGGTTTATACCATTTGGACCGTGAAAATCAAAGAATTCCAGCTAAAACTGCGGGAAAGGGGCCTGGATGCGGCAATTCTCTATAATATGGAGACCAATAGGGAAAACGTGAACATGCACTACCTTGCTAACTACCCGGGCTATGGTTTTCTGGTCGTTCCTGCCAAAAAAGCCCCTTTTTTGGTCGCTCCCCTGCTGGACATTGAGTATGCCCTGAAGTCCAGAATGCGGTTTAGCCTCCTGAAAAAGGATTTCATGGAAAAAATCCGCAAAAAACTTGGGAAGGTGTCAAAACTGGGGGTTGAGCTTAGAAAATTCAGCGTTTTTGCCCAGAAACGGTTCAGGAAGCAGTTCAAAAATGCAAAATTTGAGGATGTTTCAGGCATAATTGAAGAGCTGCGAATGATAAAGACAAAAGAGGAAATAAAAATAATCAAGGAAGCCTCAAAAATAGCAGGTGAAATTCTCAGTTCATGCATAAAAAACTTCCGCAATTTCAAAACAGAACGGGATGTTTACAATTTTCTCAGGATTGAGTGCATAAAAAACAATGTTGAGCCATCATTTGATTTTGTTGTTGCGTCAGGAATTAATCCTGCAACGCCCCATCACGTCCCCAACGAAAAACCGCTGAAAAAAGGTTTCTGCGTAATTGATTTTGGCATAAGATACAAAGGATACTGCACTGATGTTACAAGAACGGTTTACATCGGCAGGCCTTCAAAAAAGGAAACTGAAATTTACACTCTTGTGCTGAATGTGCAGAAAAATGCAATAAACCGCATTAGAATAGGTGAAAAGTTTTCAGAAATTGATGGGAATGCGAGAAAGGAATTCGGGAACTACTCAAAAAAATTCATACACTCCCTGGGGCACGGCGTTGGAATGGAGGTTCATGAATCGCCGGCAGTGGCGCAGGGCTCCGAAACGAAAATCACTGAAGGCATGTGCTTCACAATCGAGCCCGGGCTTTATTTCCCCCTCAGGTTTGGCATAAGAATAGAAGATGATATCCTGATTGAGAACGGCAGGGCGGTAAACCTGACAGCAATTCCGAAAGAACTCAGGACGGTAAAACCTAAAGGCTTTTAAATAACAAAGCAGCGTGACAGAACATGAAAGAAAAATCAGAGATTGATGTTGAAAAGGCATTGAAAAATTCAACAATGGGCTATTCTGTTGACAATTCCCAGGTCGAGCTCGAAAACAGAGTCCTTAAGGAAACAATAGAGCACCTGAAAAATGAGCTTGCCAAATTCCAGAAAACTCCTTTGCTTGCGGCAGAGGTGAAAGACATTATCCAGGACGGGGTTATGATACGGCTTAACAACGGGAACGAATTTTTGGTAAGCACGTCCCCTGCCTGCGGAAAGATTCTTCCGGGCGATTCGGTTCTTGTTGAGCAGAAAAATCTCACAATAATAAAGAAAATCCCGATATCCAAGGTTTTCAATGTTGAGAAATTTGTGATAGTTGAAAAGCCGACAACGGAATGGCAGCAGGTTGGGGGATTGGCCAAGCAGAGGGAGGAGATTAAAGAAGTTGTTGAGCTTCCCCTTTTGAAACCGGAATTGTTTGAAAAGGTTGGGATAACTCCCCCCAAAGGCATTTTATTGCATGGTCCTCCCGGGACAGGGAAAACACTTCTTGCAAAAGCCGTTGCTGCTTCCACAAATTCAACATTCATAGAGGTTGTTGGCTCTGAGCTTGTGCAGAAATTCATCGGCGAGGGCGCAAAATTGGTGAAGGAAATCTTCGAGCTTGCCAGGGACAAGGCGCCATCTATAATTTTCATTGATGAGCTTGATGCGCTTGCAGCAAGAAGGATTGACATAGGCACCAGCGGCGAAAGAGAAGTGCAGAGGACTTTCATGCAGCTGCTTGCCGAATTGGACGGATTCAAGCCTCTCGGAAACATCAAAATAATCGGTTGCACAAACAGAAGGGACATCCTGGACCCAGCAATACTAAGGCCTGGTAGATTGGACAGGATGATTGAGGTTCCTGTGCCCAATGACGAGGGCATTATGGAAATTTTCAAAATCCACACAAAAAGGATGAAGTTGGACAGCAAGGTTGACATGAAGAAGCTGGTCGAGGGCATGAAGGGCATGTCCGGGGCAGAGATACATGCAGTCTGCACAGAAGCCGGTTATTTTGCCATAAGGAAAAACAAGTATATTGTGACGCAGAAAGACCTGATGGATGCGATTGATAAGGTCAGGGAAGAGGAAAAAGCCGAAGGCGAAGAATATCTGCATATGTTTGGGTGAATTTCTAACCGTTAAATTAATAAATTTGTTCTTTTCCCGGGATTTTCCATGACAATCCTAAATGAAGCTAAATTTGGAACAGAGGGGCAGGTTTACTGCCAGCTGTATGAGGCTCCGGTGCATAGAAGCAAAAGCGGGCAGAGAATGAGCTGGAAATATGAAGGGAACCCATTTTTTCCTCTGGCCATTAGGAGCTTTTGGGATTTTTATTCCAGGCCATTTTCTAAAGTTGACAGGGCAGAGCTGTTGCTGGAAGAGGAAATTAATGAGAGGACAAGATTCATCAAAAGGCCAGTGGTGGTTATGGTTGATAGGGGCATCTCGGAATATGCGGTCATTGGAGGAGCATGGATAGACCATGTGTGCCAGGACCTTGGATGCCGCGCTGATTTTCATCTTAAGGTAAGGCGTGAAGCCAGGAAATACGCCTATCCCCTGCTTGATTTTTTCATTAGATGCTTTGAGAGGGATTATGACTGCCTCTCTGTCAGATGGGGGCCGCGTGAAGAACAGGACAATCCTGCAAAGTTTTTTATGAATAATGGATTCCAGATTAGCGGCGATGCAGAAGGCGGAAGCGCAATATTGCATCTGAAAGACCGGGACATTATAAACCGGATACCAATAATTTCTACATTGGACCAATAAGAATCTGCGCGTGCTCAGCAGTTACTTCCGCATCTCATTGCCTTTCGGCTAGACGGGTGTTCACTTAATCATTGCACGTTGCGCTTCTTTGTTTAGGATTTGGAGGATAAAGCTTTTAAATGTTATTGTTAAAATTCAGAGATAATTTTATAAACAGCAATAATTCATCATAGATTGTTATGAAATGGAAATACTGCTGGTTAACTGGCATAATCGTTGCCGTTTTACTTGAGCTTTTTCATTTGGTTGCAACTTTTTATATTTCCAATCAACTTTCAAAGGTAGCTGAGTCTTCAAATATGCTCCCGATGTTTTCATTTCCTCCTTCATTGCCTGAGATATTGGGCGTGATAACAATTGGATTCATATTTGGTTTTATAATCGGAGCGGTAATAAATCTGGCAATATTCATAATTTCTAAAAATCGCCAGAATCAAATTTCTTAGTTACTCAACCTCAAAATCAACGCAAACCCGGTAATTCCTCGGCGCATTCTGGCCGCATTTCACATAATGCAGTATTTTGCATTTCATTTTGTTTCGTTTGCAGGCGCTTTCTATTTTTTCAACTGCCTTCTGTGGTATGTCTTTCTCCTCAAGGAAATCATAGAAATGCACAATTGTCCCTTTTTTGGAGGCAGAAAGCGCAGTGTCCAGGAAATCCTCCGCGGATTTCGGCAATGGCATCAATATTCTGTCAAATTTTTCGTTTAACTTCGGGATAATTTCTTTGACGTCACCAAGATATAATCTCGCATTATTTATTTTGTTCAGCAGCAGATTCTCCACAGCATACCTGTGGCCTTCTGGATTGATTTCAACGCCAACAACATCCTTTGCATTTGTTTTTTTTGCAATTACGCAGACATAGGGCCCTGCGCCGGAAAACATCACCAAAACTTTTTCATTCGGCTTTACCAATTCGGCAATCCTCTTCCTTTCTGTGCTTAACCTGGATGAAAAATAAACTGTTTCAACATTTATTTTAAGCTGGATTCCGTTTTCCCGGTGGATTGTTTCCCTTGTGTCATCGCCAGCAAGGAATCTCATCCTCTGCACTCGGAATTCTCCGCCGTGGCCTCCCTCTTTTTTCAGCACGGTTTTAATCCGGGGATTTATTTTTAGCAGGGATTCTGCAAGAACCTTCTCTTTTTTCTCCATCTCCTTTTCAACCTCAAGAATTGCTATTGTTCCCACAACATCAAAGGATGTTTTAAGCATGTCAAGCTCATTTTTTGTAAGTTTTTTCTCCAGAATGCCGCGCAGTGTTTTTGATTTTTCAATCTTCTCAAACTTTTTCTCAACAACCTCCGAATTTTTAACCAGCTTTTTTGCATTAGCAGCAGTTTTAACAGGGAAAATCAGGAAACTGCCCTCTTTTATCGCTTTGCAGTCGGCCATAAGCCCGTTTGCGTGGAGAATCTCCTTTGTCCGCTGCGCATCTTTCAAAGAAACCTTCAGCCCTTTCATTTTTTATCCTGCTTTACAAGTATTTCTGCCATGAAAATCCTTAGGCAAAGTATTCCGAGGGCCATTATGATAACATATTTCCAACTGAAATTTCCAATAATGCCCGACCACCAGAATAACAGGACAAAAACGCAGGAAACAGCAACATATGTTAGCAGTTTCACAGCCAGTGCCCCCAAAAAAGTAGCAATCTTGTTTGAATTTTTCATCTTACCCAGTCTCCAAGCCCTGTCTGGGCTTTTTCCTTTACCCTTTGCCTAAGCTTGTCCAGTGCAGAGTCAATCCTCTCCTCGCCGAACTCATGCCTCTCCACAAGTATTTTTTTTATCTTATCAGCATCAACTGCTTTGAATCCGATTTTATAATCCTTGGTCACAGGCATATTTTTGATAACATTGGAAATCTCTTTCCAGCCGACTTCAAAGTATTCACTCCATTTAACGCTTTCAAACATCTCATCATACCTTCCTTTGTATTCCTTGACGAGCTTAAGCGCGTTTTTTGGGCCAATCCCCTTTACTCCGCCTATGTTGTAATCAGTTCCCACCAATATTCCCAGCATAAGCAGCTGCTCCTGGTCTATTCCAAGCATTTCAAGATTTTCCTTCAGGTCAACCATTTGCGGAACCACTTTCATAAAACTCAGTGTTCCGGGTTTTTTTCTTTTTTCAGAAACAGTAAGGTTGTGTATGACCCTTTTAACCCCGTAGAGCAGGCAGTCATAGTCCTGGCTCACCTCTGCAAATGCATCGCCGTTGTTTACCATGAACGCCGCCTGGGCTTCCCCTTCGGAAGGAGCCTGTATAACCGGCAGCCCCATCGCTTCAAGCAGTTCCTTTGCCTCCTCAACCATTGCCGGCGAGAGGACCGATGTCCTGGCGGCAAATTTTTTCATTGAATCTATGTCTTCCCGTTCTTTGGCTATTTCATACTGCTTCTTTGCCTCTTCCTTAACTTCCGCCCTTCTTTCCCTTTCTGTTTTTTTCAGGACTGGGGCTTTGCCGTCAAAAACAAATATGGGCCTTAGGTCATGCTCCATCATTTTTGCTGTTCGGAAAAACAGGCCACTTAGGTAGCTGGTGACATTCCCTTTGCTGTCCATCAGAGGCGTTCCATCTGCCTGCCTTATGGAGCTCAAAAACTGGTAAAGTATGTTAAATGAATCAACAACAACCCTTTTTCCTGCCAATTCCTTAAAAGAAGTTTCTTTTTTTTCTATTATGTCCTTTAGTTTGGTTCCCATTTGTCAAAAATAAGTAAAAAAAATAAAGGGTTTACTGAACCCTTACTGTGAACTGCTGAGGCCCGCCGTAGTTTTCATAAAAGCCGTTGTCGTATGTCTGGGCCTGAACCTCAAATAGGTAGGCTCCCTTGACCGTCGGCTTGCCGTCCGCAATGTTGTCCCCTATTTTAACCAGCATGGGCTTTGAAAGCTTCTGGCCAGGGTCTACATCATAGTACGGATTTATGTCATTTACCGAAAGCCATCTAGTCATGTAATCCTTGTCCGGCTCAATCGCAAGCTCTCCCAAAGTTTGCTGGGTTCTTACGAACTTCACCTTGAGCGCAATTTTCTTTGCCTGGGGCAGCATGTTCTGAACCCCGAATGCAAATCCTACCGTGTCCCCTACGCTTGCAAGCGCATAGTTAACTGGAAGGCAAACCTTTATGTTTTCCTTCAGGCAGTCATTTCCTGCGCTGGTTAAAGCAGTTATGTCTGCTGTTGCCGAAGCCGCTGCAGCAGGCTGGCTTGCTGTCCTGGTTTCCTCAGAAATCACGCCCGGCTGCACCCCTCCCGTGGTTGCTGTCTGTGTTACCTTTGTTTCCTTTGCGCAGGCAAACAGGATAACAGACAATACCAGCAATAAAGCTATTAGTTTTTTCATTTTTTACCCCCTTACATTTTCATTATGCTTATTTTTATGTCCTTGGAAAGCAGTTCCTTTGCTTTCTTTGTCACATCCCCTGTTGTAAGCAGCATCGCAGGCAGCTTTTTCAGCTGGCCCTGGACATAGGCCGCGGAGATGTCAGCATCGCTAATGCTTTTCTTGTTCTTTGCCCTGCAGTAATACTCTATCTGCCCCACAGCGCTGGGAACAAGCAATATGAGCTCAATCTCAGAGGCTTTCTTCTTAACCTCTGCCTTTTTTATCGAGATGTCTTTTGTTTTTAAAAAATTTGCTATTTTCTCCAGGAAAGTATCAGCATTTATATTGATTGGCATGTCCCTTGCTGGTTCGGGGGTTTTTTCGGGCGCTTTTATTTCTGCGGGCCTTAGCCTTTCCTTTCTCTCCTGGCCGAATTCCTGAAGATGAGTATCGGATTCCCTTTTCTCTTCCGGCTTTTTTTCCTCCAGTTTTTTCTCTTCCCTCTCTTTTTGGGGAATATTAAGATTGTTTTTTATCAGTTCAGTGGCGTTTTCATCGCTTAGAAGATACCATTTCCAGAATATCTCAGTCTGGTCGCCGAATTTTACCTCAAGCGGAACTGCGAAGTCTTTTATGTTTCTCAGGCATACCCTTGAAAGGGCGGACTGCTCTGTGTCCCTTAAAATTTTGCTGTTCCTTAGCAGCTCAAATGCCTGCCTGTCTTTTTCGTTGAGGTATTTAACATAATCCTGAAGCCTGCTTTCCTGGCCTTTTATGTAATAAAGGGGAGAGCCGCCCATCTTTATGCTTGAAACAATGACTCTTTTTTTATCAACCAACTGTGATAGAATCGCACCGGCAAACATTGTATTGCCGCCTATTTCCTTTACAACCTGTATGGGAATTATCGGCCCCTTGGTTGCGACAATCCTTATTACCTGATCCTCGTTCATGGCCTTGTCCATTTTATCTCATAATAGGTAACATCGCACTCATCATCAACTATGGCAATCAGCAGCCTTTTTTTTGTCGAGTGGGCGACCCGGTTTTTTGCGGCAAATTCATACCATGTCAATCCTTCTCCCTCATTCACTGGATAGACAACCCACTTTGCGTGGTCTTCTCCCGGCTTCACTCCGCGGTCATAGACCCGGAAGTCTGCGCCGAATTTAAGGGCGGTTTTGACAATGTATCCCCTGTTTCTCAGGTCCTTGAAAACCAGAAATCTTGTCCAGATGTTCGGCTCTTTTTTCTCTGCATTTTTCATTAAATCGTCAAATGAGATTTTTTTGCGGTTTTTCAGGATAGATATCTTGCCCTTTTCAAGAAGGTAAAGCGATTCTATAAGCGAGAGCTGGACTTTTTTGCTTTCCAGCACAGCCCCGAACCTGCTTTGGTTGTACAGTTCCCTTGCAAGGTCAGAATCTTCTGTAATCGAATTCATTCCTGTAACATAGGCCTTTACGATTTTCTCAGATTCTTCTTCCTTAGCCTTTTTTGCTGCCATATCCAATCCCCCCAAACAAAACCTTATAAATACTTATAGCAAAGGGTATTTTAAATCTTTGCTTTTAAATAGGGAGTCAAAATGGAAATACTAATGCTGGGCACATCCTCCATGGTGCCGACAAAGGACAGGAACCATTCAGCTACTTTAATCTATCATGAAAAGGATTCTGTCCTGTTTGACTGCGGGGAAGGCACCCAGAGGCAGATGAAAATTGCAGGGGTTGACATCAACCGAATAAGCAAGATTTTCATAACCCACTGGCACGGGGACCATGTTCTGGGGCTTCCAGGGCTTATACAGACAATGTGCAGCCAGGCCTATGACAAAACTCTTCATATTTACGGCCCAAAGGGCACAAAAAAGCATTTCAGCTATGTGCTGAAAGCATTTGAGTTTGACCTAAGGTTTGAGATACAGGTGCATGATGCAACAAAGGGAGTTATTTACAAAAGCGAGGAGTACAATGTGGAATGCCTGCCAATGAAGCATCCAGTTCCAACATTGGGGTTTGCAATTGCCGAGAATCCGAAAAGGAAAATGAACCTTGATTTTATGAAATCAATGAAAATTCCCCATGGCAATTTGTGGAGCAGGCTGCAGAACGGCCAGGATGTGATGTTTGACGGAAAGAAAATAACAGCAAAGCAGGCGACTATCTTGGTTCCTGGGAAGAAAGTTGCATACATTGTTGACACAGCCTATTGCGACAATGCCGTGAAACTTGCCAAGAATTCCGATTTGCTGATTATTGAATCCACATATGTATCTGAAAAAGAGGAAAAGGCAGAGAGCTACGAGCATCTGACTGCGAAGCAGGCAGCATTGATTGCGAACAGCGCCAATGTGAAGAGAGTTGTTCTGACGCATTTCTCGCAGCGGTACAAGTCACTTCATGAGATTGAGGAAGAGGCGCAGACGTATTTTGCAAACTCTGTTGCTGCGCATGATTTTATGAGAATAAAGGTTTGATTTCTAATAAAATTCCTTTTGCTGGTTCTTGCATTACTCCTGATGTTTGATCAGCTTATTCTGCGGGAGTGCCATGCAAGAAATGAAAGAGTAATTGCCTTAGGCAATTATTGTTTTCCGCAATTCTGGCAATCGGGCATTAGTTAGGAAACAACTTGAAGCATAAGAATTGCGCCAGAAAGGGTTTTATTTTTTTGTATCCTATTTTTTACCGGTACTCCCAAACCCATCCTTTCCCCTGTTGCTTTCTTCCAGGTTTTCTTCGTAGACAATGTCAACAGCAGAATATGGTGTTACAACCATCTGGGCAATCCGGTCGTTCTTGGTTATTGCGAATGTTTTATTCCCAAGATTTATTATGACCACTCCAATCTCTCCCCTATAAGTTTCATCAATTACCCCTGCAAGGGCATGGACTCCGTGGTTGAATGCAACCCCGCTCCTGTCCCTTATGTTTCCCCAGAAGCCGTTCGGTATTTCAATTTCAATCCCGGCTTTTACAAGAATGCGTTCCATTGGCTTTAGTTCGTAGCTTTCCTGGACTATTTCCTTTTTTTCAGAATCCAAATCAACAACCCATTTGCCGGAGGCGCGCAAATCAATTCCTGCATCGCCTTCCTTTGCGTATTTTACAGGCTCAAGATTGCCGGCAACTGCTTTTATTTTCAGAACGGGTTTCATAGAAAAGAAATAATCTGCGTTGTTTTAAATAATTTCACATCTTCGCAGCCAATTTGACATCAGAGCCCTTGACCGTCTTTCTCTTTGAATGCTGGGCGTATCTGGCCGCATTCTGGGAGATGTTGTCTGCAATGTCTTCCAAAGCATCCCTTAGAACAACCTTTGCCTTGTCAGCAACCCTCATGGCCCCTGCGGTTTTCATAATCTTTTCCATGGCAGCCAAAGGAATGTATTTTTTTATCATAACACCCCTTTTGCCTGAGCGTTTTTAAATATTTCTATTTTAATGCCCAATTCGCTGCAGAATTCTCAACTAAAAACCCGGTTTCTGGTTCTTGCTCTTAGAGCAAGCAATGGAAGCATCCAAAAGGACAATAAATCAATTAATCAAGAGAATCTAGTTCACCAAGCTGGGGTTGTGGGGTTCTAAATCTTTGTTCTTCAGTTTCTATTCTTTCAAATTCTACTTTTAGCTTAGTTACTAATGTGGCCGCAAGATCCGCCCTAACCCCGCGTTGAATGTATATTTTAGATAAACTATTCCTGTCATCCTTGTCACGGTAATCGCAAATATTAACAACATCTCCTGCCCAAAAATTCATTCCAACACCATTTCTGCAAATAATTTCAACCTCTCCATATGGGGTAAGCATCCTGCGCAGAAAATTTACCGCGTAGTATGGGCGTGCCTGGTCAGGATGTTCCAATCCAACTTCATCTGCAATTGAATAATCCGGGCAGGTTACTTCAGTTTTAAAACGGGCTCTATTAAGCCCAATAAACAATTTAAGACTAGGATTTTGCGAACTCAGAAATTTTAAAGCTTCAAACATTCTTTCCTGTTCTTCCATGTACTGGGATGCGGGTATCATTGTATTGCGTAAGACAGAAAGAATTAAAAAGTTAACGGTAAAGTATCATCCCTTGGGCAAAATCCCTGACAGATGGCGAATATGATGCAAAATAAAAAGCAGAAGGGTTCTAACGCGGAAAGGGAGCTAATCGAGCTGTTCTGGAATTCCGGCTGGGCAGCCCACAGGATTGCCGGCTCGGGCTCCTCAAGATTCCCAAGCCCGGATGTGATTGCCGGCAACTACAGGAAAAAGCTTGCGATTGAGTGCAAGTCCACAAAATCAAAAAACCAGTACATAACAAAGGAGCAGGCAGAGGGGCTTGGCAAGTTTGCTGAATTGTTCGGCGCAGAGCCCTGGATTGCAGTTCGGTTTGACCGGGAGGAGTGGTATTTTTTTCCGCTGAGGGAAACAAATAAAACCTCAGGCGAAAATCTGGTCATTAATCTTGACAAGGCAAAGCTTTTAGGAATAACATTTGAGGATTTGGTAAAATGATTGAAACAAGGCGAAGGGAAATAGTGGAACTTTTGGAAAAAGACAAGATGTCTGCCAAGCAGCTATCTGATTTTTTCAGGGTTGAGGTGGGGTTTATTCTTGAGGATTTGAAGCACATTTCAATATCGCTTAAGAATGTCCACAAGAAGCTGAAGGAGCAGTTTTCTGTCTGCAATGTCTGCGGCTATGAATTCAGGAACAGGGAGAAATTATCGCGGCCTTCAAAATGCCCGAAGTGCAAGTCTGAGGACAATACAGAGCCGGTTTTCTGGATTGACTAGGATAAAAAGCATCAACCTGCATACTCTAAAAGATAATTCTTGTATTCTTTAATCCATCTTGCAGTTGCAGGATACCTCCAGTCTTCAAACCTGCTTGAGAAATTGAATCCGAGAAATCTGCCCGGATGCCTGTGGTCTGCTTTTTTTGGCTTAAAATCCTGATCAGGGTCAATTCTGTACAACGCTGCCTGATTGCCAAGCAAAAACAAATTGTCCAATGACCTGCCTGTTCCATCCGCCTTATAACTTGCAATCATGCGTTCAATGTCTGGCCTTAGAACCCCGCAATCCCGTACAAAACCGGGGATTATTATGAATTTATCATGGGCCTCAAGCATTCTTTTTGCAGCATGCGCTGCCTGGGGATCCAATGCGGTTTTTACGCAGAACATGACCAGAAAATTTAAACCGCTGTCCTCAGCAAATATGTTAAGCATGTCTCCGTCACAAAGTTTTTCGCCGGTTCTTGTATCCGGCACTGCCCGCCTTTCAAGGTCTATCCAAACCGGATAGGGAAAAACCACGCGGCTTTTTTTGTAATCCGGCGGCGTTTTTTCCTTTTTTTGAGCGCCTGGTTTTGGAGATTCTGCTTTGGTTTCCGGGACCATACTCTGGGATCGGAATTCATCATAGAACTTCCTTTTGTTCGTGTCTCCCAGAACATTATAGGCTTCCTGCACTCGCTGGAAGCAGGATGTTGCAAAAGAATCATTATTTTTGGTGTCCGGGTGCAGCCATTTCTGCAGTTTTTTGTGTGCAGTTTTTATTTCTTCATCAGATGCAGTGGGAGTTAGGAATAGGCTGGAGTAATAGTTTACATCCTCAAAGCGGGGTTTTCGTGCCATGGCATGTAAGATAAACTATTGGTTAATAAAAGTTTCTATTGAATAATGGTGAATAATCAAGTAGCCATGCTGAAAACAGCCTTCTGGAAGAGGTATAATGCAACCAGATATACTATGAAGCTGTGCATGTTGAAAAAGAACATCAGGAGCAGGTAGACTCCGCAGCCAAGATCAAGTATGCTTGTGAAAGATTTTATGAAAATTGCGCCTTTTATTATAAGGTATACTGCGAATATTTTGAGTACACTTGTTGGGATGAATCCTATGTGAGCGAAAACCGCCAAAACAGCGGTCAGCAGGTCAACAAGACCGAGGAGTTTGACTATCATCCACTGGACATCTCCTCGCAGAGTTTATAAAGTTTATTGGACTTTATTTTCCTATGTTAAGGGATTTTACTCCAAGGCTGTACCAGGAAACCATACTGGCAACTGCCTCTGAAAAGAACACACTTGTTGTATTGCCAACCGGCATGGGAAAGACAGGAATTGCCATGCTTTTGGCTGTGCAACGTTTGAAGAGTTACCCAAATTCAAAGATAATCTTTCTTGCTCCTACAAAGCCGCTTGTTGACCAGCACAAGGCCACCTTCGAGAAGCACCTTGATGTTGGGAATCTTGTTGTTTTTACAGGCGCGGTCAATCCTGAGAAAAGGGCCTCACTTTGGAATGATGCCAAAATAGTGTTTAGTACACCCCAGGGGCTGGAGAATGATGTTATTTCTGAGAAAATTGATTTGTCTGATGTTTCTTTGATTATATTTGATGAGTGCCATAGGGCTACGGGAGATTATGCCTACAATTTTATTGCGAAGCAATATCTCAAGAAAGCAAAATATCCGCGCGTGCTGGCTTTAACTGCTTCACCAGGTACTGACCTTGAGAAAATAAATGAAATCTGCCAGAATTTGGGCATTGAAGACATTGAAGTCCGAACTAAAGATGATTCTGATGTAAAGCAGTATGTCAAAAAAACAGAGTTCGAATGGGTTTCTGTAACATTGCCTGCTGAATTCTATGATGTAAAGAAATATCTTGATAACTGCCTGACGTCCAAACTGAAGCTGATAAAAGAACAGGGGCTGATTAACAGTTCGGTTAATATTTCCAAAAAAGAGATATTAATGCTTCAGGCAGGAATACATGCAAGATTGGCTAAAGGAGAGAAGGATTTTGATTTGATGAGGGCAATGTCTGTTGCTGCCGAGGCAATTAAGGTTATGCATGCTTTGGAATTGCTGGAGACCCAGAGCATTGGCTCGCTTTTGACCTATTTGGAAGGAATTTATTCATCTGCTTCAAGCTCAACTGTCAAGGCAGTGCAGAATCTTGCAAAGGATGTTGATTTCAAATCTGCTTTGGTTAAGGCGCGCAGTTTGGCTGAGAAGAATGTTGAGCATCCTAAATTAACCGAGCTTAAGAAAATTGTTGCAAATGAGATACATAAGGAGAACAAGCTGATAATTTTCAATAACTATCGTGAGAATGCCCAGAAGATTGTTGAGGAAGTAAATAAGATTGGCGGCCGGTGTGCTTTATTTGTTGGGCAGACTAAAAAGAATGGTTCAGGTTTGAGCCAGAAAGAGCAGAAGCAGATAATTGAGGATTTTCGTGAGGGAAAGTATAATGCAATTGTTGCCACATCCATTGGTGAGGAAGGGCTTGATATTCCGAAGGTTGATACGGTGATATTTTACGAGCCGATTCCTTCGGCCATACGTAGTATTCAACGTAGAGGAAGAACTGGTCGTAATGATGAAGGGAAGGTTATTGTTCTTTTCGCAAAAGGTACTCGCGATGAGGCATACAGGTGGAGCGCACATCACAAAGAGAAAAGGATGCATTCACTTCTTAAGGAATTGAAGACAAAGATTTCTTTCAAATCCGAGAAAAAGACATTGAAGGACTATTATCCTACGCTTAAAGTGGTTGCTGATTACCGAGAGAAAGGAAATGCGGTGATTAAAAGTCTGATGGACGTAGGTGTGAAGATTGATTTGCGAAGCCTTGAGAGTTCTGATTATGTGCTTTCTGAACGGGTCGGGGTCGAGTACAAAACCCAGAAAGATTTTGTTGATTCGATTATTGATGGACGGCTTTTGACACAACTCAGGCACCTGAAAGACAATTTTGAAAAGCCGCTTGTTGTTGTTGAAGGTTCAGAGGATTTATTTTCCCAGAGAAATATACATGGGAATGCCATCAGAGGAATGATGGCAACGATTATTGTAAGTTACGGGATGCCATTAATATTTACTAAAGATTCCAATGAGACAGCTGCGCTGTTTGTTTCTATTGCTCGCAGAGAGCAGGACAAGGGCTTTGAAGAGTTCAGTTTGCACGTCAAGAAGCCTGTTAACGTAAAAGAGCAGATGGAGTATCTGGTTTCTTCGATTCCTTCTGTTGGGCCGGCATTGGCGAAAGACTTATTGAACAAGTTTGGTTCAGTTAAAGGAGTGATTAACGCTTCAGAAGAGGAATTGAAGAAGGTTGAGGGCGTTGGTGACAAAATCGCAGCCAAAATCAAGGAAATCAGCGACAGTGAATATAATAGTAATTTGAAGGATTATTTGATGGGGTGAAAAAATGATGAGTTCAATACAAATAACTTCATATATTCTTTGTTCATTAGCGTTGCTATTCCTTGCTTGGTTATATGTAAAAATTTATGTCTGGGTTTTTTATAATATCATTCTTCCAATATTTGGTTATCCAATCGTTTATTTTGATATGAAGTATGTACAAAAAAATAGAGAATTCGGAAACAGAAAAAATCATTCTGCAATAATACTGGCAAATAACTATTGGCCAGAAAAAATTCTAATTTATAGTCTAGAAATTTCAAAATTAATTAAAACACTTAAATTAAATAATGAATCGTACAAAGTTTATGACAAAGTGTCCCAAAATGATTTCCGGAAAATTATAAATGACAATAAAGTTTCATCAGTTTACATTTTTGGGCATGGCCAAAGACACGGAGTTAAATTAGGCAAGAATAAAATCATTTACTATTGTGAATTTCAAGATGCTAAGAAAAAAACAAAAGTGTATCAATTCCATTGTAACCATAATTATGGGAAAAGTTTGGCAGATTACGTTTTATCCAAAAATGGGATGTCTTTTGTAACTTGTAAGAAAATGAGTGTTTTAAAAATCAATAGTGTTATTGATAAATTGTACAAAGAAGCCAAAAGAAAAGATAAATTAAAAAAGGATAAGTAACTAAAGCTTGGTAAAAGGGCCAATGGAAGAAAGACCAAAACAAATACCCACCCTTGTTAAATGGGTGGGGGGAAAGAAACAGCTAATCTCTCAGTTTGAGCCATACTTCCCCCTAAAAATTGAAAGATATTTTGAGCCATTTGTAGGTGGCGGAGCGGTAGCGTTCTACATCCTAAAAGTTTTCAAACCAAAAGAAGTTCTGCTATCAGATATAAATGAGGAATTAATTAACATTTACAAGATTATCAAAAATAATGTTGAGGAATTGATAATACGTCTTAAAGAATATAAAAAAAATCATGGCAAAGAAGAATATTACAAGATAAGAGCAAAAAATCCCAAAGAGCTGTCAGCTGTTGAAAATGCAGCAAGATCAATATACCTAAACAAAACTTGCTTTAATGGATTATACCGGGTAAATTCAAATGGGCAGTTTAATGTTCCAATAGGCAGCTACAAAAATCCAGCAATATGTTCCGAAGAGGACTTAAGAGAAATATCCAAATTACTAAAGAATGTTCAAATAAAAGTAATGTCTTTTGAAAAAATTCTTGGCCTCACCAAAAAAGGTGACTTTGTTTATTTCGATCCGCCATATTACCCGTTAAAGAAAGGCAAGAGTTTTACAACATACACAAAAGACAATTTTCTTGAGAAAGAACAAGAGCAGTTGGCAAGAGTTTTCAAGGAACTCGATAAAAAAGGGTGTAAGCTAATGTTAAGCAACAGCGACACGGATTTTATAAAAAATCTCTACAAAGGTTTCAAAATAGGAACAGTTAGGGCAACAAGAATGATAAATTGCGACGCAACAAAAAGAGGAAAAATAAACGAAGTTGTAGTAACTAATTACTCTCTAAATACCAAAGTTCGCTAAGACTTTTAACATGTTTCTTGCTTTTCTTATTTTCTAAATCAACGTATCGTGCTAACGGTGCCTGCCTACTGCAAACTGCCATACATAAATTATCAATTTCCTTTGGGTTGTCAATAAATTCTCTTATCCACCCTTGCAAAAACAGATTAGGCGGGTCAAACTGACTTTCCCCATAATAGCAATACTCTTGCTCAATCAACAATAACTGTGCAAGAATCCCAATGACAATCAGGTCATTTAAGGAATGTTCAAAATGTTCTTTCTCTAGAGATTTAAGCACTAATTCTGGGTCTTCTCCATAAAAGATTTTATCAAATGCCAATAAAAGCTGTTTCTTTAGATCTGGTCGGCTTCTGATCCTCAAATTAAGGTCAATGAGCACCCTTAAATGGTTTGGTTTGAAATCCCTATTACCCTCTTTGAGCCATATCTGAAAGTTCTTGTTTTTATCATAATGCTCGAAGCGCTTGGAAGGTTCTGAAGGGCGGAAGATGCTGATTTCAACACCCCCATCAGTTGAATAAACAACATCATACATATCAAAACCTAACTTCTTGACACATTCAAACATTTTTGCCTTATCCATGATGGCAGAAAACCAAAAAGAGTATTTAAATTGGATCCCGTTCAACTTGCCGGGCTAAAATTGAGAACAGGACAAAACAAATAGTTTAAAATAAAAATAGAGATTTTTTGTATTCCCCCGAAAATTCTTTCTTAGACATTAAATTCATTATGAATATACTCTCTTCTTTCTTTGAAAATATGAGAACATATTCTCCCACATTCTTTGTATAAAGATCTGAACTCGGGATTTTTGTCACACTTGATAAATTACCGTTATGAATGCTAAGTAGTGTTTTGTTGACTACATTTTGAATTTCTTTTGGTAAAGATTTCATTTTTCTTTCAAAATCTTCATTGACAAATATGTTTATCTTCTTCCTCTCCATTTTTTTAAAATTAATTATAAACATATTTATCATTTTCTCCCCCAGCTATGTCTATTATACTTATCAAACTCAATAAAATTTCTAAGACCTTTCCCGTTTTCAATTTTCTTTGCTTGATCTTGCATATTTTGCAACTTTTTAGACAATCTTAACTTTTTCGTCTTTTCTTCAAAATCTCTATCACGTTTATCCTGTCTTTCCATATAAGCCATTCTATCTCGATAAAATCTTTCTTCTATAGAGGGGATGCATATCAAGCTCACTTGAGCAAAACCGCATATCGCAATGGCAATCCAAAACCAAGGATTTTGTATGACAAAGCCTGAAGAAACTGCAATAATTATTGTTAGGACAGCACTTATTATCCCTTTGACTTGGCTTTGTAGCTCAAATGTCATTTAAATCCATATTGGGATAATATTTTTAAAGCTTTCTGGAATTTTTTTCACAACCTTTATAAATCCTAACCCCTCAATCCTGAACTATGGCACTAGCAATATGGGCATGGGTGATTATCGCGGTTGTAGTAATCTTTGTAATATGGGTAATCGCAATCTTCAATTCTTTGGTCTGGCTTCGAAATAGAATCCAGAATGCCTGGGCGCAGATTGACGTCCAGTTGAAGAGGAGATTCGATTTAATCCCAAACCTTGTTGAAACCGTCAAGGGCTACGCCAAGCACGAGAAGGAAACCTTCAAGATGGTTACAGAGGCAAGGAATATCATGTCAAAAGCCACGTCCCTGAAGGAAAAGGCCAAGGCAGACAATATGCTTTCAGGCGCCCTAAAGTCATTATTCGCAGTGGCAGAGGCCTACCCAACATTAAGGGCAAACGAGAACTTCATGATGCTCCAGGAAGAGCTGTCAGGAACAGAAAGCAAGATTGCCTACTCAAGGCAGTTCTACAATGACACTGTCCTGAAATACAACACAAAAATACAGACATTCCCCTCAAACATAATAGCAAACATGTTCAAGTTCACAGACAAGGAATTCTTCAAGACAGAATCAGCCGAGGAAAGGAAGGTTGTAAAAGTTAAATTCGACTAATGATATATGAGGATATTACTTCAAACAAGGCAAAATCTTATGTTCTGTTCTCCCTTATAGTCGCCCTTGTAATATTTCTTGGGTTTGTAATCGGCGCCATCTACGGCAACGGATATGCGGGAATAGTTCTTGCTGCAATCGTAGCAGTAATTTACGCATTAATCAGTTATTATTCGGGGGATAAAATAGCGTTATCAGTTTCCCATGCAGTGGCGGCAAACAAGAAAGACCATATCTATTTGATTAACACAGTTGAAGGTTTGGCAATAGCAGCGGGCCTGCCAAAACCGAAGGTTTATGTGATGAATGACGAGGCAATTAATGCATTTGCAACAGGAAGGAATCCTGAAAATGCATCAATCGCAGTTACAACGGGAGCATTAAAGAAGCTAAACCGCCAGGAACTTGAAGGAGTAATCGCCCACGAAATGTCCCATGTCGGAAACTATGACATAAGATTCATGATGCTTGTTGTCGTGATGATTGGAATGATAGCAATAATAAGCAATGTATTTTTGAGAATGATGTGGTTCGGAGGAAACCGGGATGAGAAGAACGGCGCAGGAATGATTTTCATTCTTGTGGGCATAATCCTGGCAATCTTCGCGCCATTGGCCGGTGAAATAATCAGATTGGCAATCTCAAGAAAGAGAGAGTATCTGGCAGACGCTTCCGGCGCATTATTAACAAGATATCCTCAAGGATTAGCCAACGCTTTGAGAAAAATCAAGAAAGAAAACATGCCGATGCAAAAGGTCGACAAGTCAGTCTCTTCTTTATTCATCGCAAACCCGATGAAAACCAGCTGGATAAACAATCTCTTCTCAACGCATCCTCCGATTGATGAGAGGATTAAAAGATTGGATGCGATGTAATTTTAAGATATTATTTCTTGCATGGCAATCTGAGCAGAAGAATCAAATCTGATAGCCGGATTAATGCAAGAACCAGAAAAGGGGATTTTAATATAATCCCAATAAAGCAAAAGAAACCCTTAAAAACCTTCTTCTCCCATAACATAGTATGGATACGGGGGTTCGGGATTATTATCTGAGAGAGGATGTTCAGGAGCTGATTCTTGCCTGTTCAAAGGACAGGGAAATAGCAGTTAAATTCGACTTCGGCTTTGGAAAGCGGCCGGACGTCCTGATGTACAAATCCGACATTGCTGATTTTGCAAAGCAGGGTGCTTTGTCATTCCACGGCTCTGAGGAATTGTGGAAGAATCCTCTCCAACTGCAGCCAGGCATGATAAAAAAAGACCTGGACAAGCTGAGAATCGGCTGGGATTTGGTTCTGGACATAGACTGCCCGTACCTGGAATACTCCCAAATTGCGGGTGACCTATTAGTAAAAGCCCTGAGAAGCAAGGGAATAAAAAACATTTCAGTAAAATTCTCAGGAAACCACGGCTTCCATATTGGCGTTCCATTCGAGGCATTCCCCTCAGACATGAAAAACTTCTTTCCTGATGGAGTGAGGATAATCGCAAGATATCTTCAGGAAATGATTGCGCCCCATTTAGCAGAGAAAATTCTTGAAAAGGAATCAGCAGAAGATATTATGGAAAAAACAAAAAAAACAATAGAAGAAATAACAAAAAAAGAAAATGGAATGAATGTCTTTGACCCGTTCAAGCTTCTTGCCATTGATTCTGTTTTGATATCAAGCAGGCACATGTTCAGGATGCCCTACTCGATAAATGAAAAATCCTATCTTGTCAGCATTCCCATAGACCCAGATAAAATTCTGGAGTTCAAAAAAGAGATGGCAGACCCGCAGAAACTTGGCAGGGTGTCAATGAAATTTTTAGACCGGGAAAAAGTCATCCCAAACGAAGCACAGGAATTGTTTGATGCGGCATCTGAAATGCGCTCGGAGATAACAAAGAACGAGGAAATAAAGGATTTTGTCGCAGGGAAAAAAACAAAGGTGGACTACGAGGACATGAAAGCTCCTTTGCCAGAGGAATTATTCCCGCCATGCATAAAAAAAGGTTTAGATGGCGTGCAGGACGGAAAAAAGAGGTTTGTTTTTGCATTAATCAACTTCCTGACAATGAGCGGATGGGACTACCCCAAAATTGAAGAACTAATAAGAGAGTGGAACAAGAAGAATCCCGAACCATTGCGAGACAATTACTGGGTAACGCAATTAAACTACCACAAGCAGAACAAAAAGAAAGTTCTCCCGCCAAACTGCAGGGAAGCATACCACTCAATGGGCCTGTGCTTTCCTGACAACATCTGCAACAAGATAAAGAATCCTGTGAGCTATGGCAGGATAAGGAGCGGGAGGAAATAATATACAACAATAGTGTTCTTTTCAGAAAATTTTAAATAGTAGCTTCACCTATAATATCCTATGCAAAAGCCAAACAGTTCACACTGTGGTTCTTCATGTTGCAGTTCCTGGTAGATAAACTGCTCATTGGCTTTGCGTTCTGAAATTTTTTCAAACAACAATGCTCTTTTTCCGGCCGCATTGCCCAATGCGTGAAGGTTGCATGGAGGAAAAATGGAAGTGCTCATAACAGACGGGCTGGCAGATGAGGGAAAGAAGATATTTGCGGATGCAGGATATGAGATAATGCCTGCAGAAATAGAAAGAATAGCAGAAGCAGATGTTTTGGTTGTGAGAAGCAAAACAAGGGTTACAAGAGAACTCATATCCAAAGCCAGCCGGTTGAGAATAATCGGCAGGGCAGGCATAGGTGTTGACAACATTGACCTGGAGGCTGCGGCAGAGAGGGGGATTGTTGTAAAAAACGCCCCTGACGGGAATGTGAATGCCGCTGCTGAGATTACCCTGGGGCTGATGTTTGCTGCCGCAAGGTTCATACCGCAGGCATACGCAACCCTCGCTGAAAAAAACCTGTGGCAAAAAAAGAAATTTGAGGGAGTTGAGATAACCGGGAAAACCGTCGGGGTAATTGGCTACGGAAAGATAGGCAAGCGAGTTGCAGAACTGCTGAGGGGATTTGATGTTCAAATAATCGCCCAGGATATGATGAATTCTGGCAACGGCGTTCGCTATGTCAGGTTAGATGAATTATTGCAAACTGCTGACTTTGTTACGTTGCACACCCCAAAAATCATAACACCCCTAATTGGAGAAAGGGAACTTCAGCTGATGAAGCAAACTGCGATATTAATTAACACATCAAGGGGTGTAAATGTTGATGAAGCTGCAGTTTACAACGCACTTGAAGCAAGACGAATCGCAGGAGCAGCGTTTGATGTATATATAGAAGAAGGAAAGGACGGCAACCCATATGAAAACAGGTTATTCAAACTGCCAAACTTTGTTGGCCTGCCGCATCTAGGGGCATCAACAATAGAAGCGCAGAAGAGAACAGCAATTCAGCTTGCAGAGGGCATAGTAAATTACCTGCAGAAGGGGGACAGGACAAATGAGGTGAAGAACTGAAAAATTATCTGGGATTTGATTGCTGTTGGAAGGAAATAGAAAAATATATATAATTAGTTAACCTAAATCACATTATGAGTGATACAGATTCTATTCTTTCCGGGGTGCTCGATTCAATTAAGAAATATGACCAAAACTTAAAACCTGAAGTTACTTCCCATGGCAAAAGCAAAGAAGGCATAGAAAGATATTCCCTTAACCTCAGCAATGGCATTTTTTTTAATGTCGGGGAGAACCTAAACTTCAGCATTAACCAGGTTGTCGTGCGGACCTTAAAAAGCCTTCATTTACAAAATAAAAAGGCCGTAGATGATTTTATCAGGGAATGCCTTTCAAAAAAATCCTTTTTTCTCGGGAAGATATCAAACGCTGATTTTGGCGAGATATGGGAACTGGCAAAAAAACATATTCCCGGCAAATGGCTGGAATTCGCAAGAAATGAAGAAGAGACAGAGATAAGGATTAAATACCCGCAATTTGAAGTTAGGGTTACCTCACTGCAGGTCATGGTTATTGGCAATAGGTCAAAGCAGGCTGTGATGGCCCTGTCCAGGGATAAGAATTCCCTGAAAGAGATATTTAGCACCATTAAATATTTCGCAGAAAGTTTTGAGAAGGGGGAGTTTGAATAAAAATAGTTAAATGAACGCCCTCCCAGTAATCTTTATAAACACCCCCGCGTTTCTGAAAACATTACATATTGAGCATTTAAACAGCCAAATAAGGCTTAAATGCGATGACGAAGCTAAACCAAGCCTGAAAAACCGTCTTTCAGTACAAAGTTTAGGTGTGCAAGGCTTTTTCTGGAAGAAAGGTGGTAAAAATAGGCTTTTTTAACCCAACAAAGATAAAACTAGCTTCAGATAACTGTAAAAACTTCGAATTAGACTAAAATGCCAAGAATAAGAAACCCCAGAAGGGGCTCAATGCAGTTTTGGCCGAGAAAACGGGCCCAGAGACCATTTGCTCGAGTTAGAACATGGCATCCTTTCAAGGACCTCAGGCCATTGGGATTTGCGGGCTACAAGGTCGGCATGACTCATCTTCTTTTCACTGATGCAAAAAAAACATCCCAGACAAAGGGCGAGGACATTTCCTGCCCTGTTACTGTTATCGAATGCCCTCCATTGAAAGTAATCGGCTACCAGGCATACACAGCAGACCCATATGGGAAAAAGGCAGTTTGCGGCGGCATAATGAACGCCACCAAGGAGCTTTCAAGAAGGATAAAAACAAAAAACAAGGAAATCAAATTTGACGATTCAAAATTAGGCAAGGTGATTGACATCCGCCTTGTTGTCCAGACCCAGCCTGCAATGACTGGCATAGGAAAAAAGAAGCCGGAAGTTTTCGAGCTGGGAATCGGTGGAGACCTAAAATCAAAAATTGATTATGCTAAAAGTGTTATAGGAAAGGAGCTGAGAGTAAGCGAAGTTCTCACCGAAAACCAGATGGTCGACACCCATGCAATAACAAAAGGAAAGGGAACACAGGGCCCTGTAAAAAGATTCGGCGTTGCCATAAGGCAGCACAAGGCAGAAAAAACAAAGAGAGGCCCTGCAACATTGGGTCCCTGGCATCCTCATCACGGCAATTACACTGTTCCCCACGCAGGAAAGATGGGCTACCATCAGAGAATGCAGCTTAACAAGTGGGTCATGAAAATCTCAAACGATTCAAAATCAATCAATCCCGCCGGCGGATGGCTGGATTACGGCGTTGTAAAAAATGATTACGTGCTTCTGAAGGGCTCTGTTGACGGCCCGAGAAAAAGGCTGGTGAAAATGACCATGCCAAGAAGGATATTAAAGAACAGGCAGGAAACAGCGCCTGAGATACAGTTCATAAGCATAAGGTCCAAACAATGAAGCTCAAAATACTAAGCCTGGCAAAAACTGAAAAGGGAACAGCAAACCTGCCTTCCCAGTTCAGCGAGCCTGTAAGGCATGACCTGATTAAAAGGGCGGTGCTTGCAATCTATGCAAACGGAAGGCAGCCCTACGGAGCTGATCCCACTGCAGGAAAAAAGACCCATTCAAAAATCTCAAGGCGGAGGAGCGATTACAAGGGCTCCTACGGAAAGGGAATTTCCAGAGTTCCGAGAAAAATAATGAGCCGTTCAGGAACCCAGTTCAACTGGACAGGTGCGTTTTCGCCTAACACCGTAGGCGGAAGAAGGGCACATCCTCCAAAGGCAGAAAAAATCTGGGAGCAGAAAATTAACAAGAAGGAAAACAGAAAAGCAATAAGAAGCGCAATGGCGGCAACGCTTGCAAAGGCGCTGGTTGAAACAAGGGGCCACAAAGTCCCGTCTGACTATCCGTTCATAATTGAATCAAAAATAGAATCAATCGCAAAAACAAGGGATTTGGTAAGCGCGCTCGAAAAGCTAGGATTTGAAGCAGAGCTCGGAAGGGCAACCATAAGCATACGGGCAGGAAAAGGAAAAACAAGGGGAAGAAAATACAAGAAAACAAGGGGAATGCTAATTGTTGTTTCCCAGGACTGCCCCCTTAAAAAGGCATCCAATAACATTATCGGCGTTGAGGTTGCCGAAATAAAAAATCTTAACGCAGAGCTGCTTGCTCCTGGAACGCTGCCGGGAAGAATGACCATATTCACAGATTCGGCAATTGAACTGCTAGACAAGGAAAAATTATTCACAGAGCAGATGAAAAAGCCGGAGAAAAAAGAAAAGGAACCCAAGAAGGCTGAGGAAAAGCCGAAGCCGGTTCCAAAGCCAAAAAAAGAAGCAAAAAAGCCCGCAAAGAAGGAGGCTAAGAAATGACAGTAATAATCCACCCGTTATCAACAGAGAAGTCAATCAGGATGATGGAATCAGGCAACGTGCTCACGTTCATAGTTGCGAAGGATGCAAAAAAATCAGATGTTAAAAAGCAGGTTGAGGCAATGTTTAAGGTAAAGGTGCTTAAAATCAACACCAGCATAATGCCTGACTGCAGAAAAAAGGCATATGTTAAATTAAGCATGGAAACCCCTGCCATCGACATTGCAACCCAGCTTGGGATGATATAGGGATGATATAAAATGGGAAAAAATCTAAGGCAGCAGAGAAGGGGAAGAGGCACGCTTAGATTCAAGGCTCCAAATCACACATTTGCAGGACCGGCAGGCTACACAGACATTGCATCAACAAATGCAAGGGGAGTGGTCAGGGACATAGTGCACTGCCCGGGGCATTCGGCTCCGCTGCTTGATGTGGCATTTGACAACGGCCAGAACATACTTATGATAGCGCCTGACCAAACAAGGGTCGGAAGCGAAATATCCACCGGCGAAAACTCAGCCATTGCAAGAGGAAATGTGCTTGCGCTGAAAAACATACCAGACGGGACAGAGGTGTTCAACCTGGAATCAAGCCCCGGCGATGGCGGGAAGTTTGCAAGGGCAGGCGGAAATTTCGCAAGGGTAATAGGAAAAACAGCAAAGGAAATCACAATCATGCTGCCTTCAAAAAAGCAGCGAAAATTCAGCCCCAACTGCAGGGCAACCATCGGGAGGGTTGCGGGCACAGGAAAGCTTGAGAAGCCGCTTCTGAAGGCAGGAGCAGCGCACTATAAGATGAAGGCAAGAAACAGGTTCTGGCCACATGTCTGCGGCCAGTCAATGAACGCCGTTGCCCATCCTCACGGAGGAAAGAGGTCATCAAAGAAGAATTACTCTCTTATTATGCCAAGGAGCGCTCCTCCGGGAGCAAAGGTTGGAAAGATATCTCCGAGAAGAACAGGTAAGAAAAGGTAAAAATGGTAAAAAAAGAATTCACATACAGGGGAAAAACACTGGAAGAGCTTAAAACTCTTTCCATGGACGAATTCATGAAGCTGGTTCCCTCAAGGATAAGGAGAACAATGAAGAGGGGCTTCACCGAGCAGCAGAAAAAGTTTTTGCTCAGGCTGAAAAAGGGAAAGAAGAACATCGAAACCCACTGCAGGGACATGGTTGTTCTTCCTGAAATGGTTAACCAGACAATAAAGATACACTCAGGCAAGGAGTTTTTCCAGGTTTTGATACAGCCCGAAATGCTTGGCCATGTTTTGGGCGAATTTGCAATGACAAGGAGAAGGGTTGAGCACAGCGCACCTGGAATCGGGGCGACAAAATCAAGCTCATCGCTTTCGCTGAAGTAAAATGAAGCAGGGATACGCGTTCCAGGATTATAATGAGGAAAAAATGGCAAGGGCTTTGGGAAAAGACCTGCCGATTTCGGTAAAGCACGCCACCATGGTATGCAATGCCATCCGCGGGAAAAGCGTTGAAAGGGCAAAAGTAATACTGGAAGAGGCAATTGGCCTGAAGAAGGCAATAAAATTCACCAGGTTCAATTTTGACCGGGGCCACAAGACAAAAATTGGCCCGGGAAGATATCCTGTCAAGACCTGCACAGAGATAATGAGGATTTTGAAATCCGCAGAGGCCAACGGCCACCAGAAAAATCTCAGCACCATGGTCATCGTCCATGTCTGCGCCCACAAGGCATCAAAGCCCTGGCATTACGGAAGGCAGAGGAGAAGGCAGATGAAACGGGCGCACATTGAAATTGCCGTGGCGGAAAAGGCAAAAGAGAAAAAGCAAAGGTCAGAAAAACCGGAAAAGAAGGAAGCAAAAAAATGATTGAAAGAAAATTCATCAAGCACAACGTGACCGAGAGCAAGATACAGGAGTATGTGCTGAAATCCCTCGGGAGGGCAGGCATAGGCCATATCAAGCTCCAGCTTACCCCGCTTGGGGAAAAGATAGTTGTGTTTACATCAAACCCCGGCCTTGTTGTCGGGAAGGAGGGCAGCAACATCAAGGAGCTTACCAGCGCCCTCAAGCGAAATTTCAATCTTGAAAATCCTCAGATAGAGATAAGCGAGGTCCAGAACTACAATTCAAATGCCCAGATAGTTTCCGACAAGATTGCAGGAGCTTTGGAAAGATTCGGCTCCGGGAATTTCAAGGGAATAATGCACAAGGCAATCGGCGATGTCATGCGCTCCGGCGTAAGGGGAGTTGAAATTGTCCTGGGCGGGAAAATCCCCGGGAGCAGGGCAAAGTCCTGGAGAATTTTGTCAGGATACATGAAAAAATGCGGGGACATTGCAATTACCGGAGTTCAGAAGGCCATGACCTCGGCAAACCTGAAGAGCGGGGTTGTCGGCGTCAAGGTCAGCATAATGTCCTCGGATCTGGAGCTTCCGGACACTGTTACAATGAGGGAAGAGGAAGCCAAGCAAATCATTTTCGAAGAGTCAAACGAACCTGCGGAAAAAAAAGACGAAAAGCCGCAGGAGAAGAAGAAATCAGAAAAGCCAAAGGAGCCCAGGGAAAAGAAGCCTAGGAAACCAAGGAAGAAAAATGACAAAGAAAGCAAAGATGTTCAAGGGAATGGGCAAAGCTGAGCTTAAATCAAAGCTCGGCGAAGTTGAACTGGAACTTATCAAGCTCAACGCGCAGGTTGCCACAGGCACCGCGCTGAA
>CAIVED010000009.1 GCA_903904885.1 uncultured archaeon | reverse complement strand
CTTTGAATGTGAATGGTGTTGCTGGTTTGAAGTCTGCTTTGGGTGTTGATGATGCTGCTTTTAATAAGCTGGGTATGGTTTTTGTGACTGTGGCTTGGCCTACTATTTTTGATAAGTTTAAGGCTCCGAAGTTGGCTGATTGTTTTGAGGGTCGTTTGTTGTGGAATTGTTCGAGTGATGTTAATTGTTCTAATGGTCGTCAGTGGAGTGTTTATTGTGATGGTCAGAATGTGGTGATGGATCAGATTACTTCCACTTATTGCATTGATCCTAACAAGAATTCCGGTTGCGGTATGAATGTTGTTAAGAGTGTTGCGGTTGATTGTGGTGGTAAGGGTTGTAATATGAGTTCTGGTGAGTGTTTTACTTCTCGTCCTAGTGAGCCTTGCGTTACCCAGCCTGACGGGACTGCATGCGTTGATGCTAGTGGCAATGCTGGTGTTTGTGACAGCGGAAGTTGTGTTTTTGATATGGGCAAGGACCTTGTGCTGTATGCGCCTTTTGAGGGTAATGCGAATGATGTGACAGGGCATGTTGGTATTCCTCTTGTTTCTCTTGCGGTTTTTGATGCTCATGCAGGCATTAAGAATTCGGGCGGCGTTGTTTTTAATGGCATAACTAATAATGTTGTTAATTATAGTTTGGATAAGGCTTCCATGGGTATGAATTTTTCTGTTGCTTTTTGGGTGAAGCCTAGGGGGGCGCAGACTAATAGGGGCATGATGCAGTGGGCTACTTCGACTAATAGTCCTTGGCTGGATCTTAAGCGAATCAATTCGGCGCAGGCGAGTTGGTATTTCGGCGCCGACAGGCCGTTGATGTCTGTGCCTGATAATCAGTGGATTTTTTTGGTTTTGACTTATAATAATTACAGCAGGGATAGTTTTTGGCAAACTAATTGGACGATTTATGTGAATGGTGTTCCTGTTAATATCACTAATGCTAGTCGGGGTACGAATGCGGGTAAGTATCTTAATTTGGGGAATGGGTATGGTGTTAGCGGTCATTGGTTTAACGGCACGTTTGATGAGTTCCGCGTTTACAACAGGTCTTTGGCGCCTTCCCAGGTTTTGTCTTTGTACCAGAGAGATTGCGTTCAGTGTTCGGGCGATGCTGGTTGTGATGATGAAAATCAGAGCACTGGAGATTCCTGTGTTAATCCCGGTTCCTGCGGTTCATATTGCTCGCATTGCCCTATTGCATGTTTTGCTGATGCAGATTGCAGTTCTAACATGGTTTGCTCACGTGGCGGGACTTGCAGCGCTAAATGCTTAGGCGAGCTTCTTCATTTCACTTTTAATGACAGCACCAGTCCTGTTCCGGATTTAAGCGGCAGGGGTCATAATGGCACGGTTACTGGCGCGACTTGGACATCTGCAGGGAAAGTTGGCGGGGCCTATGCATTTGACGGTGTTAGCAACTCTTATATCAAGTCTGATTTGAATAAGAGTGATCTCGGGGGCAATTATTCCATTTCTTTCTGGGTCCGCCCGACAGGTGCCCAGACAGGAAAGGGGATTTTTTCAATCGCAGATACTTCTACTGCTGGAAATGGTTGGATAATTTTTTCAAGGACAGACCCGACAAACACCCTATGGTATGTGAATGCAGATAATAATGCAATAACCACTCGGATAAATGATGATGAATGGACTCATGTTGCATTAACATACAACGGGACTAATTACACTGCATATAAAAACGGGGTGCAGAACGGGTCTTATGTGGGTCCTGTTGGCAGTAATTTGGGTCTTTACACATGGATAGGAAGCGGGTATACTACAGATGTCGCGGGTTCTGGCTACTTTAAGGGTTCGATTGATGAGGTCAGGGTCTATAATTATGCTTTGAATTATTCCCAGGTAGCCAACATTTACTGCCCGGGAATTGCATGCGTCAAGGATGATGATTGTGGCTTGATGCATAAGTGTGAAAATCCGGGGATTTGCGGGCAGGCAAGCTGCTGCGCTGTGGCCTGTTACAATGATACGAACTGCGGCACTCTGGAAACTTGTGAGGATAACGGCACATGCAGTTCGCGATGCCAGTCATGCACACCCGAATGCGGTGCCAATAACCATTGCCCGTTTGGGGATTGCGTAAATCCTGACACTTGTTATGCTTCCTGCCATAATCTTCTATTGAAGTATGATTTTGCCGATGCAATGTCTCCTGTACCAGACCTGAGCGGGAGAAACCACCAAGGCCTATTAAATGGGACCCCAACATGGAACATGACTGATGGGAAGCCAGCGGGGTCATACGATTTTAACGGAGTTTCAAGATCAATTGATGATTCAATAATTATCAATGATACTGTGCTGGGAGATTTCAATTTCACAAACAGCTCCTCATTTACAATTATGGCATGGATTAAGCCGAAACCAGCAACAGATAATGGTTGCGCCCCTGCCAGAAGACTGATATTTGCCTATGACCCTAAGGCAGATGGGGACGGAACGGATGCCAGAACATTACTTCACTTTGGACTTCTGGACAGTGATTATATTTCAAACCCCGATGTGCTTACTATAGCATATGGTGGGGCAACCCAAGGGTACCAATTAATAGGTCCTACTGTAAGCAACGATAACTGGCAGCATGTTGCAGTTACAAGGAACGTTACAGCAAACGGCATTAATGTTTCATTATACCTTAATGGCAGCCGGTTTAATTCAAGCATAGACGACACATCAGGCTCATGGAATCTGAGCGGTGACTTCCCTAGAATTGGCGGGTTTTATGATGCTTGCGGTCCATACTGGTATAATGGCGCAATGGATGACTTCAGAATTTATGATTATTCTCTAAGTGAGGAAGAGATGCAAAACATCTGGGAGACAACCAAATAGTTGCTTTCTGCAGGCCTATTCCCAACCGCAAACTATTTAAATACTCAATATATTGCTTTTTTATCACTTTTAAAGGAGGATGCAAAATGCTAAAGATGAAACACGTTTCTGATGCCATTGGCATGAAGGTTTTTACCGACAACGGGGATTATTTCGGGGAGATTGAGGAAGCTATCCTGACAAAGACAAAGGTCTTCGGCTGGAGAGTCAAATCAACCAAGAATTCATTCCTTGAAAAGGTTCTTGGGGGCGCAAAAGGGGTAATAGTTCCCCACACGCTTGTCAAGTCCTTTGGGGATGTAATGATAATCTCCAGGGCAGCTGTGCCGTCCTACCCTGATGAAGGCCCTTCAGCTGAAAAAGAGGATTGAGACTGTAATGGGCGCCGGAAAAGAGGTTGCATTTATCTTAGTTCTTATTTTTGCTATTTCTTTCATTGTCCCTGGCGCTTTTGGTTTTGCTTTGGTGAATTTGTCTTCTCAGTCTAATTTGTCTGAGGTTGCGGCTAATTTTAGTTTTGTTGGTGAGGAGGGTTGGGTTTATCCTTTGTTGGGTATGGCTGTGGATGTGAAGAATTGTGTTGATTTGCATGAGGTTGGTTTGGATAGCCGGTTTCAAGATGTTGTAAGGGGTTCTGTTCCTCAGGTTTGGCCTAGGTTGTATTGGGAGAATTGCACTGGTGAGTTTTTGTGGGAGATTGCTTGTGGCAACGAGATTAATCGTTCTTTTGGGGGTAATTCGGTTAATGTTTCTGGTGTTGAGTCTGTTTTGGGGATTAGTGATGAGCAGTTTAACAGGAGCGCTTTTCTTTCTATAATTGCGGCTTGGCCGAATATTTTTAACAAGGTTGCTCCTTCTATTGCCCAGTGCGCCAATGGGACTCTTTTGTGGAATTGCACTAGTGATGTTAATTGTTCTAATGGGAGGCAGTTTAGCATTTATTGTGATGGCCAGAATGTTGTGATGGATCAGATAATGTCTACTTACTGTATTGCCCCGGGCAATCATTCTGGTTGCGGTATGAATGTGGTTAAGAGTGTTGCGGTTGATTGTGGTGGTAAGGGTTGTAATATGAGTTCTGGCGAGTGCTATACTTCTGCTCAGCAGCCTTGCGTTACCCAGCCTGACGGGACTGCCTGCACTGATTCCTATGGTGTTTCTGGTGTTTGCAGTGGCGGCAGCTGTTATGTGGATGTGCTTAAGCTTGGTCTTGTGCTGTATGTACCGTTTGACGACGGAACAGCCAATGACAAGAGCGGGAATGGTTACACTCCACTTGTTAATGGGTCGTCTTTTTGTCTGAATTGTGGCGTTAGGGGCAGTGGTGCCTATGTTTTTAACAGCGCTATTAATTACATTAATTATTCAGGCCCGAGCAAAACAGCAATGGGCAGCAGCAATTTTACAGTTTCATTTTGGGTAAAACCTAATTATTTGCAGCTGAATAAGGGAATATTCCTGTGGGCCAATGCACTGAGCGCCGGCAATGCTTGGATAGCTTTTGGGGGGAACAGCCCATCAACAGTTGCTTGGTTCTATAGTGGTGGCAATCATGTCATGGGACTGAATGCAGGAGACTGGAATTATTTGGCGCTCACTTTTAATGGAACTGTTTGGAAAACCTATTTGAACGGCACACTGGTTGGGAGCCCTGTGGCTTCTGCCAGAGGAACCAATGGAGGAAATAATCCTTTCCTGGGAAATGCCTACAACGGTTATTTCAATGGCACCATTGATGAGTTTAGGATTTATAATCGAAGTTTGAATCTGACAGAAGTTCAGCGTTTGTACAATTTGTCCAGGCCTATTGCATGCTATAGCGATGATGATTGCTTGCCTAATATGTCCTGCTCTAATCCCGGCAGGTATGATGCAAAATGCATTGGGCTGGTGCTTTATTTCAGCTTTAACAGCAGCGACCAGCCGGTTCAGGACGGGCGAGGCAGGGGATATAACGGGACAGTTAATGGTGCCACCTGGACTCCCAATGGAAAGTTCGGCGGTGCCTATGTTTTCACCACTGTACCAAGCAACATAACTGTAAGGTCATTCCCAAGGATGGCCACGTATACAGTATCTGCCTGGATTAATCCCGCGGTCTTTAGCAGCTTCTCCAATTACAGGGGCATTGTTTATGATAACCCTTATACCGGAGCGGGCTTTGGAGCACCTTACTCCTGGGGGTTATTTCTCGGCAGTATGGGAGACATAAGAAGCCTAATAAGCAATTATGGCGTAGACTATCAAGAAATTATTGTAGACTATATGAATGCTATAAATTATTCCGGCTGGCACAATATAATACTGACAGATAATTCAACGGTAAGAAAGTTTTACAGGGACGGGGTGCTTGTCCATGCTGAAGCGAACACATTTGTGAATAAGGAGTTTATAAGCAATCTTACAATAGGCAGTTCAGACCTGGGATCGGGTTATCCGGAGATATTTAACGGCTCAATAGATGAATTAAAAATATTTAATTATGCCCTGAATGATTCGCAGGTGGCCAACCTTTTCTGCCCGGGAATTGCCTGCTTCAATGATGCTGATTGTGGCTTGATGCATAAGTGTGAAAATCCGGGGATTTGCGGGCAGGCAAGCTGCTGTCCGGTTGCTTGTTTCAATGATGCTGATTGTGGTGCTCTGGAACTTTGCCAGAATAATGGCGCATGCAACTCACAGTGCCAGGCCTGTGGCACTCCCAGGTGCGGTGCCAATAACCCCTGCCAGTCCGGGAGTTGCATTAATCCTGATACCTGCCGCGCGTACTGCAATCGTCCCACCCTAGTGTGGTATACTTTTACTGACGCGCAGTCACCTGTGCCTGACCTGAGCGGCAGAAATCACGAAGGGATACTGAAGGGAACTCCCACCTGGATGGCTGAAGGAAAACCAGTGGGTTCGTACTATTTCAACGGGAGTTCAGGCACCTCAATTGATGATTCAATAATTATCGATGATGCGGTGCTGGGAGATTTCAATTTTACGAACAGCTCATCATTCACCATAATGGCATGGATTAAGCCGAAACCAGTAACATCTAACGATTGTGCCCCCAACAGGAGGCTGATTTTTGTTTATGACCCATATGCAGAAGGGAAGAGTATTGCTGACAGAACCGTACTCCAGTTTGCCCTTATGGACAGTTATTCCTCGAATCCTGATGCGCTTATCGTAAAATATGGCGGTCCAAATGGAGGCTATAACTTAATAGGCCCCGCGGTAGTAAATGATGCCTGGCAGCATGTTGCAGTGACAAGGAACGTCACGGCAGAGGGCATTAAGGTTTCATTATATCTCAACGGCAGCCTGTTTAGCTCAGGCATGGACACAACATCGGGTCCGTGGAACCTGACAGGTAGTGTCCCAAGAATTGGCGGGCTTTATGATGATTGCAGTGCGTATAGTGGCGGCTACTGGTATAACGGCTCCATAGGTGACTTCCGAATCTATAATTCTTCTCTAAGCGAGGGAGAGCTGCAAAACATCTGGGAGACAACTAAATAATCAATCATAAAATAAAAAAAGCAGCAATCATGCTGCCCAGTTGTATTCCTGGACTTTCTTGTCTTTGGGTCCGAATGTCGGTCCATAACCACGCAGCCTTACAAAGTCCCATAGCAGTATCTCCCTCTCTGCTTTGTTAAGGGGCCTTTTCTTTTGTTTTCCGTTTTGGTCCTTGTACTGCACTGCAATCCGGGTCATCAGTTTTTCATGGTACTGCGCCATTTCCTCTGTCGGAACAGGGAATGGCAGGAAGTCAAACGGAACTCTGTTTCCCTTTGCAACATATTCGTTTCTTCTGTACGCGTCTTTTGCAAGGAATTCCAGCGCAGCAACCTCATGGGCGCAGAAGTCCTCTGATTTAACATACCTGTATGAAAAGTCATTGCCTACAATTTCGCAGTGATGCGTGAATCCGATGTCTGTCCAGATTACCGGATTGTACCTTGACTTGACTATTGGCACGCTTTCAGCAGTTAGCTTGTACCTTTCCTGCTTTGGAGTTCTTGATGGAACCCAAAACTTGAATTTGCCTCCGTAGAACCCGACATTGGCAAAGTCATTGTAGGGCTCGGTTTCAATATGGTTCTCAGTCAGCTCAGTCCAGGCGAAAAGCTTTGTGCCTTTTATTGATTCATCAAGCGTTAGCCTCTTCCATTCGTTTCGCCTTAATGATCTCCAGACAAGCCCGCAGTACTGCCCAGGCTTTAGGTTGCGCATTGCTATTTGATGGGCGGCATTCGGTGTCATCCCGCGGTATATTGCATCGGACTCTGTCTGGCTGACATCAAGTACAACCTGGTCCCCCCTTTTTAGGAATCTGAGCCTGCTTTCAAAATCTTCAGGAACAATTTCAGGAATAATCAGTCCTTCATTGGAGGACAGTTCTGCAACCTTTTCAGCAATGTTTGTGCCTGCATGCTTTACGGTTCTCCCTCCAAGGAGCTCAGCCGCTGTTTTCGGCCGTTGGAAAAATTCTTGCTTGTTCATTAGTATCACCTAAGATAATCTACACCCGAGAACTATTTCAATTAATGTGGTGATAAGATTTACCACAAAATATTTATACTGGAGGTTGCTTTGGCCGTAAATGGACAAGAAAATCCTTGAAAACCTGGGCCTGACAGCAGGCGAGATAGAGGTTTACCTCACAATAATCGACCTCGGAAGCTGCCTTGCAGGCGAAATAACAAGGAAAACAGGCATCCACAGGAGAACTGTATACGATGCAATTGAACGGCTGATAGAGAAAGGCCTTATTTCTTACATTAAAACCAATAATCGCAAGTATTTCGAAGCATACCCTCCAAGGAAATTGCTGGAAATAATCAGGGAAAAGGAAACCCTGGTTAATTCCGCAATTCCTGAGCTTCAGAAACGCTTTGAATTTTCCAAGGAGAAAAAGGAAACATTGTTCTTCAGGGGGAAGCAGGCGCTTAAAACGATTTTTGACGACCAGATTGAGGAAGGCAAAGAGGTGATGGTGATTGCATCAACAATTGAGGTCAATAAAATACTTGAATATTATTTTCCGAAATTCAACCTGCAGAGAAAAGAAAAAAGCATCAGGATGAAAATGCTGTTCAGCGAATCTCTGAGAGGTGATAAAATGCTGAAAAGGATTCCACTTGCCGAAATAAGGTACCTTCCGAAGCATGAATCCAATGTCTCAACAAACATTTACAGCAGCAAAATCTCAATTGTTGTCTGGGGAGAGAACCCGACGGCAACTTTAATTAAAGAGAAGGCGATTGCTGATGCCTATAGGAATTATTTTAATTTTTTGTGGTGTCATTCAAAAAAATAATAAAAATAAAAAATTTAGATTATTTTTAATGGTATAATGCTGTATACACATTACTGAATGATGGTCCGCTTAACGAGTAGGTGCGGTTTTTACCTTTAATGTCCATTACAAATTTTCCATCTTCAAATTTGCAGGTTACTCTATTTCCTTTTGCAAGCCATTTCTCTACATGGTCTGCAAGATCTGGAGATCCTTCACCTTCCACATTAGGTATATGGGCTGGAGCGATGAACATGTTTCTTTTATGGGTTCTACCCCACACATATTGTCCAGCAACCGCTTTAATCGCTTCAGGGATTGATGATCTATAAGCGCATCCCAGTGCTTTTTCAGTGTCTGGAATCTCTAATGCTGCCATTCTCCCATGCGTAGGCCATCCACGCACCATCTTGGCTCCATCTCCACTCCAAAATCCAAGCTTCAAAACATTTCCTTGTTTTAAACACTCTTCAATTGCTTCAAAAACCCCATTAACTATGTTTCCTTCAAAACTTTCGTTAGGCATATTCCCACCATTTTGTTTGTTTTATTATTCCACACCTGTAAAAAAGGTGTTTAAATATCCAATAATTATCGCCAGTATTTAAATCTTTAGTTTTTACTCCCTTTTAAGTAGTAACTAATTGTCAGAAATAATCACTCATTCTCATACATCTTTTCAACGCCTGAGCGTTCAACTGATTCAATCTGCTCGAACATTGTCTGCAAACCTGTTTTCAGCGAGGCTTCGTCTGCAATCAGATTGTGCGTATGGGGGAATATTGTCCACAATTTTTCTGTTTTTGAGAAAGGATTTAGGAAAATTACGCCGAGATGGCTGAAATCTACCAATTCGTTCCAAAGCTCAAGCATTTTCTTGAAATTTTCCTTTGTGTTCATGCAGACAAAAATGGAATGGCTGTCTTTTTTTATCTTCTTAAGATGCTCTCCTATTTTTTCAAGAAACGGGTCAATGTAGAATATCTCTTCCTTATGCGAGTGGATTACCGCAATTTCAGAAACGTCTTTTTTGATTTCCTTTATGGTTTTCCTGAAAACGTCCTTGCTTTTAACATAATTAATTACCCAATCCTTCAGAAACTCTTCAAGGGGCATTTTCAGCTTTTAATCGCAAGCTTGATGTCTTCAGCTTTTATTGTAGTCCTTCCGGCATGCTTTGCAATCTGGTTTGCCTTTTCAGCAACTTTCCTTCCCAAATCCTCGAGGGCATCCCTCATTGCTTCCTTTGCATCAGCGCTGACTCGGTTTGCGCCGTTTTTCTTCATTATCTTTTCCATTGCTGCCAGCGGCAGAATTCCTTCGCTCATAATATCACCTCTTTCAGTGTTTTATCAGCGTCTAATTATAAATCTTTTGATTTAAAGCCTGATTTGCCCTTATTTTGGCAAAGAAATCGATTTAAGGGCGTTTTAGTGCGCTGAAATTGAAGTACTCATTGGGCCTGTTTTTCTTCTCAAGCTCATCTTCCCTTTTGATTATCTCAACCTGCTTTTTCTGCACAAGGTCGCCGATATGCCCGACGCACTGGGTGCAGTAGGCCTTCTTGCCGTTGGTCTTCTTTATGCACAACTTGCACAGCTGCTTCCCGCACCATTGGCATACCGCCACAATGTCCTTGCTGTGCTGCTGGCATCTCATAGCCAAAATAATTGTCAGAGGGGGTATATAAAATTATTGGAAAAAAAAGGTTTAAATAATAGGGAGAGTTTTTATCATTGAAAAGCGAGGTGTTTTGCATGAAAAAAGTAATGGTAGCAATTCTTATTATTGTTGTTGCGGTCATAGCTGTTGTCGCAATAACAATGTTTTACAGGCCTTCTGGAGGGGCAGCAACAGCAGGACAGGCGTATTTTCTTTACAAGGGAAACAATCTGACTTATATTAATGCGGATTATTCATTTGTAGGCATGGATAATGTGACCTATGGACTTTTCGCGATAGCAGAAGATGTGGCTAACTGCTCGGATAGTGACGGAGGCGCCAATAGTCTAGTCAGTTCTGGTGTTTCTGGAACGGTTCCTGGGCAGGGTTACATAAAAATGGGCGATAATTGCTCAGGTAGCATACTCTTTGAGATGGCTTGCGGACGAGATTTGATTGGGAAGAACAGCAAGGTTATAAGCCAATTGGGCTATGACAATGCTTCATTTTCCAATGCAATGGTTGAGCTTGCAGTTGGTGTTGGGTCTAATATTTTCAACAAAAATGCTCCAGCACTCGGAAAATGCACTGGTAACCGAGTAGTGTGGTCAGCAGGTTTGCTTGATGTCAACTCCTCCCCTTCAAAGGCTAATCTGTATCTGAATGGAGTTTCCCAAGGGGTTGTTCCAAGACAGCTTGCGCTGAAACAAGGAGTGTATAATGTAACACTCAAGTTGTACGGATATAAGGATTCTTCAACAATGGTTGGTATTGCAAACGGCGCAACAATCAAGGTGAAGGCAAATATGGTGCCGGTTGGTGGAAACCAGACAAATCAGACATGTACTGCGGGATGGGTAATGGGTTCATTCTATTGCGTTAAGAATGATAAATATGGCACATGGTTAGACACTGATTGCAGTAAGAGTAAAAAATACACTCTAACTTGCGACTATGGTTGCTTGAATGGAACATGCACTAGTAATCAGACGCAGCCTCCGGTTAACCAGACAAATCAGACAATATGTGCAGGCGCTGGATTGCAGGCTAGTATGTATGGCGGGGTATGTTGCCCAGGTCTTGTATTGATGGGCGGAATATGCAATGTTAATCAGACGCAGCCTCCAGTCAACCAGACATGTACAGACTCTGACGGCGGATTTAATTATTATGTCCGGGGCACTTGCGCTGATGCAAACAACCTAACGGATTATTGTGTTAATTCCAGCGTTGTAAGAGAATATCTTTGCGGAAGCACAGGTTGTGAAGAAAGCCACAATAGTCCATTTGACTGCAGTTCTGTTGGCATGGCCTGTCAGAATGGGGCTTGCGTGAACGTGACACAACCTCCAGTTAGCCAAACCGGGGATTTGTCAGGCACAGCATATAATGTAAGCTATGCAAGATTGCCCGGAGTGAATGTAACTGTGTTGGCAGTTGGTGCCAGCATGATAACAGATGCTAATGGTGTGTACCTTATAACCGGTCTTCCTGTAGGGCAATATGCCGTAAATTTCACTAAGACCGGATACAATTCCGCACCTAAAACCGTTTCAATAGTTGCTGGAGGAGTAGCATCGTTGTCTGCGGTTTTAAACCGCACAATATAATCTTTTTTTTCTTTTCTTTTTTTTCTTTTTCTTATATAAAGAAAACATTTAAAAACTCCAGAATTCTTACTTTTTTTTGAGATTGGGCGGTGAAAATCCCTTTAAAAAGGATTTTGAGGCTTAATCTCTGCCCGGCACGAGAGTACTCAACGGAGCATACGATAAATTCAAGCAATGAGCTTG
>CAIVED010000008.1 GCA_903904885.1 uncultured archaeon | reverse complement strand
TTAAATCCACTGCAAAAATCCAGGTCAGGCATAATGCCCTTGAGTCTGCAAGACTGACAGCAAACAAGGTCATGGAAAAGATGCTTGGCAAGGATGGCTTTTTCATAAAAATGAGGGTATTTCCCCATCATATTCTTAGGGAAAATCCGCTGGCCTCAGGAGCAGGTGCCGACAGAATGAGCACAGGTATGGCCCATTCCTACGGAAAGAACATCAGCTCAGCTGCCCAGCTGAAGGTTGGCCAGTCAATATTCGAGATTGATGTTGATGACAACGGCCTCAAGGCAGGAAAGCTGGCAATGCACAGGATGACCTACAAGTTCCCCTGCAGATGCATGGTCGAAGCCTACAACAAGCAGACAGGCAAGCAGGTGTTTGTATAGACTTTTTGTTCATTTTCTTTAAATATCACCTGATTATTAAGCATGGCTATGGGCGGTTTCTAGGGTAATTACCACTATTTTTACCACTTTTATGTGACAAAAAACAGAAAGATTTATATAGTAGTTCTGCGGTTTTAGGGGGCATGGCAAGTAAAAGACCACCGTTGGATGAAGAACTAAGCCAGTCATCTGTGCTCACTGGCAGGCCGCTTGATATGAGGATAGTTCCGGCAGGGGACAAAGGGGATGAGACCACTGTTGAAGCTATTCATGCGATGAATATGCTGAGGATTGCTGAAGAGTCAGAAGGCATTTCTCAGGTTGAGTACAATTTTCTTGTGGAACTTTTTAATAATTTTGGAGGCCTTTCAAAGGAATGGTTTGACGGAAGATTATATGCGTACTCTTTGCTTAAAAATCCAAGAGTAAGAAAGCAATCAGAAGGCATGCGGCGCCTTTACGCAGGATTCAAAGATTTTTTTGTGGGATTAACATCACCTACAAAGTGGGCCATTCTTAATTCCCAGGGAGAAAATGCGGCCTGCGATGAACTTGAAAAAAACCTTGGAGACGAAAGTGCGATTGCAGATTTTTATGCTCATGTCAATAAACAGAAGGATCACTTGAACCAGAACAAGGGGCAGGACTGGTCCATATTGAATGCAGTTGATGATTGCTGGTATATTCTATTCCAGGGGCAATATGGGGAGACAGAAGGCATTAAGCCTCAGGTTTATCTCCCAAAAATACAAAAAACAGAACCTGCAATGAAACTGGTAAAGGGCCTTGTTCACCAGGTTCTTAATGACGGCAAAATAGATGAGATGGAAAAAGAAATAATGAGGGAACTGCTTTTCAAGAGGTTTGATGGGTTTGGCACCGTTGACCAGGCCTGCATTGATAAAATGGCCTATGATATTTCAGTGAAGGATATTTTATTCAATCTTGCTTTAACCGGCAGTCTCAACGATGTGGAGATTCCAAGAGGCGTTAGCGGGGAGTTTATGGAGGAAATGTTTAAAATTCCCGAAAAAGTAGACAAGGCAAAGAAGCTGCTCGGCAAATTTGGAACTGGCATTGACGATGAAAGCCTGCATCTTGCGGTTTATGCCCTTCAAAACATGATTGGGATAAGAGGGCTGACAAACTGCGGGCTGATTTTGTCTGATTGCGGCGTTGAGAGCGAGCGGCTTGAGAAGATGGGATTGCATGACATGCCGGCAATTAAAGATCTTTCACAGGACATGGACTATCTCAGCCAGTGTGAATATGATGTAATCAGGAAGCTGGTTCAGGCAAATCCGGGTCGGTTTTAACCTTTTCAATCTTAAACTTCAGCAGCTCTTCCTTTAATTCCTCGGAATCTCTTATCCCCTTGATTTTGCTCTCGGCAATGTCTGTCTTGCTGACGTAGATTATTATTTTCTTCCCTGTTTCCTTTTTTATGTTTTCCAGCAGTTCCCTCTGGTCTTCCATGGGGTATGTGTCTGTGGGGTCAAAGACATAGACAATCAATTCGGCTGCGTATTTCATTGCGATGAATGCCTGCCTTTCTATGTCGTTCATCTTTTCAAACCTGTTCAATGTTCCGGGCGTGTCAATCAATTGGATAACCCTGTCGCCGTTTTCTTTTATGTATGCTGTGTTCAGGCTCTTTGTTGTAAATGCGTAGTTGGCGATTTCCGGCGTTGCCCCTGTCAGTTTTGCAAGCAGTGTTGATTTCCCGACATTTGGGAATCCCGCGATTGCGACTGTGAAAATGCCCTCCTTTATCACCGGGAAATCCTTCAGCACCCTTCTTGCCTCCTCAATCACCCTGAGATGCTTGTCAATCTGCTTCATGGCAGAGGATGCCCTCCCGTAGAACATTGACCGGTATTGGTTGACTTTCTTGAAGTCACTGGTCATCTTTACCTTGGTCTTGTGCATGATGTAAAAATCGCTCACCTTTTCGCTGGCCCAGTTCAATGCGCCCAGCGATTTCCTCAGCTCGTCAATGTCAACATAGCATTTCAGCAGCTCAAAAAAGAATTTATTCAGCTGGTTAATGCTTGGGAATTTTTTTGTCATCTTTTCAAGGGTTTCCATGAGGAAGTCCTTCGCAGTCCTCATTTTGACTATTTCAATGATTTTGGATTTCTCAAGAACAGACCTCTTTTTGGAAACCTCTTCCCTTGCTTTTTTTGCCTCTTCGTTGGCTCTTTTGAAGGCTAAATTTACGTAAAACTTTGCATTCTCTATTTTTGGTATTTCGTTGAAGCCCATTCATTTCCTTTCCGAGGAAAACCTTTATAAATATATCCAAACTATTCAGTGTCTTGCTGAGGCACCCGCTAGGGGCGCTGCAATAAGCAGCCTGGCCTCGGGAGGACTAAAATGGAAATAAAACTAGTGCTTTCTGACTCGAAAACAGGAAAAAGCTATCAGAAGATAGTTAAAGATGCGGATGCAAAGAGATTCGTAGGGATGAAGATTGGCGATTCTGTGAAGGGAGAGTCGATAAACCTCCCTGGCTATGAGTTCCAGATAACCGGCGGCTCGGATTTTGCCGGGTTCCCCATGAGAAGGGATGTGCCGGGGACTTTAAGGAAGAAAATCCTGACTGTTTCAGGCATAGGCGTTAAAAAAATAGGCAAGGGCATGAAGCAGCGAAAAACCGTTGCGGGCAACACGGTCCATGAAAAAACATCACAGGTCAATCTTAAGGTTGTAAAGGCAGGCAAGGGCCCTCTTGGCGAGGATAAGCCGGCAGAGGGAGCAGGAAAAGAGGAGAAAAAGGAGGATGCAGCTAAATGAAATTTGATCTTAGCATCATAACAAATTTTTTCAAAAACTTCGGCAGGCTGCCAAGGGACGAGCAGTATGCCTATGTTGCAATAGGAATCGGGGCGATACTTATCATTTTGGGTTTAGTGTTATAGAATGGCCAAGAAAAAGAAAGAAGAAAAGGAAAGCAAAGATAGTGAGCTGAAGCCCCAGCCGGAAGTAAACATAGGCCTTGTGGGCCATGTTGACCACGGGAAAACAACGCTTACTGAAAGGCTTTCAGGAAAATGGACAGACACTCATTCTGAGGAAATCAAGAGAGGGATAACCATAAGGCTCGGCTATGCCGACGTGAGCATAAGAAAATGCCCGAAGTGCGGCAAATACACTGTCAAGGAAAAATGCGAGGAATGCGGCGATGAAAAGTCAGTTCCTGTCAGGAATATTTCATTGATTGACGCGCCGGGCCATGAGTCGCTGATGGCCACCATGCTTTCAGGCGCAACCATAGTTGACGGCGCGTTATTGCTTGTTGCGGCAAACGAGATTTGCCCCCAGCCCCAGACAAGGGAGCATTTGATGGCGCTGCAGATTACCGGAATAAAAAACGTTGTCATAATCCAGAATAAGATAGACCTTGTTTCAGAGCAGGATGCAATGAAAAACTATGAGGAGATAAAGGCATTCCTGAAAGGTACAGACTATGAAAATTCCCCGGTGATACCTATCTCTGCCCAGCACGGCATAAACATTGACGCTGTTCTTGATGCCATAGAAAGCACAATCAAAACACCCCAGCGGGATTTGAAAAGCCCGCCCCAGATGCTTGTTGCGCGCTCTTTTGACATAAACAAGCCCGGCACGCTTCCGTCCAAGATGGTCGGCGGCGTAATCGGCGGGGCTCTTGTCAAGGGACAGCTGAATGTCGGTGATGAGATTGAGATAAGGCCCGGGAGAAAAATTGAGAAGGAGGGAAAAACATCCTGGCTTCCGCTGCACTCAAAAATACTTTCAATTAAAACAGGAGGGACTGATGTCCAGGAAGCGGGACCCGGCGGCTCCATAGCCATAATGACCGGCCTCGACCCATCAGTCGTTAAATCAGACCAGCTTGTGGGCGCTTCGGTGGGGAAGAAAAACCAGCTTCCGCCGGTTTGGGAAGCATTGGTTCTCGAAACCCATCTTCTTGAGAGGGTTGTGGGCGCAAAGGAGGATGTTGTTGTGGACCCGATAAAAATCAGCGAGCCTTTGATGCTTAATGTTAATTCGGCGGCTACAGTCGGGATTGTGACCAGCATAACGAAAAACCAGTTCAACTGCAGGCTGAAGCTTCCTGTCTGCGCAAACGAAGGCGAGCGGGTTGCAATTTCAAGAAGGGTCGGCACAAGATTCAGGCTGATTGGATACGGGATAATAAAGGGAAAATGAACGATGAAACTAAATTTGTGATTAAGGTCTCTTCAGATATTCTTGTGAGAATGAAATTCGGTGCTAAGGTTATTAATGTATATTCCAATGACACTGTTTTAAGCGCAAGAAAAGACACAGAAGAAAGCTCCCACATTACAACAATAACGGTTTCAAGCGGGAAAGAGGAGACGGAGAAGTCGGATTATACTTTGAAATGGATTATCATGGACTATGCGCCAGATTCAATGCCCGGGAGGCTGCTTGGTGAGATTGTTTATCACATTCAGAATAAATCATCTCTTTTAAGAGAGGCTTTTGAAAAATATGAGATTGTCCCTGCGAAAATAAATGAATCAACCAGCGAACTTTTTTTCAGAAAAAAGTGATTACCTTACAAAAAGGCAGTGCTTTTCCTTGCCTGTCAGTTCCTGAAGTATCCTTTTCACCACAGCTCCTTTAGGGTCAGGCATCAGCTTAACGCGGCTTCTCATGTCGTCAAAGGACTCAAACAGCTTCTCCTCCCTTCTTTCAACTATTTCCCACATGTGCTTTTTCCCAAGCCCGGGAATCAGTTCAAGCTGGTGCATCCTTGTGGTCAATGGCTGGGCATGGTTGAAAAAATCCACGAAACGCTTCTCATTTTTTACGACCGCTTCCTCCACCACATGGTGAAGCTCAGCCATGGCGGTGGTTGTCAGTTTTTCAGAATCAATCTTTCCTATGATATGATGAATCTTGTCCCTCTTGCCCTCCCCTATGTACACTTCTTCGTGGGGCTGCAGGAAAATTCCCTTTTTCGGAACCAGTTCAAGAATGGAAAAATGCTCTTTCCCCATGGCCTGGGCTATTGGAGTCTTTCTGAACATCGGTCTTGGGTCGAATGGATAGCCGTTCGGAAGGAAGTCCAGTACTACCGCATATTCTTCTTTTGTTTCCATTTTTGCCCAACTCAATTCGCATTTCTAAGCAACTCTTCAATCTTTTTTAGGTTTTCACTTGTTATGGTGACTCCCTGAAGTATGACCTTAAGCTCTTCCAAAGTTTCAGGATTCAGGTCCACAATCTTGGCAATCTGGGCTGGCTTAAGCCTTGGTATGTTAAGCTCCTCTATCTTTTTCCTGATTTCCTGGGCCCTTTGCTCGCTCATTACCTCAAATGATGTGAGGTATTCATAGGTTCTGCCTGACCTGAAGCTGAACTCCCCGTCACGTTCTTTCACCTTCTCGAGCACTACCTTTGTCTCTGCCAGCGTCAGCGGTTCCTCGTTAAGTATTTCAACCTGCGTCATTTTACTGCCTTCTTCATATGAACCGGGTGGACAATCAAAATCTTCTGCTTGCCCTCCTCAATTGAAACTTCATAGCATCTCCCTCTCCTTTCCACAACTGTTGTTGTCCTGCCGTGGAATTTAAGCGGGTACATGCCCTTGTGGTATGCGGGCTCTGCGCTAAGCACAGCCTTGTCTCCCTTTTCGAATTCCTGAAAGTAACTTGTGAGGCTGATTTTGCCCTTTCTTTTAAGGGTCTTCTTCATCTTGTGCCTTGACCGTTTCCTAGCTCCGTCGAATCGCTTTACCATATTAAACCACCTTAGTTCCATAGTTTTTAAATCACTATTATTTAAAGCTTTTCCTGATTTTTGACATCACTGCCGAGAAAGGATAAAAAACCAAAATCGAAAAGTTTATATAGAAGCTTGCTCTCAAAAGTTTTCATGGGACTTTTCAAAAAACTTTCAAGTTCACTGCGAAGGGG
>CAIVED010000007.1 GCA_903904885.1 uncultured archaeon | reverse complement strand
CCGACCTCAACATATCATTCTAACCAGGTTTATCTAATGTCGGGTTTCGTGCCTCAATCCGAGCTACTGACTATTTTAAGCATGTATTTAAAAAAGTTACAAAAGAATGCATTCAAAATTCCCTCTGTCTGCAGCTGGATTTTAGGCAAATCAAAAAAAAGGAAAAATTGAAGTTAGCTGATGGTGAGTCGATGCATTTAACCCAGGGATGACCAGTAAAGGGCGCTGTTGTCCCATGTTTGTTCCTGATTTAGTCATTCCGGATTGTCCGGAATCCTTTTTCACGCAAAGTTATTGATTTATGAACGCGTCCTATTTGGACTGGGAACGCTTTTCTTCTTGCCAGTCCTTAGACCGTGTCGTTATTTCAATAGACTCACCCAGTTTATTTACCTCTGGACGTTCAATAAGAACTTTATTTGCCCTGTCGAGATAATCCTCAAAAGAATGCCGGGAGTCGACATCACCAAATATATCTTTATGGTTATCAGCAGCATCAATAAACGCCAGCGCCACAAGCACTTTATAATCAACACGGCCCGACAATTCAGGGAGTTTTAATAACTCGTTTTGTAAATCCTCAAGAACACTTATATACGATTTAGGCGGAGAATCTTTCTGAAGGGCACGTTCCCACCATTCACGAGGGACCGGCATACAAAGAAAGGCAAGGATAACTTTGGCATTCTCTTTTACATCATGCCCGAGATGCTGACACATACTTTCATACCAAAGGCTCATAGCAATCCTTTATTTTTCAATTTCATTATCCTTGGCTGTAGTGGCTGGGCGATGCTACTCCTCGTCATATCCGATCATGTCACCCTCTAAGGCATCATCCACGCCTTGTTCCTGCCATTCAAGGAGCAATTCAAGCAAAAAATTCTCGACGGCATCCTTCATGTCCGGCGTTATTGCATCACAAGAAACTGCCTTAATTTTATACTGCGAAGAATAGCCCAAACTTGTAAAACGGGTAAACAGCCCCCCCTGTTTATCAATCCATACATCTGCTGTGGCAACGGATCCTCTTTCGGGAGTTCGTGTTCCGACCCCAGGTAAAGCCATCTGCAATAGCCCCGCCTGGCATCAAATGCGGGTACAGGAATAAGCTTAAATTGAAATCTCTTTTTACTCATAGACAATCTTTTGGTGTTCCATCTCCCTTAGACCTTGGAAGGCCGGGGATGCTTGAGTGTAAATAAGCGCTATATTCTTCTTCCGCAGTCATGTTTTGAAAAACACAACATTGTGCTGTTTTAACCCCCTTTTTTTTCATAGCTGCCAACTTATGTGGGTCCTCTATAACCCTGTAAGTTCCATCTCTAAAACTTACAGCCGAAACACTCAAAGTAATTTCTTCATCAAGATTCTCAATGTAACTTTTCAAAATGCTCTTGCGTATTTTTGCATAAGCAGGCATCTCAATCAAATCAACTGGTAAAATGCAAAATTCAAATTCATTCATTAAAATCACATCATTGCAAATATTTGGAAACCCTTTGGACGATCACCTATTCATTAGCCCGCCCTGCTTTGTGAAGCCGTTGCTAGATGCTTTTAACCTTGCATGAGAGAACTTGTTCAATCCAGTCATTAAGATTTCCGTTTATGTTTTTAGCGATGAATTCCTGGCCTTTTGAAGCACTTTGCCCTTCTGCTTTTCCATTTTCCATTTTCACAAATCTATTTTCGTTGTATGTCAACTCCTCGCCTATAAACTCAGGTGGAAGAGACCAGTACGATTTCTGGTATCCCAGCTTGGTTAAACGAAGAATCTCATTAAATTTGAAAGTTCCAAAATCCCTCCCAATGTAAATGCAACTTCCGCTTATGTATTCTGGTAGTTTTCT
>CAIVED010000006.1 GCA_903904885.1 uncultured archaeon | reverse complement strand
TATTTAAATCTATCGATTTGTGAAAGAATTATGTACTAAAATATAGTTAAATTTATATACAAGTAAGTACTTTCTTTTTGGAGATGAGTGGCGAAGATACGATAGGAAACCTTAAAATTGACATTCCAATACATGAAACAAAAATAAAAGGCAAAAAGGAATATAAACAACACTTAATCAAAATACCAAAAAAAATGGTCACCCTGCTAAACATCAAAAAAGGAGACCTTCTGCGAGTTGAGTTCATACCTCTTGAACCAAAACAAAAATATCCTAATTTCAAAATGGAGATTATAAGAGAAAATGAGACGAACAGGAAGAAGTGAGCTAAACGTATTTGAAGATAGAATCATCAGAATAATGAGACAGTACTATGACACTCTTACAGTTTATGAAATCGCAGGACAGTCAGGAATACACTGGGAAACTGCAAAATATCATCTAAACCAACTAAAAAAGAAAAAATTAGTCAGAGAAGTTAAAAAAAACAAGAGAACATGCTGGGAAGCATTGAGACCAAAAGAAGAAGATGAGCTATAAACTATCACCATCAAGCCTGAATCTTTTTAATGAATGTCCTAGATGCTTCTGGTTGCATATCAATAAAGGAATCAAACGACCAGCAGGAATATTTCCTTCATTGCCTGGAGGAATGGATAGAAAATTGTTCTGATTTATGATTGTTCAACCTAAGTGTATTGACAAATCAAAAAGAAAAGATAAATTCTTACACTGAAACTAAAGAAGTAGTAACTTGTTGGAGTTCTTCCTTTAAAATTTTCCTTGTATTTTCAACTAGGGCGTATTTATCTGCGATTCTGCATTGTTCTTTTTCATCAAACTCTCCGTTTTCTTTTATCGGAATTTCAATTTCTAATTGACGAAGTTTATCTTTATACAATTTATTGGAATAAGAAAGCATCATTGAATAAAGCAGAATCCTTAAAGTGTAGAGTATATATTCTGGATGTATTTTTGGATGTATAATCTTAATGACATTAAGAACATCATTGGCATAGAATGTTTCGTTACGAAGGAATGCACTATAATCACTTCCATCAGCATTTACGGTTATACACCTACCAGTAAATTTCTTAGCTTTTGGAACAATTTTAGTTATTTGTTCAGAACAATAACCCAAGGTCCCATCTTTGAAGGAAGCACTATAAACGGGGATATTACCTCTTGCTTTATCAATATCTTTTTTTCTTATTCTTTCTCCATTATCAACCATAAAAAGAGTTTCATCACCTAACAAAATCTTTTTCATTTTATTCTTTGAATATTCATAAACCTGAATTTTTTCTAAACTTTCAAATTCAGACTCAAGGTTTCTCTTAATGTCTTCAACAAGACTGAATTTGTTCGCCAATTCTTCTTGTTTTGAAATATCAAGCTCGCCATTATCATCAACTGGGACAGGAACATTAACACTTTGCACCATTCCTACAGGAACTTTGGTAAATTCATTTTTTCCTCCTTCTCCTTTCCTCCCCCTTGCTAGATTTCTTAAAATCGGTTGCAAGACATATCTAAAATATTCAATGTTAATCTTTTTTGGTTCTTTTGGAATTAAAATTCCCCTATCCGCATTGATTGAAAATTGTCCATCAAGTATTCTGATAAATCCTCCAAAACCATTTGTTGACCAGGTCATAAAAATTCCATCATAGTCGTAGTGGTTTATTGATGTTAAGGGGTCTGTGTTTGATGCTGAATAGACAGGATACTTACCTCTATTTTTGTTACCATAAGCTTTTGTGTAGTCTGGATTTCCTCGTACAGTACTAAAAAGTTCAGTTAGAGGTTTTTCAATTATCTTCATTCAGCTCCCTCAATTTATCTTCTGCTTCAATTATTTTTATCCTAAATTCTGCAACTTTATCTGCAAATTCTCCAATAGTCATTATTGGTATTTTTTCATCTATTCCAAGCACAATTCTTTCTTCATGAGACCATGATTTGTCAATGTTCCAGAATGAATCATCATCAAAATTTTTTATTGGTTGAATTTTACAACGAGGGTCATCTGTCTCGAATGAGTCTGGACTTCCCTTATATTGGTTAAATAAATTTTTTGCCTTGAACAAATCATTGTCTTCTTCTTCAAATCTGTTCACATTTAAAGATTCTCCTATGCTGGAAACCAAATAGGTAAAAACTGGGAAATCCTGTTTTTGACTTTCATCCGCTTTTTTTGTTATTCCCAAAATAAATGTTTTTTTAGGCGTATTGAAAAAAGTCTTTAGGGGTAAGGAGATTATGCAATTTATGAAACAATATTTTTTTATTTCATCTCGCAATACTTTGTTGACATCTATCTGAAAAACACTATCTGGCAGAATTATAAACGCTGAACCTCCTTTTTTTAGGTTAGATAAAATCCATTTAAGGCAAAGTCCTTGAACGCCCTGACCACTATTGGTATAGAAGTCTCCTAACCCTTCTTCGTTTATTTGTTTTCTTATTGTAGCAACCCCGCTTGTAATATATGGGGGGTTTGTGAGTATCAAATCTGGTTTATCCTCCTCTTCTTCAAACATTATTTTCAAAGTACCGAGATTAGAATCTGATAAAAAATGAAAAGTATTGTTTATTATTCTACTAAATTCTTTGTTAAGGCTTGGATTCTTTTCAACCACATCTGAAAGATATATGAGCATGTTTGCTTTCGCAAGAATAATTGTTCTCCTTTGCTCATCATTGTCTTCTCTCCCCGAGTCATATCCAATCAATTTTGTTTTTGGATTTATTCTTCCATTCTTTGGAGAATACTGATTTTTCAGGTTGGATGACCTTTGAAACGGTTCTAATACAAATCCACCAACACCACAAAAAGGGTCACAAATAAATTGTGCCTTATCTATGTCTGCCATTTCAACCATAGCATTGACAACCTTTCTGGGGGTAAAAAACTGACCTAGTTTGCTTTTATCCTTACTCTGCTTTAAGAAAGTCTCAAAAAGTTTTGTTTTAAATTCTTTCTTGATGTTTCTTAAATCCCCAAACTTCTCATATTTTTCTATAGTATCTTTGAATAGTGTGGCTTGGGATAATACTGGCGTTCCATCTTTGTTTACAAATATTGTTCCATTAATTATCCCAGTTCCATCATCACCTTCTTTGAATAGTTCCTTTATTTTCTTCCTGCATTTGGTAGCATAATGTTCAAGGACTTCCTTGTTTGGATACCCATCGGAATACATTTTTACAATATGGTTAAAACTAAAATCTCTTTCCAATACACCTAAGTCACTTAAGAACTTGAATATAAAAATTTCTACAACATTGTAAAGACATGCCGTTGGATTGTCCTTTGTGCTGATGTAAATACTCTGCCAAACACTTCTAGCAAGACCACTTGGGTCTGTCTTTTCAGTTGGTTTTAATCTGGAGTTAGAAGTGTTTGTCTCTTCTAATATGCGTTCTATGATTTGATAAGTCTCTTTTGCATCTTCATCTAACTTGGTTACATCTTTCTGATTGGATTCCTTGAAAAGAAATTTTTTTGATAGCTTTTGTTGGTCATCACTAAGAATAAAAGAATAACTTCTCTTTACCTTTGTTGTTCTATCTTCATATTCATTCTTTTTATCTATATGGTTGGGATTAATCCAATAAGTTACAATACCATCAGTTATGATTCCTATCTTTGCGTCCAAAACTTGACATATATCATTGCATTGTTCGATAGCATACTTTTTCTGGCTGTCTTTCTGAAAATCCTGGGGTTTTTTGTATTCTAAAACAAGTATCACTTTAGGATTAGTTTTATCCCTTCTATCTATGAGTAACCCATCTGGCTTTCTTGTATCATATTTTCCATAATTTTTATGAGGAATTATCTTTAATTGTTTGTATTGATTCAACGTTGTAGAGTGGGTGGGAAAGAACTCATATTCCCCGATGAAAATTCCGTTTTTACTTAACCCCCTTTGGTTTAGTTCTTCACTCATAATAATATATAGAAATACCCGAGGTTTAAATTGTTTTCGGTTTTTATAGATAAAATTAAGGCAAAATCCCTTTTGACAATACTTTTCCAATTCTGATTATTTCATTATCATAAGTTTCCATTATGTGTTTTATGTTCTCGGGAATTTCGTAATCAGGCATAATTCTATAATTGTTTAATTGAGAAAAATTATAATTATTCTGATTTAACTGTTTAATCTGTTCTGCAATTATTAAAATATTGGTAAACAATGATTCTTTAAGCGTTTTATCAGCATCTCCTTCTTTTACTTTTATTGAAAATGATTGTTCTACTTCAAAACTTATTTCCATTTCTGGAAAACACGCAGGGCAATTATATTTAACTATTTTTATTTTTCCGTAGTCAATATTTACATCTTTTAAGTATGTAAAAAAAATTATTCTTTTTGCATTCATAAACAACTCTTGAAAATTAAGAGCACACTTTCTTCTTTTATCTGCAAATCTATACTGGAAATATGATTCAAGAAAAGGATTCAAGGAAGTTTCTACAACAAAAATTCGTTCATTTAGTAATTTATCTCCTCGTTCCTTTGGTCTTATTATTTCATCACAATCATATTTCAAAATCCATTTTGGCAAAGATTTTTTGAAATTCATTCTTCTAATTCTCTTCTTATTTCTTCTGCCTCTTTTAAAATCCTAAATTTTACCCCATCAATTAACAGGTCAATAATTTCTTCTGCATTAAGAATATATTCCTGTCCCATATTTTTGTACTCCTTAATCTGAATTTTTATTAGTTCTCCATCTTTTTGATATGTTACATACCTTTTGCCATCAGGCAAATCAATCGGTTTATTTTGTTCATATACCATTTTACCTCCAAATTTTGTTTATACCTTCTAAATTTGGCTTCAATTATTTAAATATAATTTTTTTATTTTTGATTCTTTTCCCTATTGTAAATAATTCTGTCCCCGTCAATAACTTATGCGTTTAGTTGAATTTACGGACATTTTGATTATACGGACACCGTTGCTTTGAACCAAACCTTTATAAAGGTAAATTGGATGAAATATCCCAAAATGCTAATCAGACAGCGAAGAATCACGATAGTAAAGATATCCCGGCCAGCCCATGTAATAAATGATGAACTGCAGTGGTTCGGCAATTCTTTGGACTTGTTTAACCTTCGGGATAAAGATAGGTCATGCTTTCGGGTATTCATCGAGCTTCTTAAGGCAACAAAGGCGCAGGTTCCTGTCAGCTCGGATGAACTGGCAGCAAGGCTGAATCTTTCGAGAGGAACTGTTGTCCATCACCTAAACAGATTAATTGAATCAGGAATTGTGATGGTGGTCAAGAACAAATACATTCTCCGCGGAAGCAACCTGCAGGAACTGGTTGACGACATAGAAGCAGATTCTCTGAACACACTTCGAGAACTGAAAAGGATTGCAAAGGATATAGACGAGGGGATGAGATAAACCAAAATGGGTGTTATGGACCTGATTAAAAAAAATTTTGTGACTCTTTTTGTTATGTTATTTTTTCCTTTTCTGCTGATCTATGACTCCATAAAAAGGAAAGATAAGGGAGATTTATTGTTTGATATAAACAGTGTGACAATTTCTCCCCTCGTTATCATTATACTCCTAATCATATACCTCCACTTTCATCCCAATAAAGCAATGGATTATGTTCTTATAATATTATTCGGCATTTTTTTCATAAATATCTCTCTCATAGGAATAAAATATCCGCAAAAAATCGGAGAAATAGCTAAATTCAAGATAAAACACAACTATCCTGATGAGTATTTTTCGACCAGGGTCCTGGGCAGAGATCCAAAAGCAATTATTAAAAACGCGATGACTGTTAGTCGCATAGCTGCTGTGCCTGGGTTGATATTAGGAATCCTCCTGATTGCATACGCAGTTTATAAATTAGCTTTTATATTCTGAGATCTACGAGGGGATGAGATAAATTAGTTCCCGCTTCCATACCTATTATCTATTAGGCTTCTAAGGTCCGGGCTTCTTTTTTCATAGACTGATGGACAACGGTTCCCAACGCTATTGTTATGCGCTTCAACCAAAATGCCCGAGAGAAAACCAAGTTTCTTGGATTCGCTCATACCCTGAATTTGTCTTACGAATCTGCCAATATCAATTTCCTTGACCTTTGCAGTTTTAACCTCCCGGACAATATTGTAAAGTTTAATTTCCCGGGTATGCTTGTCATAGCGAATATGATGTATGCCCTCTCCCTCACGGTAAATGAAAATCTCATTCAGAGTCTTGCATTCCGGGGAGTATCTAATCAACAGCCTGTCCCTAGACAGTTCATTATTAGCAATAACCTTTGTCTTTGGCCCCTCAGCCATCCAGTCGCAGAAATAGTATCTTTGTTCGACTGGCTCTTCTGGCGCAGCAGCATCTGCGGTTTTGCTTAAAAAAGTTGGCCGCCTATGCATTGATGGATTGGGGCGTTTTCTTACATTACAATTACCTACTCTTCTTACCATCCAACTCATATATGAAAAAAGGATTATAAACTTTTCTGACACATCCCACCGGTGACAGATACCTTTATAAACCACCTCCTTTCTCCTCAGGACATAGGGTGGAACGGTTTACACTTTTCCATACCAGGAGGATAAAAAATGGCAAGAATGCATTCTGGTGCAAAGGGCAAGGCAGGAAGCCTAAAGCCTGAAAGCAAGTCAAAGCCAAGTTGGCTGAGATATTCTGACAAAGAGATTGAGATGCTTATAGTTAAGCTTGCAAAGGAAGGCCTGAAGCCTTCGCAGATAGGCATGCATCTGAGGGACAGCTATGGGATTCCTGATGTGCAGGTGCTCCTTGGGAAGCCGATAACAAAGCTTTTGGCAGAGAAGGGCGTCAAGGGCAAGGTTCCGGAAGACATGCAGTCGCTGCTGAAGCGGACAATCTCCCTGAAAAAGCATCTGGAGACAAACATACATGATTACTCGGCAAAGAGAGGCCTGCAACTGACCGAGTCCAAGATAAGAAGGCTTGTGAAATACTACAAGAAAGAAAAAGTCCTTCCAAAAGACTGGACATACGACTCAGAAAACGTAAGGCTGTATATGGAGTAAATTTTTTTAATTTTAATGAAATAATTGAGTATGAAAGAGAACCATTTAAGGAGTATTGTTAAGGCAATAAGCTGGAGGTTTTTTGCAACATTAACTACCGCAATAATCGTTTTTATTTTTACTGGAAATTTTCTCCTCTCGATAGGCGTCAGCATTGCAGAAATTTTGTCAAAGATTGTACTGTATTACTTTCATGAAAGAATCTGGACCACTATTAATTTTGGTAAGTCCAACTAATCAAGAAATATTCTTTATCGCTTCAACGTGCTCTGCCAGCTCCTGGCCGGTTTTGGTCAAGGTCAGCAGCTTAAGCCTTCCCTGCTTCTCAAAGTTAATCAGCCTGGCCTTTTCCATCTGCTGGAGAATCTTTACAACATGGGAATAGGTGCAGTCAACGGATTTTGCAAGCGAAGAAGCGTAAATTCCTGTCTTGGAGTTCAGCAATTTTATCATCATCATTGCCGGCTTTTCCCTGAAAAAAGTATTGAATATCTTTCTGTCCATTCAAAACCACCCACTATGTCCTGCAAAATATATATTGCGATATCATACACAAAATCAGTTGTTTTTAAACATTTATATACTGCAGTATATAATAGCTTCGTCGGCAAAAACAGGAATTCAAATTCCCCGTCGGGATAATGAGCCAATGACAACAGAAAACCTTTTAACCCAATCTCAAAAAACAACCCCATGGACCTATTCCCCCATGAGCAAATCAGGCCAGAGCAGGAGAAGCTTCTCAATTCGGTTAGAAGGGCGGTAAATGAAAAACGGAACCTCATTGTGCATGCCCCCACAGGCCTGGGGAAAACCGCAGCGACCATAAGCCCGGTGCTGGAATATGCTCTTGAAAAAAATCTCACTGTTTTTTACCTTACATCAAGGCACACCCAGCACAGGATTGTCATAGACACTCTTCGGAAAATAAAGGAAACACACAGAGTTGCTTTCACCGCAACAGACATGATAGGGAAGAAAAACATGTGCTCCATGCCCGGCGCCCAGCTTATGCACAGCAGCGATTTCTCGGACTACTGCAAATCTGCCAGGGAAAAGGGAAGCTGCAGCTTCTATGAGCTGACAAAAAAAGGAAACGCGCTAACATTCGACGGCAAGGCACTGATTTCAGAACTAATGCTTAATAGCCCGATTAATGCAGAAGATGCCATAGGAAAATGCATCTCAAGAAAACTCTGCGCCTACTATCTCTCGCTGGCACTGGCGGAAAAATCGCAAATCATAATAGGGGATTACAATCTCATCTTCAATCCCTCAATAAGAACCAAGCTGCTGGGCCAGGTGCAGAAAAAGCTGGACCAGTGCATAATTATAGTTGACGAGGCCCACAACCTGCCGGACAGGATAAGGAACAATATGTCAACAATCCTGTCAAGCCCGCTGATTAAGGCTGCAATACACGAGGCAAAATCATCCGGCGCCAATGAACTTATACCCTACCTTAACTCTGTCCAGGAAATTCTGAACAATCTTGCAGGCAACTGCGAGGGCAAGGAAGACCTGGTGGAGCGGTTTGAAATCATGAGCAAGCTGAAAGGCTATGATGAGATTATTGAAAGCCTTGAGGCCGTGGCAGAAGGGGTGAGAATTGAAAAAAAGCGCTCCTTCCTTGGCAGCGTCTCAAAATTCCTCCAGGACTGGAAAGGCCCTGATGACGGATTTGCAAGAATTTTGACAATTTCTGACAAGGCAATAAAACTCAGCTACAAGTGCCTTGACCCGTCAATCGTTTCAGAGCCGGTTATCAAGGAGGCCCATTCCACTATTTTCATGAGCGGGACAATGAACCCGACTGAAATGTATAAGGAAGTTCTTGGGATTGACAGATGCGGGGAGGAAGAGTATGCAAGCCCCTTCCCGAAAAAAAACAAGCTGAGCCTGATTGTTCCAATGACAACAACAAAGTTCACAGCAAGGAATGAAATGCAGTTCAGGAACATTGCGGTTTTGTGCTCGAAAATCATCGAGCTGATTCCCGGCAACTGCGCTGTTTTTTTCCCAAGCTATCAGATGAAGGATGACATTTCAAAGCATCTGTCAGTCATGACAAAGAAAACTGTATTCAGCGAAGTCCAGAGGATGACGAAGCAGGAAAAAGCAGAATTCCTGGAAAAGTTCAAATCATACAACAATGCTGTAATGCTTGCTGTTGCATCCGGCTCTTTCGGAGAGGGAATCGATTTGCCTGGGGTTTTGAAAGGAATTGTTATTGTTGGATTGCCGTTGAAACCGCCGGATTTGGAGACAAAGAAAACAATGGAATACTACCAGGAGCTTTTTGGGAAAGGCTGGGACTACGGATACATATTTCCGGCAATCAACAAAGCATTGCAGGCAGCAGGAAGGTGCATAAGAAGCGAGAAAGACAGGGGAGTGATAGTTTTCCTTGATGAGCGATATGAATGGCCCAATTATCGGAGATGCTTCCCTGACAATTATGTTACAAGTTTGAATTTTGAGAGGGAGATAAAGGAGTTTTGGGATAATCAAATAACTAAAGAATAAGATAACCTACCCCAGTATACAAAAAGATAATATTTATATACTAATGTGCCATTTTCTCCTCTATGGTAATACTATTTGACGAGTTTCACCTGCCGGAGAATGTTTATGACATCATATTCGCAACAGAGCAGCAGGCCATTGTTGCAAAGCTTCTAATTAGCGAAATGAAGAAAAACGGCGCCATGATGGGCAAGTCAGAAATGTCTGTTTTCGCAAACGCGCTACATGAAGGCGTAAATGTCGAGATAACAAAGCCCGGACCGGTTATGAGAAAAGAAAGGACAAAGATGTCCTACAACAAAAGGCAGTTCTATGACAGGATTCTGACGCCAATGAAAGGAATGGGGATGATTGACTATGATTTGTACAAGAAGCAGTATTTCATCTCAGACAAGTTCCAGAAAGATATGATTAGGATAGGCCTGATGTGGAATAAGGAAGTTAACAAACAAAATCTATCGGCAAACTGATGCCTTTCTTGCAAGCGCTTCCAATTTAGCTCTCAGCACGCTGACAGCCTCCCTTGGAATGTCATACTCTTCCTTGAAAACAGCCAGCCAGTTCACTATGTCCCTGATGTCATTCTCGATTGACACCGATGCCTTTGACACCTTTGGCTTTGCCTTTTTCTTGACAGCTTTCTTTTTCTTTGCCATGGAATCACCTCGTTTTACAGGTATAATGCTTCTCAGGTTTTAAATATTCTGGGAAAAGAAAGGCTTTTAAACATCATTAACTTTTAATAGAAGTATGAAGCTTAAAAACGATTTGATTAACATCCTTTTCAGCCTGATACTGACTTTCGCGATTTCAGCGTTCTATATTTTCATGAAACAGCCGTTCTCCCCTGAGTTTCTTGTTGTCGATTTCCTGCTGATACTGATTTTTCTTGAAGTGGCAGGCTTACGAAAGAAAAAGTAAATCTTACTCCAGCACGGCCTTAATCCTTCTGACTCCGGCAGCAACGCTTTCTTCCTTAACTATCTTGAAATGGCCAAGCTCGGATGTATTCTTCACATGAGGCCCCATGCAGATTTCGCAGGAGAACGTGTCAATTGTATAAACCGAAACTTTCTCTCCGTATTTCTCTTCAAACTCTGCCTGGGCTCCTTTTGCCTTTGCTTCCTTGACAGACATTTCCTCGCGCACAACAGGAATTGCTTCTTTGATTTTCTGGTTGACCAAATCCTCAACCTTCTTCAATTCTTCGGGCAAAAGCTTCCTGTCAAAGTTGAAGTCGAACCTCAATCTTTCCGGAGTAATGTTTGAGCCCTTTTGGGCGATATCTTTTGAAACAACAGTTCTTAGCGCCTCATTGAGCAGGTGGGTGGCTGTGTGCAGTTTGATTGACATCTCAGAAGTGTCTCCCAATCCGCCCTTGAATTTCTTCTCAGCGCCAACCCTTGAAAGTTCCTTGTGCTTTTCATATTCTTCATTAAACCCTTTCTCATCAGCGCAGATTTTTTTCTCCTCGCATAGCTCCTTTGTAATTTCCATCGGGAATCCATAGCTTTGGAACAGCAGGAAACAATCCTCCCCGCAGATATTTTTTTTACCTTCCGCAAGCCTTTCAAATTCCCTAAGGCCCTTGGTCAATGTTTCCCTGAATTTCCTGTCCTCTTTTTCAATCTCAGACAGGACAAAATGCTTGTTTCTCCCAAGCTCTTCATAGTCATCCTTGTACAAATCAATTATTATCTCCGCAAGCTGTGTCAAAAATTCATAATCAATTCCCAGTAAAAGCCCGTGCCTGATTGCTCTCCGGATAAATCTCCTAATTATGTAGCCCTGGTCAACGTTTGAAGGCACAATTCCCTTGTCATCTCCAAGAATGAATGTTGCGCCTCTGATGTGATCGGTTATTATCCTCATTGAGCGCATCTGGCCGCCATCGGGATTTCTTATTTTGGAAAGTTCTCTTATCCTGTCCATAACCGGCTTGAAGGTCTCAATTTGATAGATGTCCTCGAGCCCCTGAAGAACCATTGTTACCCTTTCAACGCCAAGGCCAGTGTCAACATTTTTTTGCTTTAGCTGCTCGAACTTCCCCTCCTTTGTCCTGTTGTACTGCATGAAAACATCATTCCAGATTTCAACCCAGTTTTTATCTTCAGGATCAAAGGTTTTCGGGGCAGGAACATTGTTTTTCTTCCAGTAAAACATCTCGGTATCCGGACCGCAGGGCCCTGTTTCCCCTGCAGGCCCCCACCAGTTGTCTTTCTTTGGCAAAAAGGCAATTCTTTCCTTTGGAACCCCTTGGCTTAGCCATATTGAAGCGGCTTCCTCATCTTTTGGGGCATCTTTGTCACCCTCAAAGCAAGTTACTGCCAGCCTTTTCGGATCCAAACCCAGCCATTGCTTGCTTGTAAGAAATTCCCAGCTCCATTCTATTGCCTCTTTCTTGAAATAATCGCCAAGGGACCAGTTTCCAAGCATTTCAAAGCATGTTGTGTGGGTTTCATCCCCAACTTCATCAATATCCTGGGTTCTGATGCATTTCTGCACATCGGCAATCCTCTTGCCCAGCGGATGGGGTGTTCCCATCAGGAAAGGCACAAGGGGATGCATTCCTGCTGTTGTAAACAGAACAGATGGGTCATTCTCAGGAATCAGGGAAGCAGACTTAATTATAGCATGCCCCTTTGACCTGAAAAAATCAAGATACTTCTGCTTAAGCTCTTTTGAATCCATATTCAGAAGGGTGATGGGTGGATTTTTAAAGTTTTCCTCAGATAAATTTAAATAACCTGAAAGCATATCAAATAAAATGAAAAATATGCTTATTTTGGCGGCATTGGCATTAACCATGGTTCTTGCCGGCTGCAGCATAGACAAATCCTCTTTAGCCTACAACCAGTTCACATTCCAGTGGTCAGACGGAAACTGCACAAGCGCAGCCCAGTGCAAATCCACAGAATTCGGCTGTGGCGGCGGCCATACCATGTGCACAAGCAACCCTGAGAAATTCAAGGGCATGCTTTCAACCTGCGAAATGGTTGAAAACCATCCTTCAGACCAGGGGTTCAGGTGCGCCTGCGTAACAAAAGAAAAGAAATGCGGATGGGTTAAGTGATTTTATTCCCCAATAATATCCTTTTCTATGCGATGCGAATCCTGAATTATCCTTCTTAGCAAATCCTCAACCAAATCCGGGTTAATTTTCAAGTCCTCAGCAAGCTTTCTTTTTCCATCTATAATCTGCTTTTCCCTTTCCGGCTGGTATCTTGGAAGGTTATTCTGCAGTTTATACTCAGCTACCTTTGGGATGTAGCTCATTCTCTCAGCAAGTATGTACACAAGGCATGTGTCAAGCCTGTCAAGGTGCGCTCTTATTTCCTCAATATCCATTTTAACCTCAAGAATCTCCTGCAGAATTATATTAAAATATCTTTTCTCAAATTATTCGAATAGTTTGCGGTTTTTTCATCTTTTTTTGAATCTTATTTATATTTCCTGTCCAAAATAAGAAATTTATTTGATTTAAATGGACTTTACAAATTTCTCCAATATTTTTATGTATTTTTCATACTTCTTCAAATCGAGCCATTCGTGAGGAGCATGCATCTCCCCGCCTGCCGGCCCAAAGCAGGTTACAGGTATTTTTCTCTCTGCGAAGAATCTTGCATCAGAGGCTCCTGCATTGCCAACATAACCAACCTTGCCAAGTTCAGACTTTATCGCTGAAGCCAAAAGCTTAGCATAGATATTGTTTTTATCCGTTTGAACTGGATAGCCGCATATTTGTGAAGGCTCGACAGCAATCTCCAGCCCTTTCTTGGAAAATTGTTTTGCTTTTTTAACTAGCAATTTTGTTATTTTTTCCTTGTCTTGCTCGGGAATGTACCTTATGTTTACAAGCGTTTCACAGTAATCAGGTATTTGATTTTCCCTTTCGTTAGGGCATTTTATTATTGTCTGCGACATTGTTGAGCTCCCCAGCAGCCTGTTTTTCTGATTTAGAAAAGGCAATTTTTTAATTTCTGCGATATACTCAGAGAGTTTCTCTATGGCATTTGCCCCTTTTTCAGGCATAGAACTGTGTGCAGACAACCCCCTTGAAATTATCTTGATATTCAAAACGCCCTTTGCAGCCAATTCTATAGCCAATCCTGTTGGCTCCAGGGCAATTACAAATTCCGGATTTATCTTCTCAGCAAGTTTTGCAGCGCCGCTAAATCCCCCCATCTCTTCATCGGTTACAAAAAGGTAGCCTAGGTTTTCTTTAGGAAAAATTTTTGCCAGGTGAATCATTGCAGCAACCCCTGCCTTCATGTCATAAATTCCCAGGCCATAGGCTCTTGTTCCGTTAGTTTCAAGCCTAAACGGATCAGAATTTTTCCAGCCTTTAGCATCGACGGTATCCAAATGGCCCAAAAAAAGAATCTTTGGACGCAGGTTATTCCCTAGCGAAGCATAAATAGAGGAATAGCCTTCAAAGAAATACTTTTTAATTGAATAACCGTCCAAAAATGGAATCATTTTTTCCAGCAGGCTATTTGCATCTTCTTTCCCGCAAGATTTGGACTCCACAAGCAGTCTCAATATTTCCATTGGTTTCATGCCATCTCCCCCGTTTTGAAGTTTAAATAACTATTTATTTTTTTCTCTCTGCCATTTTCTTTATCAAGTAATCACTTTCTTCCTGCGCCCTATTGCAAAAGTCTCCCAAATATTCCGAAATGACCCTGAAATATTTTTCAAAAACCGCAACATCCTTGCTTTTTATTGGCTCTGAAAGCTTTTTGATTGATTTTAAATATTGTTTCAGAATTTTTCTTGAATATGGGTTAAATATCTGTATATCCGCGTAAAGCCCCGGGTCCTGGTTTAATATTCTTCCAATCATGCCCATTCTTATTTGGTATATTGGGGAAGCGAATTCCAGAGTTTTACCCACGTCAATTTTCAGGGATTCCAGCGTATCTGCCATCGCTATATTGCTGAGATGAGTTAAACATTGTATAATTCCCATCCGTTCATCATGGTCTTTGGCAGTTGTTACAACTACGTTAACCTTTTTTTCTTCTAAAAAAGACTGAAACCACTCCAAATAATTCTTTCCCCTGGCAGGGCAAAGGACATAATTTTGATTCTCAAGCGCAACAGTAGGCCCGAAAAGAGGATGCCCCCCTATAACCTCTGCCTTAGAATACCTGAGCATTGCCTTAACAGGCTCTATTTTAACCGAAGTAAAATCCGTTAAAAGAGACTCTATCCTGACATGAGGCCCTATTTCTTTTATAACATTTATTGTTTCCCTTATGGGAACGCTTACAATCACAACATCCCCTTTCTGAGCCGCTTCGATGTTTGTTATTTTTGTATCTAACCCTGTTGTCATAACATCATAACCGTCCTGCTCAAATACCCTCTTAAAAAGCTGGCCCATTTTTCCATTTCCGCCGATTATTGATATTTTTTCAGGTTTCATTTTCTCATTACCTCTGTTCAATCCGATTCTGATTGATCCCCGCTCCCGGATTTGAACCGGGAACCTTCCGGTTTCAGCTGAATGCATATCATCCAGTGTCCCATGCGGGATTGTCTTGCATTTTCTACAGCCGAACGCTCTGCCGGTTGAGCTAAGCGGGGATATTTTTAACTCTAGTTCTTTAGTTAGGATTCATATTTAGATGAATCCTCTTTTCAATAAATATAGTAGAACCCAGAGTTACAACTATGCAAAATCAAAATTTTTGGATTTTTTACGATTTGCATAATTAATTAGCATAATTCCCGATTATTTAAGCTTTGTTATTATTTTCCGGAATTTTTACGGAATAGACAATCTTATCCAAATAGTTTAAGCTCAGTTAGAATGTTTTCTCTGATCAGACTTTAAACCAGCTCAATCCCCAACCCAGGTTTTGAAGGAACATTAATCCTCCCAGGACTGAAATTCAAGCCATCAGCAATTTTCTTTGTTATTTCATAAACTCCAACAAGTTCTGTAGTCAGAACAGAATCGCTAAGGCATGCTATTTGTATGCCTGCAGACGTCCCAATAGCTGTTTCAATACATGAGCCAACAATGCATTTTATCCCGTGTTTTATGGCTATGTCAAGTATCTGCCTGGACCTTAAAATGCCTCCTGCAAGATGAAGTTTTATGTTGAACATATCGCAGGCATCCATTTCAGCCAATTTTTTTGCATCCTCCGGCCCCCATACTGATGAATCAGCCATTATTTTTATCGGGGATTCCCTCTTAATCTTTGCCAGCTCTTCAACATCCCTGACCGGATCCTCTATCCAGGAAACACGGGAGTCTTTAATATTCTCAATCATCGTAAGGCTTTTCTCTGCTGTCTTCCATGCCTCATTCACGTCCAAAGAGAATCTTATTTTTTCATCAAGCAACCCGCTTATGGCCTTTATTTTAATCAAATCAGTTTCGTCATCAAGCCCAACTTTAAGCTTAAGGCTATTAAATCCCATTGCAATTGCCTGCTTTGCTTCATCAATACAGTAATCGACATCGTTTGAGATTGACAAAACATAAGTTAAACTTACGAATTCTTTTCTTGCGCCACCAAGCAATTCGTAAACAGGCATATTTTTTTCTTTTCCTAGGACATCAAAAACAGCCATCTCAACAGAAGCCTTGCTGCTTGGGTTGAGGGGGATTATTTTATTCATTGACCTGTTAAGCGCTTCAATATCCTCCACAGTTTCTATTTTCCTGTTAAGAAGCAGAGGCTTTAGAAACTTTTCAACCACATCGATAAAACCCCCCTGGGTTTCTCCTGTGACCGGCCAGGGGCATGCAAATTCCCCAAGTCCTTTCTCGAAAATACCGGGTTTTGTTTCAGCGGTAATTTCAACTATGCCGTAATTTAATTCTTTAATTGTGCCGAGAGAAAATACAAAAGGCTTTCTCAATGGCAGGTCTATTTTTCTTGCAATTATGCTTCTGACTATCATCTTTGTTGAGATTTAAATAAGCTAAAAAAATTGAAGTTTATTAATTTTGCCTTTCCAGCAGATAAAAGTTCCTTCTCTCCCTATTCTGGTTTTTTACCGAAAAGAAGTCTGTTGCAAAATAGCCTCTAGCGAAATAAGTCTCAAATAAATCGCCTGTTACCGCTCTCCATTTTATTGCCTGGTCCATATCCTTGGGCTTTATTTCCCCGACAAAGTCTCTTGGTATCTCTACAAGAACCTCCCCTCTGTCTATTATGGCATAATCTTCACAAACCTGCAGTCCATTTTCCAATCTTGCCTTAAGCGCAAAAGGTATCTGAAGCCTCTTAAGCTCTTCAAAAGTTTTTGTATTAAGAGATTTTCTATTTCTTCCAATATTTTGCATTCTTGCCTTTAATACGAATCGGTCAGAAGGCAGTCCCTCGTTTCTGCCCGGCTGATCACCATAATTGTCCCGCAGGTAATCTCCTTCGACAATTCCGCCTATCTTCCGAACGTAAAGGTTTGAATTTGCGCCTTCAAGAGGGTCATATGTCCAGGATATGGTTTCTATCCCTTGCTTTTCTGCAGTTTCTTTCTGGGCAACTATCAGCCCAACGCCAATATGATTTGACCTGTACCCCGGATGGACACCTATCATATGCACATACAATTCCTTGTTATTCTGGCTGTTAAATGCATATATAAAACCCACCAGCTCATCTCCCAATTCCGCGATAATTGGCTTGCATGGGCCTTTGCCAATTGACTTCATCAAATGCGCAGGAATAGCTTCCCTTGGAGGAAATCCCCATACCTCAATTTGAAGATCAGTTATTTTCTCCAAATCAGCCATATCATCTGTGGCTCTTATTACCAGGTTATTAGTTTTATTTTGCATTTCAACCTCGAAATTCCCTCAGCGCATCACACAGGGTTTTAACTTCATTTTCTCGTCCAACAGTTATTCTCGAATAACCCTTGCCCCCTGTTCCCATATACCTGTCCTGGTCGCAAACCACCATTCCGTTATTTGCAAGTTCGGTTACCAGCTTAAATTTAGGGTTCTTGCATTTAGCAATTAAGGTGTTTGTAACAGAACCCCTGACATAATGCAAATTTGAATTTGAATTTATTGCGTCCTCAATTTGAGTCCTTAGCCTGTTTGTTTCTTCCCTTACAAACTGCATGTGTTCCTGGTCTTCCAAAACCAGCGGGGCCAAAATAGCGCCTATATTATTGCTATCATAAGGCAAATTCCATTTAGTGAATATGCTATCCTCAGCAATATCATTTGAAACAATGCCATAGCCTGTTCTTGCGCCAGCTAGCCCGTATGCTTTTGAAAAAGTTCTGAGCACAATCAATTGTTTTGCGCCCTCGTTAATCAAATCAACTGCGGTGTAAGGTTTAGATCTGGAATCATTGAACTCACCATAGGCTTCATCCACAATTAAAATGCAATCCTTATTCGCCGCTTCTCTTTGCACTTCTCTGATTAGTTCTAAAGGCGCAACCTGGCCGGTGGGATTATTCGGTGTTGACAGCCATACTAGTTTTGGATTCAGCTCTCTTATTGCTTCAGCAAGCTGAACTCCAATTTTTTGTGTAAATGCGTAATTTTGATGCTCGTCACGCTCTACAAAATGAAATTTGCCCCCCACCCTTTTGCATGCATCTTCAAACCTGAAAAAATCAGGAGAACTGCCTATTGAAAGATCGGAAGGATTAACAAATAATCGGGGGATTGTTTCGATTATCCCGTCACTTCCTGTTCCTAAAATTACATTTCTTTTGGGGGTATTGTAAAATTCTGCGATATTTGTCTTAAGCTGTTCCAGTACAGTGTCTGGGTAGTCCAGCAAATCTTTTCCTGTCAGTGATTTAAGTTTTACGTCTACGTTGGCCGAAGGGCCAATCAGGCTTTCCCCAAGGTCAAGATGGATTTTTGGAATCTCAGAATCAGCTGCAGAATTCTGCTGGCTTTCTATGGCATAACTTTTAGTCTTGTTTGCAATATATCCCTCAGCCACTTTGCTGATTAAGTTTTTCATAATAATCAGTAAGAGAAGCTTTTTTAAATGGCTTTTTCAGACAATAACGGAAGATATGCCATTCTTTTCGGAAGATTTTTAGAAGTTCTTTGTTTTGCCGGATATGCTCTGCTATTTGCGCGGCCTTGCCAGTATGATCCTGTTCATCGGGGTTATATTCTCGTCTATAAGTTCAAATTTAGCTGCATAACCATTTTTTTGCATATACTCAAGCCTTAAATTATCAATATACCTGCTCAGGCTGCCTTCAAAATAAATTGACTTGTCTTTCCACCATATTCTCCTGCTGTTAGGACAGCAGGGCATCACGGCAAAAGGCAATCTTTTATCTACGCATTTCTCGATTATAATGTCTGTTAAATTCCCACATGCGTGGAGAGCAACGACCAAGGAACTTTCCGGAAATATTATTTTTGAGACATCTCGCTCAATGAATGAGTGTTTTTCAGAAAGATTGGGAAAATTCTGTTTAAAGTACTGATTCACCTCTCTGAACCTGTTTGTTACCCTGTTATCCACTGCAAGGACGTTCAATGAATTATCGTTAACAAGCCAGTGCCAGCCAAGAAAAGAATTCCCGCAGCAGCAGTCAACAATAGTTTGAATTTCATCGCCTAATGAATCAAATAATTTTTTTGAAATGCCGTAAAAAGCAAAAAACTTTAATTTTTCAGCATTATCTATTATTTCTTTAAGCTCATTTGTCATCTCGTTTGTACTTAAACCTCAAAAAGGTCTTTTTGCCTATGTTCAATACAGCGTCGTCTTCTATTTTAACCGGAATTGAAGGATCTTCTATGACTAAATTGTTCAGCCTGACTCCTTTCTGGCTTATTAGCCTTTTTGCCTGTCCTTTTGATTTTGCAAGCCCGGTCTCAACAAGAATCTGGGATATGTCATATTCATTGTTTTTTCCGTCAATATAATGCAAAGGCATCTCTGTTGGCAATTCCCTGTGCCTGTGAACTTTTAAAAATTCATTTTCAGAGCTCTTTGCTGCATTGATTCCATGATATTGCGAGACTATGTCCCTTGCAAGAAGCATCTTTACGTCCATTGGATGGGTTTCCCCATTTTTAAGCCTGTTTTCAAGTGCTTCAATCTCGTTTAAAGGCATGTCAGTCAATAGCCTGAAATACTTGAACATGACAGAATCATTGGCAGACATTATTTTTGCATACATCGTGTTCGGATCCTCATCTATGCCAACATGGTTGCCCAGGCTTTTGCTCATCTTTTCGCTTCCATCAAGCCCTTCCAGCAAAGGCAATGTAATTACCACCTGAGGCTCCTGGCCATATTTCTTCTGCAAATCCCGCCCAAATATTAAATTAAAATGCTGGTCTGTTCCTCCAATTTCAACATCCGAATTAAGATAAACAGAGTCATAACCCTGCAGGAATGGATAGATCAGCTCTATTGCAGAAACAGGCTTGCCTTCTTCAAACCTCTTTGCGAAGCTTTTTCTTTTTATCAAATCATTAACAGTGCCCCTGCTTAGAAGTTTAAGGCAGTCTTCTAGGACAATCGGCTTAAGCCAATGGCTATTGTACACTATCACGGTTTTTTCTGGCTGGAGAATTTTAAAAATCTGTTTTTTGTATGTTTCAGCATTTGCAAGTACTTCCTCCTCAGTCATAGGCTTTCTTGCCTCATCCCTCCCGCTGGGGTCTCCTATTCTTGCGGTGAAATCGCCAATGAGAAATGTAACATTGTGCCCCTGCTCCTGGAAATGCTTTAGCTTTCTTAGCGTAACTGTGTGGCCTAAATGAATTTCTGGCGCAGTGGGGTCAACCCCGTATTTCACAACCATTGACCGTTTTTCTCTATCAGATTCAATTATCTTCCAGGCAAGCTCTCTTTCGTTTATCAGGTCCACAACCCCTCGGTTAAGATAATTAATAACTTGATTTATTTGTTCATCTTCCATTTTTTCCTCCAATAATGAATAATTAACCTGTTCAGGATTATGTTTAATAGCGGTTTCCAGCAAAATTCCGCAAATTTTTCTGCAGTTATTGCAATTATTCCGATTTTTCTTCCAAAGAGGTTATTAAAAAATTTTCAGTAATTATAGCATGAACAAGATAAAAGTCGCAACACTTGGGCCAAAGGGAAGCTTCTCAGAAGAGGCTGCCTCAAATCTTTATCCTTCCGAACCAATCTTGCTATTGGGTTCTATGCAAGAGGTTTATGATTCGGTGGTATCTGGCAAAACAGATATCGGGGTGCTGCCCTATTACAATTCCATAGCTGATGTTGTACAGCAGGCAAGGGAAATAATAAATTTCGAGGTTTCCGGCAATTCAGTCATTTTAAATGACCGGAAAATCAGAAAGGTTGCTGAAACATTCCTCCCGATAAGATTAAATCTGATAACCTTGGATGGTGTTTCTCTGGAAGAAATAATCCAGGTGATAACACACCCAAAAGCTGCTGAACAATGCTCAGGATTTCTTAAAAAAATGGGAGTTGATGTTGTAACCTCTTATTTTGAAAACGGGCAGAGAAGGGATTACTCAACTTCAGAAGCAGCAAGATATGTAAGCGAAGAAGGGTGCAGGCAAATAGCCGCAGTATCCTCAGCCAATGTAACCAAATACCATAAAAACCTGAAGATTGCCGTGCCAGACATACAAAATGGCAAAAACAACAGAACCTACTTCATGGCATTCCAAAAATCATAAATTTTTTTAATTTTCAGGCAGTAAAGCGCCTTCTCTTTTAAGGTCTTCAATTATAAAAATTTCTTTCATGTCCGAAATATCAAAACTTTCCAGCTGACTCTTAAAATCAGTCATGTCCTTCAGACTCTTAAAAATGCATTCTGCAAAAAAATCGCTTCCGTTTATCAGTGAAGACAGTGAGTTCACATTCTGGCTTTGAACCAAAAACGCCTTTAGCTCTTTTTTTTTCTTGGAACTGAGGACAAAATTCACCTTGATGCTGTAGCCCAGCTTCGAGAAATCAACAATTGAAAAGTGCTTTGTTATCAGGTTTGCTTCAAGACGCTTGAGCGTGTCAAATAGCGTTGACACAGGCACTCCCGTCTCCTTGCTTATCTCAGTCAGGCTCTTGCGGGAGTTCTTCCTCAGATGCTGCAGTAATAATTGCTCCTTTTTCTTCATCATTCACAAAAAAATTCAGTTTTTTTATGCCTACGATTATGCATTCTGGATTTTCCATGCGATAAATTAAGAAAATTCCTTTTATATGTATTTTTCAGGGAATTCCGCAAATACCCGGAACAAAATTGGAAATTATTCGAAAATAGGATTTGGGTCGCTCATGAACTCTTCCCGCTTCAAATCTTCGATTATGAAAAACGACTGCTTGTCCTGTATCCTAAACTTCTTATCAACCTCATCCAGGAACTGGTCCATGTCTTTTATCTGCCTAAAAATGCATTCAACCAGATAATCAAAGCCATTGTTAATCTTGTATAGGGAGTTTACGCAGTTGTTTTTCAGCAAAAATTCCCTCAATGCATCCTTGTCATCCCTGTCTGCCTTGAAAGTTATGTTGGCCCGCACAGAATAGCCCAGCTTGCCGAAGTCCAGCAGGCAGGTGTGCTTGACTATCAGGTTATTTTCAGTGTCTTTCAGCCGGTCAAATATGGTTGAAACCGGGATGTTGGTCTTCCTGCTCATGGTGGTCAATGGCATCCTGGCATCCCGTCTCAAATGCGCTATAATCTGGAAATCCTTCTTGCTTATCATTTTGGCCTCGGTTGTCTTACGGATTGGTTGTAAGATATCTGTTAATAAAAGCGTGGCTTATTTAAATATTTTGATTAAATTATAATAATACATTATAACATTCTAACATTTCCGAAAAATTTAAATATAAGCTGCAATTATCTGTAAATATTCCGGTTAAACCAGAGGATTTACACTAAAATGAAAAGAAAGGTAAACAAAATAGGACCGAGCACACTCATGGTAAGCCTACCAAGCAAGTGGGCGAAAGGCCAGGGAATCAAGGCAGGGGATGAGATAGAGCTGACCGAAGAAGAGTCCAGGGTAATCATATCCAAAGAAACAGTCCCCAAAAAATTAGAGATAAACATTGATTTGTCTGATTCTGGGGTTATGCTAAACAGGACAATAGCCGCGATTTACAAATCAGGTTTTGATTACGCAAGGATTACTTACAATACCCCCCAGGAGTTAGAAGTCATCCAAAACACGGTCTATCGTTCCTGCCATGTTTATGAGATAATGAATGTTAAAGAAAATGTGGTTGAGATAAAAGCAATATCCGAGCTGGACCAAAATCAATTCAAGCAGGTTCTTAGAAAGATGGCCCAGGCATTCATTACAATTGCAAAGGAATCCTACGACGCTGTCAAGGCAAGAGACTATAAAAATCTTGAAAACCTGCCATTAAAGGACCAGACCGTGGACAGGCACACTGATTTTTGCAGGAGAGTCATTAATCGCGGCGGACAAACAGGATACAAACTAACCGCCCCCCTATATGTTATTGTAGAAGAAACTGAAATAGCCGCAGATATATTTAAAACAATAATAAAGGATATAATCAAAAATAACAGCATTCTCCGCCAGGAGCTTCTGCAGCTTTTCCAAGACATCATAGTAATGATAGAAAGATTATATGATTTGCTTTTTGATTTCAACATCCAAAAAGTAAAAAGCTTTGGGACCCTGGAAGTTAAAATAAGAAAGGAGATTGAAAAATTATGCAGTGCAGGCGGCAGCAACATACTGGTTCTGGCATATCTAATCAACCTATTTGAAACTGTTTTTGAAATGAAGAGTGCACTTCTTACAATGCACCTTGCAGAAATTAGTACCACTTCTTAATAGTAAAAATTAGAAAGATTTATAAACTGTTTTGACATGTTAACCCCATGAAACTCTCAAAATCCGCCCTTGAAGAAAAGCTAGGAACTGCTACAAGATTCAAGATGCATGGACGTTCTTATTTGCTGGCCCATTCCAGCAATTTCCAGCCCACTTCTCCAGATGCTATGGAATTATTCCAGATATTTGACAACGATGATGAAGAGGTAATAGTGAATGGCAGAAAGCTTCTTTTTTACAGGGGGCAATGCCACGGCCCGGAAAGGATTAGAGGATTTTTTCATAGGGGAGTTAACGTTCTTCTTGAAAGAAACGGCAGCCTATACATTCCAAAAAGAGCAGATGACAAAGACCTATATCCCTCATGCCATGAGTTTAGCGTTGGAGAGCATGCGAAAGTTGGGGAGAGTTATGAAGCAGCAGCCGCAAGAGGGGTCAAGGAAGAGCTTGGAGTTCAAATTGCAAAAACAGGTCTTCGCCTGATAAGACAAATGCCTGTGGTTGATGAACAGCAAGAGGAGCAGGTAAAATATTTTCTTTTGAGGTTTAAAGGAGGGAGGATAAAACCTTCTTCAGAGGTGGAAAGCGGCAGTTGGATGAGTGTAAAAGAAATAAAGAAAAACATAACTTCCCTGAACTTCAGAGCAGACCATTTTCCTGTGTTCAGGGAGTTCATTGGTTCAGGCTATGTTAAATGAAAGAGTAGACGTTGACATATTGTATTTGCCAGCATTAAATACTGGTGCCCAGAGAATGCATCCCGATAAGCATTTTGGACTCATCAAATGCGAGAGACCCAAAACAAATATAGTTTTTTTGTATTCTTTGGCAGTTGCAAAAATGTTTTTGAATGATCCGGCATCGCACCAAATAAAAATTCTAATTAATGAACAAGAATTAAATGAAGATATTGTAAATTCGATGCAAGCCTTCAAAAAAATAAATCCAAAAACAAAAATTCTTTTGGCATACCATATAGACAGTGGGATGGCAAGTCTGGAAGGAATACAGTCTGGAAAAATCAATACTATGGGAGTAACCCATGACTCAAATTTCTTTTCCGTACTTGGAGGCATGCCTATGGAAGACACAAAGCTTGCCAACGAGAAATTATATGCTGCACAAGTTGAGCATATGGTTCACGAAAAAAGACAAGGCGAATTTGCAGGAATACGCAGATTGCTTAATTTGGAGTTTTATAATACGAGCGAGGTAATTCCTAAACTTTTTCCTTTATTAACAGAATTCTTCATGACAGACTCAACAAAAAAATTATATGTTTTTCTTGCTCCGCCTGGTTACGGGAAGAGCACAATGATCAAAAATCTGGAGAGATATGGCATAAAACCGCTCCAAAAAATTACAACTCGGAAACAGCGGCCTGATGAGAAAAACAATACCGCTTCCATCTCGACTACCTATTTCAACCAATTAGAGCAAAACGGGGATATTTTAGCAGGGCACTTTTTCCTGCCAAATAGACAATATTATGGGGTTATGAAAGAAGACATTGAGTCTGTAAATGACGGATTGTTTGATGCGTATGCTCTTGACTTTTGTGACTTTGATGCAACAAATTCTTTAAGGACATTGTATCCCAAAAATGTTAAATTAGTGGGCATCTTTCCAAGCTTGGATTTTGCGGGTTATGGCTTAGAGCTAAGACTTTCTAATTTTTTAAACCCCGATAAGGAATTCAAGACATTCGAAGAGCAGCTAAGGCAAATTGAACTAAAGCGCGGAGGAGTTGCTGACACCATAAAACGTTTGGACCAGAGCATTGAAGAAGCAAAGATTTACATGCATTTTTTGCCTGATTGCGATCATGTTTTAACCGGCAGCACTATTGAAGAAAATGTTGAGCAAATGCTGCAAATAATCATAGAGGACAAAAGATGACTGAAGAAATTAAGATCCTATATGTAGATAATAAGATGGGCTCATTTAATAAAGGCGGTACTGAACACATATATTCAATTGACTGGGACTCAAAAGACTTGAAGCCAGTCAGAACTCGAAAACTAAAAGGAATTCTTGACCTGCCGAAGGATTTTTCTGAGGACTGGGTTTATGTATTTGCCGTAGACCCCACACTAGAAGTATCCCGCCAATTTAGAAAAGAATTCAAAAGACTAAAAATTATAAATTGTCATGGAGGTCACACAGTAACCACAGATTCCTATCCAATACGTGTTTCAGAAGAGATTCCGGAAAACCTCCGCAGATATGTTACAGCATTTCAGTATTCAAACATTGTTCATAACTCTATAGCAAGTAGAAGCTTAAGGGTAAATGATATGAATGGCTGGATATTTGGAGGATTTAGATCCAGAATTGTTACTGATTACATTGCAAAAAAACCATCAGGAAAATTGTATGTTCTGTGTGCTCCTTCGGGATATGGTAAAAGCACAATAAGCAATCATATTAGCCACCTGTGCGTTAAAATTATTCCTAAAATAACAACCAGACCTTACCGCCCAGGAAGCAATGAAATGCTAAGCGGAGCTATACTCTCCGTTTCTCCCAAAGTTTTCATTTCTGAAGCAAACCAAGGAGAAATAGTTGGTTCACACTTGTATCATGAACAACGTTATGGCATAAGAAAGAAAGATATTGAAAGCGTATTTTTAAAAGAGGTTGATGCTCATGTGTGGGATACCTGCGATCCTGAAACGGCGTTGGGATTAAAGCGGATGTTCCCGGATATTGTGAAAGTGGTAGGAATATTTCCAGGAAGAAGTCTTGTAGGTATTGGATTAGAGAAGAGAAAAATCCAGGCCTCAGAGCCAGTAATTACCCTGGCAACGTCAACTTCAGAATTAGACAGAATAATTGAAAAAAATGAGCAACTGGTCAGGACTACAAACCAGCGTTTAGACCGAGCCTTTGTTGAATTAAAAAATTATCTTCCTTTTATTCCAAGTTTTGACCATTTACTTAATGCGGGCAACGTACGAGACAATGTTCTCCAGATGCTCGAGATAATCATGAGGGACAAGAGATGACAAAAAATATACTTTACTTGATCAAAAAAAACAATATGATGGTTGAGGAAGCTCCGGAAAAACGGAGGTATAATTACATTGATGAGTCAGCAGGTGTTAATATGAGCATTTTTTTATACCTGGAAGATGCTGCAAATTTTATCGCAGAGTCAAAATCTAAACCAGATTTGTTGTTGATTCAGAGAGATTTGTGTCCGGAAACAAAAAATATTATTAGTTCCTGTTCTGGGTCAAAAGCAATTTTCTGTGGTGCTTCAGAGGGCATTACGGTCCCGGCTGACCCCATAACCTTGCGACCAGTCAAAAATGCCAGACAAAGCTGGAAAAATGGTTGTTATTTGTATGCATTTCACTTACTGGATGGGCAAGTTGAGGAATCATTTGCAAGAGCGTATCAAGCTGGCCTCGCATCTTCAAGGCATGAGGGACAACCTCTTCTTTTTTCAATGGATTTTTGGTACCCGGGTTTTAGCGAAGCGACTATAGAACCAATGCCTTTATTTGAACAGTACTTTCTTAGACCTACCTCAAAAAAATTGTATGTTCTTGTTGCTCCTTCAGCTTTTGGCAAAAGCTCGCTTAGTGAAGAGTTACAAATTTATGGAGTTAAGCAGCTGCCTAAATTGACAACTAGAGAGTACAGATCATCAAAGGACAGGCAGAGCATAATCTCTGTTTCTCCTGCAGAACTGGCTTTTCATGAAAAAATGAAAAATGTTTTAGCAGGACATACATATAACAAAAATTTTTACGGCCTAAGACGAGAAGATCTCAGCTTAATTTTTAGTGATAATCATGAAGCATATGTCTGGGATACCTGTGATTTTGAAGCAGCCAATAAATTAAGAGAGCAATTTCCAGAATTTGTAAAACTGGTTGGGGTTTTTCCTGAACTTTCTTTTGCAGGATTCGGCCTTGAACAAAGAATCAAAGCAATAGATGAACCATCTGAGCAGTTTTCATCAATGCAAGACGAACTTGAAGCTCTTAAAAAAGCAGAGGCAACAAAAGTCCAGACCAAAAATAGACTAGAAGGAATACTCCGGGAAGCAAAGGAGTTCCAAAAATACCTCCCAGACCTTGACTTTGTTTTAAGAGGGACAAGAGTCAGTGATAATGTAACAGAAATGATAAAAATAATCACTGAAGACAAAAAATGACGCGAAAAAGCAAGAATACTAAACTGAGAGAACAGAGGGAGAATGAAAGAGAAAAAGAGACTAAGAGAAGCTAAACATGATAATCACATCAAATATGACTCCTAATAGGAAAAAAATTGAATTGGATGCGGAGGCTAAACTTTTAGAATTGTTAAGCGAGAGAGCGTTTAGGCTCTTTGGTTTTTTAAAATACGGATTTTCAAGAGAAGAAGGAATCAATATATCTGCTCTTTCCGAACTTGCTAAAAGAAAAAGTGTTGTTTCAGAGGTAGTAAATGAAGTTGGGCAGGCACGCGCTCATTTCCCTAAAGATACTGATATGCTGGCAGAAACTGTAGACTCAAAAATCTTCACAAGGTTAGCACACACGGAGGTTTGTCTTTATGAGATAGGAGAAGAAGTATTTGAAAAAACAAAAAATGTAAACACCATAGATTATGAATGGGCGGTTGGGCATCTTCAATTTGATATGCTAATCGCACTTACTGCCCAATTGCCCCCATGGTTTGATCTTATCCCCAACTATGCCAAACCGAGACTGTATGTTATCTGCGGTCCGACTGGTTCTGGCAAGACAACAATGATAAAAAAATTAACAGAAAATGTTGAAATATGCCAGATTCCCAAAATAACCACTCGGCAATATCGTTTCTCAGAAGAGAGAGATTTAGATGGGATTGTCAGCATTCAGAGAGCTGAATTTGAAAAGCATTTAAAGCAAGATAAAATATATGCTGCGCATGAGTATATGTATAATCTATACGGGCTGAGCCTTTTTGATCTTATTTCAGCCAAACAGAGCAAATTTTGCTGGTTGTTTGATACCTGCAATCCAGAGGCCGCATTTAATTTAAAGACCGACTTCCCTGATCTTGTGAGGACAGTGCTTATTTTAACCGAACCATCCATGGTTGAGCAAGGGCTTATCGCGCGGCACGATACAAAAAGAATCAAAAAATTCCTTTCAGATTTGAAATGGATAAATACTTACAGACAGCATGCTGATCATGTGCTGCAAGGAGATTATGAATCGAATGTAAATGAAATGAGAAGAATTATCAAGGGAGAAAAATGCCAGGAAAACTTGAACTTATAGTGGGACCTAGTTCCTCAGGAAAGACTTCATGCACAGGAGGTATCAACCGCTCTTTACGTTGGACCACCAGAGCCAAGAGGGAAGAAGAGATAGACAGCAGGCAATATGACAGAACTCAATCAACCCATGGTTTCTTTGTAACAGAGGAAGAATTTTTGGATAAAAACGCGAAAGGAGAACTGATTGGGGTTCATCGCTACCCAAATCAGGAAAATGGCAACTTTTATGGCTTCCCCATCACAGAAACTAAAGAAGCGTTAGATGCGGGGGAGAAAGTTGTTGAACAAATTGTTTACTATCCTATTTTAGATGAAATTGCAAATTTTTTTGAGGATTATGAGGTCAGGAAAATATTGTTTCTTTCAGACCTTGGTGAAATAAGAAAAAGAATGGTTTCCGGAAAAAAGAAGGACCCTCTGAAAAGAGAAGAAGAAAACAAAAAGAATCTTCTTGAATATTTAGACAATATAGATAATTTTAATGTTATTGTAGTAAATAAGCCAGCAAATATTTCTGAACCTGAAGAGATTAAAAAGTATCTTAATGATATAATTATTTCATTAGAAAAAAATGAGATGCCGGAAGTTGAATATGACTTTAGAGAAGGAACCCTCGGGGAAACCTTAAAGTATTTAATGAAAAATGAGATAGGCCTAAAAAAGGCAATCTCAGGCCTAGTGCGGATCCAGCAACAGATAATCCCTGAGAGGTTTGCGCTATTCAAGACATATCCATTGATTGAAGGCGCTCCAAACGATTTTCTATCAAATATGATATTATCTTCCAGAGATTACCACCCAGCGGATTTTGCAGCGGTCGGTCCTTTAATGCTGCTTAAACTTCTCGCAGACTTAAACGAGCCAGAGAGACTACAAGAAATGGCCGGTAAAATAATGGGAGGGTTGCAAAGAGTAGCCAGCAATAAAATTGGGCAAGGGGGGTTTATAGAAACAATACTGATGCAACAATTATATGCTGGACTAATGAAAAAAAGGGAAAATCTTGAAGGATTGTTAGTCTCCCCGGAACGGCATGATAAACTTGGGATTGAAGGAGTCTCTGCAAGAGACTTCAGATACCAGTATTATTGCATTCCTGGTCTGGAAGAATTAAATGTGCTGAGAACTTTAAATCTGGCCCTCGATTTTGGAGCGGTTATAAGTGAGATAAATGAAACAATATTGGAAGACCCAGCGAGAGTTTTGTTTTACCAGATTGGTCTCGTAAAAGAGGCACATTCATACGCTTCTGCTATTGGTTATGACTCCGCAGCTTCCGCCCTCAAGTCTTACTATGATTATATTTGCGAGGAAACAAAAAAGTCTATGGGGGCCAATGAATATTCCCTTGATTTGCTAAGAGGGCTAATTTTGAACTGGCCTACCGCATTAAAAGAGATGGCAGAGTTTCAGTCAATCTATTTGAGCGGATTTTCTAGAATATACCCTGTTTCAAGAACCTTGCAGGCTTTTGGCGCCCTCCAAAAGATAAATGGTTCTGCTGAAATAGTTATAGCACAAGGATTAGAAGATTCTTATCCGGCACAGGTGGATAAATATCTCGCACATTTCTCATATCATTTTTTAGAAACTGTCTTGCAAGTTACCAGTAATGAAGAAGCGATGAAAGACCCCCTAAATGGATATCCTTTTTTTAAACAACCCAATGATTTTGTAAGAACTTATTGGAATGGAAATTATGCCCCATTTTCGGAATATGCCGAGAAATTTTTTGGAGGCATGTTTAAATTTTTTAAGTTTATAGCCCCATTTTATAACAAAAGAACGGAAGGAAAAGAGCTTGTTGATCAAAATGAAATAAGATATTTTATTAGCATCAACGATAAATTTCATGCCGAACTTTCAAGATTGCAAGAGAATATCAAAAAAATTGGCAAAAAACTTGGAAAGCTATAGAAAGAGCACTGGAGGTAGGTAAATAATACATAGATGACATAACCACTTTTTCAGTATCCTCCCACCTTTTCATGGACCAAATCGAGCATATAAAGAAAGTCCTAAGAGAAGATCAAATAGTTAAAAGCCTTTCTAAAGCTATATAAACTTTTATGCTGCATTTTTCCCCATGAAAAATGGATCTATTGCTGGAGTTATCCATGATTATGACGGGCATATGGTGAATTCTAATCCTGTTAGGGATGACTTTTTCCGGTATTTATGCCACAAATACAGCAAGCAGTCTCCCGAAGAAAAAATAATCGGCTTCAGGGGCAGGGGCCTTGGAATGGAAGTTTACAGGATTATGGGCTTTGATTTGAAAAAAGACGAGCACATGATTTGGGAGGAATTCATACATTACTTTAACCTGGACCCTGCACCGCTTTTCCAAGGGATGCGGGAAACCTTGCATGCGGTTAAGCTAAAAGAAAAAAAACAGGCAATTGCAACACTCAATTCCGGGAGGATTATTGGCCCATTTTTGAAAAGAGAGAGACTGGCAGGCCTTTTTGATTTAGTCGGCACAAAGGAGCATGGCAGCTCAAAGACAGAGCTGCTGAAATTGATTGCAACTGAATTGCACATTAAACCTTCAAGATGCATTTACGCCGGAGACGAGATTCAGGACATCAAGGCTGCTGTTGAAACAGGAATGATTCCAATAGTCACAGGATACGGGGGTTTTTACAGCCCGGAACTTCTGAGAGCAGCGATGAAAGAATACAGCATTCCAGAGTCTCGATTGGTTTTAAAGCCTGAAAATTTAGGAGTTGTCATTGCCAGGTTGTTAGATAAAGCCAATTAATTTCCTCTGCATTTTCATGTTTCTCAGCAAAACGCTTTCATTGTACAGGCATTGGGCATCATAGCCCCATTTTTTCTTCACAAGGGCTTTTGCATAATTCAGCATTGTTTCCTTGTCATTGAATTTTATCGGCCTGCTGTTCAGCGCTTTTCTTGCGGCCTCACGCGTAACCCAAACCCCGAGAGGAACTGCATAATCATCTGTAATAAATCTCAACGTCAAAACAGTTGCCTGCCGCTTCATTGATTTTAATTTCTCAAGCAATGCCAACCGGACAGAATAATAACCGCCAACGCAGTTTTCTGCATAGGATTTTCTGCCATCATAGGTTTCATGGTCTGTCATGAATTGTATCCTGTTCTCAGTATTCCACGCGGTTCTCGGCATGTATGTCTCAAACAATTCATAGGACCAGACATCCGGTAAAAGCATAAACATGTAATAGTTGCCAAGATAGTTGCCGAAATAAAACTCGTAATCCCCTGATTTAAAATCCTTTATTTCCTTTATCAACTCTTTTCCCAGAGTATCATCAGTCGCAGTTATTGCCCACCTTGTCGGCACTAGTTTCCTTTGGGGTTTTACTCCGAGGGTTCCAACGCTCAGTATTCTGGATAAAAAATTCTCATCAAAACCATGGTCAAACAGATAATTCATCGCCTCGCTCGCTTTCAAATCATTCTGGCTATTAACTTTCTCAACCTTTGTGTGGATTTTAGGATTCTCTTTCATGTATGCTTTTTCCAATTGGGCATTGGGGCCCATGGGAGGCGTGTTTGAATGAAACGAAACCCTAAATCGTGGCTTGTCTTTCAGCTCAATGTCCATTTCAACAGGTTTTGATGAAAGCGCAACCTCCTGGCTTGTTTCAAGAAATTTGTCTGTCTGCTTCACATGCGATTTGAACCGGGAGTTTATCAAAGAAGCCCGATAATCAATTATTTTCGGGATTTCAAGATTCTCACTGGCCCACTTTCGGGGGTCATCGTAAACAGCAGTATTAGTATCATTGGCAGACAAAATCCCGACATTTATGTCCGGATATCCGATCCTGCCGACAAACACGCTTGGGGCTTCTCCTGAGATTGAGCTTGAATTAGGATTAAACCCTTTAACTGTTCTGGCAAGAACCTGTGTTTTCCTCAAAATAGGGCAAAAGCTGCCCCCACACCACAGCCGCCCCTTGCATTTTATGCAGTTTTTCCGGACGTTCATGGGTTTGATATAGTAAAAAGAATTATAAACATTGCCCCCTGATGTCTAGTGTAAAATGGGCAAGTGGGCAAAATCCCTGTTCGGAAAGGAAAAATTTGAAGACATCGGCATAGTTGTTGCCGGAACTAATACCCCTGAAGTTGAAAAAAGCATTCTTGGATTTTTTGACAAGGTTTTGACCAGCAAAGACTCTGTTTACCATGCGCATCTGGCCAGGAAAAACGGAAAGGATTATCCTATTGTTTTTAATGTTTACGGAGCTCCTGCGATGGTTGATGTGCTTACTGAGATGCACGACGGCGGATGCCGGACGATTATTTTTGTTGGCTATGCCTATGGGGGATTTGAGAATCTGGATGTCGGCACCATTGTAACCGCGGGGAAAGCCTATCATTTTGAGGGAATCTATCACCACATCGAACCTGGAAGAAGGTTCAACATTCCTGACAAAAAATTAAAGAAAAAAATTGAAGGCCTGTTCAACAGGAAAAATATAAAATTTGCCAGCGGCCCAAACATCTCTGTTCCAGCAGTAAGTTTCCAGCTTCCCCATGCCAACAAGGAGTATCAGAGGATACTGCCTTTAACACTGGAGATGGAGCTTGCTTCCTGCTATTCCCGGGCAAAAGACATCGGAATGCGGGCAGCAGGCATCTTAATTGTCAGCGACAACAGGAAGGTAAGCATTGACAATGAAAAAAAGAGAAAACTCAGGCATGAGTCAAAGAAGCTTGTTCTTAAAACAATAATTGAGAATATCGCTTATTTTAAATTGCCGCATTTGAAACAGAAAAAAGAATTTAACATTGACGAGCATTTGGCTTCAATTATTGAAAGTTCAACAGATGAAAATAATGTTTACCGAAAAAACATAAAATAGAACTCATTATTGCATTTATTAGTTATTTCTAGGTTGGCTCAGGCGTATACATCAATCCAGACCCAGAAACAGAACCGCCGCCAATGGTTGAAAATGAATATTGCCGCGTAAGATTCATGGCAGCATCCTGCACCTCAGAAGGCAGCAGATTAAAAGCGCCAGGCAAAGGCAAATCCCTCTTTTTGACCTCTTTTATAACAAATACCTTCTTGCCATCCTTCTCCATAGGAACTATCTCAAAATCATAACGCTGCAAAAACTTGACAAGCTCCTCCTTGCTCGGAACAAAAGCCTGCCAAGAGTTATCCTTAACAAACGGATTAAAGTCAATAAACGGGATGTTATTAAAATTCCACTCATTTGAAAGCAGAACAATGGTGCCGTCATTAATGCTGCTCCAGTCAATCTTGTCCAAAGCACCCTGCTCAGTGTAAGCAAATGCAACGCCTGCAAAAAGAACAACCAAAACCAGCATTAGCAGTTTTTTCATTTGCCAGGATATTCCGCCTGGGTTTTTAAACATTTCGGAAAAGCAAAAAATTTAAAAACTAAAAAACAAAACAACACATATGTGCGGCAAAAAAGCGGGCAGGATTGTTCTCGCAGGAGCTATTTTCATGGCCATAAGCTATGTTATCCACATGCTTGGCGCATTTGTAGATATGGGCTATTATACAGACCCAAATTATTTCAAAATCTGGAGCAAGCTCATGATGCCAACCGCAGGCCCGCCTCCAATGGAGTTCACGCTTTACTCATTGTTGTTCAGTTTGATTGGCGGAATTTTGTTTGCGCTTGTTTATTATTATGTTAAGGATGCAATTAAAATTAAAGGCGCAGTCAAGAAGGGCTTGTTTTATGGGCTGTTGATTGTTCTTATTGCGCTAATCCCCGGCTCGCTTTCGATGATTCTGCTATTCAACCTGCCTTTGCTTCTGGTTGTTTCCTGGGCAGTGCAAGGAGCGATCGTGTATTTGCTAAGCGGGATGGTTACTGCTAAGTTGTTTAAATGATTTTTTCTTAAAATAAAGCCCCTTTTTCTGGGCATGCCTTAACACCGCTTCTTGCTTTTGCTGTCTGCCTCAATTGCCAGGCCTGCCTTAATCTGTCTGCGCTGCGCTTGACAGATAAACAGTTACGCAAGAAAAGGCAACTGCCTTTTCTGCGCGCAGAAATTGCAGAGCAATTTCTTGCGTTTTCAGCAGTTAGATATTTTTTCTTGCATGGCAATCCAGCATAAGAGCGCGTAAAACAGGAAGAGTAATGCGAGAACCAGCAAACGGAATTTTTTAATCAAATATATTTAAAAAGCTAAGGACAACTCAATTGGCATGGACCTCGAAATCAAGCCCTGCAAAACAAGGGCAACTTTCAGCGTGAAGCCTAAGAAAAACATAAAGCTGGATTTATCCAGGCTTAAAGACAAGTTCAAAATCAGGGCAGAAACCCCCATTGCCGCCGTGATTGAAATTGAAGGCGAAGAGATAATTGTCCACAGATACGGGGAAATAAGGTTCAAGACTTTAAGGGATGAAAATAAAATAAGGAAAATTTCTGAACTAATTTACAAGTACGCATGAGGCTTTTTTCTTGCAATTAATAAAATGACCGCAGATATTACAATTATCCAGCCTATGCTCAGCAATGCCTCCTGCAGGCCCCAGAGCTCTGCAAACAGCCCTGCAAGCAGGGGGCCCAGGATAAAACCAAAGTCGCTGAAAAACTCCCATATTCCGCAGAGCGCTCCTTTGCTGTGCCTGTAGGAGAGGTCAACAATCATCCCTGAAAGAGCTGGCTGGCTGAGAATCAGCCCCACAGAGGTCAGCAGCGCGAATATTATCAAAAACGCAGGGGATGCTGACACGCTGAAGAAAACAAGCCCAAGCCCCATTATCAGCATTCCAATGAACAAAAGATTTTTCTTCCCGTACCTGTCTGCAAGTTTTCCAAAGGGCGCCCCGAGGAATATTGCCGGCAGGGAAAAGGATGCGAGAATTAATCCCCCAATGGCTGGGGAAAGCTTCAAGCTTCCTGAGCCGTAAAAAAGCGGCTCCAGGGTATAGATTGCCCCCCAGAAAAATGTAAACAGCAGAGAGATGTAAAGAAGAACAAATGCATAAAAACCGGATTTTTTTAATATTGAAATGTCCTCGGAGAATGATGCCCTGCTTTTTATCACTGTTTTAATAACACTCTCCTTTCTCTTCCTCTGCTTTTCTTTTATCAGGAAAAAAACCAGAAATGCCAGGAGAAAGCAAAGGGCAACATAAAAGCTAACATTGTAAAATAGGCCAAGCGATGAAAGCAAAACCCCGCCTATGACCGGCCCAACTGTTTCCCCGAGATAAGAAAACTCTGTCGCAACCCCGTACTGCTCTGCCCTTTTTTTCCTGCTTGTCAGCTGGGCAAAATAGGCGCTTCTAGGAACATGCCACACCTGATAGCCAATTCCCCAAAGGATAAATGCTGTGAAAATCAGCGCATTGCCCTTAAAAAGAAATATCAACGCCCCACCTATTGGTGACAATATCAAGCCCCAAATCATAATTCGCTTCCTGCTCCAGCTGTCGCTAAGGGAGCCAAGGGGCATGTCAATGAGCATTCCGATTATCGCAGGAATTGATATCAGCAATCCGATGATAAAATACGAATGCCCCAGGCCTTCCAGATATGTTGGGAAAAGGAATTCCAGAGAAGTGTCAGCGATTGTCCAGAATAGGGTCAGGATAACAATCCACCATAATCTTGAACTGAGGGCGCGCCTGTGCCTGAAAGAATGGAACATGGCAATATTCTATGCGCGGGATTTTTAAATTTAACCATAATATACGCCGCATGAAAGGATTATTGCTGTTATCAGGCGGCATTGACAGCCCTGTGGCCGGAATGATTGCAAAGAAGAAAGGCATTGACCTGGTTGCAATTCATTTCTCTTTAGAGCCGTTCACAGACAACACTGCGGAAAAAAAATCAATAGAGCTGGCAAAGATTATCGGGATAAAAAAGTTGTATGTTGTAAAGCACGGCGAAATCCATGCAGAGATTGTCAAAAAAATAAACCACAAATATTATTACATAGTAACAAGAAGGCTCATGTGGCGGGTTGCTGAAAAAATAGCAGAAAAAGAGAAATGCAACTTCCTTATAACCGGCGAGAATCTCGGCCAGGTTGGAAGCCAGACTCTGGACAATTTAACGGTTATTGACAAGGCAGTCAGAATCAAGATTTTAAGGCCAATACTTTCCAATGACAAGAACGAAACAGTTGAAATGGCAAAGAAATTGGGAACCTACGAGCTGTCCTGCGGACCTGAAATGTGCTCTGTTCTTGGGCCGAAGCATCCGGCAACAGGCTCAACAACAGAAATCATTGAACATGAGGAAAAAAAGCTTGATTTGCAAAGACTTTTAAAAGAAAGTATGGAAAATATGACAATTATAGGAATATGATACCAAAAAAACAGCTTGAGGAAATAAAAGAAGAGCTTGTAGAATGCCAGAATCCCTTTTTCTTCTTCCATGATGACATGGACGGGCTTTGCTCATTCCTGCTTCTTTACAGGTTTAAGGGAGAAGGCACGTGGCACATGGTCAAGCAAAGGCCGTTCATAGAGGAGCGCTTCGCAGGATTTGTGCCCGAAGACTGCGACAAGGTTTTTGTTCTTGACATAGCAACCATGGCGCCGGAGTTTGTTAAAAATATTAAAAAGCCTGTTGTATGGATAGATCACCACACTCCCCAAAAAATTCCAGGGGTCAAATATTTCAACCCAAGGATTAAGCATCCAAAAGAGTACACCCCTGTTTCAGCAATCTGCTACAGTGCTCTCAAAGAGGACCTGCTTATTGGGGCAATAGGCACAACAGGGGATTTGTCGCCCCAGCCCTATCTTAAAAAATTCTTCAAAGAGTATGCTGGGCTGGTGGGCAAGCACAGGGACCTGTTTGAATTGACATTTGAGACAAAATTCGGGAAGCTGATAAGGATACTTGAAATGAACCTGAAAGGAAAAACTGCAGACATAAAAAAAGCCCTCGTCATCTTCTCAAGAACAAAGGATTTCACAGCATTTCTTGAGCCAAAAACAAAGGATGAAAAATTTGTATATGAACGGTATGAAAGAGTAATCAAGGACTATGAATCAACTCTAAAGGAGGCTTACCAAATCAAGGGTGACCCGTTTATTTTCAAGTACCAGGAAGGGGATATAACCTTTGGCAGCGATTTGGGAAGGGAAATTCCCTACAGAATTCCCGGCAAGAAAATGTATATAATTTACAGGGAGAAATCCGGCAGGATGCTCTGCTCATTGAGGTCCCATAAAATAAATCTTGTTAAATTTCTTGAGAATGCGCTCACAAAGGTTGAGGGTTACGGAGGCGGCCATCCCGTTGCAGTGGGATGCAACATAAACAAGGATGATTTTGAGAAGTTTTTAGAGCTGGCCAGGAATGCTAGCCAAGATGTTTCCTGAATAGTTTATCATACAGCTTCCTGACATTCCATTTTGTTGACCTTACCTCAGGGAAACCCTTAAACGCCTGTGCAATTTTTATGTCCCTGGCAAGGTCCAGGTCATACTGGCTAACAGAATGAAACAGCCTGCCCGTTTCATAATATCCCGAAAGATACTCCTGCTCTGTCTGGCCCGGTGTCGGAACGAACAGCGCTTTTTTTCCCAGCTCTGCTATTTCCATAACTGTGGTATAGCCGGAACGGCTTATTATCAGCCTTGACCTGTTCATAAGTTCTGAGCAGTCTTTTCTTGAAGCGTGCGACAAAACCAGGGTCCCGTCTTCCAGAACCTTTTTGGATTTTTTCTCCGGGGTCCCAAGAAGAATGACTTTTTTTCCCTTTATTCTGCCAATCTGGGACATCACGATTTTCTCAAACTCGGTTCTCTGGGGCTCAGGCCCGGAAATCATGAAAAGGCAGTCAATGTCTTCCTTTGCTTTTTTCTTCTCAACACTGGTCAATATTCCCGCGTAGTAGACCTCCGGATTTCTTTTATGAAAATGGGAAAGTTTTCCTGAGAGATTATTTTTGCCCTCAAAATCAGGAACAATCACCCCGTCAAAATTAAGATGGTGGTAGCTATTGAACCATTTTGTAAGCCTTTCCGCCTGTTTAATGTATTTGGGGAGGTTAAACATCAGCTGATGCGAGATGAAATATGAGGGCACATTGCGATGATAAACCCCGAACCTATTGTCGCTTACTACCAAGTCAAACCTTCCGTCCTCAATTATTTTTTTTGCCCTTCTTCTCTCTGATGCAATTGCCCTTAGAAGAAATGGGAGATTAAGCGCAAAATAGGCAACAAACCATTTTGACTTGGTGTAGGGAGGCTTGTAGTCCGGGAAATCTATGAATCTGCATTGCGGAAATTCCTGCCTTAGAAACTCAAGTGCCCTGCCGCTTGCGGCTAGCGTAACGTCGTGGCCGTTTTTCAGGAACTCCCTAATTATCGGGATGTCCCTTGTTGCGTGCCCCAAACCCCAGTTAAGAGGTGAAACCAATACCCTTGCCATGCATCCTCTGTCATCCCCGGAATATTTAAAGTTTATTAATCAGGTAAATAAACTTCATGCCCGGGATGTAAAAAGCTTTTTAAACCCTGGCAACAAAGTCCAACGGGGGCTGATATGGCAAGAATCCTTTACGCTGTAAACGGGGAAGGCATGGGGCATGCTGTCCGAAGCAAGGTTGTGATTAGGCATCTCCTGGAGAAAAAGCACAAACTGACAATTGTTGCAGGGGGGAGGGCATTTAATTTTCTATTTAAGAACTTCAGGAATGTTTACGACATCCTGTGCTATAACATAGTTTACCGGAATAACAGGGTTATGAACATAGAAACTGCCATAATGAATGTTAAAAAGTTCCCGGAAGCATACAGGAAAAATTTCGCACGGCTGAAAGAGCTAATCGAGGATTTCAGGCCCGAACTGGTTATAACCGATTTTGAGCCGTTCTCAAACATTGTTGCAAGGAGATTCAAGATACCCGTAATAGCGATAGACAATATTTTTATGATGCATGAGGGAAAGATTAAAATCCCTCTCAGGCATGGCCATTCGTTCCTCAGCTCTTCGGTTGCAACTAAATTCTGGATGAGAATAAAGGCTGACAGGCACATAATAACAACCTTCTTTTACCCAGAATTAAAGAACCCCAGAAAAACCGCGCTTGTCCCTCCGGTTTTGAGGGAGGAAATACTAAATGCGAAGCCGTCAAAGGGAAAGCACATTGTTGTGTACCAGACATCAGCAACAAATAAAAAGCTTATAGACTCGATAAATAAACTTGATGAAAAATTCTTGGTGTACGGGTTTGATGCTGAAAAGAAGGAAGGAAATGTTACATTCAGGAAATTCGATGAGCGCCAGTTCATTAAAGACCTGGCATCATGCAGGGCAATAATTGTAAACGGCGGATTCACAGTCATAAGCGAAGCGATTTACCTGCACAAACCGATTCTCTCGATACCCGTCAGGAACCAGTTTGAGCAGATTTTAAATGCAATGAATGTTGAAAAGCTGGGCTATGGAAAATACTGCAGGACAGTTGACATTCATTGCATAAATGAATTTCTCAGGAATCTGCCGGAATATGAAAAAAATCTTGCAAAATACAGGCAGGAAGGCAACAAGCAACTGTTCGAGAGGGTTGACAGGACAATAAAAGAAATTCTGGAAAAGAGCCCAGCTAAAAAATAATAATATGCGCCGGCCGGGATTCGAACCCGGATACACAGCTTGGAAGGCTGTAGTTCTGCCATTAAACCACCAGCGCACAAAAATAGTTCAAATATAGTGTTTTATAAACTTAACTGATAGATTTAAATATCGAATAATCTGCTGCTGGGAAAATGAACCCGAAAACTGTCCAGGAAGCGCTTGAAAAGCTGGCGGAAAAATACAGCCTTCCATCGGTTAAGGAGCTGGATGATGAAATTGAGATAATTGACATGCTTTCTGAAAGAAGGGAGCTGCCGCAAAATCTTCTTGGCGCAGTAAGAAGGAGGTTCACTGAACTGGTGTATTCCTGGATTAATTTCCTGCATTCCCTAATTGTCCCAAACCCCCAGTCACTGATTGCCAACAAGGACGCAGAGGCATTCGGGGAAAATGAAAAGGACGGGGTTTTCAGGCTAATGGCCGTTCTCACAAAGATAACAAGAGAGTCCACAGGCTTTGAGGCCAAAAAGGGTCAGGGAAAAGAAGAGGCAAAGTTCATTTCTGAAAGCTTCAGGACATACCTCAAGGCAAAGAAAGAGCTCGAGAGCATGAACAGCAAAATCGTAGAGCATTGGGAAAAGGAAATAAAATCACAGAAGGCCTGATTTCCTTAGGAATCCCATAACAGACTTTAAATTCTCCCTTTCAATGCCGGTGCCTATGAAGTCATTCAGCTTGTCAGAGGTTTTTTTGCCTATCCTGTCAAAAACAAAATCATGGAACCGGCTGCCTACAGGGAATAATTTCTCGCCATTCAAAAATAGATTTTTGTAGTTTGAGAACTTGTCGATAAGCTCTGTGCTCATTACTCTCTTGCTGCCGTGCCCCCCAAGAGCAAAGGACCTTTTAGCCATTATTTTTTCCAGAAATTCCTCCTTCGAGCGTGCGTAGGCTGCGGTGCATGTCTGCCCAACCCTCAGTGAATGCGAATCTGTTCCCGCAGTCATTCCCTTGCCGCAAACACTTGCCAGAATCTCTGAAACCTTGTTGTTATGCTCCTCCATAATCCCGTTCCTAACCTCCATAATGTCAAAGAGTTCAAGGCATTTTTTTATTTCATGGATGTTGATTGGCCTTATCTGCCCCCAGATGTAGCCGGTTATGTGATTTAATGCAAAAAGAATATTCTGGGACTTCAGGTAATTTACAAGCTGCCTTGCATCATGCTTTCTTGCCTGTATTTCACTATGCTGCCTTGCGTTTATGCCGTAAACCCCAATATGCATTGCATATTTTTTGTCAAGCACAGCCGAAACTTCCTCCCCAACTATGACTCTCTTCTTGAGATGGGGGTAGCGCTTAATCAGGTCAAGCGCGCCATCTATGGTATCGTGGTCTGTTATGGGAACAAAATCCATTCCTGATTTTATTGCGCTGTCAAAAACCTGCTTCGGGGTATAGGGCAGATGAAAGTAAAGCTCATAATTTTTAAGGTCAGGCACTTTCAGCGGCTTCCCGTAAAAGTTCCTGCTGTAAAAAGCCTTCCTGTAAGCATAAAGTATTTTCAGCAGCAAATCAGTTATTTTAGCATATCCATGCTGCCGATTTTTTCCTCCTGGAATGTATTCCTTTGAGAAATATGTATGGACATGCATATCTGCTTTTTTGAGCGGAATGCCATTGATGGAATCTGGAACCTTTCTCCGGGGGCATATTTTTTTGTAAAGCCCGTCTATCTGCGGCCTAATCATAGTTGGGCATAAATAAAATGTTTATTTAAAAGCTATTGCTTTTTTTAGTTAGATTTTTATATGCAATATTGCTAACCTTAAAAATGCACAAAAAATACCGCAGAGGAATATTTTGCGTAACCTGCTCCAAAAAGCCGCTGCGCTACCTTCTTCTTCAGAGAAAACTGCACTGGAAAGGATGGGAGTTCCCAAAGGGGGGCAGTTTGGCAAGGGAAAAGCCGGAGAATACCGTAAAGAGGGAGCTATTTGAGGAAACAGGGCTTAGGGCAGTTAATATCAAACAATTTCCTGTCAGGGGCAGTTTTGCCTATGACAAAAAAACCCAGGCAGAATGGAAAGTAAAGGGTTTCAAATACTCTCTTTTTTCTGCCGAGGTCAAAAAAGGCAAGATAAAGATAAGCAAAAAAGAACATGATAAATTCAAATGGTGCAGCTATCAGCAGGCATTAAAGCTGCTAAGCTGGCCGGACCAGAGAAAGTGCCTGAAAACAGCAAATAAAACTGCATCCTAAGCAAAAACTTTTTATACCCCTCGCTTATAGTTAAGCCATGGAAGTTATAAGAGAGTTCATATCAACGGTATTTGTTGTCAAAGATAAAAAGGTTCTTCTTACCTGGAATAAAAAATGCAACATATGGATTCCCATCGGCGGCCATATTGAGCCAAATGAACTGCCCTGCGATTCAGTTATAAGAGAAGCAAAAGAGGAATCCGGACTCGATATAGAAATAGTTTCTTTGAACAAGGCAAAGACAGCAAACATTGCTCAGCCCATCCAGATAAATTTAGACCATATAAAAGAAGACCACAAGCACATTAACCTTATGTACTTTGCAAAGGTCAAGGGCGGCCAGATGATGAAGGAAAGCGATGAAGGCACTGCTTTGAAATGGTTCTCACTGGAAGAAGTTGAAAAAGAGAATTTGCTGCCAAACATCAAAGAGTGGGCAATTGAGGCCCTAAGGCAGGTAAAAGATTAAAAATCCGCAAATCTTTAAAAACCATCTTGATTCTAGCTTACCCATGAAAAACATCCTTGTAATCTGCGCCCATCCTGATGATGAGGTATTCGGCGCAGGGGGAACTGTGGCCAAATATGCCCAGGAAGGATACAAGATAGACGTGATTATATTCTCCTACGGCGAGCAGAGCCATCCCTGGCTGAAGAAGCATTTTGTTGTAAAAACAAGGATAGCCGAGTCAAAGGATGCCAGCAGGATTCTTGGCACAAAGAGTTTGACATTTTTTGGGCTTGGCGAGGGGCATTTTGAAGAGGATTCCAAAACAAAAGACATCCACAATAAAATTTCCGCAATTATCAAAAGAAAAAAACCCGTAAAAATATTCACCCATTCCATTGATGACCCGCATCCGGACCACAAGACAGTTTACAACACCGTGCTGGAATCGCTTAAAAAATCAAGGCACAAATGCGACGTCTACACCTTTGACATATGGAACCCTGTGAATCTCGGAAAACGGAAAACCCCCAGATTGTACGTTGACATTTCGAAAACATTCAGCAGGAAGATAGAAGCGCTAAAATGCTTCAAAAGCCAGAAGGTTTCAATGGTATCCCTTCTCTGGAGCGTTTACACAAGGGCGGTCACAAGCGGCATCCAGAACAGTACAAAATTCGCAGAGGTTTTTTATAAGGCAAAATGAAAAGGATAGTCATAGCAGTTGATACCTATTTCCCGAAAAAGGACGGGGTTGTGAGGTTTCTTGAAAACATAGTCCCAAGGCTGGCGAAGAATTATGCCATAACCATGATAGCACCCAACTTCAACGGCGGCTCCAAATATTTGGACATAAAGAATGTAAACGAGATTCTGTTCAAAGTGGACAAGGAAAAAATTATCGCAGGCTACAGCCCGGTAATCAAAAACAAAAGAATGAGAAAGGTTATTGAACGGGAGATTAAAAATTGCGATATTGTATTCTCCCAGGACATCGCACTGCTGGGCAGGCTGGCCATAGCATACGGGAAAAAATTCGGAAAGCCGGTAATAGGCCATGTCCATCAGATAAGCTGGGAGCAGGCAGGGGAGATTTTCTCAGACAATCCCATTAAAAAATGGTTTTTCTGGAATCTCATAAAGATTATCGCCAGGTCCCTCTACAAAAAATGCTCCCTTCTTTTTGTCCCCTCAAAAACAACAGCAGAGCAGCTCAGGAAAGAGGGCATATACACGGACAAGGCGGTCATAAACTCCGGGGTCGACCTCGAAAAATTCTCGCCTCCAAAAAACAAGTCACTTGCAAAGGTACAGGTTAAAATAGACCCAAACAAGTTTGTAATCGGCTATTGCGGGAGGATAAGCGAAGAAAAGGACCTGCTCACGCTGAGAGATGCTTTTGTAGGCATAAAAGAAAAATTTCCAAACACTGTCCTCCTTCTGGTTGGCGACGGTTCAGGGGAAGATGCCAAAAAGCTCAAAAAAACCCAGGACGTAATAGTTACCGGATTTGTAAAGGATGTAATACCCTACCTTAAAGCCATGGACATCTTTGTCCTTCCAAGCCTTACAGAAACAACATCACTGGCAACCCTGGAGGCAATGGCCACAGGAATTCCGGTAATAACAACCCCGGTGGGCATGCTTACAGAATATGTTCAGAGCAACGTAAATGGATATCTTTTCCCTCCAAAAAATGTTGATTACCTTTCAAGGAAGATAATCACCCTGATGGAAGAGAGCAGGAAAAGGCTGTCAATGGGCGAGAAGGCAAGGGAATCAATTTCCCAATTCAGCTGGGGGCTGACTGTTCAGAAGATGGCTGAGATGTTTGAGAACTTGACCCGTTGAATTTAAGGCTTACAACTTTTGAAACCCCATCCTCTGCCATGGCAACCCCGTAAAGATGGTCTGCCTCTGAAATCATGGAGTCATTGTGGGAAATTATTATGTACTGGGCGTTTTCTGAATATTTTCTTACGAGCTTTGAAAGCTTCTCAGAGTTTCTCTTGTCAAGGGCGGCATCAACCTCATCAAGCACATAGAAATATGCCGGCTCATGCTCCTGTATTGCGAATATGAACGCCAGCGCAGTAAGCGTCTTCTCTCCTCCCGAAAGGCTTCTTATGTCAAGGAATTTGTTCCCTGTGATTTTAACCTTGATAAGAACACCTCCCTCAAACGGCGAGTCCTTGTTTTCAATTATGAGATTTGAATCGCCCTTTGTTGAAAGCGCCGAGAATATGTTCTTGAAATTGCCGTTGATGACATCAAATGTTTTCATGAACAAATCCTTTTTCTTTGTTTCAATCTCGTTCATCATGACAAGAACGTCATCCTTTTCCTTTTTCAGGTTTTCTTTCTTGTCAACAAGCTCGGTGTATTCCTTTTCAACAAGATCATAAACTTCCAGCGCCCTCATGTTTATGTTGCCTGCCTTAAGCAGGAATGTTTCTGAATCCTTTATCTCCCTTCTCAGGTCATCCTCTGCCTTCTGGATGAAAAGCTCAAGATTCCTAAAAGGCTCAAACTCCCTTTCGAGAGCCTCTATCTCAGCTATCAGCCTTGCCCTTTCAAGTGAAACCTCATTAAGCTTCAGTTCCACTTCCCTTGAGCCGGAATTTGTTCCCTCCAGCTTCTGGTCAAGCTTTTTCAGCTCCTCGTCCAGCTTCTGCCTCTTGCCGAACAGGTCCCTGAACTTGCCGTAGAATTCTGACTCAACTTTTTCCTTTTCCTTCAAAGTTTTTTCATCAGCCTTTATCTTTTCAGTTATCTCTTTCAGCCTGGAACTGAAAGTTTCCTTTTCTTTTTCATGCTGCTTTATTATTTTGCCTATGTTCTCTTTCTCAGGCTCAATCATGGTAATTTTTTGCACATCTATGTTTTTGACTTCTGAATTTTTCTCAAGAACAGCTGTGCCAAGCTCTTTTTTCTTCTCTTCAAATGCGTTAAGCTCTGCGATTATTAAAGGATTCTTCAATGCCATTATCTTATTTTTCAGCTCCTGGCGCCTTATTTTTATGCCCGAGAGATAGTCTGTTGAGGAATCTATCTTGTCCTGCATGGATTTCATCTCTTTTTCAACATCCTTTCCTTCTTTCTCTATCTGCTGCCTTAGTTTCCTGTTGACCTCAACATCGCCTGATTCAAGATGCAGCGATTTCTCCATCCTGATTATTTCGCCCTCAAGCTCTGCCTTGGTTTTCCTCAGTTTCTCTATGCTCTTCTCTCCGTCTTTTCTTCTGTTTTCAAGAGTATCAATTACTGACTCTGAATCGCCTACAATTTTCTCAAATTTGCTAATCCCCTCCTTTATGTCCTGCTCCCTGAAGCCGATTCCTGCGCTTCTCCTGCCCCTGTAGCCGCCCTGCATTGCCCCGCTGAGCTCGGACAAATCACCGTCAACAGTAACCATTTTTGCATTTCCTACTCCTATTCTCCTCGCGGTCTCAATGTCATCAACCACCAGGCAGTCGCCGAAAATGAATGAGAAAACATTCCTGAACTTTGAATCAAACTTGACAAGGCTGACAGCAAACCCATTGACCCCCTTTTCTGACTTAAAGGCATCTATCTCAGGCCTTATCTGCTTTGGCTTAATCTTGTTCAATGGGAAAAATGTGGCAACCCCAAAACGGTTATCCTTGAGGTATTTTATGCACTGGGCAGCAACCTTGTCATCATCTACAACAATTCCCTTAATCTTGTTTCCTGCGGCAATTTCAAGCGCGAGCGAATATTTTGAGCTTACCTCTCCAAGCTCAGAAACAGGGCCGTAAACCCCTTTTATCTTCGCCTCTGAAATCTTTTTTGTTGCGACATCAGCTGCAACTGTTTCCTGGATGCTTATATTTCTTGCATTTAGCTTTGCCAGCTCTTCCTGGGCATTTCCCAGCCTTTTCTTTGCCTCGCTCAGCTGCATTGCAAAATCAGAATCCCTGTTCAGCAGTTCGCTAAGTTCCATTGTTATTTTCTTGAACTCCGACTGCTTTTTCTTAAGAATGTCAAGCTGCTCTTTCTGCTCCTTCTCTATGGAAACAACCTTTGAGATTTTCTCGTCAATGGACTGAATCTGGAACTCAAGCCTGTCCTTTTTTCTCAGCAGTTCCTGATGCTCCTGTCTCAGGTTTAGGATTTCCTTTTGCTTTTCTTCAGAATCTTTGTCAATGCTCTCCACTTCCTTTTCAATGTCGCCTAAACTTTCAAGATTGTGCTTCTTCCTGAACTCTGCGATTTTCTTGTCAACATCACCTATTGACCGGTGGTTGATTTCATTTTCTTTCTGGAGCCGCTTTTTGTCATCCTCCAGCTTTTTTATTTTTTCATCCAGCTCGGAAATATTAGAAGTTAGATTCTGCATCCTCTCTTTTATTTTCTGTATCTCAGTTTCGTAGGCGTCCTTTCGGCTCAGTGATGTTGCCATCTCAACCTTCAACGATTCCACTTCCTTATGGACCTGGACCTGCTCTTTTTCCCCCTTGGATTCTATTTCCTTGTTTATTCTCTCAATTTCGTCTTTTTTATCTGAGATTGATTTTTTGATTGCTGAAACATCTGAATTCAGCTTGTCAAGCTTTTCCTGGATATGGCCTGTCCTTTTGTCAAAATCCTCCCGGTTGGAGTATTTTCTCTTCAGCTGGATATTGATTAATGAGCCCTTGTTCTTGTTTAATTTCTCTGTGATATCCTTGTATTTCAATGCCTGGTCCCTGTCTTTTTTCAATTCTTTAAGGCGCGAATCTCTCTCCTTGAGGACAATGTCCGCTTCCCTTAGTTTTTCCTCCACATGGTTTAGCTCGTTCAGGGCCTTGTTTTTCTTTTCCTCATAGATTGAGATGCCGGAAATTTCCTCGATTAAACCGCGCCTTTCTAATGGCGACATTTCGCAGAATCTTATTATGTCACCTTGCAGGATTATGTTGTATCCCTCAGGGTCAATTTTTCCAAGGCCAAGAAGCTCCAAAACCTCCTGCCTTGTCCTTGTTTTATCATTGATTTTGTATACACTCTGGCCAGTCTGTTTTACTATCCTTGAAACCTTTATTTCAGGGATGTCAAAAGGGAAAAGCTTTTTCTCATTGTCAAAGAAAATTGACACCTCAGCCTCTTTCGAAGGCTGCTTTGTCTTGCCGCCGTTGTAGATGAGGTTGGTTGATTTTTCGGCCCTCAGAGCCTTTGCAGAGCTCCTTCCAAGGACAAAGCACAGGGCATCTAAAACATTTGACTTGCCGCTTCCATTGGGCCCAAGAACGCAGTTGAAATTATCGCCAAACAGCAGTTCTGTCCTCTTGGCAAAGGATTTAAAACCGTGCATAACAAGTCTTGTGATTTTGGTCATATGACAGCAATTCTGGAATTTTGCTTCTTTTTAAAGGTTTTGAATATCTGAACAGGGATGTTTATAAATGTTTATAAACCTAAACCGCTATGGGATGCTATGAAAATTGACAGGATATACATAATAGGCGGTCCTGGGTGCGGCAAATCCTACGCAACAAATAAGCTTTCCAGGCTGACGGGCCTAGCTTCTTTTGAGATGGACAAAATTTACTGGCACCGGGAGGACAGGAACTACAAAATCAAGGCCCCTGAAAAAGAGAGGGACGGAAAATTAAGAAATATTGTCAAAAAGAAAAGGTGGATTATTGAGGGAATATTCTGCTCATGGACAAAGCCGGCTCTTGAAAAGGCAGATTTGATAATTCTACTGAAATGCAAAAAACATCTCCGTGCTGCGAGAATACTGAAAAGAGCGTTCAAACGCCAGTTTCAGAAGGGCCAGAAAAAGGAAACTTTTTCCAGCATGATTGATTATCTGGTCTGGAATCATAAATGGGATTCAAATGATTTTTTAAGAATGGAAAAAGTGCTGAAGAAATACCGCAAAAAAGTAATTAGTTTCTCAAAAGCAGATAATGCTGTAAAATTTATAATCACGAAAAGAAGCAGTAATTAAAACTCCCCCAACCCCCTCTGCCCTCCGGCTTTCTTCAGCTTCTTCATGGTTGCCCAGCTGTGCCTGAAGATTTCCGGGTGGTTGTTGAAGTTTTCCTGGAGGAATTTGTGGGTTATCGGGTCGGCAGGGTAACCGCTTCCCAGCCTGCCGTATTTCTGCTCAAGTTTTTTGATTTCCGCATCCCTTGTTACTTTTGCAAGTATTGATGCAGCGGAAACAACAGGATACTTGACATCTGCCTTGTGCTCTGCAATAATTTCTGTTTTGTCCTTCAAAAGCTCTTTCATATGATCTTTGTATGCTTTTATGTTTGTGCTCGGGCAGTCAAGGATGGCCTTGTCCGGCTTTAATTTTTTGATTATTTCAGCAGATTTCCTTGCCTCAAGCCAGTTTAGGTTATCCTCCTTGCTAAGAACCGCAGTGTCAATCTCATTTGGAGAAATTATTAATATTTCATATTTTTTGACAATCTTCTTTATTTTGTCAAACAAAACTTCCCTCTGCTTTGGAGTCAGAAGCTTGGAATCCTTTACCTCTATTGATTTTAATGATTCTTCGCCTTCCTCATCCACAACAACGCCGCAGATAACCAGGGGCCCGATTACAGGACCCCTTCCGGCTTCATCAATCCCGCAGACTAGCATACACTATTAAAATGGCGGTCTGTTTTTATATTTTTGTTTCCATATATTCACTATTGTAAAATTTTATAAATATGCTTCAGAAAAAAAATCCCATGATAATCCATGTTGACCTGGACAGCGTAGCTGCGGATTTTGAGGCAGGATTCCTAAGGCGATTGAGGGAGAAACATCCTGATTTGCCGTATATCCCTCTAGAAGATAGGACAACATTCAAGCTAAGAGAGCAATATGTGCCCAAATTCGGGGCGCATTTTAGGGAGATAATAAAAGAGATCGAAACCGAACCTGGATTTTTCAGGTCATTACCGCCCATTCCGGGCAGCATAGAAGCTATCAGAGAAATTGCCAGAAAACATCTTGTGTATTTCTGCAGTGCGCCTTTGAAAGAGACCCAGCATTCTGCTGCTGAAAAATATGACTGGGTTGAGGAACAGTTTGGCGGAATTGAATGGAGAAAGCAGCTCATTCTAACCTTTGACAAGACCCTGATCCGGGGGCACATTCTTATTGATGACAAGCCGGAAATAACCGGCGCAGTTGTATCACCCTACTGGGAGCAGGTGCTGGTTGACTGGCCTTACAATCGGCATGTAACTGATAAGCGGAGAATAAACTACGACTGGAGCAACTGGAAAGAAGTCCTGCCTGAATTGCTTTGAACTGATTAACAAACTTTATAAATCATAAAACAACAACTGGAAATATGTCGCTTTCAAAAGATGAGGTGCAGTTTAAGGGGCTGGATTTGCTCAATGCTGAAGAGAAGGAGTTTCTTAACAAGATTGTGCCGGAATACTACGAAAAAATAAAGCGCTCGCTTCATAACGTAACCCAGATTCAGATACATTTCAAGGCCTATGAAAAGACAGGCAGCGGTAAAGACGACATGGGAAAAAGAAGGAAATTTGACATCCACATGAAAGTGCTTGCCCCGACAAAAAACATATTTTCCTCATCAAAGCCAGCAACACACACCAAAAACAAGGACTGGAAGTTCTCAAAATCGCTGGCCGAAGCATTCAAGAACCTTGAAAACCAAATAAAGAAAACAATTCTTTCAGACAAGGACCGCTCCAAGAGGCGATAAGTTTCGGTTTATTCTTAGAAAATAAAATAGCGGGGGCTGGATTTGAACCAGCGACCTCAGGGTTATGAGCCCTGCGAGCACTCCTAGCTGCTCTACCCCGCTATGGTTTTTAAAGAAATTTGGTTAATTTATAAAAGTTTGGCAAATGTTTAAATAGCATCATTTTATCTCTGGATTCCTATGTCGGGATGGCACAACCTGGTACTGCGCAGGCCTGCTACATGCGGTTTTAGCGAGCAGTGCTGAGAGTCTGTTTCCGCAAGGATTTCCGGGTTCAAATCCCGGTCCCGACGCTTTTTATTCTATGATTTGGAAAGAAAACAACTGGACCCGGCGGGCAGCGCAAATTGCGATTTGCTGGTCCGCCGGCTCCAATGCCAATTGTTTCTACAACGTAAAAATCATGCCAAAATCAAATTGGACCCGGCGGGATTTGAACCCGCGACCCCTGCCTTGCGAAGGCAGTATTCTGCCAGGCTAAACTACAGGCCCATTTGCCAAAAGAATCACGCCCTGTTTTTAAATTGTCAGGCCGGAATTAGTGGATAGTTTTATAAATATCATTATCAGATTATTCCCGGATATGGCGAAAAAGAAGGCGAAAAAGGCAGTGGCTATTTCTAAAAAGACAAGCCTGTCAGACATAAACAAGAAACTGGATGTTCTCCTAAAAGAGCAGAAAAAAGTCGAAAAAGAGGAAGAGAAAGTAGAAGAACTTGGGGAAGAGGAACTGGCTGAGGAAAAAACTGTTGAAAAAGAAGCAGAAAAGGAGATTTCCGAGCTTGAGAAGCTCGAGAGGCTCGAAAGCCAGGTAAAGAAAGAAGTTGCCCCGCATCCTCTCAGGGCAGTTACCTACAAGGACCTTGCAAGGGGCTCCATCGGAGCGCTTTTCGGCTCTGTTGCCCATTACACTTTTTTGTACGGGATTGAGGTTGCGGACCAGATAACATTTTTCAAGGCAGTGATGCTTTTCATCCTTTCGCTTCTGGTGGGAGCGCTTTTCCTTTATGCAACGGGATTCAGGAAAATAAAAGACCCAAAAATCATTGTTCTCCTGCCGGTAAGGCTGGTATTGCTTTTCATTGTTTCAGTGGCGATGTCCATGATTGTCCTTTGGTTTTTCGTGCCCACATTCGGACAGTCATTTGAAGAGGGGTTTAAGCAGGTTTCAACAACAACATTGCTTGCGATAATCGGAGCATGCACAGCTGACCTGCTAGGAAGGGAATAAATGAGCATAGACAACTTAACTAAAGAGATGGAAAAGCTGCAGAGGTATGAAACTGCAAAACAAAATGCATTTGCAAGGCTCCTGGAGATTATTCAGGTTTTGGGGAATTACCAGACAATTGGTGCCCTGAATGAGATACAAGATAAACTTGAAAACGGAAGCGCCAAGATTATTGCAAGCTTTCTTGCGAGGCTTTCCTCAGCAATTATCGAACAGAAAATCGCATTCAAGAAATTTCCACTAATTGTTAGTTCGCTTGACGATCAATTAAAGCTGATAGGGGATATAGAAAAACTGGCAATAGGCTATCGGGGGATGGTTGCGCATTACCTTGAAAATCCCATAAGGGACAAAAGAGAGTTCATATCCGACCTCAACCAGGTTTACAGCAAAATCTATACCGCCATGCAAAGTTTTATAACTCTTTCTCGTAATATTGTGAACAGGAAGAATTTCGAAGAAAAAAAGGCTGATTACGCATTAGCAGCATGAAAATAGAAAAGCTTGTTCCGGACACATCTGTAATAATCGAGGGAATTGTCTCCAGGAAGATTGAGAAAAAGGAGATTGTTCCTGAGACTGTAATAATCCATGAAGCAATTCTCGCAGAACTGGAGCATCAGGCAAACCTGAACAAGACCGTTGGCTACTTCGGGCTTGATGAAATCAAGAAAATAAAGGAGCTTTCAAAGAAATTCGATTTTAAGGTTGAATTTGCAGGCACAAGGCCCAGGGCTTCTGAGATAAAATACGCGAGAATGGGCGAAGTAGACGCCATGATCCGCGATTTTGCCTATGAAAACGAGGGCACTTTGATAACCGCGGACAAGGTGCAGGCAAAGGTTGCCGAGGCAAAGGGTATGTCCCTGATTTTCATAGAGCTTGAGATTAAACCCAGGAAAATCCGGCTTGAAAGCTATTTTGACAGCAACACCATGAGTGTTCATCTGAGAGAGAATGTTGAGCCCTTTGCAAAGAAGGGAAAGCCCGGGGAGTGGGATTTTGTCAAGATAAACAATGAAAAACTGAAGCATGACGAAGTAAAGGAAATTGCAAAAGAAATAATTGAAGAAGCAAACTCTAGGCGGGACAGCTTCATAGAAATTGACAGGCCGGGCTCCACAATTGTCCAGCTTGGGCGTTATAGGACAGTTATAACCCGACCTCCATTCTCAGACGGCTGGGAGATAACTGCTGTGAGACCGGTCAAAAAATTGAATCTTGAGGATTATAAACTTTCTGACAAGCTGAAAAAAAGGATTGAAGACCAGGCAGAGGGGGTTTTGATTGCAGGAGCTCCTGGAATGGGCAAATCCACATTTGCTCAGGCGCTTGCTGAACATTATGCCAATATGAACAAGATTGTCAAGACAGTTGAGGCCCCGAGGGACTTGGTCTTGCCGGACAGCATCACACAGCTTTCGATTTCCCACGGAAGCTCTCAGGAAATACATGACATTTTACTTCTTTCACGCCCGGATTATACAATATTTGATGAAATGAGAAACACAGAGGACTTCAGGCTGTTTTCTGACTTGAGGTTGTCCGGGGTTGGAATGGTCGGGGTTATTCATGCAACAAAGCCGATTGATGCCATCCAGAGATTCCTCGGCAGGATTGAACTGGGAGTTATTCCGCACATTATGGACACGGTCGTATTCATCAAAAACGGAGGCGTTGAAAAGGTGTTCAATGTTATTATGGAGGTCAAGGTTCCTTCGGGAATGACCGAAAGCGACCTTGCAAGGCCGATTGTGGTTGTCTCTGATTTTGAGGACGGAAAGCCGGAATTCGAGATTTACAGCTACGGCGAGGAAACCGTGGTGATTCCTGTTCAGGGCGCTGTTGAAACTCCCTTGAAAGAACTGGCAAAAAAGCAGATTGTCCGCGAGTTCCAGAGATACGCAGAAGATGTAAATGTTGAATTTGTTTCAGAAAACAAGGTTGCGGTCTATGTCCCGGACAAGGCAATTGCCGGGATAATCGGAAAAGAGGGCAAGAACATAAACAAGCTTGAAGAGCAGCTTGGCATCGGCATTGACGTCAGAGCTCTTGGAGAGCGGGAGGAAAAGCAAAGAAAGGATGTTCATTACCAGATGGACCAGAGGGGAAACAGCATAATCCTTTTTGTTGACGGGAGATATTTTGGCAGGAACCTGGACATAATGATCGGAAAAGAATACCTGCTGACTGTAAACGTCGGCAAGAAAGGCGAAATCAGGATAAAAAACAACAACCAAATCGGCAAGACAATTCTGAATGCATTGAATTACGGGGAGAAGGTCAGGGTTGTTGAGTAAGATTAATTATTTTCTTAGCACACTTTCTTTAAACAAAAACGGTTATTTTACGCAGTTCTTACCCTGAACCTTGTTTTTTCTGTTTGCCCTCATTGCCAGAACTGCACTAACCTGCTTTCAGCAGTTAATATTATTTTCTTGCATGGCACTCGGGCAGAAGAAGCCAGAAAAACAGCAAGGGTAATGCAAGAACCAGCAACCGGGATTTTAATTAAAGAAAATAAAAAACCTAAGAAACATCCACAACCTTAATCTTAAACTTCAGCGTTTTCCCTGCAAGAGGATGGTTCAAGTCGAGTGTTATTTCCTTTTCGCTGACAGCCGCAATCTTGACTGCAAACTGCCTGCCATCAGGCGCAGCCAAGCCAAGCATCATTCCCGGCTTCGGCTCCTGGTCCATTCCCTTGATAGCCTCTTTCGGGACTTTCTTCATCAGTTCCGGCCTGTGAACTCCGTAGGCCTCTTCCGGCTTGATGGATATCTCCTTCTCTTCGCCCTTTTTCATGCCTACAACTGCCTTGTCAAAACCCTCAATCATCTGGCCTGCGCCTACCTCAAACTCCAATGGCTGGCCGTGCTTCTCCGAGGCATCAAAAACAGTGCCGTCCTCAAATGTCCCAGTATAGTCAACCTTTACCTTGTCTCCTTTCTTGACTGCCATTTTATCACCCAGTTATTTGTAAGATATAACCGTAAAAATAAGAACTCTTATTTGAACGATTTGGGGCAGCAAAAAGTATATTGTTTTAAAAGGGTTTTGGTAAAATATACAAAAACCTTTAAATACCCAAATAGCAATTTAATTCCCATGCTGGAAATAAAAATCATACGGGAGAATCCTGAAATTGTAAAAAAAGACCTCCAGAAGAGAGGCGATTCTGAGAAACTGGGATGGCTGGATGAGGTCCTGAAGCTTGACAATGAATGGAGAAAGCTGAAGGGCGAAGCTGATGAACTGAGAAGCAAAAGAAACGCGCTATCAATGGAAATTAACAAGCTCAAAAAAGAGAAAAAAGATGCTGATAAAATAATCAGGGAAGCCCAGGAAATACCGAAAAAAATTGAGCAGATTGAAAAAGAAGTTGCAGAAAGGGAAGATAAAATAAAATATTACCTGATGCGGCTTCCGAACATTCTCCATGAATCAGTTCCGAAAGGAAAGGACTCAGAAGACAACGTGACTGTAAAAACATTCGGCAAGAAACCGGCATTTAAATTTGAGCTTAAATCCCATGCTGATCTGGCAGAGCAGAACGAATGGGTTGACCTGGAAAGGGCAGCAAAAATCTCTGGCGCAAGATGGTACTTCCTGAAAGGAGACCTTGCATTGCTGGAGATGGCAATAACAAAATACGCGATTGACTTCATGAACAAAAAGGGCTACACAATTGTTATCCCGCCTTTTATGATTAACCGGAAAGCCTATGAAGGTGTAACTTCACTGGCAGATTTTGAGGAGATGCTCTACAAGATTGAAGGAGAAGATTTATACTTAATAGCCACATCCGAGCATCCGCTCACATCCATGTGGATGGATGAGGTTCTGGACGAGACAAAGCTGCCGATAAAAATGGCAGGTTTCAGCACAAACTTCAGAAAAGAGGCAGGCTCTCACGGCAAAGACACAAAGGGCATTTTCAGGGTGCATCAGTTCAACAAGATTGAGCAGATAATAATCTGCAAGCCGGAAGACTCCTGGAAGTTCCATGAGGAACTGAGAAAAAATGCAGAGGAACTATTTGAATCTCTCGGGTTCCATTTCAGGACAATCAGCATCTGCACAGGGGATATAGGAATTGTGGCTGCAAAAAAATATGATGTGGAGGTCTGGATGCCTGTCCAGAACACATTCCGGGAAGTTGTTTCCTGCTCAAACTGCACCACATACCAGGCCAACAGGCTGAACATAAAATACAAGGCAAAGGACGGCAACAGGCTCGTTCACACGCTGAACAGCACCTGCGTTGCAACATCCAGGGCGCTTGTGGCATTCCTGGAGAATTTCCAGCAGAAGGACGGCACAATAAAGATGCCTGATGTCCTGATTCCTTACATGAACGGGAAAAAGCTTATTGGAAAAAAAGAGGGAAAATGAAAAAGAAGAAAATAAAGGATGAAGAAGATGAACTTGCCAAGGAAAGCGGCCTGGAAGATGAGGAAGAGGAGCATGAAGGCTCCCATGAAGATGAAAAGCTCAAGATAAGAAAAGGCGAGAAAGAGGATAATGTTTATTCTGAGGAAGGAAGGGAAGAGGAGCTTGAAGAGGATGAGATTGACGACTGGGAAGAGGGCTTTGCAGAGGGCTCTGAAAGCAAAAGCAATTTAAGAAAAGAGAAGAAGAAAAAGGAGTAGCTACTCAATTTTCGAGGGTTTTAAAGTCCAACTCTTCGGCGAGAAACACAAGAAAACCTAATGGTTTTCTGTGCGCAGAAAAACTTCGTTTTTCTAGCGATTGAGTCAGAAAACCCTGAACGATTTAGTCTAGGAATAGTTCGGGTTTTCGCTACATTCCCAACGCACCGATGTAAATTTTTCTTACATCCTGGATTTTTTTTATCCTGTTGATAAGCTCCTTGACATGCTCAAGGTCGTCTACCTTTATCTTGAAAGTTGCCTCAGCCATGTTGTTGCCAAGCACCTTTGCATTTGCGCTCTGGATTGCAGTCCCTATGCTTGAAATGTTGTTAAGAATATCTGCGAACAATCCAACCCGGTCAAGGGCCTCTATTTTCAAAGTTATGACTTCTGTGAAACTCTGCCTCCATTCAACAGTAACCCTTTTCTTTACTGCCTTGTCAATCATCTCGCAGTCTTTCCTGTGCACAGTCACTATGCCTGTCTTTGCGGCAATCCCGATTATCCTGTCCCCGGGATTTGGCGTGCAGCAGTGGGCAAGCCTGATTTCCGGATTTTTTACCTCTTCGCACAGGATTATCCCCCCTGTTTTCGGCTCCTGCTTTTCTTTGCTTACTGCCTTCAGCGCCTTGGCAGGAATCTTCTCATGCTCCTGGAGGAATTTCTTTATTTTCTGGATAGCCTTTGATGTTTTTGCTATGTTAAGCCAGCTCCTGCTCGGGTTCTGGGTCTTGGCGGTTATTATCTCAACAACATCCCCTGTATTAAGCTCGTGCCTCAGCGAAACAAAGGTGCCGTTGACCTTTGCGCCCATGCAGTGGTCGCCCAGTGCGCTGTGAACCGAATAGGCAAAATCAAGGGGCGTTGAGCCTTTCGGAAGCTCTATGACATCCCCTTTCGGGGTGAATGTGTAAATCTCATCCTTGAAAAAATCAATTTCCAGCGATTCGACAAATTCCTTGGCTGTTCCCGATTCCTGCTGCCAGTCCATTATCTGCCTCAGCCATGAAAGCTTCTTGTCAAAAACAGTTCCCTTGCCCACGTCCTTGTACTGCCAGTGTGCCGCGATTCCCTCCTCTGCAATGTCATCCATCTCCTTTGTCCTTATCTGTATCTCAATTAATTTGCTTTCAGGGCCTATTACCACATCATGAAGCGACTGGTACATGTTGACCTTCGGCATCGCTATGTAATCCTTGAATCTTCTTGGAATCGGTTTCCATGTGCTGTGTATTACCCCCAGAATCCTGTAGCAGTTTTCAACAGTGTCTGTTACAACCCTTAGTGCAATTACATCAAAAATTTCGTCAAATGACCTATCCTTTTTGACCATCTTGCTGTATATGCTGTAGACTGTTTTTATCCTGCCAATGACTTTTACAGCTATCCCCTGGCTCCTCAGAAGCTTCTCCAGCAATTTTCTTAGATGCTCTATGTCCTTCTCCCTTTCCTTTATCTTGGCCTTTACTTTTTTGTTAAGCTCATTGTATTTTTCAGGCTCAATGTACCTGAAAGCAAGATCCTCAAGCTGGTTCTTGACCCTCTGGATTCCAAGCCTGTAGGCGAGAGGAGCGTATATCCCCATAACTTCCTTTGAGATTCTTATCTGCTGCTCCCTTGAAAGATACTCCAAGGTCCGCATATTGTGCAGCTTGTCCAGGAGCTTTATGATTATGATTCTGATGTCCTTTGCAGTTGCAAGAAGCATCTTTCTCATGGAT
>CAIVED010000005.1 GCA_903904885.1 uncultured archaeon | reverse complement strand
GTACAATCTGTCTGATCCTGCTGGGATCGCCTTTCAGCAGGAAGGGAACCTGGTTGGTAATTTCATGCTGGAATTCTATGTTTTTGCCAATAAGCTTGGCCTTTGTATCAATTATAATACTGTAAAAGAGCAGCTCGACATCAAACCCAATGGTAGCAATATCGGTTTTGCCGTTCTCGATTTTCGCGTAATCAATTATGTTATTTATCATGCTGAGCAGATCTTCGCTGCTCTTTTTGATTACATACAATTGCTCTTTATATTCTTCAGTAATCTGCTCATTATCAATCAAGAGTTCCGTAAAACCGCAAATGCCATTCATTGGTATTCTTACTTCATTAGAAATTTTTGATAAGAAAAATTCTTTGAGTTCTTTGGCGGTTTCAGCCAGATTTTTAGCTTTTTCAAGCTCAGTCTCCAAGTTTTGTTTATCTGAAACATCCTTAACAAGACAAAGTGAGGCGACATTGTTGCCCCTGGAATCTTTCAGAAGACAAACGTTCTGCTGAACGGGTACCAGTTTGCCTTCCTTGTCGACGTAAAAAGTTGTCCAGTCTTTTATCTCCCCTGTTTTGCCTAAAGCAGAAAGCTTATTGTGTGTCTCCTCAAAATAATCATCGCCTATCTCAAACACCTCACCTAAGCGTGAGGTGTAGATTCCATGAGACGGCGTGAAACAACTCGGCATTTTCCCCACGATTTCATCTCTTGCAAATCCGAGAGTATTTAAAAAGAATGGATTCGCTTCAAGCACATGGCCTTTCAAATCGGAAAGTATGATGCCTGTATCAACCTTGTCAAATACGCTTGATAAGAAAGATTTAGAAGATTTATAATCTATTTCCAGACTCGAGGCGTTCATATCTGCCGACTCCCTTTTGTTTATAAAAAACATTACAGCATCAAAAATCCTGGCTTATTAAAGCCTGCAACCGTTAAACGCATCGTGACAAATTATTATGTCGCGATTGTTGGCTAATATTCTTCATGAGAGGCCCTGAGTTTTTGAAGCCCACGACTTATGGTCATGACGCTGCAGGGCTTTTTGTAAGCCCGGCAAAGTTTCTTCAACGTCAAACCCTGCCGCTGTTCAACGGTTTTACGCAGCCACAGCAGATCCTGTTCGTCCAATATTCTTTTTCTCCCGCAGCGGTGGTTCTGTGGCTCAAGAATGCCCAGCTTCTTGCGCTGGGCCAGTAATTTTTTTACCATCCCCAGCGAAACACCGTAGCGCTCTGCAATCTCTTGACGGGTACCTTCTCCCGCATCGCAGGCCGCTACTATGAGCATGCGCAAGTGAATCGATATAGGCTTCATCACTATATGTATCGGACAATTTTTGCCCGGCTATAGTATTTTGTGAAGGCTCTGGTAAACTATTGTGCTTCGTGACGTGCGCCAGTGCATACAAAAAGGATCGGGGGAAGGGTGAGAACCTCTTTATATGTCCTATGAAAGCGAGAGAGGGGCTTAAAAGCCTTGAAAAAAATACACGGTGGCTTTTCAGTCAAGGGTAATAGAGCGGCCTGTAGGGGCCGCATCATAGCCGGGCTACGCAATTATAGATTTCTTAAATAATTCAGCATAACCCCGACG
>CAIVED010000004.1 GCA_903904885.1 uncultured archaeon | reverse complement strand
GCCTCCTCCTGCTTCAGCTCCAAACGGTAGAGCATTGAAATGCTGTCAACAACTATCAGGCAGATTTTATCGCTGACCAGCTGCTTAAGTTTCTCAAAATTCTTTTTCTGCTCAGCAAATGTTGTGGGCTTCAGAAAAAATGTGTTTTCCATAACTCTCTGGTAATCCCTTGTGAGTTGCTTCAGCCTTTCGGGCGAAAATCCGCCTTCTGTGTCCACGTAAATAACCTTGCCTTTTTTTGCAGCTGAAATTGCGCACAAAAGGCATGCCAGGGTCTTGCCGGAACCGGCAGGCCCATATATTGTTGTAATTACGTCCTTTTCATAGCCACCATCAAGCAGCCTGTCAAAAACAGCGCTTCCCGAGCTCATCAGCAAATCGTTCATAAGTATTTAAAAAGGGAATTCTTTTTAAATAGTTTGCTAAAGGTTTTTAACAGACGCAGACTTATAAATAAAAATGAAAGACTACAGAAAGCTGGTTTGGCTGCTCTTCCTTGCAATTGTAATCATAAGGCTGGCCATAGCGTTCAGCAGCCCCTATTTTGACTATGACTCCTATTTTCACATAAAGCATATTGAGAATATCGCCCAAACAGGCCTTCCTGCCTGGAATGACCAACTAAGCTACGGCGGGGGCGTTTTTGTCTTCTCCCCCCTGTTCCATTATCTGATGGCTGCCCTTTCTTTAATAGTCCCAATAGGAATAATCGGGAAAATAGTCCCAAATGTGCTCTACGCTCTCCTTGTTCCATTATCATATTATATTGCAAACGAGATAACCGGAAAACGCAAGCTGGCGCTAATTGCGCCGGTTGTTGTGGCTTTCATGCCTGTTTTATGGTCAAACATTTTTTCCCTTAATCCTTTGTGCATAACAATTCCTGCAATTTTTTACGCGTTTTACTGCGTTGTAAAGGAAAATGACCCCCACAGGATAAGCAAGTTTCTGGTTTCTGTCGTTATCGCAGCATTTTCCAGCCCCATTTCCATCATTGCCATACCGATTCTGTGGGGCTATCTCCTGTTCCTCCGCGTAGGCAAGACAAAAATTGAGAGCGAGCTTGTTGAGGTGAGCATTTTCTCAACATTTTTCATAGTACTTACCCAGTTCCTGTTCTATAAAAATGCCATACTTGCAAACGGAGCAAGCGTCATCTGGCAGAACATACCTGCGGAGATAATCAGGAATTATTTCGCCCAGGTAAGCATCCTTGACATAATTGCCAACATAGGCATTCTTCCTTTTATCTTTGGAATCTACTACATATACATGTTTTCCTTTGAAAAAAAGAAAGAGTCGTCATCTCTTTTTGTTGCCATCGCTCTTGCTGCAGGAATTCTAATATGGGCAAGGCTTATACCTGTGCAGACAGGCATGATTTTTCTCGGCCTCGGCATCTCAGTAATATCCGTGGACACTATCAAGCAGTTTATGGACTATTTCCAGAAAATAAGATTCAGGAAAGCAAGGCTTGTGATGGCCCTGCTTGCAATATTTTTCCTTTTTAGCGCAGCAATTCCAGCCTTCGGATATTTCCAGGCTTCAAAACAAAGCATTCCGGGCGAAAGCGAGATAAACGGGATGCTTTGGCTCAGGGAAAACAGCAGCGAGAACTCGGTCATAGCAGGAAGCGTAAAAGACGGGTTCATGATAAACGAGGTTGCGAAAAGGCGAAACATAATTGACGGTAATTTTCTCATGAATCCCTACAGCGAGGAGAGATTCCAGGATGTTTCAGCCCTGTACACCACGAATTTTGAAACCAGCGCCCTGGAGCTGATGAACAAATACAGTTCAAAATACATATTCTTCGGGAAAAATGTGAGAACTGAGTACAATGCTTCAAAGCTGAATTTTGAGGACAAAAAATGCTTTTTGAACGTCTTTGATGAGAATAATGTAAAAATATACAAAACCTGGTGCCAGCTGGAATGAAAAAAGAAATAATAATCATAATGGTTTTGGCAGCGATTCTGCTTTCAGTAATAACAATTGCAAGGCCCGGGGGCATTCTTGCAGGTGAAGAGGCATACTACCATCTGTCCGTTGCTTCCACCCAGGAAAAAAACTCAATGACAGCAATTGAAAGGCCGGTTTTTGCTTCGGAGTATGACTATCTTCTTGGGGCGGCATTTTTATTTTTCAATCCTATTCTTTTTATGAAAATATTTCCCATTATAATTGGGGCAGTATGCGCAGTTTTGTTTTATCTGGTCTCAAAAAGAATTATTGATAAAACGAGTGCATTCTATGCCTCAATAATTTTCATCCTTTCCCCGCCGTTCATTTACATTTTTTCAGCGAACTCTGCAGAGATGATTCCTTTGTTCCTTTTGCTGCTGGGGGCATTTTTGCTTGTGCAGGAAAAAAGATATCTGCCATATATGGCCATAGCACCATTCCTGATTGCCTCGTTGAACAGCATGTTTGCAGCAATAATGGCTTTGGTAGCCTATGCCACCTATTTCCTGGTAAAAAGAGATAAGAAATACTTTGCAGCTTCAAGCTGCGCTTTGGTATTCCTTACCCTTTCCTGGCTCAGGCCAAATTTTGCAGTCAGCTATTCCATGTCCGGCCTGTCTCCCCTGTCAAACCTTTTTTCAGACCTTGGAGGCATGATGGGGGTTTCTGTTTTCACGGCAATATTCTTTATTGTCGGGCTGATTGTTTCAAAAAAAAGGGAATATGCCTATCCGGCAATAATCTGTCTTGCAATATCATTCCTGATAGCACCAGTCACACTAGTCTACGGCAATGCAGTTATATGCGCATTTGCAGGGGCAGGCCTTAACAACTTCATTGCAAAGAAATGGAAGCTTAACAATCTCAAGCAGACCATGAACTTCCTGATGATAGGTGGCATTGTTTTTTCTGCTGCATCCCATGTCAATGTTTTGAAAGAAACCGGCCCTTCTGCGGGTGTTATCGAGGCAGCAAACTGGCTGAATAAGAATACTGGAAGCGGTTCGGTTATCCTGTCTTCATTTCAAAATGGGCTGGTAATAGAATCCGTTGCCGGAAGAAAGGCAGTGGGAGATGCCCTTTTCTACAACACTGCAGATTTTGGGAGGCTCCTGAACGACTCAAATGAAATTTTTTACTCCAGAACTCTCGAAAAAACAGAGAGGCTTTTAAATAAATACGATATAAGCTACATAATGATTGATGACAATATGGTTAACGGAGGGGTATGGAAAAACAAAAATGACGGTCTGCTTTTCCTGCTGACAAATCAGGAAACATTCCCGACAGTATACGACAGCGGGGGTGTTAGGATAGTCTACTACGCAAAATGAACCTGGCAACGAATATAGTAATATGGATAACATATTTTGTGGGGCTTTACTTTGCAGTATTCTGGTTTCTCACATTTACCTACTCGGGGATTCCGAAAGATTCTGTAAAAAAGCTTAGGAAATTTCCCCTGGTTACCGTAGCAATCCCTGCCTATAATCGGGAATCCAATGTTGAGATGACCATAAAGTCTGCCCTGGCCCTCAATTACCCAAAAGACAAGCTTGAGATTATCGTAGTAGACCACGGTTCCTCTGACCGAACCTTGGAGATAATGAAAAAATTCAAAGACCGGGTCAAAATAATTTCAATCCGCAGAAATCCCGGGGAGCGAAAGGGAAAGCCTATGAATGTGGCTCTTGAGCGCGCAAAGGGGGAATTTTTTGTATGCCTTGATGCTGATTCTGTTGCAATGCCCAACTCCCTTATGGAAATGCTGCCGCACATGGAAGACAAAAGTGTTGGCTGCGTGCTCCCTTCCATGAAGGTGTACCAGCCAGAGAGTTTCTGGAGCAGGGTCCAGAGTTCTGAGTATGTTGTTAACATGTTTTACAAGAGGCTTATGAGCTACATGAACTGCATCCATGTTGCGCCAGGCCCATTCAGCGTATTCAGAACAGAAACACTCAGAAAAATCGGTGGCTATGACAGCAAAAACCTTACCGAAGACCTGGAGATAACATACCGGCTGCAGAAATACCAGTACAAGATAATACAGCTGATGAACACTTTTGTTTACACAATAGCTCCTAAAAACTTCAGGGAGATCTACCGCCAGAGAAACAGGTGGTTCAAGGGCGCTTTTTTAAACACCCTGAGATACAGGGGCATGATATTCAACAAGAAATACGGTGATTTCGCGTTTATACAGCTTCCAACAGTAATCCTTTCGGGCGGAATTGCAGTTTCGCTGCTTCTGATAACCCTCTATTTCGGGGTTTATGAGTATCTGAAGGACCTTGTGGACATGAGATTTGTGAACTTTGACTTCTGGACGCTGATAAAAAACATTAATTTCAATTTCATCGTTTTTGACCTGAATTTTGCGCTGGTATGCACCTCCATTGTTGCATTCATCCTTTCCGCCACAATAATGGCAAAGGCCTTCCAGCACAGCAACGAAAAGATTTTAAAGCAGGGGATACTCCCTGTTTCATTCTTTTTCATCTATTATTATCTGGTGATGGGACTGGCCTGGCTGGGGGTCATATTTGACCTGGCCATACGAAGAAAGCAAACGTGGTGAAAATGCAGAGAGAAATGAAGGGAAAATACCTGCTTGCGGGTTTCATAACCGCACTCATTTTCATACTTGGAATGCTGCTTGGCCTTGTTATAGAGGGCAAAAGGGCTGATTACATACAGAACCAGGGGGAAGCGCAGAAACTTGATTTCATAAGCCTGCAGATTCAGTACCAATTGATATCAGAGCTCAGCCAGCAGAAGAACTGCCCCGCTGTTTCAGCAACATTCGATAGTTACCTGAAAGAGCTGATGAAAACCGAGGAAAGGCTGATAGAATATGAAAAGGATGCCACGCTTAATAAAAAAGACTTTAATGTCCTGAAAAAGGAGTATGTGCAGGCCCAGGTCAACTATTGGATGCTCGCCCAAAAGACAAAAGAAATATGCAAAAATGACTTTATTACCATACTTTATTTCTATGCCCCTACTGAGCATTGCAGTGACTGCGACAACCAGGGATTTGTTTTGACATATTTAAAGCAGAAACTGCAGGACAAAATCCTGATATTCTCCTTTGATTCCACATTCGAGGACGAGCCGCTTATAGACATGCTGATAAAAACATACAACATCTCAGAATACCCTTCGCTTGTTATTGAGGAGAATTCTACTGCAGGCTTCCATGACAGCGACGCGATAATGGCAAAGATTTGCCCTCTTTACTGGGAGAAACCGGAAGCTTGTGCTTAATTCTTTTTAATAAAATCGCCCAGCGTAAACCCGGCTGTTTTTGACTTCTCAATCTTGATGTCTGCTTTCTTTATTTCCTTTGTCAGAATCAGCCCGAACATTTTCTTCATTTTTTCCGCAAACTTGATGTCTGGTTTTAAATGACCGCTTTCTATGCTCTGGAATGTTGAGAGCTTTTCATTGAGCATCTTGGCAAAATCCTCCTGCATAAGCCCCAAATCCTCTCTCTTTTCCTTGATTAGTTTGGCGTAGTTCTCAACAACAATTATCTCCGGCCCGTCTATTACAACCCTTTTCTTCGGCGCTTCTGCAAAGGTGGGTTTTTTAAGAATCTGGCCGAATTTAGAGCAGTGCTGGCAGACCTTCAGCTCCACATCCTCAATTAGAGCGGATAACTCTGCTTCATTCCTGCCGCACATTTCGCACTGGGTCATTTTTTACCTCACCTTGAATTCTTTTCCTATAATCTTTCACAAATTGGGCTACTGTGTCTTTGTTAATTTTTCTTTTTTTGCAGAAATCTGATTCAAACCAAGTATCCCAATCTTCATTTTTTCCTTTTCTGCTTGCATTACACGAATGGCAACAGATACCCACCCTCCATTCTTCTGGATTTTTAACACTCGGAGTATCCATATGTTCTATTGTTGCTTTGTCAGAATAAGGGTATTCTTTGAATTCTTTATCACAATATATGCAACGCTTATCTCTTTCCTTAATCTTCTCGCAAAGTTCCTCTGAAATTCCATATTTCTTTTTCTTGCAGTCAATCATATTGCCTTAACCAGTTGTACATCCCACAATCTTTGTGTGCTTTCGGAGGATTTGGCTTCTTAACCAGTTTAGGTTTATAAATATAATGCCATAGCGACCACAACATAATACTCAAGAAGTATGAATCCCTAAAACACATACTTTAAAATAAAGCGGGGAGGGGGATTCGAACCCCCGCATGATCGGGCTCTACTTATCATCGCTAATTGCTCATCAGCCTGATCTTTGCAGCCGAACGCTTGTTATCAGCATACTTCCATATGCCGACCTTAACCACTTGGCTCTAGGGAATTCAAAAGACGCTAATCTTATGAAATAACCCCCGCAAATGGTCAAGTATTAAGAGCTGTTTCCAGCTTCCTCCGTTTGACAGTATTTTCGAAGTTCACACGTTTATAAAAGTTTCTAAAACTGGGTTTTTCTATGTCAAAAATCAATCCCTTGCTTATCGAGCCATCCTTTCTTAGATTGCCCTTCTTAAACCGGACATTAGACGTTTCTACTCCAAAATCCTTTAACATCCCCTTTATTTGTTCAAAAAACTTAACGCCATTACCCGCAAGGTCATCTCTTTTATACATTTCCAGGGCAATTCTCCATCTGCTTGAACTTTCGGACTTGGTTTCATAAATGCATCCTTCACAGTCATATATTGCGCTGAGATACGCTTTTTTGATGGGCTTGCTACCGTTTACTATCCAATCGGGCACTAAAAAGAGAGTATTTGTTTTATTCCCTTTAGGTATCCCTATTTGATTGAGATTTTTAGTAATTTCTTTGGATATCAGAAATATTTTATACCGCATTATTGATTTCTTTGCGATACCCTTACTAAAATCTTGGTATACTCTGCCCCCTTTATCAAATAATTTCTTAAACAATTCATTAATGCTCTTTATATCTCCAATATCTTCTGAGTAAAAAGAAACCAATCCTCGCCATCCCTTAAGTTGGAGGTGGCCATCTCCGGTAATAAGGCCAACCAATTTAGCGAGGTCTGAGCTTTTTCTAAGTGTTACCATACCCCCGCATAATAAATTAATAATTTAAATATCTTCTGTTTTTTATTTCAGTTTTTTAATAAGCCAAGCCTTATCTTTCTCAGAAATCTCCTTCCTTTTGATTTCCCCTTTTGCCCTGTAAATCATGTCCTTAAACGTCCGGGGAATTATGTGAAAATGGATGTGGGCTTTTCGGAGATTGCTTTCAGGGACAAAAGGCCTGTAGTTTTCCCGGAAATCCATTCCCTCTACTTTCAGCCTTTGGATCAATCGTTTTTCCATTAATTTGACTGTTTTGATTACATCAAAAAGAACCTCATCAGGCATTGCCATTATGCTTTCATAATGTTTCTTCGGCACTATCAGAATATGCCCTCTTGAAAGAGGGTATTTGTCCGGGTAGACGTAGCAATGTTTAGTTTCGAGAATCTTCTCCTCTTTTTTGATGGTGCAAAAAACACACTCTTTTTTCATTTTTCCTTTGAATATAAGCGGGCCTGAAGGGATTCGAACCCTCGATCTACAGCTCTCTTTGCAGAGCTTAGAAGGCTGTCGCCCTATCCAGGCTAGGCTACAGGCCCATGAGTCAAAAGCAGAATAAGTTGTTTATAAACTTTTGTCCAAATAATAGAATAGCCTGCGAGGCGCATGACGCCATCTCACATACTCTTCTTTGGTCTCTGTAAAAAATTGGTTAACTGCATCATAAAATTTGCCATTTGCCTCCTCCTCTCCCTCGCGGTACTGCTCTCCTGATTCTATATCATTTTCCATGCTTTCGTAACTTTTTTCAGGAGACCAAGTTATGGGGTCCGCAACAGCAGTTATCATATTCCTCGTAAGATTATTCCATCTATTAACTGAAAAAGATTTGCCATTCTCTTTTACAATGCTAAGCTCCTGCGGCCAGGTAGCATCCACAGTGTACCATTTTCCACCCAATTTGACCTCCAGATTCACATGCTCATCATTATTTTCATGAGGAATCGCAATAACATTCTTAGGCAATGCCAGGTCATCATATTTGAAATTATGAACGCGATATATTACTTCCAAACCTGCATTTTTGAATGTCTCATATGCTGTCAATAGCTCTGTATGCTTATCTGCACAAGTAACATCAGGAATACTAATTCTCCTATCTCTTTGGGTGTAAAAACATTTGGCTAATTCTTTTTGCAGGTTCATGAGAAATCAATACAAACCCCCTTTTTAAATCTTTCTATTTATAACCACTTAGCAGTAGTTAAGGAAGCCAGCTCTTGGGGTCTTTCAGCTTCTTAGGCAAATAGTCAGAAATAACGAAGTTCAGGCCGTGGGCTGCAAGCGCCTGCTGTTCTGCCCTTTTCTTCATTTTGACCAGCATGTTGAGCTCCTTCTGCCACTCAGGATGGAACTTGACAAATGGATCGTTTTTCATTCCATCAACAACCCTCTTTATGTCTATATCCTTCAAAGGATGGGATGGCAGGTCATAGTCAACAATATCCCTTGCAGTAATCCCGATGAATTTTGCATTTGGAACGCAGAAATACTTGTTTATGTGAGCTGCATTCCCGGAACCCACTTTCAAAGTCCTGTAAATATTAAGCCACCCGTAAGGGTCGCCGTCTGTGAAAACATAAACCGGCAGTTTCTTCTCATCGGATAATTTCCTGATAAATCTCCTGCAGGCCCTTGATGGGACACCGGTAAGAGAAATAAGTATGCAGTTCGCAGTTTTCCAATAGGAATGCTTAACCAATCGTTCATACATGCCCTGGGTTTCTATTGCCAAAACAAATTTGGCATTTGTCTCAAATTTCAAATGCTCAACCCTTGTTGGAACAGAGTATGAACCAGTTCCCATTTTAGTGCAGTCGATTTTTATCTCTTTATTTGTGGAAGGATCAATGTCAACAACAATCAGCTCTCCTGAAACAGAACCGCCGTGCTCATCAGAAATAAAGCCCATTTGCTCCCTGTTGACCATGAACATGGCTTCAATGTCGTCCATTACTGTGTCAGACTCCGGCTGCTCTACAAACTTAGCATCTCCCCAATTCTTTGAAATGTAATAGGCCTCTCTTTTTGTCGCAATGTCATCGGTCTCGACAAGTGTCTTAGAAAGCGAAAGCATCCTCAATGTCTGTGCAAATGTTTTTATTGTGTTAACTGTCAGGGTTCTCTCCTTGAACTCATTAGACATCTCAAAATATCCTTCTTTTGAATCGTAGTTCACATTTGAAAGCGAACGAAGGGGCATCTTAAGGTGGGGCTTTTCCTTGGCCATAATCTGCCTGTAAATCTCTGTGGCAGTTTTCTTTATCTTTGCGAGCATATTTTCTTCAGCCATCTTCCCCTACCTCTGATTCCTCATCATTTTGCAGGATACCGAGCCTTTCCTCTGAACCATCATGCTCAACTTTCTCAATCTCCTCTATTTTTCTTGATTTCTCAAGTATGTCCTTCAGCGAATCATTTATTCTTGCTTCTTCCTTGTCAGAAAGGCTCAATAATTCCTTCAGCGCCCCGCCAACATGATTAAGATACTTCTCTATATACCCCTTCTTCTGTATTGAGTCCGAAACCCTTCTTTTTTTCAGGACATATCTCGCCAGCTCCCTGCCGCACTCCTGGATTGCGAGCTTTATCTCTTTTATTATCTCCGGATAATGGGCAATTGCCTCCTTTGCCTCGGAAGTGAAAGGCGGCCAGACTGATGCAAGATGGACAAGAATGACAACCGGGCCCGCAGGCAATGCGCCTGAACTCTGGTTTAAACCATAGGAACGCCAGGCTGTTCCAATTATTGATTTTGTTATTGCGCATGCTCCCGGCTGGTAAAGCAATGGAACGCGGTTTGCAAATCTCAGGACATTGGCAGAAGATTCCTTGTCAAGGCTGCCTCCATAGGCGATGCAGCATTCTATAACGAATGGCATCCCCCTGTAAACAGAAGGAGGCCTGGTAGTTGCAGTGTAAAACTCCGCCGGAATTTCCTTTTTCAGGCCGCTCAAAAGCAAATCTTTTCCAATCGGAGAAATGCAATCCGTGGGCGGGGCGATTATTTTTGTTTCCCTTATTGCCTTAATTAACCTCTCAGCCATCTGCATATTAACCTCAGACGGCTTTATGCTTGGGGGAATTGCTGCCTTTTCGCAGATTTCCTTGACAGTTGTAGGCCCCACTCTTGAGAAATCATTCGTGAAAAAGCTCTGAAGAGTTCTTCCTTCAGTGGCCTTCAGCATCTTAAGAAGAATCCCGAGTTCAACGCCGTAGGGATGGGGCTTTATTTCTTTCGGCTCTTTTGGAAGATCATTTGTTGAACGGGCAAAAATCACCTGCTCTGCCTTGGGATTGGTATAAATTATAGTTGCGTGAGGGTTTACAATTGCTGTTTCCTTCAGGTATTCATCAACGCTTTGGGCCCCCTTTTGATAGGATGCCTCTATGTCCATCTCTATTTTTGTGCCGTGCTCCTTTTTCCATTCGAGAGTTGATTCCTTTACAATTTCAGGATTGTTTTTTTGGGTATTTATGTGCAATTCATAATAATTGGCCTCTGATTTTGTCCTGATTTTAGAAATGATTTTTGTCGGCCTTCCGGTGGTCAATTGCGCATACAAAACCGCTGCGCTTATGCCTATTCCCTGCTGGCCCCTTGCCTGCTTCAGCGTGTGGAATTTGCTTCCATAGAGTAACTTTGCAAATATTTTTGGGATCTGCTCTTTTATTATTCCGGGACCATTATCTTCTACAATAACCCTGAATCTGTCCTCAGACATCTCAATAATCTCAACCTTGATTTCAGGAAGTATCTTTGCCTCTTCGCAGGCATCCAGGGCATTGTCAACTGCCTCCTTAATGACAGTCATCAGCGCTTTTCTTTTATTATCAAATCCGAGAAGATGCCTGTTTCTCTCAAAAAATTCCGCAACAGAAACCTCTTTCTGCTTTTCAGCAAGCCTGTATGCAATTTCTTTCTCTTCAGCCATCCTCTTCTCGCCTCTTTGTCCCGAGAATTCCCCGACGGAAATTTTCTTTTTTATTTCTTTCCAGTTTGGAATAAACTTTTGTGTGAGGGCTCCCGTTTAAAAGGCTTTCTATGGCATTTTTTGCAAGGACAACCTTTTCTATCTGGCCGATTACACCCACTGTTTTTCCGTAAATGGAAATGCGGGTTTCTGTCAGATCCTCTAATTTTTTTCTTGACTTGCCATTTGTTCCGATAACCCGTCCTCTTACTCTGGCAACATCATTTGAATTTCTTGCAAAATCAGTCATGTCTATCGATTCGAAACAATAGTCCTGCTTCAAAAGCTGCATTGCAATCTCGGGATTAAAACCCCTTCCAACTGCCCGGATTATGTCCCTTGCAATCATCAGGCCAAGACCGTCTTCGCCGGTTATGAAAACATCCCCCTCTTTTGAGTCAACCTTGAGCCTGGAAGAGGTGGCTTCCTCTATTTGCCTCTTTATTGCGCCTTTTATGCCTATCAAAACCGCAATCCTGTCCTTTGGTATCTTTATTTCGTATTGGTACATTGATCTTCCATGGGGAAAATTGGCTTATTTATAAACCTGAACCTTATTTTTCACCTCTAATAGGTAGTTAAAAACGAAAGATTTATATAGTAGTTATTACTACTAACTAGTTACACTCATCTAAACACCTCTTTACCCAGCAAGTTGGCCCGCAAGGGCCCACTTGTATGGTTAAGATGTGTCTGAATGTGTGCCAAAAAGAGCGAAATTCCGCTCATCAAACCCCCAAAAAAAGAGCCGAAAACCCCGAATAGGGGTTTAGGCACTTTTTCTAATGCTTTACACCCTGAGAATTTTAAAATCAAAAAATTCATTTTAGGCAGATCTTACCTTCAATTCCGTATCTTGCTGTTTGCCTCAACTGCCAGAACTGCCCCAATCTGTCTGCGCTGCGCTTGACAGATAAATAATTCTTTCTTGCATGGCACTCCGCAAGAAAATGGCTTTGCCATTTTCTGCGCGCAGAAAACCCCCAAGTTTTCTTGCGTAGCAGAAGAAGCCAAATAAACGTCCAAAGTAATGCAAGAACCAGAAAGATAAATTTTATTTTAAGAACACTATTCTTATTTCACAACGCCTTCACCACTGCCTGGGTTGCATAAATAACTGAGAGGTATAAATACCCGTTTTTTTGTTTAGGCAAATCCCTTAATGTTTTTTAAGCAGCCTGCTTCTTGAGACAAAATAAATAAGCAAAGCAGTTAAGATAACCAGAATGCCGATTACAACGGCCTCAACATACGGAAACGGCTTTGAAACCGCAATTGCAGCCCTTGTGGAATCTGCTGCAGGGGATGCTGCTGAAAGAACAGTCTCCTGGGCAGATATTGCTTTCATTGAGGCTGTTGATGCTCCCGCAAAAAGGAATGTTTTTGAAAAGAAAACCGCAAATGTTCCCACAGCAGCAACAATCCAGAATCCCAGCAAAATCCAGACCTTTTTCCTTTCAGGGTCAAGTATGCACTTGGATTTCTCTGTCAGTTCGTAATATTTCCACTTATAGCCCTCATCAATCGGCTTTACCAGCCCGGCCTTGTCCATTGCATCAAGATGCTCCTTGACTGTTGGAACTGAAAGTTTGAGAGTAACAGCAAGCTCTGACTGGGTATGCCTCCGTTTGTCAAGAATCTTCAGGATTGCTATTCTTGTGTCTGAGGCAAGCGCCTTGAAAACGTCCTTTTCCAGGGTTATTTTCTCTTCCATTTTCCGCATTAACGCAGCAAAACTTTAAAAAGCCTGTGGAAATCAGTCAGTCCATGAGGCTGTTTCATGAGCTAAGGGAGATTTTCAGGAAACCCAAGAGAATAGCAGCGGTCGCGTTTTTCTATGCACTTATATTCATTATTGCCTTCGCCATCGGCAAATCCTTTTCCCCGATATTCTCAAAAAACAAGGAGTCAAATCCCATTCTTGCAATTTTGATAGTTGCAATATATTTTATCATACTTTTGTTTGTCTACTGCATCCTTAAGCTCCTAATTATCGAGCTTGTATCCAAAAACAAGGTTTCAAAAAAATCATTTGAGAGCCTGGGAGGATTTTTCCTTGCAAACCTGGCAATTTTGGCGGTTTCATTTGCCATCCTGGCCTTGGTGGGCTCATTCATAGCCTACAGCTTCAATGACGCCCCTCTTGCAGGCGCCATTTTCCTTGCGGTTTTCATGATTTTTTTCTATCCCTTCCTGCTTTTTTTCCAGTTCGAATTCATCGAGAGAAAAAGGATTTTTTTGAGTGCTAAAAACGCCCTAGGCAGCCTTTTTTCTGCAAAACTTCGGGGATACCTGAAGATTCTGCTCTTTAACATTGCAGTGATTGGCGCATATTTCCTGCTATTCTACCTGCTGGGATACCCCTACAAGTTTCTTTTCATAGACAGCAATAAAAATCCTGCGGCTGCAATAGCATTCCATGAAATGATTTTCGCGCCAATACTGGCCATAATAATCCTGGCCTTGGGTTCCATAAGCATATTCCTGATTAAAAAGCTTAAAGACTAATTGTTCTGTAAACGGCAAATACTAACACACCAAAAAAGAAAATATATTCCAAAGCCCCTCCTGTCCTGACAAAACCCCTTACTCTCAACCTTGTCAACGGGTGCAATGGCATGATGCCCTCTTTTGTAACGGCATCGGAAACAAGATGAGACGCATACCCTATTCCCAAAGGCATGATGTATGTGTAAGAATGCGTAAAATAATATATTGCCAATGATATTAATGGGATTACAAGAAAGCTGTGGAAAAAACCCCTGTGCTCAAACAGGAATCCAATGAATTTGAACTTGCTTCCCAGTTTAGAATTTGGGTGGTCTATGTCAGGAAGCGTTGCCCCAAGCAGGACCAGGGCAATGAACATTATCTGGTTTAAGGGATTAAGATAGTGAAGCGACAATATCCCTGCAAGAAAACCGAAGGCAACATGGGTTTTAAACATCAAAATTCCTTCACCTCAGGAATTTTGAGCATAAAAAATCACTCCAAAACTCATCAAAAATGTTCCGCATCCGAAATCGGCCTGTGATTTTTTATACATCATGTTGCTAGTTCACTACAATTGCTTCTTCAACCCTTTTGGTTTCCTCTTCCGGATTAATTTCCCCTGAAACCTTCTGTGCAACCAGCTCCTGCCTCTCAAAAAGAGGATTTGCCTGTATCCTTCCCGCTATTTTTATCGTTTTCCCGAATACTTCGCTTTTCAGCGCCTCAATCTTCTGCCCGTCGCCCCTTGCAGAAACAATCTCCTGCTCAGCCTTGCCAAAAAGCTCCTCTGCCTGCTGCTTGTAAAGAACAACCCTTATGTTGTCTGTGCCGTCGTCAAGAACGAGGTTGAATACATAGGACACCCTCGGCGCCTCAACCTTTCCGTGTATCTCACAGAAAAATCCGTCTTCCTTCTGCCTTGCCCTTTTCATGCAGTCAGGGCACAGTTCAAAGTATCTTGGCTCAAAAATCTGGACAATTGTTCCAAGCACCTCAACCTTTTCTCCCTCCTTTGCCTCAGCAAGGTATTTCCGCGAATATAGATTTGTTTTTACATCCGAAATTGTTTCACCCTCTGGATTTATGAGAAGAATGCTTTTTTCATTCAGGTGGATTTCAGGGGAGCTGTTGTTCATCTTTGTGTATGCTTCTTTTACCTTTACAACATCCCCCTCTTTCAGCTTTTTTACATTCTCAGCCATCTCGCCCCACATGGTTACCCTTATGGAGCCGGTTTCATCCCCGATAAACATGGAGCCAACCTTTCCCTCACGCTCTCCGACAGTGAACTCCCTCATGTCAAAAACCTTTGATACCTTGCCAACAACCTCAATATTTCTCATTCCTTCCCTGATGTCGCAAATCTTCAGCTTTTTTGCGATGTTCATCAGCGAAACCCCAAGCTGGTTGGCAACAATATGGGCAGCGCCCTCCCTTGAAACGAGGTCAGAAAGCTGCTTTATCTTGTCCTTTACCCTGTCGTTTATATCGTCTTCAGAAAGCCCTGATTTTGCTTTTATGATTTCCACAATTTTATCGTAGGGCAAATTCAGCATAGGGCTGTGTTCAGACTGAGTGTTTATAAATATTTATCTACTGGAGTAGATAGTTGATAACTTCCAAGTCCTTTGTTCCCTGGAAGTCCACATTGTTTACAAATGGTGAATATGCCTGAACCATTGTCAAGCTTGATACATCTTTCTGGACAATAAGCTTATACGAACAGCCCCCGGAGATTGAAGGGATTGCCTGCTGGGTTAGTGAAAGGGGTTTTCCCGCATCTGAAGGGTACTGCGCTATTGCCCTGTTGCCTGAAGGGCATGATTCAACAATATAATAGTAAAGTTTCATGAAAGGCCCAAGAACAGTCCCATCTATGTTTGCTTGGGGCATTTCAAATGTTCTTGTATTCCCGCTAACCATTGCCCCGGAATAGTCAGAATAGCCGGGGGGGATATCATCAATTGAAATCCCTGCCGGAGTTTCCACAAATGCTGCGCTTTGGATTCCTTTTTTGTTTTCAGCAGTTACCCCGAAATTCATTGGGGTTTTGTCTGCCAAGGCAGTTATGTAATAATATTTTCCGGTGCCCGCTTCATAGATTAGCGTCCCCGCAGCCATTGGAATTCTCTGCGATGCTGCCCCATCCGGGAGAGACTTCGCCTCAAGCTCAAAATCGCACTGCTTTGTTCCCTTCTGCTTGCATTTCGGCACCCAGTCAACTGACTGCACGTCCTTTTCATTTTTTATTTCAACGGTTGCAGGGGCTGCAGTTTTCTTCACTTCGTCTGATTTCTTTCCCTTGAAATCGCTGGCCTGCTGGTAGATGTCGTATTTCTCGACATTACTCACCGTGCTCTTGTACCAGCTGAGAACAACGGCGCCGCTTGCGTATTTTAAATCTGATACAGCAACTCCCGCCACATCAGGGGGCGGAGTGTTCGGCGGAGTGAATGCAAACCTGAAGGTAAGCGGCATTTCCTCGAATTTGCCTGTGACAGGATTGTCCATTTTCTGGGTTATGCTCTTGCTGACTGCGCAAACTTTTATTACCTGGCTTTCTGCATTGCAGTCTCCCCCCAACGGCGAGCTTGAGAAACTGATTTTTTTGCCCTCCTTGTTCAGGTATATTGTGCTCATCTTAACAGAAGCCCCGGGGTTATACGCATCAGTTGCAGAGTAAGCAAGCCTAATTCCCCCATCATTTTTTATTTCCGACGGGAAAGCAACTGAATAGTCCTTTGTGAACATCTGGAATGTTTTGTCATAGCCCGTAAGGGAAATGTCTGTTCTTGTGCCTGACATCTTGCTGAATTTAATTGATGACTTTTCAAGCGCCTTTGGATCAGGGGTAATTTTACAGTTGCAGTTCTGCCCGGCTGCCCCGATGCAGTTGTCAAAAAACTCTGCAAAGTCGCTGAAGAATGCCTCGTCAGGGCTTTCGCAGTATTTGCTCCAGTCGCTCTCCTTGCCGTCCTTAACCTTTGCATTCTGCTTGTAGTAAAATGTATAATCCTTATTCCCCAATGCGGGGTCGTTTGTTTTCTGGTCAAAGCAGTCAACTCCGCAGGAAGGCTCCTTTGCTGTTGAAACCATTGTGTCCTGGACCTGCGTATATGGCTGCAGATTCTGGTTGAGAACAGTTGAAAATGAGCCAGGCAGAAGATAGGTTGCATACCATGCGCCCTGGGAATTGTAAACAGAAGCCGGCGGGCATGGCACAGGAGACGTCAGCGATGCGACCCCGCCCATTCCTGCTTTTGGAACTGCAACAAGGAAATTTGCAACTGCCCTTCCTCCAGAGTCTGAGCCTGCATCCTCAACTTTTTTTGCGCCATCATTATAGTAAATCATTGTTGAGCCGCCTCCATCAAGATTGATGGTCTGGCCGCAGTTTTCGGATGAAGTGAGATAATCCTTAAGTGCCGATGCGCTTGCACTTTTTGCAGTAACCAGCTTTATTTTGCCGTCCTTCTCTATGCATGCCATTGTTCTTGAGGTCTCGCCCTCTGCGGAGGAAGAGCCGCTTACAGCGGAAGTTATTGAAGGGCTGAACGAGAAATCTGATTTTTTGATTATTTTTGCTGCTCCGTTGTCAACAACAAAATACATGCCCAGCTTGTCGTCCGGCTTGCCCTTGATGAGCTTCCCATTTTCAACGTAATCATTTACAGGATAGCCATAGGCACTGTAATCAACAGCATCCCCCAGGGCAAGATAACCGGTAATTAACTTTTCTGCAGCACCCGTTCCAGGGTTAAGAGTGCTGACAAACGACTTGTCTGCAGCATTGTCAAAGAACCCCGCATTTACCCCTGCAACAATATTCAGTGAAGGATATTTCTTTTTGGCATCTACAATGTTTATTTTGCAGTTGTCGCAGCTGGCTCCGCCAAAAGTCTGGATGATTGTCTTTGCAGACATTGTTTTGATGTCATAATATTTTGGGTCAATTTCAATTATTTTTACATTATTTATTGTGCTCCCTCCCGCAGTTACAGTTGGCAGCTCCTTAATGCTGATTGATTGGGCGGCAACCGATGAAGGCGCTCCTGCAGACTGGGGATTGAAATTAGGCTGCTGGGCAAGCTCATTAAATTTCACAGACTGGTGGCCAGCATATGCTCCCCCACCATAGCCCGCTGTTGCGACGAACGGGAACTGGCAGTGCTGCTGTGATACAGCCCCTTTCCAGCTGGTTGTGCCGAATTCAAAATGCCAACCTTCATTATTATAATTCATCCATCCTGCCTGGCAGGCAAGCTTCATCCTCTTTTCATAGTCAGGGCAACTTGCGGTCATTATATCTATGGCCCCGCCTGAAACATGGGGGCAGTGTGCAAAGTTATCCTTCCCCGGACCGCAGGCCTTTCCACTGCCCAGGGCTGCAAAAATTGTTGCCTGCAGCGCCTGAGACCTATAGGCAGAGCTTATCTGCAATGTGCATCCGTTGTCCTTGAACATCTTGTAAAGTGAATATATTGCCTCTGCAGCAGACTTCTTAAGGCGGCAGCCTCCAGGACGGCTAGCTGCATCGTCTACGCAAAGGCTTTTGCCGTCAATCTGGGGAATTTCAACAAGCCCTTCACTGTCAACCTGAAGATTCAATGCTCCCCCACCTGTGACTGCGCCGGGAGCGCAATCCTGATAGCCAAGTGAGGGAGGCGCATTTGATGCAGAAGTTGGCTGCACTGCCTGCGCATTGTAGGGAACGCACTGGCTTATGTCCATCTTGACATCCGGCTTTGGGATACAGCACAGATTATTAGAAACTGCAAGTTTGAACATATCCACAGCGCAGCCATTTCCAATTTCCCTTCTAAACATTTCATACTGGGATGTTGTCGGAACCATCAACTGCTTGTTGTTCTCCTCCTTCGCCACTGCAAACAGCCCTTCATAACCTGCATCCTTGGCTTTTTGAACCAATGCAGAATTGTAATAATTTCCAGGCCATGCAAGATATTTTATTGAAACACCCAACTCTTTCTCAAGATCATCCTTTGACTGCTTTAGCTCATATTCCTTGCCGGACCACTGGCCTGCGGATGTTGGATGAGTTATTGTGTGGGAACCCATAACCATTCCCGCGCTTATCATTTCTTTCAGCTGCGCTGTTGTAATCCCTTTTTGGGATGACTGGACAAAGAATATTGCCCTTAACCCATATTTCTTCAATATCGGAAACGCGACGGTGTAATGGGAAGCACGGGTACGGTCGTCAAAGCTTAGTAATATCGCAGGAGTTTTTGCCCCGCTTTTTATTATGCTTGCATAGGTATCCGCATCAACAACATTGCAGTTATTGTCCTTGAGAAATTTCATCTGCGCTTCAAAGGTTGCTGTTGCCAGTTCCCACTGGCCGCTTGGGGAATCAGTTATAGTATGGTACATAAGAGCCATTGGCCCTGTTCCGCAGGGCGGCTGCTGGCCTGCAGTGGCAGCGGGAGCATCAGCAGCTTTTGCAACAGGTGCGCAATTAATAATTGCCAAAAACAAAAATGCGCAGATTGCAGCCATCAAGATCTTCCGGTTCATACGCCCCCCTCCCCAAGGTCAGTATCCTCTGCTCCTGAAAGGTCCTTGTAGGCCGCTGCATATTTTAAAACTTTGAGCGGATACTGCCTTCCGTAGCTTGAGGTCCCGGTAACCGAAACAACTTTCCAACCGCTTGGAGCATTGGCTGCGCTTATTCCTGCCTGCCTTATATCCCCCTCAATTCCGTTAAGCCCACGGTTATGGCCCATTATCGCTGAAAGGATAAGCGTTTCCTCGTTCGCATTCCCTGCACCGACTTTTGCTTCCATCATTTTTTTAATATCCAGATAATTGTCATGCACATATTTTATGCCGCCCTGGATGTTTTTATCAGGGTCAAATCTTAAATCATTGCTCGGACTGCACGGCACCCAGGACCCCGCACTCCATCTGGTCGGGCAAGATCTCCCAACCCTTGTGCCGCAGTTGCAGCTGGTAATCTTGCCTTCAAATATTGAAGAAAACTGCTCGCTTCTGGCAGTAGAATCAATAAACTGTGTTAGGCCTATAGACCCGTAGTCAAAGCCAAGTGCATAGGTGTTTCCGCTTGACTCTGTTGCAATCATGCCTGCAAATAGCGGCTCATAGCTGGCAGGAAACCCATACATCTGGGCATACTTGCTTATGATGGGACCATAATTTTGCTTTATATAGACCATAAGATCCCTGTCTGTTTTGCCTGCAGGCGGCAGCGGCAGGTTGACTGGGTTGTATGTTGCAGGCGCCTGGCCTCCTGTTGCGGAAACAGGTGCCTGGGCACCCGGCTGGTATTTTTCCACCACAAACTGGATTGGCGTCTGGGCCTGGCCGACAAAAACCAGCTGCTTTTCGCCGGCAGGGTTTGAAGGATTGGCCCGCTCAAATATATTGAGGTCATAATTATTGGGAATTGAAGCATCCTGCTGAACTGAGAAATACTCATTCAGCGCCTTATTCATCGCATTTTCAAACGCATTCTTGAGATGCTCGCTTGGCATGTTGTTGCTGTCCATGGGAACGCAGTTCGGGTCTTCCAAATCCCAGACCTTGAAATTATAATAATCCCCGCAGCTTGCCATGGCACCGTTGAAAGCTGCCATGAAATATGCGGTCTCTGCAGCATACTTGGCAGACTGGTCAATGTAGAAAAGGGTCGCCTCCCCTGTCTGGTAAGACTGGATTATTTTGTTTGACTTCACTCCGATATAACCCTGCTGCTCGCTTAGCGACTTGTTCTTGTTGATGAAATAAAGCAGCGCTATCAGCGAGATTATCAGGAATATGCTGACCATAGTCAAAAAGTACATTGATTTTTTGTTTTTCAGCAGTTTCATTTTATTTTATCATGGCCCCGCTGCAGGCGCAGAAGCCTGCGATGATGGGAGACCTGCGCTCCAGAGCATGGCAGTAATAATATTTTTCTGCCTGCTGGGAAACTTTACAGATGCCTGCTGCATACTGCTTGCCCCAGCCAGCCCGGCTGCAAAGTTCGGGCAGCCGCCTGATTTTTCCTCAACCTTTCTTGATATTGAATCAGTCAGTGGTTTAAGCCAGCTGCACTGGCCTGCATTGGGATACTCCAAACGAAAGCACGTGCTGCTTCCCTTAAGATAGCTAAAAAACGGCTCCATCTGCCCAAGGACATACTCCAAGTCATGCTCCTGGCTTTGGACCCAGTCTGCCGTGGCAATGGATGGTTTGTCTTCGGGATTGCAGTCTGCAAACTGGGCAATATACTCTGCAAATGACATGGTTACATGAATGGGAAATCCCCGTGCATCCGGAACCTCTGAATCTATCGGAGTCCTCAACCCGTCAAGAAGTTCCATGTTTAGATCAACCTTCAACTCCTCTGTGCTTACTGTCTTTTTTGATCTCAAGTCAGAGTCAGAGATGAAAAAGAGAACTATGATGAAAATTATAAAATATGCAAATACTGCAAAAACATCGGTTATCACTGAAGTCCATGTTCCTTTTTTTCTTAGCCTTCTCATGTTCTTGGCACAAGCACCTCTGTTTTCAAAATTCCCGGCTTTGTCTTCCCATCAGAGTCTACATATAGAACATAGGATTCCTTGTCTGCCTTTAGAATTGCTCCCCTTCCAAGAAATGTGCTCTGAGCCATGGGAAGCCAGTCATTGTACCTTTTCTCATTGTAATAAACCTGCTTTACTGTCTTTTTCTGCGAATCCGACAATGTTATTATTGCTGCAATCATGTCGTTTGTCTTTCCGAAATTTGCAGCAGACTCCAGCAGGTCTGAGTTTAAATTTGCAACATCAACCGTGCCAGGAAAGATTCTGTCTGAATAAACATCCCTATAGGAAATGGCATGGGGGGAATAGAGAATGTAATTCCTGAAAATGCCCGCTTCTATTTCCGCGGTGTCTATTTCCTTCTGCTCGTAAATCCTTGCAATGAAATAAATGGATATCAGAAGCATCACCAGAAGAAGCAATTTTCCTATCCAAAGAAAAAAGTCTGTTGTGCTTATTGCTTTTTTGCCCTTCATTTTGGGAAATACTCCTTAAGGCTGTCTGCGATTTTCCCAATCACAGTCTCATATGGCAAATCCGCGCTTATTTCGATTTTCAGTGAAACGGGGGTCACAAAATCAGGGCTGCTGTCTGCCAGGGAGGTTGAATACAGATTGGATTCCTGCAGCTTGTTCTTGATAATGCAGGAAATCCTTCTCGCTTTTTTGTCGGGGTTTGCGAGAATCCTTATTGTATTCTTGTTTGAGTCATCCTGGCCAACTGCAAGCGTTGATATCTCCAGCATAACAGTGTCCTTGTTCCCGGACAATGCGCTTTTCAGCGCGCCCAGGTCATCATAGGGCGTTGCATCCACGCCAATTGTCCGCAGCGCAGGCATCAGGTTTTTTTCTATCAGCTCTTTCAGTTTCGGGTCTGCAGAGGAACGCAGTATAAGAACCGGACTCTTGGGCACTGTGATTTTTTCGCAGCTTGAGGAAGAAAATGTCAAATCCTCCTGGCCAAATGTGAATGAATCAAAATTCTTCTTCAGTGAAACGACTGTTTTTTCCCCGCCATTGGGGCCAAGTATTGTGGCCGGAAACAAAAACCGCATTTCAGAATCCTGGGGAAAAATGTAATATGTTGATGCTGGATTGAAGGTTTGCTCATCCCTTGAGTAGACGTCTACCCTGTTGGGCCTGAACTGATACTGGAACCCGAAAGAATCGGCATAGCCGAAAAGCACGCTTCCGGGAGAGCCGACCATGGTTTCAACAGTAAGCGCCATGTCCCTTGCTGACTTTTCTTTCATTATCCTCATATCCGTGCCCACAGAAACCGAATAGGCAAGCGCTGCCACAAGAACCAAAACCGCAAATATCAGCTCAAACCACTGGCCCCAGCCGAGTGTGAACTCTTCCTCCTCTTGTTCCATAGCTAAAACTCCTCTTTTTGCTCATTTTAAAGGAATTGCCTTTAAAAATATTTTCTTATTTGAGATGGATTTAATGCGATTCCTAGGGCTTGGCTGGCTGTGATGCAGCGCTGGTATCCTCAACGCAGCTATTGGTGCTGTCAACCCATTTGCACTTTACAGCTAGCTTGCAGGGGTTGTCTGTTTCACACTGCTGCTTTGCCTGGGCAATATTGGGATTATTCTGAGGCAGGGAAAATGTTCTTTCATATGACAAAATTCCGCTAATTGCTGCCCCTGCGCTGCTTTTTAGCTCATGATAAGAATATCGCTCGCAGGAAACTTTCTGGGTATCTCCCGTTTCTGAGCCGGAAGCCTGGCCCTTTGGCAGATTGTCTGTGCATGCCATGCAAATTATGTATGAGCTGCCTGCGGTAATAAGGGCCTTGTCTGTGGCAAATTTTACAAAGCAATCTCCTGCCTTTGCGCAATCAGCGTAATTGTCAAAGTAGCATTTGCCTGAATATTCTCCGGTTACGTCAATCGCACTTGTGCTTCTGGAAACCTGCAATATTGCTACAACGTTAATCATTACTCCGGGAGTTATCGTAGAGAACTGGCCGTGAAAATTGACCGGCGAATCAAAGCAGGTTTCCTTGTACATCCTTATAAGGCATCCCGGCTGCTTTTGGCCGCTTGCAAATCCGTCAGCCTTGCACAGGCAAAGGCAATTAATCGCGCAATTCGGGTCGTTGGCATTTGTTGTTATTTTCAGCCCGTTTTCCAAATCAATTGGCACAATCATTTTGCCGTTGTATGGCGCATTCATTGCAGCATAGCTCAGCCTGTCAAATCCCTGCAGTGAGGAATAATTCGGCTCAGGAAAAAGAATCCTGTAGCCTGCAGCAAGTATGGGAACTATAACATTTATCAGGATAAGCGAAGCAATTGTTATTCCAATCAATGTCGACCAGACTATGGCTTTTTTAGAACGCATTTTCAAGTGGGGGAGGCTGCTCCTCCTGACGATATCACCAGTATGCAGCAGACATCTGTGTCACTCTGGGTTTCCTGCTTGCAGTTGAATTTGCCTATGCTAATCGTTCCCTCGCCGCATGCAGGCATGCAGCTGCCTCCCCTTGCCTTGCATCCGGCAATTCCCTGGGCCTGGTTTGCAGACTGGGTTGAATATTTCCAGAAAAGATAAACCGTTATTGCCAGAACTATGACTGCAATTACCATTGAAATCAATACCCAGTTTACGTCAGCTTTCTTTTTCATTTGCTTGGTTGCGTAGATGCCTGCGGAAGCTCTATCTTAACACAGCACGGTGTTGCCGTCTTTGCATCCGGTGTTGATTTGGCGTAAATCATGTAATAACCATCGGGACAGGGACCGCTTGAAATTGGGCTTCCTCCCCTTTCATTGCATGCCTGCCCTTCCAGGCTTTTCCCGAATATGTTTGACCTTGTAACAAAAAGGAAAATCAGCACAATAAGCACGATAAGAAGGATTATGGCAACAACAACTGTGTTCAAAGACAGCTCCATTGATTTCTTGTTCATGTGGTCGCCTTAAAGCAGCATATCTCCAGAGTGGTTGTGCATTTTGCCCCGGGTATCTTTATCTCGCCTGAAGGGCAGCATCCGCTCGAGTCTGTGCAGCCGGCAGTAACAGGCGCTGTGCAATATCCACTCTGGGTTTGGCAGGCTGTTGATGACTTGCCGAAGATGTTAAGCCTTCCACCGAATATAATTATAACAACTACCAGCACAATTATCAGGATTATTGCGATTATAACAACGTTCAGCGATAGCTCAGCTCCTTCCCTGTTCATTTTCACTTAAACCTGCCGCAGCAGCAGCACTTGCTGCTTCCCCCGGTTATTTTATCCAGGCAGTCAAACTGGCCCCCTGTAAACTGGGATGAAACATCTGAATCAGAGCCGCAGTTGTCAGAGCAGTACCTTCCTGTTCCAGGAACATCGCAGGTTTTCGCTGTGAAGGGCTTTGCTGTCTCGGTTGTTGTCTGTGTGAATATGCTCGTCTTTGCCGAGAATATTATCACCAGCACAACAAGGACAACAATAAGTATCACCGCAATTATTATGACATTCAATGATAGCTCAGCCCCGCGCTTGTTCATTTTAAGAAGGCGCCACAGTCACGCAGCAGTATCCGTCATTGTCAACATTGTTGAAGTTGAACTTCTTGTCTCCGCTCAAATCGCAGGCTCCAAGCAATACCTTGTCATATGTTCCCCCGCAATCTGTTGTTGCGGCAACGCATTTGCCTGTGGTGCCGTACTTAATTTCGCACTTGTCGGATTCCTTGACAAATAGCCCTGTCCTTCCAGTGAATATAATGGCAAGGACAACCAGAACAAGCAGGCCCAATGCTGCAATAATAATGACATTTAGGGACATTCCCTGTGCCTTTTTAATCATTCTTAACACCTCTTTAAGCTTTTATTACTATTCCTAAATAAGGGGAGTATTTAAAGGTTTCGGGGGGAATGTTAGCGATTTGATTGCTAAGCAGCCACGCAATAACCCCGCATGCCCTCGCCAACAAGAACAGTAGGGCCTCCCCAGCCGGGCTTGTTTTCCACATCTACTTTGCATTTAGTTGCACCTGCTATTCCGCACACATCATTTTCGCAGGAAGGGAAATCGCCAACCTTGTATTTTGGAGTATAGCTTGGTAATCCGCTTGTGGCTACCTCAATTGTCCCGTAGTCAGCGCAGCTTTTTATCTGGCTGCAGTCCCTGCACATAGGCCATATGGAAGAGTAGGGAAACAGCGGAGAATCTAGCGCACTCCTCAAAACCTCTGTGTTGACAAAAACACAGTTGAGTCCGCGGGTTTTCCCGCAGCTTGACTTTGCCAGTTTCTCACAGGCATTTTTTTCAGCGCATTTGTTGTAGCCGGCTATCTTTTCATCCCAGATGCATTTGTCATAGGATTTGCATGAGGATTCATATATCACCGCTTCGCATTTTAGGGATATGCATTTTTGGCCTGCGAATGTTGGATCTAATTTGCAGCCCAGTTTATCTCTTTTTGATATCCCTGCGCATATGTCTGGCTCGCACGCGGTTGTCAAATCGTAAGAAGATGGCTTCATTAATTTGTCCGATGCGTAATCCTCGCAGCTTTTGATTGTGCTGCAGTCAACACAAAGCCCTGATGAAGTCCAGAAACATCCTTTTTCAGGCTTGCAGTTTTGGTAGTCCTGATTATGGTCTGCGCATATTTCCCCAACACCGGCAGGCCTGCAGGGGCTGTTTTGGGTTAGCTTTGGGAAGCTGCATGCGCCGCCACCCTTGCCGCAAACGTCAGAGGTGCAGGCCTTTTCATTCAGCCCATAGCCAAAGCAATCGCTCATGCCCAGGCATGGCTTGCATGAATTAAATACATAAAAGAACTGCGGAGTTTTTGAGAATGTTGAACCCAGAGTTTGCCTGCTTTCATAGCCGGAAAAGCAGAGCTTTGACTTGTCTGCAAGAAGATTGCAGTATTTCTCATCTGTTGATGCCTTTGAGCAAACCGTGGGCCTGCAATTTTCTCCGTCGAGAACGCAGTAGTGCTTTGTTTTTGCAAAGTCACAACTCTCCTTCTTGCTTCCGCTGAAAGCCTTGCAGTCATTCAGAATCCCGTCAATAATGTCAGACTTCTCCTTGGCAAGTATCCCTGCCTGGAACCTGGTCTGCTGGAGAGTGGCTATGCTTGTTTTCGCTTTTCTGAGGGCATCCTTGAATTCTGTTTCGTGCACCCCATCGAAATTTGGAACGCTTTCAAAAGAAGAGACTGCTCCGCAGTACTGCTGGTTGAGCTTTGCCTCGGTCAGCAGGTCGCTGTATCTTGTGCGCATGCTCTGGGATATGTCCGCAGGAAAATGGTCAATCTTGTACTGTATGTCTGTCACCACATTTCCCCCGCCGCCTGCGCAGTCAAGCACATAATTTGTTCGCTTCTGAAGCGCCTCCATGTCCTTCCACTGGGTTCCGTAGGTGTACTTGTCCCTTAGGTCTGTGAGAAAGTTTGCGCTTGCGGATTTGGGCAGCAAAAAAACTCCGGCAAGTATGATTACAAGAACAACTATGACTATGACCATGATAGCTGGCTCAAAAATATTTGGTCCTTCCCCTTTTTTTCTCATGAAACCCCAAACCTCAGCACTTCCTTTATTCTTTCCCATATGCCTGAAGCGCCCCCGAAAACCAGGACAATCACAATAATCAGCACGACTAACAGAATAAGGAAAAGAACCCATTTGCCCAATTCATCCCAGGACAATGATGCTTTTTTCATTTTGATTTTATAATTGCATTTCATTTTTAATCATTGCGGTCTTGTACCTGCTGAAACCGGTAGGTATTCGCAGCCAAGGTCTTTCAGCTCGCTTTCGCCATTATATGTTATGAGCAATACGCTTGGCGTGAGCACTTGCGCGTTGTCTGCTGCTAAAATCCCTACGGAAGTCAATGTCGAACCGGTAACCATCCCTCCTGCAGTAAGCCCCAAAAATACTATTCCAAGAGGAACGCTCGCTGTGTAAAGCACAGCTGCGGTTGCAACCCCTGCAACAATCCCGCCTCCAATCACAACAATGCTTTTGCCTGCTATCCCTGCCTGGGGAACCGGAAGCCCGCCGACACCCTGACCGGATGCAAACGCCCCAATCTTGTTTGTGAAACTCTCAAAGTCCTGGTATGTCTTTGAGTACTTGAATATTATTGCGTACTTGTCGCTGGTTGGTATTTTTGAAGGGGCTATCTTGGAAGAAAATGCCTTTGAAGTGCCTGCAATTCCTGTGGTGAAATAGTCCATGTAGCTTTGGTCACTCAAATATGTGGGCCGGTTATCTATCAAAAATTTGTCAAAATCATCAATGTACTGCCCCTTCTGGCTGAAATCCACAATAGCATAAACCGCGCAGAATGTGCCTGACTTTGCAGGAAAAATCACGCTCCCTGTCCAGGCCTTGTCATAAATATCCCTCACATCATTCATCAGCTCAGCAAGCCTCCTTTTTGTGCCATCTGAGTTTGGAGGTGATTTTATTGTGATGTAATTTATGGGGCAGTTTATGTTTGCCTGCAATGATGAAGAATAGGCATTAATCTGCACCTGCCTTTTGCATATCTCCTTGCTGGTCTGCTCTGAGCTGAAGGTCTTTACCTTGTCAAACATCACAAGAATCAGCACAGCTGCTATTATGCAGATTATGAATCCTATCAAAACCTTTTCTTTCGTGTCCATTTTAGTTAAGCAGCCGGTCGCAACCCAGGTTTGCGAACTGGTCCTCCTGGACGACAAATACCTGGGGAATGCTCCCCGAGCCAACCAGATCTTTCAAAATCGCAAACTGCTGGAGGGGATTTAGCCTTCCTACCATTCCCGAATCCCACATTACTGCATAATACAGCACATAGTAATTTTTTGCTGGGTCAATTTCTTCAATGTCCTTTATATTTGCGGGGTCAGAAGCATCAACTATGTGAAATGCCCTCTGGTCCTTATAGGTGAGATATTTGAAGTAAGACTGTGAGGATTCTCTCGGATTATTAGTGGTCAGCCATTGGGTCATGCTGCCCAAATCGGTTTTCTGAAGCCCGATATTGTCCTTGAAATTTATTCGGGCATAGAGCAGACAGTGAACCTGCCCTCCCTGCCAGGCATCCTGGAATTTTCTGTTTTCACCCCTGCCCGCAACATACCATGTGTCCCACATTTCCTGGGCGAATTTTGTCTTTACAAAATTGGCAGAATCACCTTTTGGAAGGTCTTTCTTTGCAATGGTTACCTGCTGCATAGGGCAGTCAATTTTTGGTGATGCAACGCCTCTTGTGATAAACTTGCCGAGTTCAACCGCAACTATGCTGAGCTTGCAGTTCTCGCGCTGGTGCACCTCATTCAGATAGGTATTGATTGCTGTTGAAAATACAAGAAGTATGACAAAGATTACGAGAGCTAGCACAACAGTTGTTACGCTTTCCGCCACTGCTTTTTTTCTCATACAAGGGTCCTCGAAAGAATGTTGTTAAGTATAATCCAGATTATTACAAATGCGGCTATCATCAGGGCAACCAGCATTATGTACCTTGCTATCGATGTTTGGGCTTTCTTCAGCTGCATAGCGACAACTCCACAGTCATTGTTTCCGGGTAAAGCGGCAGGTAATAAGAATCTTTCTGTACATACTGGAGGCCTGTGCCATCCCCTGCGAGGCACTGCTCAATCCTGCTTGTGATGTTAATCTGCACACCGGATGCCAGGCTCTTGTATGCGAGGAACTGGTACTTCTTGTTCCACACTTTAATTGTTGCGTTAAGCAGCGTATCTATGGTCACATTGAGGTATTCGCAAACATCAACCTCATTTCCGTTAAGCAGGCAGGTCCTGCCGGTTCCCTTGCCGCAGTCAATCATGAGCGTGCTTATCCTGTCTCCCTGGCAATCATCAGCCTTTGAAGAAGTGGAAAGTATTGAAGCCAGTATGTTTGTTGCAAGCTGCTTTTCTGAAAAATCGGTTTTCTGGGACTGGCTGCCGGAGCTTCGGATTGCGTTGGTGACTATGAAAAGTATCCCTATTGAAACCAGAATCACCACAATGGCTATGCCAAGCATCTCTGTCTGCGCCTTTTTTATCATCCCGCCTTCCTCGTGTAAACTGCAACATTGACATAGCCGAATGAAAACTGGTTGTTAATGGGATCAAGTATTGAAACCGGCACCTGGGTTGAGACATAGCCGGTTATGTTGCCGCCGGTGAAATCATATATGTTCCAGCTTTGCTGGGAGGGGTATATTGAATAGACAGTTATGTTGCTGAACCCGAAAATGTCAAAATAATAGCTTGTCCTGTTTTCCCGTTCGTCGTCGCTGCTCTCCATCAGCAGGGAACGCGTTGCATTGATTTTGTAAACATCAAAGCAGCTGAATTTTATGACCTCCAGGGTTGAGCACTGCAGCTCTGACAGGAATGTCACGGTCTGGGAGATTTTAATCGCCTGGGACAGCAAATCAGTTTCCTGCTGGGACTTTATCTGCACCTGGCTGTACCTCGACCAGAATACGATTCCAACTATTACCAGGACAAAGAATATCATAAGCACTGCCACGCTTTCCCCGATTTTCAGCTGTGATTTTTTCATTTTTCAGTAGATTGGCGCGCATGACGAACGCAATGCATTTGCGTTGGCGTATGAAATTGCCCCCTCATTCGTTGAGATTGTGCCTATACTCTGGGTGGGGGTGGTTGCTGCAATAGATATTGCATTTATCTCCTCAGGCGCCCTTATCCCTGCCACCTTGCATTCTGTTCGGTATGAATAGGTCGTTGAATAGTCATTGCTTATGCTCAATTCCCTTTCCCGGTATACTTCACTCACATAATGAAGCTTTTTGAATGCTTTCAGATATGAGCAGTTAAACTCGTCCTTGTTCTCTGCAAATATTGCGCCGAATATCATGGGTTCCTTGTAAACCGGTATTGGCTCGCCATCAAAATTCAGCCGAACCACCCCTCCTGACAGGTCTGTTTCTTTTTTTATGAAACGAACGGTAATTGGGGAAGATGACCCGTCAATGTAAATCCCGCTCACTGCGCTGTTCGGCATTCTTTTAATGAAATCAGGCAATTGCAAGTCAATAAGTTTTTGATATGGCAGTGGAAAAACATCGCTCAGGAATATCAGTTTTATCTTATAGTTGTTTTTGTCATTTATTCCGTTTGTCGGAGACAGATTTCCCACTTCCTTTGTTATGTTATCAGGAAGCGAGTTCAAAAAATCAGTTGCTGTTTGGAACTGCGCCGGCTCGTCGGCATTGGCAACAACAACATACCTGACACCGGATGTTGTCAAATAAAGGAAATTGGAAATCTTGAAAGGCACTGTCCAGTCCTGGCTAACTACAATCAGCTTTTTCCCGCTCAGCTGGTCAGGCCCGAAAATTATCCTGTCAGGGAACTGCCTGCTGACCCCGGACATTGAAATCCTGCTGCATTCGAGGCCGAACGGAATGTTTGGCATGTCAAAAACCTGCCCCGTCTTGGGGATTGTCAGCGCCCCGCTCATTATGAGGTCCACCTTGGATAGAAGGTCAAATGCCAGCTTCTGGTCTGCAGCCTTCCTCTGGGAATTTGATATGTTGATGAAAAAAACCAGAATCAACGCGCCGACTATAAGGACAAAAATCCAGTTAAACTGTATTTCAATTGCCCCCTTTTTTTTGCCTGGGAATCTCATCTTCAAGGGCTGCTTATCTGGGCAGAATCCCCCTTGCCTTCAATCCTGATTCTTATCTTGCCGTTAGTGACCGGAACGCACAGAAAATCCCCGGTTACATTGATTTTTTCAATGTAAAACGGAGCCCCTGCCTGAAGCGCAAAAACATCTGCAAGAACCCCGCTCTCAACGCTGTCAATTATTACGGGGTATGACTGGAGTATGGGTGATGAATCCCGGGTTGTTATAAGGTGAGGGTCAACAAAGCACACTTCTGTAAATGTGCTTGGCACGTAAAAATCCTCCACCCTGACTGTTCCGTAATCAGAGCTGGTGTATGACACCATGTCCTTAAGCGATGTCTGGAATTTTACAAATGAAAGCTCCTGCTGTTTTTTGGTTATCCCGCTGATTGCGTTATATCCGAAGTAAAGAACGAGTATTATCACTAATGTGGATATGAGATAAATAAAAACCTGGCCAATCTGTGATTTCTTGTTCATTTTCTTTTTTTCTTAAGCTTTTCTATCTCCTCTGCTTTTTTGCCCTTGCCAATATTTTCAAGCTTTTCAAATTCTGTCTGCCCTTTCAGCAGCCCGAGTTTTTCGAATATGCCTGCCTCCTTGCCCTCCCGGGGCTTCATCCTCCCCAGTTTGCCGAATATGTCCTCCGGCTTCTGCTCGGGCTTTTTTGCAGCAGCAGGCTGCTGCTTTGGAATCTGCGGAATGGTTATTCTTCTGACAGGCGCTGCCGGCAATTTAGGGGCATTCGGCGCCTCTTTCGGCGGAATCTTTCCCGGAGCCCCGAAAAGCCCAAAAAGCTTTTCCCGCTTTGCAGATGTCTCCTCCTTTTCCCTTTTCATCTGCTCCTGGACAGTCAGCTTCCTTATCTTCTCTTCCGGCGTAAGCGCCCTTGGCTTTGCAATTGCTTTTTCCTCGGAAACCGCGGTCTGCGACTTTGCCCCGCTCAACGGCGCCGGTTTCTTTGGCTTTGATTTTTTATAGTACAAATATCCTGACCCGCCAAATATGCCTAAAACGCCAAGCATCAGGAAGATTATTTTAAGAATCTTGAACAGCAGGCCTGTCTCAGGTGCAATCGGCTGTGTTTGATTTATCGGGATTGGCTGCTGGACGCATTCTCCCCCGAAGCAGTCTGAGGTTACACAGTCTGAATTCTCTATGCAGAACTTGCCCAGCGCGCACTTGTTGCAGGCACTGCCGCCGCAGTCAACATCAGTCTCATTTCCGTTTTTTGTAAGGTCATTGCAGGCAGGAACATCGCATAACAGCAGTGCGTTGCAGTAATTTAATTCGCAGTCTGAATTGGAAATACAGCTTTTGTTTGCCCCGCACTTGCCGCAGGCACTGCCGCCGCAGTCAACATCAGTTTCGTAGCCGTTTTTCAGATTGTCAGTGCATAACGGCTCCTGGCAAAGCCCTCCCTGGCAGTACAACGAAACGCAATCAGAATCCAGCCCGCATTTCTTGCCGATGTCGCATCTTACGCAGGAGGACATTCCGCCGCAGTCAACATCGGTCTCGCCGCCGTCCTCAATGCTGTTGTAGCAGTTTGAGGAGCTCTGGAATTTTATTTTTTCCGAGCCCTTTGCCTTGTTCCCCCCAAGGTCCTCTGCCTCATAGCAGAAATAGCCTTCCTGGGTGACCAAAACCCCGAATATCTCTTTTTCTGCATCATAGGTAATCGGCTGGAAAGAACCCTCGCAGTTGCTGTCCGCTGAAACCAGGTATGAATAGGAATTGTTATTGCATTCTGTTTCGCTGTCTATGCATATGAGCATCACAAAGACCCCTGTTGCAGTTGTATTCTGCTTGATGAAAATTGAAGGCGGCCTCCTGTCGCACAAAACTCCTGTGGGGTCATAGACAATGTTGTTGCCCTGGCCCGACGGTCCTGGGAGCCCTGCCCTGTTGATGGCAACTGCGGTGAAAGAATATGAAGACTGGTTTGAAAGATTAAGATTGCTTTGGCTAACCGAGTTGGAAGATGTAAATTTATCATTAATGTCAAGCCCGACTATGCTGTAATTGTATCCGGCAATGTCTGACTCGTTGTCAACCGCATCAAAATCCGCTGAAAGCTCTTTTGTGCAGGTCGCATTGGGAGAGATTACCGATGCCTGTGATGGTGGCGTATTGTCTATTGTTATCCGGAATCTTTCGTTTTTTGATGTAGCCGCCCTTCCTGTGCAGTTTATATCCAGATCATAGCTTCCATCTTGAAATTCCCCAAGCGAAGCATTGTGAACCCTTTCGTCTGCAGAAGCAGCCAGGATTCCAGCCAGGGTGCCATTAAATTTATAGGAGCAGGTTGCAATCCTGTTGGTTGTGAGATTAATGAAAATTAAACTTTCAGCGGTGAAGTCAGCCGGGCTTATTTTCTGTATTGTGATTGGCTTGATGAGATTTACGATTACTGTCAGAGGCAATGTTGCCGAAACCCTCTGGGCGCCGTAGTCATTTAGGTTTAATGTTGCCCTGTTTATGCAGGCAATGTTTATTTTGAATGTATAAACTGTGGTTATGTTAACAACCTTATCCGTAAGGTCTATTGTTGTTTCAGGCTTTATTGAATACTGGCTTTCATTAGCCTCATCTTCGCTTCTTCCGAAAAATCCAGTCATCTCGGAAAAATTTGACTGGGTTGAGGCAAATTTTATGCCTTCCGCATCCTCTGTCTGGTTGAACAGCGGGCCATATCTGCAAACTACTTTGTCGTTGGAAAGTACATCCGCTGTTGCAAGAACTTTTCCGCCCACAGTGTCTGTTATAATTATCTGGTCGTTCAGGAATGATATTGAAGGGCGAGTTGTGTCATAGGAAATGTTCAATATCTGGGGGTTTATCCTGTTTGACTCATTGTCCTTGCAGAATAGGTAGATTGGCGATTCCCTGCCGTCCTGCAGGCCAAAGAATGTTTTTGCAGAATCATTGTTGAAATTCAGCTTGGCATGGTCTCTCGGGTTCAAATCCTGAAAAGTGAAAGAGGCATCGCTGTAAATCACGGGGAAGGAATCATACTTGCAGCCGTAGGCATCGCCTTCTGTTTTGATTACGAGGTCAAACACAGGCTTTGGAGAAACTGAAAGCGGAGGGCTGCCTATTGCTATGCCCATGTAGGGAACTTCTACATCCAATGTCTGCGTCGTGTTTATCTCATTCCCCACGATGTCTTTTGCAAAAACCTGAAGAGTGTAATTTCCGTTCATCAGCGGCTCAAGCGTGGTCAGCGCAAAGGTATTTCCTAGGCCTCCCAAAGGGATGCTTGTGAAATTGTAGGGGTAGTTCCTCCCGCGCTCGTCGGTTATGTTCAGTTTTATGCTGCTTACATCAACCAGGACCTTGTAGGAAGGGTCAAAGTTGGAATAGTTTTTTGTGAACGTGAGAGTTATCTGAGGAAATGCCGATGACCTTTCAACAATTGCCAAAGAGGAGTAAATTAGGCTGATTGTTACGATTACAAATGCAGACAATAATATTATTCTTTTCATTTTTTAATATGGACATACGTGATTCGGGTTATTTAGCCTGGCGTTTACATCTGATTCACAATCAGCGACGTTCTGAAGATTTGACAGCTTTCCGCAAATGTCCTTGCTGCAGGAGTTGACTGCAACATCCCTTATGCAGTTTGTTACATAATTTGGAACAAAATCATCTGCGCATAACTTGGCCACATTTGTGTCTCCGAGTGATGCTATATCTGCAAGGGCTTTTTCGCGGCAAAGGTATTTTGGATTGTTGTTTTCATCAAGGCACATCTGGCTGATAAGATTCCAGTAGCAGGTAACCACTTTACTGGGATCTGCTGAGCAGCTTGCTTTTACATCGTTCAAATTGGTTACTGGCGGTACATTTTCCTGGTAGGAAGTGCATTCTGTTGGCGAAACGCATATGATAATTCCCGGCTTCTCAAGGTCAGTGTAGACAAGCTTTGTTATCTCATCGGTATTTCCCGCCCTGTCAACCGCAACTATCCTTATCCTGTTTGCCATGACCTCTCCTAGAGTCCCGACAACTGTGGTGTTCTTTGCAGGAAGCACAAATCTTCCTGTCTGGGGACTTACGCAGCCCAGCACAGATGACGTTGTACAGCTTTTAATGCTGTCAAGCAGTTCCGATGTGCCGTCTCCTTTCACCCGGTAAAAGAAAAGCCCTGCCACATCAGCGGGCACAATTCCCGATATGTTCAATATGTCTTTTCTTACAATGTATGTTGTTGACTCATTTTCTCCGAAAGTCCCCGGGACAACATACTGATAAATCGGTATAGCGTTTACAGTTATGTTCTGAGGGTCAATAAAAGGAGGGGTGTTGTCTATGGTCAGTATTTCCGCTACAGCATCATTGTAATTTCCGGCATAGTCAGAAACATTTATCCTTACAGGGTAAGCATGGCCGTCAACAAGCGAAAGCCCGTCTGCCTTTGCCTTGTTGAGGGTTGCTTCTGTGACCTTCCCGAATAAATCCATGTCACTATACTTTGCAGAATCAGTATCAAGACTGAATACTTTTGCATTATTGTCCGTAAGGCTTAGCCTGACCTTAAGATTGTGCCTTTCATTTGCCACGGTTGCTGTGAAGTTTATTGACACATTGCTCCTGAGGAAATTAATGTATTTGTTGGTCAGGTTGAAACGCGAAACAACCGGCTTCTGGGTGTCCCTTACAAAGCTGAAAATATCATACCTGTCCTTTTCCCTGAAAGTGCCGTCTGCAAAGGTCTTTGCAGGCAGTATTGACAGCTGGTAGTCTCCGTCATCAAATGATGAAATATTCATTGTGCAGTTGAACCTGTCCCTGTTGGCTTCAATCCTTGTGCAGTTTGCGCTCCAGGTAATTGCCGAACTTGGCGGAACCAGCCCCACGCTTCTCAGCACGATGACAGGCGGCGAGTATGGGGAGATAGACGGAACATAGTCTGCTTTAACTTCCGGAGTTCCGTTAACAAAATGCCATATTTGCCCAGGATTCAAGTCATCTATGTCAATAAGCACGCCGTTGGTTACTGTGAATACAGGATCCATGGGATATGCCTTGTCCATTGTAAGGTTCCAGGTTTGGGTTATCCTGTTGTTTGCCTTGTCCGAAAGTATCAATTTTATCAGGTAATCGCCATCTGAGTAGGCTGAACAATCATAGTAAATCCTGTATTTTGCGATAAGCCCGTGGGCATCATCCATGAAATAGGAAACCAAAGTAGTTACATTTATGTTGGTTAAAGCGATGCGCTGGCCGTTTATTGTGAGGTTAATGTTATCATATCTCAGGCCGGAGCCGTTTTCAAGCACGTCAACGGTTATGTTCCCGATGTCATAGATTCTTCCTGAGAAAAAACTCGGAGAGGCTGAAACAATTTTAGGCGGGATAGAATCGTAAACCACCTCCATTTGCTCTGAAGCTGCGCCCGGGTTGTTCAAATCATCAAACTGCAGGAGCTGCCAGGTCTCCTGGCCGTAGGGATTTGGAGGATTCATGTCAAATGAAATATTGAACCTGTCAGTTGGCCTTAGCATGTTGCTGATAATCATGCCTTCATTTTGCTTGACCTCCTGCTCAAGAGGGGTGTTTAGCTTGATTACCGTACCCAAATGAGTAGAGTTAATGCTGGTTATTTCATAGGCCTCTCCGTAATGGCCGTATCCTGTCCTGTGGTGGCCGTCGAACACGATATACTTTTCATCGCCCAGAGATGTGAGTGCGCTTCCCCTGATTGTCACCTGGCTGCTTCCTGCATCTGACTTTTCATTCGCAGTAAGATTCACGCCTATCCGCGAATAGGTCTCATTTGGCGGCTCGGTGTAATTCACAGGATTTTGGGTGTCATTGACCCAGAATTCTATCCTTTCTCCCGGCTCTGATGTGTAGCCGGTAAGATAGATTTTCCCTCCGCCGGCGCCAACATAATAAGTTGGGGGAACGCTCTGCGGGTCATAATGAATCGGGTAACCAAGATTATCATAATTTTCCCTGAAATAGTTCAATGAATCGTTTATCGGCGGGTCAAACAAAGGAGGAATTAACGGCCCTATTGTGTCAAAGATTACTATCATTGAATCTTCGCCTGCATTTCCTGCGCTGTCAGCCACCCTGAGCTCGATGAATCCTGTCGGATTGCTTAGGAGGCTTGAAATATCCAGAACATCGTCAAATCTCCCGTTCACAATTGGAATTTTCTGCGTCTGATTTATTTCGTTTATCACCACAGTCAAAAACTCTTCATAAAGGGGTGATGACGCATTTTCAGAGTCAATAACAACATTAGATACAGTTATGTTATCTGACCTTATCCATCCCTCAGGGTTTGACCTTTCAAACACCACCTGCGAAACTCCGTTGATGAATATCTCAGCATTTAAGCCGGATGCTGTTATTGTAAGATTAACCGGTTCATTAGGAGTCAAAGCCAGGCTTATTGCATGCGGATTGTTTGGGCTGCCATAGGCAAGCTGGTTTTGCTTGAAATTTAGCTGTACATAATCATATGAGTCCTGGGCCAGCCAGTCAAACACCACTTCTGAAACATCTGCAGAACTGACTGTGGCATTGAAAGTGAAATTTGCAAAGTAAGGCATCAGCCCTCCCTTGTCAGACCAGTAGGCAACATTGTCCACTGTGCCGTTTACGATTAGCTCCGGAACATTTGTCCTGCATTCCGGTACGCCGTTCTCATCCACTGTGCAAAATCCCGAAGCGCTTTTTATCTTTACCCTTGGGCTTGTCGTGTCTATCCTGACAAGCGTACAGCCAACAGGCTCTGTGTTATTTCCTTTGTCGGCTGAGCTGAAGCAAACCATCTGAGTTTCATTCAGTAAAAAGCCTGCCTCTGTAGCGTTTGTTGCGTTTGTTGAATTGCCTGTTCCTGAAATGTTGGCATTCAGCGTTGCAACAACAGGCTCGCAGGCGCCATAGTCAACGCAGTAGCTTACATAATTGCAGCCGAATTCCTTAGGTGAATAGCTTGAAGGCCTTAGAGGCGGTGATGGGGGGTCAAAGCAGGCAATCTTAAGGCCTGCCTGATTTCTCCAGATGCTGAAATTGTAATCAATCGGGGCTGTAACCTGATATGCCTCATAGAATTTTGTTGTTGGATAAAGCCGGTCAACAGTGAACCTTATTGCAGAGATGTTGCTTTTTGTGAACTCATTTGTTTCATTCAACAGGCATCTTACAAGATAGAGCTTTGCAATTGAATCATCATTAACAGTGACGCCTGCCTCATGGTATTTTGCTCCGGTGGTTGTGAAAGGAGTCATTGTGTCAAATGTTTCTCCCGCTGCAACTGCATCGGCAAGATTCTTGTAAACAAAGGAGCCATTGACCGTTGGGACATCGAGATACTTGCAATTTCCATCTGCCCTGGTGTTTACAGAGATTGTAAGGGCAGGGCCGTCTTTTATTGTTGAGTTTGGCTGGCCGTTGTAAATCATCCCGTCAGTGTCTATGGTTATTATCTTTGAATCTGAAACATTGTTTCCTACCCAGTCAAGGCAGGAATATTCATAAAAGTAAACTCCGTCTGCAGTGTCCGGGTATGAAGACGCAAATTCGGTGCCAAGCCCGTCAACAAGCTGGGGTGGGATTAGGTTGTAATTGTCATCATAAAGCTTGGCGTTGCAGGTTACATTCTCTGTGGAATTCAGGTAAACTGTCAGCGTTCTTGTTGAGTTTAAAAATGCCTGGCCGAAATTTATTGTTGGAGGGCTTCGGTCTATGAATATGGCAAATGACTTGACAACCTCTAGGTTGTCTGCATTGTCTTTTGAATAGAACCATACCTTGTAAGTCACGTTGTCTAATACACTCGGCTCGGTTATGCGGCCGTTTTGGGCAAGCACTGTCGGCCTTCCGAAACCGCCACGGGTTACCTTTGAATAGGTCTGCGCAGTTGAAAGCACAGCAGTCATGTTATTCTCATTGTCATAAACAGTGAAATTGAAATCTATTCTGTTTGCTGCAGTCGGATGTATTACCGATGTGTAAGGAACCTGCATGTCATTTGCATTTGGGTCGTGCAGGTAATTGTTGTTTGCGTCCTTGAAGCACCTGGCAGTGTAGGGCGTGTCATTTGAAGAGCCGAACCTGCACAGCCCGAAATCAAGCCAGTCCTTGCTTCTTTTTGTTATCTCATTGTCACTTTCTATTCTGACTGAAACGTTTCCATCATCACCGAGGCACTGGCTTTGGTTTGTGTAATAATCATCGCAGCTTCTCTGGTTTTTTGCAGCGCACAGGCCTCCTGAAAAAAAGCAGTAGTGGGACTCGGCATTACCGCTGCTGCCAACATTTCCGCCGTACAAATCGCAGATTTCGCTGTTGCACTGGCCGAACAGATTGTTGAACTTGTCCGCCTGGTTGCACCTGCTGCAGTTCCAGTATTTCTCATTCTTTGGCATGCATACGCCCAGGCTTAAATCCTGTGAATATGACCTCCAGGCGCAGTCTCCTGCCTGGTCCAGGCCGCAGGAGTTCTTATTGCAGGCATCTTTTGAAAGATAATCATAGCATGTTTTGGTTCCCTCACAGGAATAGAACCTGCTTACTACAGTTTTTGTGTAATCCTTATAGCAGTAGGCAAGCGAGCTCAGCAGCGACGGCTGGGAGCAGTTTGTGCTTGAAAACAATCCGAATATTGAAAACATTCCCATCGGCGTATTGCATTCAACAGAGCAGTTTATTTTGCTGACATATTCTGTGTTCAGGCCGTCCTGCATGCAGAAGTCATCAGGCCCCGCCTCTCCGCCATATACCGTCAATATGGTATTATTGGCATCGCAAACAGAGCGGGTGTTGTTGTAGCAGAATTCGCTGGTATCCGGATTAAAGCATTCCTTTGCCCCGGTGTAGATGCTTTTTTGGCCGGAAATCTTTTCCTGCACAAGTGGGGATTCAAAATAGGCATGTATTTCGTATGTGTACCACTTATTTGGCTCTACCTTGGTGTCAAAAAATTCAGTTTGGCTTGGGCCAATCATGTTTGTTATTGGCTTTGTGCCAGTGCATGAAGCCCCCTCGCACCGGTAAACATAGTATCCTTTTATCTGGCAGGGGCTGCTGAATTTGAGATGGGTTTCGTTTTTTATCATTTCAAGCAGGGTTATCTCGGGCGGAGCAACATTGGAAAAGCAGGCTGCCTTCCGGAGCATTATGTTTTTTTGCGTATTTGCAATAATTGAAATCGACTGTGTATCCCCTGCGTAGTCTAATTTTGATGTTACAAGAGCGTAGGGAACCAATGAATTGGGAGGGAGCAATGAACTGGGAATATCATTGATAACATAGCTCCCGTCCTCCCCAGTTACAGCGTAATAGTTTCCTGCGGCTCCCCTGACTGAAACAGATGCGCGGTCAATTGGCTTCATTGTCTCAACATCGGTAACTGTTCCGGAAAGCGAGAACCCAACAAAAATGAGTTTCTTCAGCCATACCTGCTCTGTTTTGTCCCCTGAAAGATCTACATATTGAGGCGGAACTGTCATCTGGTAGCCGGCTTTTTCAGCGGTTACAAAATACTCTGCAACCGGCAGCGTGACAACCGCTTTGCCGTCTGCCCCTGTTGTAAGAACAGCCTCAGGGGTTATTGCGCCCGCCAACCTTATTGTAACTGTTGCGCCTTCAATCTTTTCGAAAGTGTCTGTCCAATTTACAACCTCAACAGTAAGGATTGCCACATTCTCTGCAGACAGCGCATTGACAGTTATGTTGTGGGCCAGCACCTCTCCCGCAGCTATTGAAATGCTGTCTGTTTTCTGGAGATATGGTTGGGGAGGCATGGCAGTAATTTCATAGGATGTTGCAGGCAAATCAGAAAACTGGTATAAACCATTGGCTAAAGTAAAATACTCCCTTCCTGCAATGCTGACAGTTGCGCCATTTACCGGGAAGCCGGATGAATTGATAATGTATCCACTTAGCGAGCCTGTCCCTACAACTGCCGAAGGCAGTGTTATTGAAACTGTGTTTGCGCCCGAAGACAGGTTGATTGTTGCTGAATTCTGGGCCCCTCCAAGAGAAGCAGTTATCCGGTAATATCTCCTGAGCCCGTTCGGCTGGAGTATCGGCAAATCTGAAAAAACAGCAATTCCGCCTGCGGCGGTTAATGAAGCGCTGTCTGCGGTAACTGCAGCTCCGTCTGCAGGAGAATTGTCTGAATTGAATACATTAACTGTAAGGGTTGCGGTCTGAATCTTTTGGAGAACTATGTCAAATGTCTTGTTGCTGTCTATGAACAGCGGAGTCAGGCTCTCATTGTAATTAATATGCCATGCCCTCACTGTAAAATTGCCGACAGGCAGGTTGGTGATGCGATAATTTCCAGAAGAAGTGGTTGTTGCCGCTGAGCCAGCTATCTTAATGCTGACGCCTGGAACAGGAGCCCCGCCGGCATCGGTTACTTTTCCTGAAACAGAGAAAAGAGTGGATGATGCCTGGCTTATATTCATGCAGGCAGTGGTTGATGTGTTAAAGAGTGACAACCGCCTACTGAGGTTGCTGCATTTTTGCGATGCAATAAACAGCGGGAAGTTTCCTATTGAAGCTGTATAATTCGAGCAGAAAGCGCAGCCGGATGTGCATTCTGAATATTCAGCGCATGGTTTCTGGCTGTAAACCTGGGGGCTTGAGCAGGCAATTGGCGTTGAGGTTCCTGCTATCCATGCATCTGTGCAGGAATCCAGGCAGCAGCCTTTTCCCCCAAAACAGAAATCACTGCAAGATGCGCCCTGGAAATACTGGGTATTCAGGCAGTTGGCATCTGTTCCGCAGCAACTCTGGGCAGAAACATCTGTGCAAAAGTTTGACTGGGGTCTTAGGCAGCAGTTTTCAGCATAAACAGCTGATGAAAACAATACCAAAAATGAGAAAATAGCTGCGATTAATAATCCCTCTTTCTTCATCTATTGCACCGCTTTTTATTTATAAAAGTCATTTATAAATGCTACTAGAACCTAATAAATCTTTATTTATAAACCTTTTGATATATTGCCATATATATTTACGAGAATCATGGGCAAATTTCCCCAGCAGCATCACCGCAGCAACTGCCACTTATCCATTGGTAGTTGCAGCTCAAACAAGCCTCTTGATCAAAAGGAGGTCTAACTGGTTCCCGGAGGCAGGATTCAAAAATCCCATTTGAATTTGTGTCCCAGACAGTCACATTGTAATATATCTTGTTCGGCGTGTCGCAGGATTCAACAAGTGTCGTTGCTGGAGGAAGGATAACACATGCTCCAGTCTGGCAGGTAGATTTGTTTCCGGGAGTGCAGGTACCGGCATTAATAATTGCCGGTGTTTCGAAAGTGCCGCTGCAGCTTACTTCCGTAGAGAAATTTGCTTCAGGGTAGTTTAGTGGGGCATGGCATCCGTACTCTATCAATTTGTCTGAATCGGTTGCATCACAACGGTCTTCCAAAGTATTTTCTGCTCTTAGCTGGCAAACATCGGAATCGGTTCGTGGCGAACATTCCTTTACTCTGGCTGTTGTTATCTGCCGGACTTTGTATGCATCTGGCACATTCTGGGGACCTGGCTTGGTGCATAAACCGCCTGTCCTGCAATTAACGCAATCGTAAACCTTATCGCAATCTCCGCTATTGCATGTCGCGTTGCATAGCCAGTTTGCTTTGTCCCAAGTATACCTTTCGTTCTCATAAACATTCTGGTCCGACGTGCATCTCGCAGGCCCGCAGACTGGATTGTCTGTCTGCCCGACATATTGTTCAAATGTTGTGTCTGTGAATTGTTCGCATGCAGGAGTTGCACCAGCATAATGTTTTGCTGTTTTGTTTGCGCCCTGGCATCTTTGAAGATAATATTGATCCAATTTATCTGGGCAGGTTACAATGATTGAATAATTCGCATTGGTGTTGTAATTGCAAACATTCCCGCTGGTCCCGTTGCAATAGGATGTGAAATTTCTAAGGACAATATCATTGTCTTGAGGATAAACTGGCGTGTTCCTTGTTCCGGGTATTTCTGCATATTTAGTATCATTTGTAAAAGACTTCCCAGCCTGTTCCCCAATTTCAACAAACGATGCATTAAACCAGCCATACTCATCATAATTGAAGCACTCCTTTCCCTTGTCAGAACGTGCCCAGTCATCGCCGGTTGGCGATGCAATATTCCCCTCGCAGCAGGTGTGATTTCCCAGGAAGGGGTCGCTGCAGCGTGAAAGAAGAGATGTCTCTGAGCCATAGTCAATGTCGTTAAACGGATATGAATGGCAGAATTTGTATCCTCCGACGGTTGTTATGCCCCTATAAGGAATGCATTGCCTGGCTGTTGCATTAACCTGGTCTGTCCCGCTTGTTGCGCCCGGTCCGATTCCCCGCAATACCCCGAGATTGAAAAATTTCATCATGTTAGCCTGGGTAAAATAATTTACCAAACCCGGCTTGTACCGCCCGGGTTCGTAGTCCCTCGGCAGGTTGACAGAATCATTTTTTCCGTCGTAGATTGTTGAAGGTCTTGCAGTTTCAGGGGTTATTGACCAGAGATATTTTGTTGCCTTGGGATTGAAATAATCAATGACATCGGAATCGAGGCACACCGGGTCCTCAACAGATATCAGGGAATTGTTGGTGATTCCCGCAAAGCACCTTGACATTGTAATGTTTGCTATCACGAGGAATTTGTCATCAACGAAAATCCTCACATTCTGGCAGTCTCCCCTGAAAGGCGCAGTTGTTTCATTGACGCAGATTTTTACTATATGGATTCCTATGTCAGAATGGTTTGTCTGGTAGTTTGCAGCCCTATGGTAAGTTTCAGGATGACTAGAGTCTGTGAACAGGGATGATTGCGTCCAGTTATGGGGAACATTTGCTGCGGGAACAACGCATTGCTGCGGAAAGTTTCTGCAGCCATCACTAGGCAGCAAGCTATTGTCAAAATACGCATCGCTTGTTTCCTTCCAGCCGGAATAGCTGTAATTTATCGGGTCTCCGTCGGGGTCATAGCCCTTCGGACGAAGCTCAACAGTTGTTCCCTCAACTGTGTAAACATCGTAGTCCCTGCCATTGTAATTCCCGTATTCTCCAACATCATATTCCTGAATGTAGTCCAGAACAGGCGGCCTGTTTTCAATTACAAACTTGAATTCAAAAGGCCCTGCCCTTAAAAGATGGTTTTTATCTCTGTCCTGAATGATTACGCTCGTATTGCCATCAGCCATCCTGTTTGTTGAAAGCAAAAATCCCTCAAGGGCATATGCAGAATTTTTCTGCCAGTCACTTTCAATTGCAAAATCAAGGTCGCTTGATTCCTGCTCGGCAACCCACCTTGCAAGGAGATAGACATATTTGTAGCGCACAGGGCTGAAATAGCTGAACTTCAGGATTCTTATTATCGGCTCCACATCCTGGATTTTGATTATTAGAGGATAGTCTGCTGTAACTTCAATTCCATTGTAGCCGAAAACAGTGCTTACGTTAACTTGCCCCGCAGTTATGTTGAATTTCTTGAATGCGGTGAGGTTGCTTGCAGAAACATTAAGTATGCCTTTTGAGCAGTTGTAGACATGGTATGCAGTGTAATTCTCAATTTCTTTTTGTATGCTGTTGAGACTGTCAAAAAACAGCGGGTGTCTGGTCGCGTTAACCCCCTGAATTGAAATATTAAAATCGCTTACCTCTGCGCACTGGTCGTTTCTCTCGCACAGCATGGGAGATATGGAAATTCCTGTCTGGCCAAGGGTTGTGTTAATCAATGAAGGAAATTTGTTGATATTATCCAGGAAGAGGCAGTATTGGGGGGTGGTTGAGAAATTTGGCATATTGGCATTGCAAGGATATGCATCAGGACCGGGATTATTAGAATTGACTCTATATTCCAGGTAATGGGCAATTTGCGCGTCGGTTATCATTCCTCCCTTCTCGCCGCTGAGGTTAATGGCGGATTTTGTCGCCTCCTCAAGGCAGAGGGTCACGTAATAATTTATGGAGGTCGTAGCCAGAACGCTGTCAACAATCTGGTTGGCCTGGGTTTCAAGCTTTATTCTCCCAACCTCAGAGGTCAGGAAAAACATGAAGCCGAAGATTGCGATTATAAGTATGCCGAGAATAATGAAAATGGAGATTTGCGCCCTTTTTTGAATGCCAAGCATGGAAAGCAAAAAGAAAAATCCATTTATAAAGATTTAGCCTGCTTTAATTGAAAATGCGGTTATTCTAAAAATAAAAAACTTTTACTGGTTCTTGGGTTATGTTCATATGTAAGTTCTAAAAACAAAAAGCTGGTTTCTGGTTCTTGCATTACAAGAAAATCCCTTTGGGATTTTCTGTACAGAAAATGCTCGACATTTTCTTGTAATCTTGCTGTTTAGTCCGCTTCTTCTGCCCGAGTGCCATGCGCAAGAAAAGGCAAAGCCTTTTCTGCGCGCAGAAAATGCCACAGCATTTTCTTGCGCAAGAATATAATATTGGCTACTGAGCGCAGCGAAAGTAGCTTAAGCAGTTCTGGCAGTAAAGGCAACAATCAGAAGCAATAAACTGGATTAAGAACTGCCCAGAAAAAAGGAATTTTATTATCAGCTAAGATTAGCTTGACGTCGCATTGCAGCAGATTTCATATAGATATGCATATGCCTGGGTTGAATTGCAGGTTGCTGCATGGGAATTAACATTGTTTGTCAAATCGCTGGACAATGTCAAAACGCAGGTTTCATTCTCATTGCATGCTGCTTTTGTTGAGCAGTCAAATGAAACCCCTGATTTTGAAGAGCTAAAGCAAACCATTGTTCCTCCCGCTAGGTACGTTGTGTCACCCTTTGATGCAGCGTGCGCATTTCCAAGAGATGAGGATAATGTTATGAATGGATTGCTGCATGATGTTGATGCCTGCGGGCTTAAAACTCCGCCGTTTGAGAGATTGCAGCACAGCTTGTAAGCATAATCCCCGACATTTGATGAAACGTGCGCATTTGTTTTGTCTGAAATGGAAAGCATCGCAACCTCTCCTGACGGGCAGATTGAGGAAACTTCACATCTCAGCAGCGGCAAAGAAACAACTGTGAACTTTCTTGTTTCCGATGTGTTTGATGCTACGCCGTCAGAGCAGGTGACTGCCCAGTGATGCTCGCCCAATGCAACGTTGGGGACTGTTGTTGTATTTTCCTGGTCTCTTGCCAAATTCTCATTAATTGGAATAACGCTTCCGTCCAGCAGCAGCTGGCAGCTTAAATTTACCTGCTCATTGTCATGGGGAACAAATCTGAAGTTCACATTCAGGCTTGGTAAAAAAGCATCCTCTGCAGGATATATCAAATCAATCCATGGAGCGGTATTGTTCATGATAACCAGTGTGTCAGTTGCGCTGTAACCCAGCTGGTTTGTAACCTTGAATATTACAGTCCTTGAAACAGGAGAGGGCGCAAATGGATGAATCTGGTCATTTTCCACTGACTGGTTCGCTGCTCTGGCCCCTGTCGGCAACGGCCCAACGCTGTTTCCGTCTCCCCAATTCCAGCTGTAATTGAGATAGCCGCTTGATGAATCGTTCATCAGGCCTTTAAATGAAGCAGGGCTGCTTGGCAGCCAGATAATCCTCGCTTCGGGGAAATGCGTTCCCGGCTCAACTACGCTTCTCTTGAAAGTGAAAGAGCCCTTCTGCGATACGTTGTTCGTAACCACAAGCGTTATGTAAAATTCGCTGTAATTGTAAACAATAAAAGGACCGCGGTTACTTGCCATATCGATTATTTTAGAAGAATATGGCCCCCCTGAAATGGCATATACTGGCGTTTCCACCGTGCTTCCTGATGTAATATTTTTTATAACCCACTTGAAATCGACAAGCCCGTTCCCGCGAGGGTCTGTGGCATTTGCAACCAGCGGAAAGTTTACCGGACTCAGGCCAAGCTGTGGGGGATAAATCTCTGTTTTAATCTCCTTCGCAACTGTCCAGTTCACTACCTGAGGTATTGAAAATACCGGAGGCCCGCAGGGGTCAAACATGGCAAAGCCCCCTCCGCCGAACATCCTCACATTCGCAACGCCCCTGCTGGCATTAAAGCAGGAAACATTTTTCAGGCAAACTCGTATCTCCCCGCCGTAAAACGCCTCTGTTTTAGGCCCGAGAAGGAAAACATTGTTGCTTGAGCCTGCTGAAACGCTGTCATTAATAATCAAAGGAACAGAAACATCCTGTTTTATCAGATTTTTCTTTGTTGTATCTGCAAAGCAAATCCTGGTGAAATCCGAGCCAAGATTGTAATTGATAGACCTGTTGGAGCCGTACTGGCTGCTGATTCTCCCTATGTCTGTCTTGATTGTGCTTTCCAAAAGCAAGAGCCCGGCCTCTGTTCCCTCTTGCTTCACCTGCGCTACAGAGCTGACTCCGTAGTATATCGCGAGGGCCATTACAACACCTCCAAGAATATATAACAGTGCCGCTGTCCCCTGCCCCTTTTTCATTTTAAGCCCTAAACCTTATTTATTTATAAATATAACTGCCGTTAACTGCAGTTTATCAGCACAGAATCCCCCCCTCCCTCTGCGAAAAAACTTATCCTGCCGCCGGAAGAGTTGATGCAGAACACAAATGGGTTGCAGCTAACCCTGACCTTGCCCACGTCCAAGGCAATGGTTGTTTTGCCGACTAAAAAAGCATTTTCCGACTTCCCGCTTGCAACGCTGTCATTAATAACCAGGAAATTCGCAAGATAGCTATTCCTTGCTGTGGCGTTAACTCCTGCCACATTCAGGTCAACAAAGCATAGCTTCCGGAAATCGCTGTTGAGGTCATAGCTGAATCTCCCGACAGAGCCGTAGCGGATTGAAAGCGCCCTCATGTCCGCATTCAGCCTCAGCTGCATTTTTTCCATTTTTGCATCTTCATTTGCCTTCTGTATGCCGCTGACCCCGCGGTAACCGAAGTAAAGAACAACAATGATTATAATCACAGAAATTGCGTAGATGAAAACCGTGCTGATTTCTGATTTCTTTGGCATTTGTAATTAACCCTGCACAACATTGAAATACCTTGCATCTGAAACATATTGATTGCCTGCAAAATCTGTAAGGGCCACTATAATATAATACGCTCCAAATGCCGGGATTTCTGCTGAATCAGTCCATTGCCTGGGATTTACTTTTGAAGCGTAATCTTTTGAATTAGTTGCCACTGGAGTGTCTGAAGAGTCATATATTGTATATGCTATATTCTCTAGTCCCGAGTCTGCATCACTTGCTTGTATTTGTATTGTTATTGCTGCAGGCACAGAAGGTTCTGTCAGCGTTCCTGCCGCAGGGCTGTCTATGCTTACCAATACCGGCGGAGTCGTGTCTCCAGCCTGGGCAGCAGTTAATTTCACCATATCATAGTCTGCCCTGCCCATGCTGTCAACCGCAAAGAATGTTATGTTCGTTAGCGGTCCTGCAACCTGGGTGATTCCAGAGCAGGAAGCAAGATATGTCAATCCTCCGGCAGGCAGATTCAACAGAACATAAGGCTCATAATTGCTTATGTTGCTGTCAACGAAGTATCCGCAGTATGCAATATGGTCCTGAGAGTTATATTCCATTGTAACAGTCGACCCGACAGAACTTCCATCAGGAGGGCTGGTTATTGCAGCAATTGGTGCTGAGACATCATTGTAATTTACAGCAAGGGTTACAGTGGAAATTGCACCCAACCAATCTGTGGCATTAAAGGAAACATTATAGCTGCTGCCAGTAAAACTGTTATACCTGTGATTCACATTAGAGCTGGAGAAGTGGGTCGGCCCATTGACTACGTCCGCTTCGCATGAGTGTATGGGATTTATTGTATTGTCTCCGAAGTCAATATTGCATGATCTAAGCAAGTCATGATCGCTGGTGTTTACATAGAAAATATAGGAGCCGTTGAAAACATAGACTGTTTTCTTGATATCAATGTACCTGCTGTCAAACCAGGTCGTATTGTCAAGATAGGCTCCATTCTTTATGTTTTCCGCAGGGCCCCTGTTAAGGATTAGGCTAATATTAGTTTCAGCAGTCAGGTTCTGGCTGTCTGTAACATTTATGTTTACTTTATACAGGCTCTTGTCATACACAGGATCTGTCACCACCATGCTGTTTGGCAGCTGTTTTAGGCCCGTTGTATTCCATGTAAAATTCACCTTGTTCGGAGCGATTCTCGTGAGGTTTGAATCAATGGATCCTCCGAAAATAACTGAATAGCTAAAGTTAAATGTCTCATATGTGTCCGGGTCTAAGGCAGTCAGCTGCACTGCCATTATGTCTCCCTCGTTAACAGTAAAATTCTCTGCAAAGCCTGCAACATAAAGTGCTGGTGCTATTTTATTCGCGGTTACATTGACTTTGAAATTGCTTTGTGAGGTAAGCTCCCCGTCACTTGCTGTGCAGTTGTAAAAAAACTCCCCTTCTGCCCCATAACTCTCTATTTTCAATATCTTGGTTATATTGTTTGCAGTTACGTTAGGTTCGGGAGATGCTGTTCCTGAAACAAAAATGCAAATTAGTGTAAAGTTTGAAGGGGCAGTGTCTATGTCATGGATTAGCGTACCATAGGCTATGTTTCCATAGACCTGATGCGTATTCATGGTCACGTTGAGAATTGAAAGGCTCGGAGGGTCATTTACCGGCGTAACTGTTACGTTAATTATTCTGGAACTGCCCTTTGGCGCTGATGCACCATCCCCAAGGTCTGTGACTGTCAAGTTCAACCTGAACATTCCGAAATAATCGGTTTTGTTTCCCACGCACTCAAGGGATTTTTTTGTTTCCAGGCCAGAGGTCCGGTTCATCACATCGCATCCGAGCTCTATCCTTAGCGTTTCATCAGGGGCATGCAGACCAGTCATATAATACAGCAAGGACCCGTTTCCGGTTTCTATGTCCGCAACATAGTCCGATACGTCAAGAAGAATTACCGGCGTGCTGTCCTCAGGGAATGCGAGGCTTTCAGGCATTGCCCCGAATGCAGGAGGGGTATTTACCGGATTAACAGTTATTGACAGCGGGAATGTCATGTTCTCCGAGCCGGATGAAATAGTTATGTTGGCATTTCCTGTTCCGTGCTGGTTTAGCCAAGGGAAGCATACAAGCATATTGCTGTCAACAGGCGAGCAGTTCAGCCAGCTGTCGTTGAATGTCAGATTAGGATTGTATGGGCCATATCCAGAAAGGTTGAGTGTGAAATTTGTCAGCTTTCCTGATGTGCTCTCATTTGTCCGATAGAGCAGGCTGATGGGCCTCCCGAGGCTGACAACCATGCTGTCTGACCTGATGCGGTAGTTGTCTCCGATTATTCCTGCAGTTATTGTGCTGTTTAAGGCGGAATTTACAAATATATGGTTAAGATTCATTATTCCGCCTTCCGGAGGCACGCCTCTTATTGAGTAGGACGTTCCGTCCCCGAAATCAATGGATGTTGCAATTATTGTCTCGCCGGCAGCTGGTGAAACATTAATTGTGTATGCCAGCGGATTTTCTGCGCCAACCAATGCCAATGCCGGCCCTGACACTTTAACAGTGGAAGCAAGAAGCTGTGGAGTGTATGTGCCCTCAAGCCTTGTGTTTGATGTCAAATCCTTCCATAGGATAAGTTCTGTGATGGCTGCGGTGTAAAGATTCTGCCAGAATTCAGTTTCATTTATCCTGAAGTTGCAGGATGCGGCAACATCATAAGATCCGATGCCAAGCTTTTGGGAGGTTTTATTGCCATAGCATAGGTTTTCCTCCACGTTCTTGTAGCCGATGGCCATTAAATTTGGCGGCTCCACAACGCCCCTTATTTCCTTGTTTTTTGAGGAATCGGATGTGTCGGGGGATACTGAAATGTAAAGCTTCCTGAACTTTGAGGTGTTTGTAAGGAATCCCTCTGAATCTTCAAGAGGGGATTCTGCTCCAATAAAGCGGGTTCTCGCCCAATAGTATATGGCCTGCAAAGGATGCTTCAGGAAAAGATTAAAGATTTCAGAGGAGGCTAATGTATTGTTGATGTCAAATTCTTCCTTTGAATAGATTAATGTCTGGGTTGCGTTGTCAATCCAGATGTTTGCTGTATGACCTGGAGTTGCATTGGCATAGTTTGCCTTGCAGCCGACATAATCATTTGTAATATTTGACTGCCTTAACGCGCCGTCGCAGAAATTGTTGTATGAAACTGCTGATGACTGCGCCTCGCTGAAAAGCTCAAGTATGGATACGTTTGCATTTTCCGGGGTGTTGACCGGCAGGTTCATGCTTGTCCCTATGAATATTTTCTCTCCCAAATCATTTTTAATTGAAAGGGCGCAGAAATTGTTTGCGCATGGCTTTCCGCTGAGGCCCGGGCAGCCCCCTGCGCCTCCTGTTATTATTTCGCTTATTTTAAGGTTGCTTAGGGCTATGTCAATGTAATCAACCTGGGCAAGAGACTCGTTGAACTTGTCGCAATAAATTGTTTCTACGCTGCTTTCCCAGCCTGACTGGTTGATGGCCTTTGCAGCCATTCTAAGAAGCTGCTTTGCCACAAGCTTTGTCCTGCTTGACCAGCTTCCGTTCTCGCAGTAATCATCTGCGCTGAAATATCCCGAGTCAACGCACATTGAAGCATTCAGGTAGCACTGCGATTTTTTCGGGCAGTAGCCCCTGTCTCCATTTTCAGGATAGTTCGGATTCCACTTAATCTCCGCAGGCATCCAGTTTCCGGCAATGCACCTGTAGGAATTATTGTCGCCGTAAATGCCTGCATATAATTGTGATGCATTGAATAAATACGGAGTTCCATTCGCCTCGGTGTACTGGAAGTAACTTGACTGGCTTGGCACGCAGGAATACGGCGCAGTGTTGTTGCCAAAGTAGCACCATCCCGAAGGGCAGCAGGCCTTTGGAGGATTGGCAGGATTAAGGTTTGAAAGGTTCACCGACGAATTTATCATCTGGTTTGGAAGCGCTGAAGTGTTTTTCCAGGCGAAATCAAAATCGCAGTACCAGCTTCCAAGGTTGAAGCATTCGGGAGAGGAGTTATCTTGAGTGTTTATGTTCTGGAATGACTGGTAAACATGCACCGGCAGCACCCCATCGTTGCCGCCATTCCAAAGCTCCACGACTATGGGATCTATTAATGACTGGACATTTTTGTTGCAGGTAAAAAACTTCCCGTTGTAAAATTCAAGAGAAGCGTTGCCTATGCCGTAGCCATTGTTATAAACAAGCGTCATTGCGGTGTTGTTTTTCAGCGGGAAGCCCTTTACGCAGCCGCTCAGAGAGTCTGCATAGGATTCAGATACAAATACTGGATTCAGCGGGAGGAAGCCTGCAGAGCTTGCATATACATCATCCCCGCAGCAGGCGTTTCCTGTCCAGGCAAAGCCAGGGGTGTTTTCGCATATTCCCTGGCCTATTTTATTGTTACCGAGGTCTTCCTCCTTGGTATTCATGTTGTCTGTCCAATAACTTTTTATTGAACTGCCAGGCTTTGGAGGCAGGTTTGAGCAATACATCTGGGCATGGCCTGCGGGTATGAGGTTCAGCCTGTCTATGGCAATTATGTTCCTGAATTGTATGTACGAATCTCCCTGCTTGAATTTTTCATGGAAAACCTGATACTCCGGAACATCGCCGTTGTAGGCAAACAGGGAAACAAGCTTAACATGCTGGCTTGGCTGGATTGCCTGTGTTTTGTCGGGGGACGTGCCTATCGGAATCCTGACCTTCAGCCATTTTCCGTTCTGGATTTGCCCTGTTATGAAATTTCTTAAATCCCCCCTGAAAAGGACATGCTCTTCATATCCCGGATTATTTGGCTCATAATAAAGATGGGGATATGTTCTTGTGAAAGGCGATTCAGGGGCTTCGTCAAGGACGAGCAGCTTAAAGTATGGAGCTCCATTTCTTGTAACCGGCGGCAGGGCAAAGTCTATGTAGAATTCCAAATAGGAATAGCCTGTCCAGTCGTAAAGCTTGTTGTCTGCATTGGCCATCACAAAAGGATAATTATAATCCTCTGTCTGGGAGTCCAAAAGGCCCAGTGCGATTACATAATTTTTGTTGTCAAGGGCTATTGGAAAGTCAAAAATGTCGTAAAGAGGATTTCCAGCCCTTCTTATGTTTGACCTCAGATTTGTGTTCTTGCAGGAAGTCAGGCTGTAGCCGCAGCATTCTGTATAGGCAGAGATTTCATCCATCTGGGAGCAGATAAAGCGCTGGGCAATTTTTTCTTTCGCATTTATGTCAGGAATACTCCCCGAGCAGATTTTATCCTCCGGATCGCAGTAGCCAAAAATGCAGTCCTCGCTTGAGTTGCAATGCTTCCCGTCGGCACATTTGGCGCATCCGTCTCCGCAGTCCTTGTCTGTCTCCCCTCCGTCAGTTATGTTGTTATAGCAATGGGCCGGGGCTCCTGTAGGCTGCTCAAGGGGATATACCAGCCCAGGCTCAAAATCATTCTGGTCAATAAACCTGGTATCTTCATCGCTGAATCCGTACTGGCCTGGAGTATACTGGCCAAGCTCTATAATTGTTGAGCTGATTATAGACTGGTTCCATGTCACAATACCATAGTTCGGAGTTAATTCGACATCAGCAGGATTGTTTTCTATAGTTGCTGCAACACCGTTTGCATTGCAAGCATGCCATAGCAGCGAATTGGAAATCATGTCAAAACCATTGACATGGATTATTTTGAACTGCTCCTGGTCAGGGTCCATCCACTGCCATATTGACTGATTGTGATAGCAGAGATATGGCTTCTGTTCTGTGCCTATGGTCCTTGAAACTGTTCCGTAGTCTGTAAGAAAAGTTCCGATTGGCCAAGGCGTGCTTAAAAGATGGACATCGTCAATGTATATTGTGCCAGTTGGGGTGCTGCTTGCGTCTGTGCCAATGTAAAACTGAAAATTGATAGTCTGCTCACCAATTATTTGGAATGTAGAAGAATAATGGTGCCAGTCGCCGGTATTTGCCGGGATGTATATGACAGAGCTAGAAATTAACGCCGGCCCGCTGGAACCGCCTAGGAGGTAAGCAGCAAAGCTGCCCACCTGCGTAGGCACAACATTGCTTGACTTTGCCCAAAAAGAGATACGATATGCCCCGCCAGGAAGAGTTGCGGTCTGGCTAACCGTCCCTGCTTGATCGCACTGCCTCATGAGGAGACTATAACCGCCCGAATGCTTTTCCGAACCATCCCTGTAGCAGTGCCCTCCCTTGCAGTTTATCTGCCAGACATCAAGGTTTGGCTCTGCCTCGGTTGCCTCAAACCCCGGGTTAATTAAATCATCATCCCCGCAGCAGGGATTTCCGTTTATCTCGCCATTGCAGCTTAAAAATTTTGGTGATAAAGAATATTCAATGCATTCTGACGGGCTGCTGACCTCTCCTTTGGAGAGCACTGTTGCAGAGCAATGCAATGAAGCATCGCCATAGCCGTCATGGAATGTCCAGTAGGGACCGAAGGGCGCCACTGAATTGAGCAGTACAAACGGGTCTTCTATAAACTGCACTTTGGTTATGCTCTGCTCCCGAAAAAAAGTGCCGGAATTGCCGCTGAAATAATCCCAGAACTTGTCCGGGTCCAAAACAACATCCTCCTGATTTGTTACGCCTGAAGATGGGGTTTCCTTATGGCAATAGCTCTCTGGGTATCTGCTGACGCCGGCGCAGTTCCATTGTGTAATCTCGCTAGAGCAGAGCCCTGTATCAGAATCAGTGGATGAACATACAGTCTCCTGTACGCACTGTCCTATGGGATACAGTGCGCCGTTGCAATTCCATCGCTCTGCGCCTACCAACGGAGTAACATCCACATGTTTCTCATATGCCTGGCCGAGTTTTGTTGAATCCTTAAGCCCAGATACAGAAACCTGAAGAATGCAGGATGAGTCTCCCAGTCTTAGAAGAGAGGCAAGAGCATTATAATCTCCTACTGCAAGTGCACTGGGCGACCGGCTGACTGAGTAGTTGCATAGCGGGGTAACTGGAAACGTAATTGAAAGCGAAGCTTGCGCATAGGCTGAAATTGCGGTTACTAAAGCGAGAATAACCAAAAGGAAAAATACGCCTACTTTATTCATCATTGCACTCTTCACTTTTAAAAACCAAAGGAGTTTTGGTTTATAAAGCTTTCGCAGTTGGAAAAGGTTTAAATTCGCAATTGAAATATTATAATCATGCTTGCCTACTACTTCATTCCAGCAATCATTTTTCTGGGCGTTATAACCTCCTATGAAGACATAAAATCCGGAAAAATACGGAACAAATGGGTGCTTGGGGCGGTTGCATTTTCTTTTGCAGCCTACCTTTTTCTTTTCCTTGGCAAAAATATAACGCTTAATGAGGTATATCTGAGCCTGATAAATTTTGCAATCGCAATAGCTTTCTCATTCCTGCTGTGGAACTTCAAGTTCTGGAGCGCCGGTGACGGGAAGCTTTTCATTGCCTACTCTGCGCTTATCCCCGCTGCGGTTTATCCCGCGCCCTTCATCAGCTTTTTCCCGGCCTTTGACATGTTTGTGAATGTGGTTGTACTGTTTTTCATTTACCTGATTGCAAAAAATATATTCATCATACCGCCAAAAACAATAAAAAAAGCGCTCGCTGGCAGCCTGAAAAAATTTCCGGAGCTTTTGATATCAATATTTGCGGTAAGCTGGTTTGCCCGGCTGATTGGGGGAAGCTTCGCCACAGGCAGCATTTTTTATTCATTTGTCCTGTATGCCGCGGTTTATGCTGTTGCTGACCTGGCCATAACAAAAACACTTTCCTTGCTCAGGATTAAAAAAATAAGGCCGCTGCACATATACCTGGCGCTAATTGCCATAAGAATTATTTTTGGCTTTAACGGCGTTTTGAACCTTGATTTTATCATTGGCATATTGATAAGCGCGGTTTTGTATTCCTTTTTGCTAAGAACCGTGTATAAGATTGTATCTGAAAACACGGTTAAAAATATCCCGGTTTTAATGCTTAGGGAAGGGGATATTGTGTGCAATAAGGAAAGCAAAAAGGAAAAGGGCTTTAGCACGCCCTGCGCCGAAGGCCTGACTGCCGAAGAAGTTAAAAAAATAAGGGCATTCTGCAAAAAGAAGAGAATAAAAACAGTCCCCGTGGCAGAAACAGCGCCTTTCGCACCGGCCATGTTTGCAGGCGTTGCAATAACACTTATCTTTGGGAATATAGCAAATCTTATATATCTGTTAAGCTATATTTTTCAGATGTTATGGGGGTTGTTTTAAATGGAAGAAACAGACAATATAGGAAATCTTGAGATTGACAAAAAAGAGGGCGTTGTAAGGGTAAGCATTAATCCAAAAATTTACGCATTGAGCGTTATTTACGGCGCTGCCCATGCGTTTACAAGAGATGCATATGTTCTGCTTGATGGCGATGAGGAGATTGAGATAATTGCAGAACTCAAGCCAATGGAAAAAGGGAAAAATCTTGAAGAGCTGGGAAGGCGGTTCTGCAACAGGCTATTGAGCTATCAGGTCTACAAGCAGAAGATGAAGGAGAATGAAACCGTAAGAAATCTTATTCTTTACAGGGCACTTTTCACCAACGGCACCCTTTCTGTGGATGACACTGAAAAAGAAAAAAATAACAATGAACAGGATCCTGAAAAAATAGCAGTGCCATGGGAAGAGACGAACAAAGACAAAAATGATATCAAAAAACAATAATTTCATTTCTCTTAAGCTGAACTCATCACTCTATGACAAAAAATCTGTAATCGAGGCATTTGCAGAGCTTAAAAAAGAGGCTGATGCTGAACTGGATGAGGGGGAATATTTTTTGGTGAAAATAAAAAAAAACGCTGATGCCGAAAAATGCGGCTATGAATTCTTGAACTATGTCCTCAAGCTGATGAAAAACAAGGGGATTGTATAATGGCGTTTTCAATAACCAAAGAAGAAATACTGCATAAGGGCTATGTTCCGTTTAATTACACATCAAAAAAAATAAACTGCCAGAACCTTGTTGTGGCAGAGCACGGGCAGTGGGTTATTTTGAATGACGCCGAATTTGACCTGCTTGAAAACGGGGAATTGGACCGGGAGTCCAAGCTGTTCAATCTTCTGGAGGAAAAGGGAATAATTATTACATTAAAAAATGAGGGGATTATTGAGAATTATTACAAGGAACGGCTCAGTTTTCTTGCCCAGGGAGTTTCATTGCATATTGTGATTCTGACAAAAAGATGCGACCATAAATGCGTATACTGCCATGCCAGCGTGAAGAACTCTGATGCCAAAGAGTTTGACATGACAAAAAAAACAGCAAAAAAAACCGTTGATTTCATATTCCAGAGCCCTTCAAAGAGCATCATGATTGAATTCCAGGGCGGTGAAACGCTGCTAAATTTTGAAGTGCTGCAGTTTATTGTTGGCTATGCAAAAGAAAAAAACAAGAAAATAAAGAAGAATTTGAAATTTTCAGTGGTCACAAATCTCAGGCCGATGGATGATGAAAAACTGGATTTTTTGATGAAGAATGACGTTTCAATCTGCACTTCGCTTGACGGCCCTGCGGACATTCATAATGCCAACAGAATCTGCGAGGACAATAAATTCAACTGCCATGAAAATGTTTCATTCTGGATTAAAAAAATAAGGGAAGAGTGCAACAAACAAAAAAAGAACTGGAGAATAGAGGCATTATTAACAATAACAAAGAATTCGCTGAAAAAGCCAAGGGAGATTGTTGACGAGTATGTTAAGCAGGGGTTTGTGAATATGTCTGTAAGAGACATGAAATTCCTCGGTTTTTCCTCTAAAAATTTCGGGCAGATAGGCTATTCGCCTGAAGAGTTCATAGATTTCTGGAAAAAATGCGCTGATTACATAATAGAGCTGAACAAAAAGGGAGTTCGGATAAGAGAAAGGACAATGGTTATAATCCTTTCAAAAATCCTTGGGCAGCAGGACGCCGGCTACACTGACATGAGAAGCCCCTGCGGCGCCTGCCTGAGCCAATTGGCCTATGATTATGACGGCTCAATCTACAGCTGTGATGAGGGCAGGGATTTTGACATATTCAAAGTGGGAAATGTAAGCCAGGAATATCCGGAAGTAGTAGGCTGCGACAAGAGCTGCATGATTATATCTTCCTCAGTAATCAGCAACACCAGCTGTGACGAGTGCGTCTGGAAACCCTATTGCGGCATATGCCCGGTTATAGGATTTTCAGAAACAAACAGCTTAATCCCATCAGTTAGCGAGCATTTCAGATGCAAGGTTCATGATGCCCAGTTTAATTATATCTTTGAAAAAATCCAGGACAGTGAATTCCAGAAAATAGTAAAAAGCTGGATTTCACTTTAAAGTGACTAAAAAGATATAAAAAGGTAGTTTGATTTATTTTAAAGTGATGAAAACATTTGATTTGAAACATAAGATAGGGGATTTTCTGCTCAAGGAAGAAGGCAAGATTTCTAAGGCATCAATTTTGAAGGCGGGAATTGTCCTTGGGGCCATTGCCCTGTCTGCTAAACCGGCAAAGGCGGGGCTTATTGCAACAGATACCATTACGTATAACGGAGACTGCCCAGGCATTGATGCAAAAGCTGACCCGGTCACCCTTAATCACATATGGCCTGGTACAGGATACACCAATGCTGCCCATAGCAACAACCTGAATGTTAAAAACGTGTTTGGAAGACTTATAATGAGCCATTCCAATTGCGTTGAAACGCACGGACAGCATGCTAGCTCCTATCATGACGATGGGGGCGGAGGAGGCGGAGGAGGCGGGTGGTGTTAGAAAAATTTATGCTAGCAAGACCTATACTTCATAGTTATTCACATTTAACAACTTCCTCCCAATTTGACCGCCATAGATTGATACGTGTATTTGTAAACGTGAGCTGGCTTTTTTGTATTCTCATTGACAATATAATTCCATGCCAAGCAACTCATCCTCCCCCCTTCTCCATGTAACAATGGATGCAATTCATGTAACATGAATTGGTTATGTAAACTGCAGGCATAAGGAACTTGCACATTCTTACTTTTTCTTCAGCCATGTTTAACATTTAAGTTCCTTCCACAGGTTAAAAACTTTCTTGTATGTTTCGAGAGCCCTGTCCCCCAGAAAATAATTCCATGTAGGGCAACTAAGATACTCTGCTTTATATTTCTCTGCAAACTGCTTACCCCGTTCAAGCTTGAACTTGGTTTCAATATTGCCAAGCAAATACTTTTTTTTCTTTTTGTCTGAAATTCCTGCATATACAAAGCAAGGATATGCATCTCCTTTTTTATCCACACAAAGTACTCTGGTGCCGGCATTGCATGGCACAATTTGTTCTAAACTGAGTTTTGACACATTGGAACATTCGCCTAGGCATTCATTTAGGTAGAGGTTAACTTTTTTTACTTTGAGCAGGTTTTTTATCTTGAGTATCTGTTCTCTTAAGGAGATAAAATCATCCTCTTCCCATTTAACACATGAGACAACAGGCATTAAGTTAATGCGTGAATTTGTAAATCCCGATGCATGTAAAAAGTTTATCGATTCGCACAAGTGGGGAACTGTTTTAGGGGAAAAAGTCATCCTTATCTCAAAGTGCATTTTGTCTGCATATTTGCTAAAAAGTTCTAACTTGTCCTTTAGTAAAGCATACGAGCCTTTTGCATCCTTTTTTACCCTACACATATTTTGGCTTTCCTCCGTTCCATCAAAGCTGAACTGTACTGCTACATTGCTTTTACAGAAATATTCAAGCTTACTTTTATTGAGCAATAAACCATTTGTAGCTACATTATACCGTTTAACATTTCTTTCTTTTGAATAATTTATGATTTTTTTTATTTTTTCATATTCTAAAAGGGGTTCACCACCCAAAAAAGTTATTATGACATTTTCATACCCCAGTCCCAATGCCATATCTATGCTTTTTTTGGCCAGCTCTAGTGACATACTCTTCTTACTCTTCTTTACAAAACAGTAACTGCAACGCATATTACAGTTATCCGTGATAAAAAGTGCAAGAATCAATAGCTCTTTTTTGTTTTTCATTTTTCTATAAACACATATATCTTGTTTCATCTAATGTTATTTCCCTTTCGGGGATATTTAATTTATCCATATGTTGCTTACAAATTTCTATGATTTCATCGTCATAGAAATATTTTGAAAAAACCAGATATTCACCAATATTTTTTACTTTAATGACTATTTTTTCATCAGTTTCATGTACTATTCCTCTTTTTTTCAGATACGCTAATTCTTTTGAAAAAACAGAGGTTACTTCCTTGCCAAAAATCCTTCTAAACTCAGATTTCAAAACATATCCATATCTTAAACATGCTGTTAGATAATAAATCATTTCGTCTCTCTTGGTTAGATTTATACCTTTCATGATTGGAGGAACTTTTTTCTTGATACAAGATATGTATTTACATACATCATTATGATTAACATATCTCAAACTGCCTCTTATATGAGAAACTGCGCCTGCACCAAAGCCAATGTATGAGCTAATATTTTCTATTGCATCACATAGCTGAATATTTCTGCTATCATCTTTTTTTCCATAAGCATCAAATTTTTTTGGACAAAATCCTCTGGATCTCAAGGTTTTATCTGCCAACTCACACATTTTTGTTCTTAAATCCATTTCGCATTTAGATAAATAACAACCTGACTTCATAAATTCAGTATATTTTATTGGATAAAATGGATGTATATGAACCATATCGGGATTTTTTTTGAGTGTTTTATCAAGGCCACGCTTAAAAGAGCTCAATGTTTCTTTTGGTAAACCTGCCATCAGGTCTATATTTACAGTTTGGAATCCAAGTCCTTTTGCAATACCCAATAATTTAATTGCTTCTTTTGGGTTTTGCAATCTGCCAACTTCTTTTAAGACATTTTTATTCAATGATTGCACGCCAATAGTTAAGCGATTAATTCCAAATCTTTTCAGCAACAAAAGTTTTTTAAGATCCAGTGATTGCGGAGTAACTTCTATACACATTTGCGCATCTTCTGAAAACAAAAAGTTTGATTTGAGAATGCTTAGAAGCTTGGCTAGCGGTTGTAGAGTGAATATTGTTGGTGTGCCTCCTCCAATATATAAGGAATGTATCTGTTTATTTGCCAGATATCTTCTGTACATCATTATTTCTTTTTCCAAAAATCTCAAATATGATTCAATTACTTTTTTGTTCTTTTCTTTCTTGGAATAATACCTGCAAAAAATGCATTTTTGTTCACAAAATGGTATGTGTATATAAATTCCTAGCTTATCTTCAGGGCTTATTTTTTGCCATTCTTTGCAAATTTTATTCTCCAACTTGTCCCATGTCAGAAGGGGCGGGTATTGGATAGTATACCCAGTAAAATCTTTTTCAGATATTTTTTCTGTTAATTTCTTGAACAAGTAGTCTCTGCATTTAATAGGTCCCTTTCCATAATTTTTTAGATGTCTCTTCATATTCACTCAAAGATTCTATTTAAAGCCTCATCAATATATCTTCTGAGCCTTAGGTTCTTTTTGGACCTTGCTATGATGTAATCTGCCATTTTATCACAAATGTGATTTCTAAAATTAATCACATCAAAATCTATAATTTTTTTGCTAATATGCTTGGGTATTTTAGCATTTTTTGTGTCTATACCAGAAAAAACATCACCAATTATGTATTTATCATCAATATAATAAAGAAATGGATTAATAGTAACCTTGCCTTCTGGAAAAATGACTATGTTCTTTCTTAATATAGAAACAGCATTTATTTTGTTTATCTTTTTTTCCAGGGACCTACTCAAAGAGTTTAAGAAAAAAAAAATTATTTTTATTTGATTCAGACAATATAAAATTAAATATTTTTAGCAAATTTAATTTAAAATATGTAAGCTCATTCTTAGTCCATGCATGATTTGTTTGTACTGGTTCTATATTAATGCTCTTTATGCCGGTGTTTTTGAATATATAATTGCAATTTGAAAATAAATTTCTAATCTCACTATTATGCACACCCAACAAACAGCATAACTTTGAAGAATTTATAGTTGTCTGTATTTTTCTAATGTTTTTAATAATCCCGTTATGAGTTGGCTTACCATCCTTGCTTTTCCTGAATCTGTTATGCGTCTCACTCTTCCCGTCCAAGGTAACAGATATTTGAAAATCTTCATTTTTGAGAAATTTTATTATTTCCTGATCCATTTTAAGGCAATTAGTACCGACACCGAATTTTATTTTTTTGTTGAACAAACCAGCCTTTTTTTTGGCAATCTCCGTAAAAGTTTTAACTAATTTAAAATTAATTAAAGGCTCGCCTCCAAATAAAATAATCTTTTTTTCCTTGCCTTTGCTCATAAAAAGCACATCCAGTGCTCGATCCATAACCTTCAAGTCCATGTAATTTTGGCCTTTCTGTACAAAACAATAAGAACATCTCATGTTGCAGTCATCTGTCAAAGAAAACCACATCTGATCTATCTGGATTCCCAAGCTATCCCAAGAACATTTTGCATTTTGAATCATTTATAGACACCAACAATTCAGTCTTTTTAAATCCCACTACTAAATTATATATCTTTCTATTTTACATTAAATTTAAATATAAGTTAGGACAATTAGTCCCTTATTAAAAAGGGGGTCTCTTAATTAAATGTTTCAAATAAAAGAAATAGCAAAACTGTTGAAAATTAAGATTTTACCGAAAACAAAAAAAATTTTAAAAGAAATATGCAAATTTGATAATGGCAGTAAAACAGAGTTTGAATATTCTATAAGGATAATTAAAGGTAAGATAGACAATTCGCTCAGAATAGTTAACTATGATAACTTCTCATATAAAAATTTTATTTATTATGGAAAAAGAATTAAATTGCTTAAAAATATTATAGAGTGCGCCAATGGCAAAATTGATAAAAATCTATTTGAAATAACCAGAAGATTAAAAAATTTTCGAAGACCATTATACGTGGGATTGGAACAAAATAAAAAAGAGACTAAGATTAAATTTTATATTAATTTTTATTCTATTAAAGATTTAAAAAAATTGAAAGCTGCGGCCAATTCTATTTTTGGAAAGAATAAATTATTTATAAAAAACAGATATTTTCCTCTTATTGGTGTGGATGCTGTAAAATCAAAAAAATTGAGCTATAAAATTTATTACTTGTATAGTCTAGAAAAAGAAAAAAATGTTGCGAAAAAGCTTAAAATCAAAAATATAATTAATTACCTGGACATCATACATAAAAAATACTCCTCACAAAATTATTTTGTGATTTCTGAGAGATATTTAGGAAAAAAGAAAGTTGGAGCTAAAATAGAGAATGGAATAAAAGAAACTGTATGTTTTCGGGATATAATAAAATGTACCGGCATAAAAGTAGAGGATGATGCTTTGAATAAAATTATCTATCTTATGAATAAGCTTGACTCATATCTTAAGGTAATAATACGAGAAAAAGACTCTGCTACCTTTTATTTTAGATTATGAAGATTAATTGCATCTTCTAGTCTATTGGATTTGATTATCATTTGTTTTCCTCAAGTAATATCCCACATTCTTCCCATCATAAGTAATATAGCTTATTCTTAGTTTAGTTTTTGGGTACAATCTCTCTGTTAAATGATTTAGTTTATACCAAAACTTGACAGAGTTTACTTGCCCATTTTTTTCTATTCTATAAAGAAAACCAAAATCATCATAGTCTGATTTAAAAATTTTGTTAAAGCACTGGCTTGCTCTATAAAAATCAATTTTG
>CAIVED010000003.1 GCA_903904885.1 uncultured archaeon | reverse complement strand
TTATTTTTTTATTTTTAATAGTCTCCAGCGAATTGTCTGAAGAATTGTTGTCTATGACTATGGTTTCATATTCTTTGGGAATATTTCTGAGGCATTCTTTCAGGTTGTCCCCCGAATTGTAATTAACGATAACGGTTGAGAGTTTCATTTTTCAATCCTTTTTATCATTGTCCTTATTTTTCTGAAAACCCTATTTTTTAATTTTTCAGAAGGCGCATTGTCAATGCACTTTTGCATTTTCGGAATCCATGCCCTGTTGGCAATCCTGCGATTAAGCTTATTTTTAACTGCTTCGTAATCTTCATGCCTGCCGTGTATTATTTTAACCGGCCGTTCCATCAGGCCTATGCAGAACGGCGTTCTTGCGTTGTAAATGCTTTGCAGGACATACATGCTTGGTTTTACTGCAAGGAATGTTTCCATGAACGGAGCCTGGTCAAGTACGTACTCCCTGAAATTTTCAGAGTAGCGTTCATGCCATTTTTTAAAGAAACTGCTGTTAATTCTGTTTTTCCTGAACAACACTACCCCCGTGTTGTATGGGTAAAGCCCGTCCAGGATTCTGCCGCCTGCCCTGACTTTTTCCGTGTCATTGGGAGCCTGGGCAATGCAGATGTCAAAATAATCCAAAAGCCCGAAAAGCTCCCGGCAGTTTTCGCAAAAATATGTATCTGAATCAATAAAGAATGTTTTTTTGTACGGGGAATCATACATGTGCTGGACTTTGTATAAAAGACCTTCAGTCCATTTCTCTGCTTTTAATGGTCTAACAATAATATTATCAAAAATGTGTGTTTTAATCTTTTTATTGGTTACCAGGGTTATGCTGGCATTTTTGTCTGTTTTTCTCAGGCTTCTGGCAGAGTTTATGGCTTCCTCTACGTATTTTTCGCCATTTGCGATGTACAGGTAGCCTTCGTCCGAATTTTTCATTTTAACCATAACTAACGATAACGATTAAGAGTTTCATTTTTCAGCGGGAATTTTTCAAACCATTTTTCAATTGACTGCCCCTGGCCCCCTAGCTTTTCCCTGATTTCCTTTCTTTTTTTCATCATTTTAGGCATAAGCCTTAAAATTTCCCTGCATGTCTTTAGGAAAACCCGGGGCCTCAATGAGTTGTAGTAAACCTCTGAAGGGAAAACAGCAAAAAATTTACTCATCATGCTGCTGAAAGAGTCGTTTTTGATTATTGTGAAATACCGGTTTCTCAGGCTCATTTTGTACCTGAAATCATAATTTGACAGAAGTTCTCTATAATGATATCCAATCGCTTTATCGGTAAAGTAACTCTTCCAGCCGGCCTTCTGCGCTCTCCAGTCAAGGTCAATGTCTTCAAAATAACAGAAGTAGTCCTCATCAAAATATTCACCATTTATCTTGATGTCTTCAAGCATTTCTCTTCGGTATAGGGCTGCAGCGGCGCATATGCCAAAAACATAGCCGCTTTTGTACTGGCCATTGTCTTCTTCCCTCAGCCCCCTGTTTGTTGCAAACCTGTTTTTGTAGATTATGTGGCCTGTGGTGTCAATTTTGTTTCTGTGAGTCATGTTTAGCAGTTTAGGCCCGACTGTTCCTATTGTTGGATCCTTCTCCATCGGTTTGATAAGCTCTTTAAAGAAATTCTTGGTAACAACCGCATCAGGATTAATGGCCAGGATATATTTTCCTTTGGCAACCCGGAATGCCTGGTTGTTTGCCCTCGCAAATCCTTCATTGTGCGTATTAAGAATCAGTTTTGTTTTAGGGAACCGGTGTTTTATCATCGCAGCAGAGCTGTCATAGGATGCATTGTCTACAACAATTACCTCTGAATTTTTTGGCAGATAGGCATAAACAGATTTCAGGCACTCCTCCAGGATTTTCTCGCAGTTCCAGTTTACAACCACAACTGATAATAATTTTTCATATTTTGCCTGATTCTTTGCTCCCGGGTTAGCTGCGGTTATTTTTGCATTTCTTATCTTTAAAGCGAGCAGAACCCACAGGAAGGATGTAAGCGGCAATGAAAGCAAAACTCCCAAAGGCCGTTTTAAGAACATTTTTGTTAGAGTGGATATTTTTTTTAAGAATATTATTCTTGAAAATAGCTTGTTCTGGTGGGCAACGTCCATTTTTTCTATGACTTTGCCTCTCTTTTCCGGTTGATTAATCTTAAGCCTCTTTTTCTGGTCCTGGATTACGCTGAGGCCCCTGGCGTCAATATTGTATATGCCGCTATTATCAAGAATTCTTTGAAACTTCTGGAAGTTATTGTCATTTATGATATTAATTGTTTCTTCCCTGTCTTTTTTGAGGTCATAAAGCTCTTTTTGTTTTTTGTCTTTGGTTGTTATGAACTTGTAATTTTCATCGCGGTATGCTGCTTTTTCCCCTCTGGCATGAATCGCAATTATGTACTCTCTGAAGTTTCTGAAGTCGCTGCCGATGGAGCTTAAAAAGCTTATTCCGTTTATTTCCTGCTTCTGTTTTAGGTTAATGTATTCCAGTATGGTGGGGAACAGGTCAAGCTGCTGGACAAAAGCGCTTATTCTTCTTGGTTTTTCCTGCGGTATGTGCATTATCAGCGGTATTTTGAGTGTTGTGTCGTAAACTTCGCCGTGGCCAAACATGACCCCGTGGTCTGTCAGATTCTCACCGTGGTCAGCGGTAACAATCAGTAGAGTGTTGTCATAAAGTTTCTCTTTTTTAAGAAAATCAATCATTTTTCCGATTTGTTCATCAACAAAATTTATTGCAGAGTCATATCTTGCAAAAAGCTCGTTCAAGTTTTTTATTTTAAGCTGATTTATCCATCCATTATGGATGCTGTCAGGTATGTCTCTAAAAGTCCTGTTGGTATATTGGATATCTTTGAATTTTTTTATTATTCTTTTAGGGGGAGTATATGGTGTGTGAGTATCCCAAAAATGAATGAAAGTGAAAAAAGGTTTATGATTGTCTTTGCTTTCTTTTATGAATTTTATTGCTTTGTCTGTTATGAACTCGCCATTTTCATAAAAAACTCTGGAGTTCAGATTCTTTATCGTCCTGGCTATTTTTGTGAAAGGATTGTCATAGGGCTCAAGACCCATGTAATAATCAAATCCATTTTTGTGCCATCTCCCCAGCCAGTCAAGAGAAGCAGTTGCGTATCCGTTTTCATTTAGTATTTTTGGAAGCCATGGATTTTTCTTCTTTAGGAACTTCTGCACCATTGGCTCTTCCATTCTAAGCCCATGAAAGTATATTCCGTTTATCCAGGGATACCTGCCAGTGAATATTGAGGTGACACAGGGGTCAGTCGCATTTGCAGTTGAAAAAAATTTGTCAAAAACAATAGATTCTTTTGCAAGTTTGTCTATGTTGGGGGTTGTGGGCTTGTCATAGCCGTAACAGCCCATATTTGCCGGGCGCAAGGCATCTATTAGTATGAAAACAACATTTTTTTTCATAAACCCAGTTTCCCCCTGAACTTTCTATAGGCATTTATCAGCTTGTAAGCCTTTGAATCATACATATCTTCAATTTCTTTCTCTTTATTTTTCAACATCATTTCAAGAAAGGATATTCTTTTTGACATAAGAGAATAGTGCAGTTTATCGTAAACAAGTTTATTTTTCCCATATACCATTTCTTTTACTTTTTTAGTTTTCATTATCACTCCTCCAAGCTTATCCCTTAATTTGCTGTCAACCCGCTTGTCCCTCCCAACTATGTTCCTATTCTCTAAAGGGTCGTTTTTGAGGTCATAGATCTCCTCAATACCTGCGATAGGCTCATAAATGTATTTATATCTTTCATCCCTGAACGCGACCATTGCGGCATCGTTTGCCACAAAATAAAGCTCTTTCCTGTTTTCTTCATTCTTATTGTCATTTTCAAGGTCAAAAAATTTTCCTTCAACCTTGGGGTGTTTTATGCCAATATAACCTAGCAATGTAGGCAAGAAGTCTATTTCTTGGAAGAATGAACGTATTCTTGTTGAATTTATATTTGGGATTTTCATAATAAAAGGTATCCTAACCGTAGTGTCATACAGAGCATAATGTGAGAAATGGATATGGTGGTCAATCAGATTTTCACCATGGTCCGCAGTAACGATGATTATTGTATTGTCATAAATTTCCTTTTTTTTAAGAAATTTAATTATCTCCCCAATTTGAAAGTCAGCAAAGTTTATTGAACCATCATACCTTGCGAATACTTCCTTTGAATTTTTTGTCAGGAGATGTATCCACTCTGTTGCCCATTCAAGGGGAGTTTCAGACGAATTTATCGACGGATAATCATACTTCCCGAACTTTCTTATAAATTTTGATGGCGGGGAGTACGGGCTGTGGGTGTCCCAGAAATGCAGGAAGGCGAAAAATGGCTTTCCATTGTTTTGCATTACTTTTTTCTTGAATTTTTTAACAGACCCGTCAGCGGTTTCATAGGGCAGCTTGACCCCAAAAAGGCCTATTTTAAACTCATGCTCTCCAAGTCCGTCATAGTAATCATAGCCTCGCTTTTGCCACCTGCCAAGCCAGTCAAATGCCATTGTGTTGTAGCCGTTCTCCTTCAATATCTCCGGCAGCAGTTTTATCCCGCTTTTATTCAATCGGTCTATCTCTTTCTGTTCAGTGCCGACATGCTGTATCATCCCGTGGGTTAATATGTGCTGTCCGGAAAATATGGAGGTCAGGCAGGGATTGGTGGAATTCCCGACGGAAAAAGCATTTTCAAAAACAACTGATTCCTTGGCCAATTTATCAATGTTCGGAGATGTCGGCTTGCCATAGCCGTAGCATCCGAGGCGGTCCCTTCTGCAGGCGTCCAGCAGGATAAAGATTATGTTTGGCTTTTCAGAATTGTTCAAAGAGCTCTTCATTTCTCTTCACTCTCCTCCGCTCCTCTGCCATTTTTCCCTGGACCCTCAGCTCGGTCAGTGCATACTTTTTGATTATGTCCTTTGGCTTGCCGTCATCAATTATTTTTCCGTTCTCCATCAGCAGCAATCTTTCGCAAAATCTCTCAAGGGCGTAAACATCATGGCTCACAAACAAAACAGTCTTCTTTGCTTTTTTAACCCTTTCAAACGCGTCAAAGCACTTGTGCTGGAAATTTATGTCGCCGACTGCAAGGGCCTCGTCAACAAGGAAAATGTCCGCATCAAGCTGTATGGCTGTGGAAAATCCCAGCCTGGACCTCATTCCAGATGAGAACCCCCCGAGTTTTGCGTTCCTGAATCTCTCAAGCTCTGCAAATTCAAGTATTTTTGGGACTTTCTTGGCTATTTCTTCCTTTGGGATTCCCAGGATTGAGCCGTAGAGGTAAATGTTCTGAACTGTGCTGAGCTCCTTGCAGAATCCTGCGCCCAGTTCCAAAAAAGGTGATATGGAACCGTTGACCATTATCTCTCCACTATCCGGAGTCATAACCCCCGAAACCAGTTTCAGCAATGTTGATTTTCCTGAGCCATTTCTGCCGGTTACGCCGACAAATTCCCCTTCCCTGACTTTGAGGGAAACGCCGTCAACGGCGTACAGGTGAGTGTAAGAACTTTTGCCCATTAAAAAATTGAAAAATGCCCTCTTGATGCTTCTGCCCCTTTCCGAGGGTATCTTGAAATATTTTTTCAGGTTTTTGACTTCTATTGCATATTCCATCTTAAAACACCACGTAGTCTGCGAAATATTTTTCCATTCTCTTGAATATGAAATAACCTGCCAGGAATATTGCCAGCGCAGCCAGGGTAACCCAGACCATATTAAATATGCTGGGGGAAGTGTTGTATATGACCGCGTCCCTGGCTCCCTTGATTATATTTGTCAGGGGATTCAGGAGAAGGAATTTGTGATATTTCTCAGGTATTTTTGTTAAAGGTATGACCACGGGAGTTACCCAAAACCCTATCTTGAGAAGGAAAGACCATATGAATGACAGGTCCCTGAACCTTAGAAAAAATGCCGACAAAAAGAATGAAGTTCCGAGAGCTACCAGTATTAACTGGGCTATAAATACCGGCAGTAAAAATATTGTGCCATGGAAAGAAACTGGGGAGAATATAAACATAACAATAAAAACCAAAAAACTGATAATCAGGGTTATCAGCGCATTAATCCCTGAAGAAAAAACAATTATCTCTTTTGGAAAATTTACCTTTGTTATGAGCCCGGCCTTGCCGTGTATGGAAACCATGCCCTTTGCTGTTACATCTGAAAAAAATGTCCATAGAATTATTCCTAAAAGCAGATACACCGTGTAGTCCGGGGTTCTCCAATCGAGGAATACTGAAAAAACAAGGTACATTGCCCCAAAAAGAAGAAGGGGGTCCAAAAGGTTCCATAGAACCCCAAGATAGGCATTGATGTGCTTGGTCTTAAAGTCAGCAAGGGTCATCTCCTTAAGAAGCGTGATATACTTCTGTTTGTCATATCTCATTTATAAACCTCTCTGGCGCTTTCTTTAAATAATTTGCTAATTTTCAGTAAGTTTTAAAAAACAATAAACTTAACCTTATTTATGGGACTTTTTGGTTCTACAAGGAAAAAGAAGGAAGATAAGAAAGAACAGGAGTCTGAGGAAGACAAGATAAAGGAACGTCTCAAAAAGCTTGGCTATATGGACTGAACTCTAAAATGGACCACCTCTCAGAACTTGAAAGCAGGAGCATCTACATAATCAGGGAGGCCTATGCGCAGTTCAGGAACATTGCAATGCTCTGGTCCATTGGAAAGGATTCCACTACAATGCTCTGGCTTGTTAGAAAAGCTTTCTACGGCAAACTTCCTTTTCCGGTAATTCACATTGATACAGGATGCAAGATTGAAGACATTTACAGATTCCGGGATGAATACGCAAAGAAATGGAACCTGAACCTAATAGTAGGAAGAAATGAAGAGGCACTGAAAAAGGGAATCGGCCCAAAGGACAAGCTTGAGTGCTGCACAGAGCTGAAAACAAACGCTTTGAAGCAAATTATTGCAAAGCACGATTTCCGGGCGCTTCTGCTGGGAATCCGAAGAGATGAGCACGGCATAAGGGCCAAGGAGCGCTATTTCTCGCCCAGGAACAGCGATTTTAAATGGAACTACCAGGACCAGCCCCCTGAGCTCTGGGATCAGTACAAGTCAAAGCAGGATGACGAGCAGCATATCCGGGTTCACCCGCTTCTGCATTGGACAGAGCTGGACATCTGGGAATACATCAAAAGAGAAAAAATTCCAATAACACCGCTTTACTTCTCCAAGAACGGAAAAAGATACAGGAGCATAGGCTGCGCGCCTTGTTGCAATCCGGTTGATTCAAATGCAAAAAACGTTGACGAGGTAATAGACGAACTGAAAAAGACAAAGACTGCTGAAAGAAGCGGCAGAGCCCAGGACAAGGAGCAGGCCTACATGATGCAGAAGCTAAGAAGTTTGGGGTACATGATTTTGTTTTAATGGTGTAAAATGGACAAGAAACTCAGATTTGTAATTGTGGGGCACATCGACCATGGAAAGTCAACTCTAATCGGAAGATTGCTTTACGATACAAATTCGCTCCCTGAAGAAGCCATGGAAGAGATAAAGAAAGCGGGCGAGATGCTCGGCAGGAAAGTGGAATTTGCCCACATAATGGACCATCTTTCCGAGGAGAGGGAAAAGGGAATAACAATAGACACTGCCCAGACTTTCTTCAAAAACAAGGGAAAAGAGTATGTAATAATTGATGCTCCGGGCCACAAGGAATTCCTGAAGAACATGATAACCGGCGCATCCCAGGCAGAGGCGGCAATTCTTATGCTGGATGTTAACGAAGGAATAATGGAGCAGACAAAGAGGCATGCATACATACTGAATCTTCTCGGGATAAAGCAGGTTGTTGTGGCCATGAACAAGATGGATTTGGTAAATTACTCTGAAGAAAAATTCAAAAAAGTCAGGGATGAACTCACAAAATTCCTGGAGTCCATAAATGTAAAACCAACCTATTTCATACCGATATCGGCTTTCAACGGTGAGAATATTGTTAAAAAATCAGAAAACATGAAATTCTACGGCGGGCCCACAATTCTTGAGGCGCTTGATTCCTTCCATAAGAAAAAAGACAGGGAAGACAGCAAGCTTATTTTCCCTGTGCAGGATGTTTATGAGATTGACGGGAAAAGAATAATTGTTGGGAAGGTTGAATGCGGGAAGATAAGCAAGGGTGATTCCCTGGTTGCGCTTCCTTCAAAACATGATATAACTGTGAATACAATAGAAAAATTCCTTGAAAATTCTGACTCAGCTTCAGCAGGGGAAAGCATAGGCATAACCGCTTCCGGAGATGATGGAATCAAAAGAGGAAGCGTAATAAGCGGGAAAGTTAATCCGCCAAGGATTAAACGCGAATTCAGTGCAAATGTTTTCTGGATGTCTCCCAAAAAAGTCATGAAAGGCGAGAAGCTAATAATGCAGATTGCAACAAGGGAAGTTAACTGCGAAATAGAAAAAATCAGCAGGAGAATAAATTCGTCCACTCTTGAAATTATAGGCAGTGACGCAGACCGGCTCGAGGAAACAGAAGTTGGAGAGGTGGTAATAAAAACCGAAAGCCCTGTCGCAATTGAGAGTTTTAATGATGTGGAAGAGCTCGGGAGATTTGTCCTGATAAAAAATCAGGATATCAGCGGAGGGGGAATTATAACATCAAAATGATTGCAGTATTTGCGATAGACGCTTTGGAATATGAGCTTGTCGAAGAATTCAAATGCGAAAATCTCAGGCAGAAATTCCGCGGCAAAACCGACATTTCTGAATTCAGCCAGCCGAGGACCATGGTCCTGTGGAGCTCTTTCATTACCGGCAAAAACAAGGAAAAGGAAGTTCTTGCAGGCGGGAACAAAGAGATGTGGGATAAAAAATGGCCCATTGGAGAAACATTTTTCTCAAGATTCAAAAATCCTGTTGTCATTGATTTGCCTGGCTACAGCTATGACACAAAAGTTCACGCAGAGTCAAGAAGGTTGCTGAAGGAATTTTTTGAAGCCAGACCTGAGGAGGAAAAGGAAAAAATAAGATCCCCGTACAACAGGGATGCATTTGAGCACCATAGGAAAATAAAAGAGGAATTTTTCAGAGCCCTTGGGCAAGATCATGATTTTGTGCTCGGCTATTTCAGTGTTGCAGATGTTGTGGGGCATCTTAATTTCGGGAACAAAGCAATGATGCGGATGATATACAAAGAGCTTGATGAGATTGCAGCAGAAATAAAAGGGAAATGCGAAAAGCTGCTGATACTGTCGGACCACGGAATGCAGGCAGTGGGCCAGTTCGGGGACCACAGCAACTACGGCTTCTGGTCGGCTAATTTTGAGGTTAGTTTTAAAAACCCAAAGATAACCGAAATTGGCAGGCTGCTGAAATGATAACTGAAATACTGGTTTTTTTCGCCAACTATGGCATATTCTTCATAATCATAATCTCGCTTCTGAATTTCAAGAACGAATTTAAGTCGCTGATAGCTGTTGGGCTTTCGCTGGCAATTTCATATGGGATAAGCGCAATGTTCTATGTCCCGAGGCCTTTTGTGAACGGGAATTTCACGCCGCTGATTCCCCATGATGCCAGCTCTTCATTTCCTTCCCGGCATGCATCCGCAGGCTTTGCAATGTCTGCATCCACGTTTAACTCAAACACAATTCTTGGGCTAATATCCGCTGCTGTCGCGACTCTTATGTCCATAGGCAGGATTTACGCCGGGCTCCATTCCCAGGCGGACATTGTTTTCGGGGTTCTGATTGGCGGAGGCTGCGCAATATTTGCCTACAGTAAGTTTATGGAGAATCTTCTGAACAGAATATTTAAGCGCAAAACTTCGGGCCAGAACAGAAAAACCAAGAAATAACATTAGCTAATAATTATTTATTCTCGCAGGGCACCGGAGCAGAAGAAGTGAGACAAACCGTGAGAGTACAAGAAAATTATTTCATAATTTTCTGTACAGAACACAAGAAATTGTTAAGCAATTTCTGTGCGCAGAAAATTACACAGTAATTTTCTTGCGAATCCTTATCGGATTTTCTTGTAATGCGAGAACCAGCAACCGGAATTTTGTTTGCAGAAAACATTTTTAGAATCACAATATGAAATACAGAATAACCGGCAGCAGAAGGCAGCCCATGAGCTGGCTTCTTTCTGTCTTCAAAAGAGGAGCCATTACGCCAAGGGATGTTGATACAACAAGAACAACGAAGCCAAGCCAGCCGCCGAAAACAAATGACAAAACAACTATCAGCAAGATTATTGCCATGCATAGCATCTGGTAATTGACCTTTGCGATAAATCCCGAGAAAATCTTGGCAAGATAGAGAGAAAGGAATACGGCAATTCCGCCTGCTATGAACGCAGCAGCGATAAACATGTAGAAATCATTTGCCGAGACATTCTGAAGGAGCTGCTGTACAACAACTATTGAGCCGTTTCTCGCCTTTTCAATTGAAAACAGCGTTAGCAGGCTCATCATCATGGATGCAGTGCCTATCCCCCCGATAAGGATTATGTAGCTGTAAACCCCAAGCTTGCCTGTTAGCTGGCTTGCGATTATTGCCGACTGGGCAGGCCCAAGCCCGGGGAAAATAGATGTCAGCCCGCCTGAAAAGCTTCCTGCAAATGTCGCTTTCAGCAGGTTTGTTTTTTTGACTTTTATCATTTCCGTCAGCCTCTGCTTGGGTATTGCAACCTTTTCGAATATGGATGTCAAAAGCATACTCAGTCCGAACATTCCCGAAAACATGGAAAAGAGCGGGTCTTTCATGTGCAATGAAAAAATAATGATTCCGAAAACCCCTGAAAGAAGGAAAACGAACGCGCTCCAGAAGATTTTGTTTTTTCTCTTTGACTTGACTATCATAAAAACAACAACGCCCAGAAGAATCCAGCCGATGTAATTTTTTATTGAATCATAAATTATGGGGATTATCTTCACCAGGAAAAAAGAAGAGCATCCTACAATGATAAGCGCCAGCAGGCTTCCTATGGATGACAATCTTACGGCTTCGTAGGCCATTCCCCTCAATAGCAATTTATGCGCAGGCAGGACAGACAATGCGGTTCCCTCCTCCGGCGCTCCGAGAAAAGTTGACGGAATAAAATCAATGAAAGTGTGCGTTATGGACATTGCGATTATCAGGCAGGCAAGCGAAAGCGGAGAAAAATACTGCAATAAAAACGGGGATATGGAAAGCAGGATAACAGCAACCAAATTAATGTGAACCCCGGGGGTTATGCCTGTGAATATTCCGAAGAATATTCCGACCAGGGTAAATACAAGTAATTCGATGAACATTGCGATTCACAAAGTTTTTATTCAACCACAACTTGAACAATGCGGGGTATCAACCTGTTGCTGCCGGTTAGGCGGCGGTTTTTTTTATTTTCTAGAAAAACAATCTAATGCATTCTATATTTAAACTTTAGACGTGGCGAAGGCGACGGCGTTCAGCCCACGCATATGTTTGCCGTGTCTTTTTTTATCGCTTTTCCGAGAATTTTCCTAATAAACTGCCTCTCTCTCTTGTAGGTTTCTGTGGTGTACTCTGAAAAACCCGGGCCGCTGTACTCATTAACAAGGCAGAGCTTTCCGTTTTTCTTTTCGGAAAGCGTTGCATGGCAGTTGGTGTTTTCCTCGATTATGTAAACATCGGGAATCGGGAACTGGTTTTTTTTAATTATGTCATCGGTTAGGGTGACCATCAGATGCACATCCAGCCGGTAATTTTTGTTTTCTGCGGAAACATCAATTTCCTTCGGATAGTTTGGGTCTGTTTTCCTTTCCCATTTTTTCTGGCTTATGCGGATTATATCCTTTTCCCTGTCGAATATGATTTTTTTGCCGTTGTGGACAACCATCACTTTCCCTGAATTCAGCCCCACCAGGTCGCCAAGGGCGACAATAAAGTTGTTGTTTTTGTCCCTGTGCCTGCTAAACTGAAGCCAGTTCCACCGGAGGTCATACATCATCCATTTCCCCCAGTTGCCGTCAAAATACCCATCAGCGGATATCCTGTGCCTTTTCCCGTTGAGAACTATGGAGCCGGTTACCTTCGCGCTGGGCATAAAAACCTTCCAGGAAATGTTTTTTCTCCTGCCTAACCCAAATTCTTTCATTAGCATTGGAAATTCATGGTGCGTATTGTTCGTATATTTCAAATTCCAGGAAACTTTTTCAACCGAGCCCTTTATTCTTGTCTCATTCCGGTTTAAGAAATCTATTCTGTCTTTTTTGGTGAATTCTACGCAGTTCTTTTTGATGGAAACATCGCTCAGTTTCAGTATTTTCGGCCCGCCATAGGATTTGCCTCCCATGTATAGTTCAGAAGCAACATATGCCTTATTGACTCCCCCGACGTTAAAGAGAGGGTAGGTAAATATTCCGCTGAGCCCCTTTTGCTTGAAGTTAAAATACCGCCATTCAATTGGAGTGTCCTTGCCTATGCTCCACTTGTTTGGGGGGTGTTCCATGGCATTTTTTGTTTGGGTAGGTTTAAAAATCTTTCTTTCTTAATTATGGGATAAAAATGGGCGCAAGCGAAAACGGAAAAAATAAACCTGAACTTGAGGCTTATACATTGAAAAGGCTGGATAATTTTACTGTTACAACCTACACCTTTCCCCCTTTTTTTGATGCTGCCAAGGATGCTCCCTCTATTGAGGTTCAGCAGGTTATTGCAGAAAATATAGACGATCTCACGAAAATCATGGGGGTTCATCCCGGGATTGCTGAGGAGAATCTTGAGGCGGTCGTTAACGCTGCATTTGTAACACTGACCAACAATCCGGGGATTGCTGTTCCGGCGCCATTTGCTTTCAGTCTTGTTGACGGATTGACAGAGATAGCTGCCAGCGCAAATGGGAAGACAAAATATGAGTTTGCCGAGGAAATAGGGAACGATGCCGCTTTAAATTCCGCTTCGAGGGTCCAGGTGGCCAAGACAATCATTACCTCAGTCCAAAAGCTAGCAGAGATGACGAGACTGGTCCCGAACATCGGCGATGACCAGTTTGCAAAATTCCTGCTGGCGCTCAGGTATATAGAAAAAAAGTTCACTAATTTTGTATTGCTTGACCCGGTTTACAAGGGCCCTGGAAACGTTTCCATGGACTATGTTTATATGCCGGGCTCTGAGCAATTGGCTAATCTTACTAACATACATTTCAATGTTGGGACATTAAGGGGCCTGCCGGCAATGCTTGGCCTTTCGCTAACTCCGGAGGTTAGCGCTTCACTTGGCGATGAAAGCGTGAAAAATTTCCTCGGTGAAGACATCAGGCTCAAATCGAGGCCCGCTGTAAACGAAGTGCTTGGTGACCGGGTTTCCATAAAAGGCAGCAATGTTTTTTTCCTGAGCGAAAAAGTAGGAGAGGTTGATGACCGGGGAATAGTTGTTTTTAATAAGAGCATTGTCAGGAAGGGAGACCAGATCAGGACAACAGATTCCGTTATTCCCGAAGGCCCGTCTCTCTTTAGGAAAGGCTGCAGGTACCATCTCAATCAGAAACTGAAATATTATTCTGTTGATGTGAAATACAAACCTGCCGACCGCATGAAAGAACATTTTTTAAGGAACATGCTAAGCCGTGTTTATTCCTGGGTTGGAAACCAATTAGGTCTTGTGCCTGTTCCAGAATATGAAAATATAAGCAAGCATTTAGAAAAGGCAGAACAGCAGGCCAGGGAAACCGCATCAAGAACACTCAGAGAACTCGAAATGCTGGGAAAGCTGAGAAATGAAGCTGCGGTCATAAGAGAGCAGCTGCAGCAGATGTATGCTTTTGTAAGCCTCCCGGAGATTTCAAGAAGGTTCTCAAGGGACTTTTCAAATCTCATGCTGTTGATAGATGATGAGACGAAAAAGGGCAATGCTGACAAGGTTGCTGAAATGGTGAATAAGGCACGCCGCCTGGGTCATGCCATGCTGGTTGCTTCCCGCGGGGAAAAGCAGGAGCGTGAGATAATGTATCTCCCTGGCGTTGTTTGTGACAGAGTAGACTTGCTGAGCTCCTTTGAAGACATGCAGCAGATAGGAATCAGCTGTCAAGACCCGAATAAAGCCTGCTACATCAATGCAGCCCCCGTATCAATAACACAGATACTTCAAACTCTCATGCTGTACTCAAACAACTCCCGCGTCAAAAGCCCGGCAAGGGTTGACGTTCATGTCGGAACTGAAAGCCTTTCGTCTCAGGGTTGCATAAAAATGAACGAACGCTACGAAGGATTATTTGATGCATATCCGGGTGATTTTGCAGTTGTCAGGGTAACTAACTCCGGAATGCCGGATGAAACAAGGCGCAAAATATTTGAGAACGGCTCTGCGGCGGTTGGCAGGCAACCCGGCCTAGAATGGCTGATTCCTGAGAGTCTCAAAAAATTTTTGGGTAATGAAAATGCTTTCTTGAGAGTTAACGCAGACTCCGGCAAAGACCCGCAGGATAATAGGACTGAAGTCATGGTTTACATTCCTTTGTATTCTGAGGATTAGTTTTGAGATTCACTTCACAAAAACAACATCCCCTTCCCTGACCGGCTGTGCAACTTTTAATCCGATTGCGTCGCCTTTCTTGGCTTCCTTCACAGGTGCATGGTTGACCTGCATTGAGTCAAGCTTCTGCTCGAACTTGCTGTCCTGGCCCTCAATCTCAATGGTGTCGCCGACCTTGACCTTGTCTTCAAGCTCGACCACAGCTACGCTTATCTTCGGAAAGAAATGCGTTATTTTGCCGATTCTTTTTCTGTCCATGGAGCACCCCCGAGGCTGTTAATGCATTTGGATTTATAAATTTATTCTGGGAAATGCTTTTTTTGTTCTAAATAAAATCCCGTTTTCTGGGCAAGCCCTAATTTTGCTTCCTTCTTTTGCAGTTCGCCGAGATTGCCTGGCTTGCATTAATCTGCTTTCAGCAGATATTATTGTCTTCTTGCAGGGCAATCATTCAGAAGAAGCCAGTTAAACATAGACGGTAATGCAAGAACCAGTAAATGGTTTGTTATTAGAGACTGTGTAAAATTCAGAATATAACTTTGTTTAAAGGATACTCAATTATCCCCTCTGCCCCGGTTTTCTTCAGCTTTGGTATCAAATCCCTTACTGTTTTCTCGTCAACAATCACTTCTACGGCCATCCAGCCGGATTCTGTCAGCGAGTTTATTGTGGGCTTTTTCAGCGCCGGAAGCAGCGCGAGTATGGAGCTCAGATTCTTGCTCTGTATGTTCATTTTCAGTCCGACTTTTTCCTCGGCATGCAGGGCGCCGTTAAGAAGCAGTATTATCTTTTCCATCTTGTTCCTTTTCCATGCATCCTCTGCAGCACCTTTGTTTGCGATAAATCTGGTAGTGGATTCCATCACTGTGTCAATTATCCTGAGATTATTTTCCTTAAGGGATTCCCCTGTTTCTGTTACCTCAATTATTGCGTCGGCGAGCTGGGGGGGCTTTGCCTCTGTTGCACCCCAGGAGAATTCAACTTTTGAATTTACGCCGTGCTTTTCAAGGTATTTTTTGGCCATGTTGACCGCTTCGGTTGCAATGTGCTTGCCTTCCAGGTCCTTGACTTTCTTTATTTCAGACTCGACAGGAACAGCAACAACCCATTTTACCTTTCCAAGGCCTCGTTTTGCATAAAGCAATTCAGCCATTTCAACAATATCCGCGTTTGACTCAACAACCATATCATTCCCAGTCAATCCGCAGTCAATTATGCCCTCTTCGACGTACCTTGCCATTTCCTGTGCCCTTATCAGAATGCACTGGATTTCCAGGTCATCTATATCAGGGTAATAGGACCTTCCATTTGGCTTTATATTGAAACCTGCTTTCTTGAATATAGCAATTGTTATTTCCTGCAGGCTTCCCTTTGGAATCCCAAGCTTGAGAACTTTGTTCCCGTTATTGTTTCCATTCATTCTACCCTTTTAAAAAAACATGTCTTGCTGCCTGTGTGGCAGGTCGGGCCCGTTGGCTTTGCCATTATCAAAATAGCATCATCATCGCAATCGGAATAAATCTCTTTCATTTCCAGGAAATTCCCGCTGGTCTCCCCCTTTGTCCAGAGCTTGTTCCTGGAGCGGCTCCAGAATGTGACTTTTTTTGTTTCCATTGTTTTTGCCAGCGCCTCTTCATTCATGTACCCGAGCATGAGGACGTTTTTAGTGTCAGCATCCTGCACCACAACCGGCACCAACCCCCCCATTTTAACAAAATCAACCATTTTAACTATAATTTTTTGGGTTTGCTTATAAACTTAATTGATTTGACTTTTAGCGTAGTTTGGTTTTATGTTTATCACTTTTAAGTAGCACTCATATTTAAGTTTAACTAAGAAACTGCTTACTTTCTCTTAAACTCGGTATACCCGCATCTTCCGCAGGTGACCCTGCTGGCGTGCTCCGCGAGGAAAACCCCTGTGCCGCACTTTGGGCAGAATTTCCTGCTTCTCACTGCCTTGTCGCCTTCAACCTTGTAGTATGAACTCTGGCTCTTGCCCTTCTTTTTCTTGGGCGCGCCCTTGGAGCTGTCCTTTGCTGCTGGTTTGCCCGCTGGTGGTTTTCCTGCCATTTTTATGCCTCTGCCTCAGCGCCCTCTGCAGCCTCAGGTTTTTTCTCTTCCTTGAAATGCTTTTTCAGGAGATGCTCCTCCTCGATTTTCTTCAAATCATCAAGCTTCTCGTAAACGTGGGCGATTATCTTAGCTTCCTTTTTCCCGAACTTTGTGTAAACATGCTTTATTATTACCAAATCCTCTTTTGTTTTAAGCAGGCTTGAAATCTCCTTTCTTATTTTTTCCCTTGATGGCGTTTCCTTTTCAAACTCTGCAGTTGCCTGGACTCTTGTCCTGGACAAAAGCGGCACTTCCCTTTTTTCTTTTATTTCAATCTTCATTTTACCTTTATCGCGTATTCCCCTTTCATTTGTATGCCTATTTTCTTTGCAATGGCGGATTTCTGCTCGTCAATAATGTACATCCTGCCTTTCCAGTTGGTGGCGAAATCAGAGCCCTTGCATATTGGGCATTCCCCGCTGTCTACAAACATTTTGCATTTCTTGCAAACTTTTCTGCTCATTTTTTCTCCTTCTTCGCAGGCTTTGTTTCTTTTGCTTCCTTTGGCTCTTTTGGCTTCAGGTCGTCTGAAATCCATTCGAGCTTCCCAAGCCCCGCCTGCCTCATTGTAAGGCCAACCTTAGGGCTCGCAGAGTCCTTGAAGCTGACAGCAATTATCCTTGCCTTGCAGACATCCCCGACCTTCAGGGTTCGTTTTGTGTCCCTTCCGGTCAGGACCTTGTCCTTGCTTAGTGAAGCGTAATCCTCCATTGACTGGCCTATGTGAACCATTCCCTCAATGGGGCCCATGGTGACAAATGCGCCGAAATCGGCTATGTCCTTTATTTTTCCCATTACAACTTCCTGCATCTCCGGCTTGAAAACCAGCAGGTCAAATGTTGTATCGTAAAAGCTTGAGCCGTCGCCGGGCAGTATCATTCCCTCGCCGATTGAGGCCACGTTTATGACATCAACTACTATGCCTGTTTCCTCGGAAACAAAGCCCTCGTATTTGGCCTTTATCATCTTAACAATGCCGAGCTCCAGCGGAATTCCGAAAAGATCCGGCGTTACCCTTATCCTGTCCTTGACTCCTATTTTGTAAAACATGTTCTACTCCAGTTTCAGGAACTTTTTGTTCCTTAAAAAAATTGTCCTTCCTTTTTTGCTTTTGATGATTTTTCTCAATGCAGAATCCTGCGTTGCTACGATTGCACCGTTTTCAGCGAACTCGGCAATCAAATCATCAACCGGTTTTTTTGAATTTGTGCGAATAATTTTTAAATCTTTCTTTTTTAAAAGCTTCAGGGCAAAGTCAGCGGCTGTTCTGTGCTTCCCTTTCTGGTTTTTCCTTATCGACTCAAGCTCCTCCACAGTCCTGTCCAGAACTGCCGCTTTGAAGCTGAAATCGCAGATTCTCGCAAGCTCGGAGAATATGTCCACCCTGAACTGGGCGGGAATCATGAGGAAATTTGTGTCAAGCAGCACGGTTTTTGTCATCATGCCACCCAATTATAGCAATGTTTATAAATCATTCCCAAATTTTTTGAGTCATGGCAGTTTCAAAGGCAAAAACAATGGATCCCTGGAAAATGAAGAGATGGTATCCTATTTATTGCCCAAAATACCTAAGAAGCGCGTTCATAGGGGAAACGCCTGCAACAGAGAGCAAGAATGTCATAGGCAGGGAAATCAACATCAGCCTTGCCGCTGTGCTGAATGACATGAAAAAGCAGAGCATAAATGTCACATTCAAAATCACCAAGCTTGAGGGAAGCAACGCGGTCACAGAAGTCAGGAAATTCGAGGTTTCCCCATCCTACATAAGAAGGCAGATTAGAAAGGACAGGGACCGGGTTGATGATTCCCTGCTGATGAAAACCGCTGACAATAAGGATGTGGTTCTCAAGCCGTTTCTGGTCACAAAAAACAAGGTTAACAATTCCAAGAAAACCCTTCTGAGGAAGCTTGCCAGGCAGGAGTTGAGGGAATATGTTTCAAAGGTAACCTACAGCGAGCTTGTGCAGGATTTAATCACCACAAAACTGCAGAAAACCATCGGGGCGGCATTGAGAAAGGTCTGCCCTCTCAGAAGCACTGACATAAGGGTAATGGAGCTTGCCCAGGCGGTATTTTCTTCTGAAGAGGCCTCTGCACCTGAAGCAGAAGCCGAAGTGAAGGCAGAAGCAGCAGAGGAGATAACCGAAGAGAAGCCGAAGAAGCAGAAAAAGGAAAAAGCGCCTGAAGCTGCCGAAGAAGCCAAGGAAGAGAAGCCGAAGAAAAAGGCGAAGAAAGAAGAAGTTAAGGCTGAGGAATAAATTTTTCTAAATCTTCAAATCGTTAAAATGAAAAAAGAGTTTTTAATAATTTGGTATAACGATTAGGCTTGACTTAGGAAGCTTGCCAGTAAGTTCCTGGCGGTAATTTCTAACAGGGCCGTCGACATTAAACCTCTGCATTGCTGCGGTTCCGTCTTGCCTGAAGGTTGCAATTCCATAATCCCCCTCAAATGCAGGGCCAGGATTGCCGAACAGCTCTTTAGCATATTCTCCTTCTTTTATGGGCCTTCCTTGCATGTCAACAATGCCTGCTGCTTCGTGGATATGGCCGGAGAATCCTTTTTTTATCCCAAGCTCTTTGAAAACCTTTGCCAGCAGCCCGCTTCCGGCATGGCCTATAACCGGTTTTGCTTTTTTTTCCATCAAAATCTGCTGTGCCATTGGCCCGACCAAAAAAGCATCACTGTATTCTGGGCCATTTGGGCCTAATACTTGCTGCTTAGCCATTACTCCGATGCTGCAATCAATTGAATCATCCCCTCCAATCATCGGCGGCTGGTGTGAGAAAACAACAGTCTTTTCAGGGGCTGTGACAATTCCTTTCAGGTCATTTGGATTGGTGATGTAAACCAGATGGTCACCATCTTCAGCGTCGAATGAAGCCTGTTCACCCTTCAAGAGTTTGCCTAAATTCTTTGCATAAAGGCTTTCAACCCTTCCGTCTGGCAAAACCCTGTATGCGCCTGTTGAACATTTTTCATTAATAAGAAAGCTTGATTGGTTTTCAGCGCCAGGCACAAAAACCAAATCAAGCGAGTTGCCGTTTTTGCTGAAACCGTATATGCCAAGGTAAGCTGCATCAATAATGTTGTCCAGTCCGGGTTCTCCGTTTTCATCTTTTTCTTCCAGGTCGATAAAGACTCCTTCGTATAACCTGTAGTCATCGTGATTCCCCGGGATTACGAATACCGGAACTCCTATGGTATTGAGCCTTTCAAATGTTTTATAGGTGGCAATTGTTTGCCAGTTTCTTATCTTTTCCGCAGTCCAGTCTTTTGGTGGGTTTTCAAGAGGGGGTATATCTCCCATAAAAACAACAGCATCAGGATTCTGGGCTTTCAGGGCATCGGCTAGCCTGCCCATCATATTCTCCCTGCAATGGTTGTCGGTAACCAGCCCAATTCTTATTTCAGCCATCTTGGCTGTTCTGTAGAAAGAACTCCTTTATAAATCTTTCGTTTATTTACCACTACTAAGTGACATTTTTACCCTTTTTTTGGGCTGTTCATCACAACCCTTTTCTGCTCCTTTCTTTCGTTATATGTGTAGGGCACGTAAATCTTTTCCTTTGTAAACGGGTTAAGTCCTGTGTAATACATGCAGGTTGACAGGCTCATTGGCGTCGGTGTGAAAACCTGGACGCTTTCTGCGTTTTTCAGATGCTTCACGAATTCAGCAAGCTCTTTTGAATGTGCCAATGTTGAGCCCGGATGGCCCACCAGGAAATAGAATGACAGTTCCTTGCTTCCTTTTATTTTTTCAAATCTCTCCAGGAACTTCTTCAAATCTCCCTTGTTCTTGTTCATCAGTTTCAGCACATCCGCTGAAACATGCTCGGGGGCAATCCTCAGCGTGTCATAAACATGGTGCTTTGCAATCTCGCAGAGATACTCGTCTGCTGCCAAATCATACCTTATGCCGCTTCTTACGAAAACATTTTCCACGCCCCCAATCTGCCTCGCCTGTCTCAGCAATTCCAATAATTTTTTATTTGCCCTGTCAAGCTGTGTGCAATCGATGCAGCTGTTTTCGCATTTGCTGCAGTCCATCCCGTACATGTTTGCGCTCGGGCCGCCCAAATCATCAATGTTTCCCTTGAAATGTTCTAGTTTGGTTATTCCTTTTATTTCCCGCAAAATAGATTCTTCTGAGCGCGAAATTATTTTGTCCCCCTGGGTCAGCTTCAGGGTGCAGAAATTGCAGTTTCCGATGCAGCCCCTGTGCGTCACGACGCTGAATTCAAACCCTCTCAGTTCACGCGGCACATTTCTTGTGAAAGGCAGTTCGTAATATTCATCCAAATCGCTGGAATTATATTCCGGGCTTTTGTATTGCAAAACATATCTGTCGCCGGTTTTCTGGGCAATGTTTTTCCTGTTTGTAAACATCAGTTGCATATCGCAGAATTTCTCCTTTGATTCAGAAACCTCCTCGTGGGATGGCAATTCTATGAAACCTTTTGGAAGCTCTTTTGAAATTACGCAGGTCCCATCTATGGCAACGAGGGGTTTGTTTCCCTTTATTCGTTTTGCAATCTCAACCACCTGCTTTTCGCCGTTTCCATAGACGAGAATTTCCGCTTTTGAGTCCAGCAAAATTGATTTTCTCAGGCCGTTCTGCCAGTAATCATAGTGGGTAAATCTTCTTAATGTTGCCTCTGTCCCTCCGAGAACAATGATGGAATCCCCGAAGTTTTTCCTTATCCAGTTTGAATAAACAATGTCCGCCCTGTCGGGAATTGTGCTGTCTCTCAGCTTTTTCATCGGGGTGTATTTTCTAAGCATGGAATCAATGCTTCCCGAACTGACGCCGAAAAACAATTTTGGCCTGCCTAATTTTTTAACATCATTATCATTCTGCGGCTTTTCAATTACCCCGACTAAAAACCCGTTTTTTTCCAGCCACTTTTTTATCATGGCTGTTCCGCAGAGGGGATGGTCAAAGAAGGCGTCCCCTGTAATGAGTATTATTTCGTATTCCATGGCTATCCGTTAAAAGATAGGTTTTTAATTTTTTCCATTGATTGTATCTGGCATGGTTGCGGCAGAACAGATTGTGGTGGATGGCGCAGAATCTGGGCAAATGGAAAGGATAATCGCAGATTTCTCCAAAGACCACCCCAGACATGGAAGGGTTGCCAGGGAGTTGCTTACAGGAAAGCATGACTGGGCCCAGTTGGATATGGTAAATAATGAGCCTAAATTAAGATATCTTCTAATACCTGCAGACGCATCCAAGTTTGAAAATCCCGGGGAAGGGGTTAATTGGTATGCATTTGACGACGATCTTCTAAAAATAGAGGGCGTTAATCCCATCCAGGCCCTGTATGTCCTGAACAGGGATGTCAAGACCGGGCAGGTTACTGAAAAGGGCACTAAAACGGAGCTAAAAGGCATATCAGTTCTTAATGGAATAGATATTTTGGCCATTAATTTTTATGACATGATAGGCTCAAGGGAGCTGATAAGGTGGGGTGAAGACCGGCAGGCCTATGCGCTTCTTCTGAGGAGGTCAGCAACAGGCATGCCCCGCAGAAACAGGATATGCCTGGGGCTTCTTGCCAATGCGCAGAAAAATGGAGGGAAAGAGCTAAGGCCTGATTCTGAACTGTTTGACATCGCGGATTTCGATCCTGGAAGCTCTTGCAATGACCTGGAAATGTTCCCGGCAACAATAATTTCCAAAAAATTTGGCCTGATTCAGGTAGTCAATATCCGGCCGTGCCTTGAGCAGTACAGGCCAAGATTCAGGGAAAAATATCTTCTGGCAGCAGACTATTACCCTTATTTTGGCGAATGAACATAGCAACAATTATAAATGAATAAAATGTTTTCTTTGAAATGATCTCCTATAAGCAAAGATGCGCCATTTGCAAAAAAAATATGGTCCTGATAAACTCAAGAAAGCAGTTCCCCATATGCTATGACTGCCAGAAAGGCGAGCTTCATGGGGAGGTAAAGTCCCCGAAGATGAAAAAATTGTTTGACATTCCTGAGGAATTCTACATGCAGGAGGCATTCCTGAGATCCATAAAAATCAATTATCTGAAATACGGGCAGCTGTCAGATAAGCAGATAGAATGGTTCAAGAAGGTTGTTGAGAGGCTGAAAAATCCAAAAAAAGAAGATGAAAAGCCAGATTGAAAAGAAAGCATGGCATGGCGTCAAAAAGGAGTTTAATGCCTGGAAAAACGAGATACTGCGTCATGGCCGCCTGATAATAATTTCTCTTATTTTTGTTGCCATCGCCGTAGTTCTTGATTACCTTGCCAGTTCCTACGCCCAGAGAATGGGCACAGTAGTCGCGCCGGACCTGATACTGGACCATCTGCACGCAATAGACTTGAGTTTTATTTTCGTTTACGGATTTGTGATAATTATGGCAGTCCTGCTTGCCTATCCGCTTTTTTTCAGGATAAGCAAGCTGCACGTTGCCCTAGGCCAGTACAGCCTTCTGGTGGTTGTCAGGAGCATTTTCATATGCTTCACCCACCTCAAGACACCTGCTGACGCGATTCCCGCAAGTTTTCCCGGAATCTTTAACGTTCTGCGATTCAATAATGACCTGTTTTTTTCCGGGCATACAGCAATTCCTTTTCTCGGGTTCCTTGTATTCTACGACAATAAATTCATGCGTTATTTCTGCCTTGCAGCTTCAATCCTTATGGGAGCGACTGCACTTCTGACGCACCAGCACTACAGCATCGACGTGTTCAGCGCGTTTTTCATAACCTACGGAACATTCAAGGCAGGAGAGTGGGGATTCAGGAAGATAAATCATTACTGAACGCCACATCATTCTAAAATTTTTGTGTTTCAATTTAAGCGGCTTATCCAACCAATTTCAGAACTTCATTTGCGTGCTCAAGCGCAGCATTTGCCATCGCCTTGCCTGCGGGCGAAGCGTTTTTCTGGAGAATGTTATGGACAGACAGCCCGTAGCTTTTCATAACTGCCTGGATTTTTGCGTTGGACTGCTCAATCACCCGAATGACTTTCTCATTGTTTTCCCTGCCCTCTGCGGTTTGGTTGATGTAATCAACAAGCTGCTGGACAGTGAATAGTTTGTTGTTATAGACAATATCAACAACGAATTGCTTCATTATTCTTGGCATGGCAAGAAAATTTATTGGAAATATTTAAGCTTTGTGATTCTTTCAAAACTCTTTTTTATGCTCTTAAATTAATTTTTTATATTATGAGAAAACCCTTCCCTTGATTTTGGAAGAGAATCTTTGTAGCTTCTTCGAGAGTGAGGGAGCTAAAAAATTCAAAGGACTCCCGCACAAACCTGTCAACCCCGTTTTTTCTCGAAACCTGAGCTCTTGTAGCCCTTAGCTTTATGCCCTTTTCCAGGATTGCAAGAATTTGTTCTGGCTGAAGGGCAATATTGTTTACCCCGGTTTCATATCTCTCCGGGAGTCCGACACAGGAATCTGCATCCTTCAAGCCTGTCCACCAGGGCACCGCCTTGATATCCTGCCCATCAGGAGCCAATGCGAATTGCAGGGGAAACTTGTAGCATATTAGCGGCCTGTCCCCATAAATCTGGCATCTTGAATCTTTAAGAAATATGCAGGTTTCATCATTTTTAAGCCGCATTTGGAGGGTGTGGTTTTTGTAACCGTCATCTTCAACTATTTCCCGAATTTTCAGGCCGGTTAGTTCAGATAATTTCATAACCTCCGGGGCATGTATTGGTATGTCTGCCTTGCAGCAGGTTCCGCAGCTTCTGCATAGATAATTCGCTGTTTCTATTCTTGAAAGTATTATCTGCATTTTTCCACATATCCCCTAAGCACCCCTCAAATTTAAAAATAGCCCCGAGCGGATTCGAACCGCCGTCTCCAGGTACCTCCAAGCTGAAAGCTTGGAATCTTTCAGTTCACCAGAGCCTGACATCCTTGACCACTAGACTACGGGGCTGTGGTTTCTTGAAAATTTGGATAGTTTTTAAAGGTTGCGCCGTGGTCTCCGCCACGCACTAAACTTTAATAGAATTCTTTAACACCGGATCAAATGGAACTTGAGGAATTAAAGAAGAAATTGCGGTCTTATAAAGAGAACGAGCTCGAATTTTATGAGCCACATTTTACAAACCAAATGCTAGCAAGAGGAGGAAATAAACAAGAAATCGTAAACTGTTTGCTAAACCCTGAAAAGCTTGTTTATTTTAAGGTATCAGAAGGAAAATACGGAGACCAAAAATATTGCCTATTATTCAAAGTCAGCAATACCCGAACAATGATGATGCCTGTTATTTTTGACAGAAACCGCAGGAAAGGTTTATATATCATAACATACGTAATGAAATACAGGCCATGGGAAAACATAGCAAGGGCAATGGAGAGGAGGAAATGAATAAAAAATACTTTTATTATGGCAAAGAAGAGGACATTTTTGCAGTCCACAATGGCTTCTCAGATGATGAGAAATTCAAGGGAAACATTGTTGTAGGTGATTTGATTTTGGACATGTCAACAAAGGGCAGGGTAAGAGGAATAGAAATAATGAATGCCTCAATGTTCTTTAAGGAGATTCCTTTTGAAGACATTATTGATGCCAATTTGGAAGCATCCAAAAGCAGGGAAGCAATAATGATAAGCATTCTTTTCAAGTCCAAAACTGCGGAAATACCTGCAAGGATAGCTGTGCCTATTGAGATGGCAAAAGTATAAACATCTTAAACTTTTTGACTACTTTCTAATGGAAACTTTTATATATTCCCCCTAATTTTGGGTTCCTATGCCTTGGAAAAAAGAAACAACAACTGAACGAGAAACTTTTGGCATAGCTGCAAGGAACGGAGAGTATGATCTTTTGCGTCATAATTGCCGTTCTTTTGAAATACATTCTGATTGCGGGGAAATCCGCCTTAATGCCCAAAGATTCAGCGGAGAAATGGGCTTTATACACCTGAAACCTGTGGTTACCGCCACGGTTAATTTAAATTTAAGCGAAGAAGAGGCCGGAAAATATTTGGCAGCATTCATGAATTTAGACAGGAATAATCATGGCAAAACCGAAATAAAAATAAGAAGGCATGTGCCTGACAGCGATATTTCTTATGCAATTGAGCACTCCCTTGAAGTAAGAGAAACTAGTGCATTTTCGGTGTCACATGATTCGGTTGAGAGAGTAATTGAGATAAGAAACCAGGCTAAGGTGAGTGGTAATTATGACTTATCGAATCAAATACAAAGAGACCATGAAGAAGCAGAGAAAATATCAATACACAATGCGCTGAAAGGGGCAACACCCAAAGACCCTGCTTTTAAATCAGCTATGCAAGAAAAATATGCCGCGGCTTATGCCCTTCAAAGCAGAGAGGAAAGAAAGCCAGAGGGAGAAAGAGACTATTCAGCAATCTTGAAAACTTATCTAACAATAATAAAGTCTTTGCCATTTGAACATGAAAGGAAAGTTATGCATAAATTAGAAGTGCTTTTGCCATCTGAAGGCAGAAAAGTGGTTGCTGATGGTTATGAGCTAAGAAAGGTTGCAACCAAGGACCAGCAAAGATTGTATGAAGAAGCGCGAGAGATAGCAGAAGATGCCATGGAAAATGTCGGTTTTCCCTCCGGCAAGTTCTCCAGCGAGGAAAGCTGCCTGAAGTATGTCTGCACTCCTGAGGCTATTCTAGACCATGACGAGCTTTCAGACGTTGTTCTTGCATGCCTTAGCTCAGCTGATGATGCTGTTGAAATAAGGAATAGCAACTCAACTGGGGGATATGTGCTTTCACTAACGAGAACTGACCGGGGTATAGGTATTGAAGGTACAGTTATGAGAATGGGGCTTCATGAGGTTTTGGGTTCACTTGGCGAGAGAGATTTGCAAATAGAATTTGAAAAATATTATGACAGCGAATTTGAAGTTAAAGCTGCGCAAGCATGGAAAACTATTAAGGCAACAAATCATAATTTCTGGGGTGGAGCTTATAGTTTAGGAGCAGGTGGCCTTAAATTAGGTACGGCACCATTTGTTTTATTTGGGGCAGGAATGGCAGCAGTTGCAGGTGTTGCGTACAAATATCTGATCCAGGCGCCAAAGAAAGTTATTGTTGACAAGCCAAAAGCTGAAATTTCTAGCATGCTGAAAGAGTGGAAAAAGGCAAGAGAAGCAAGAGAACAGGTGATTGCAACTTCCCTCGCATCAAGATTGCCTCAGAATAAAGGAAGAAAGGGATGCGTAATTTTAGTTGATCCGGCATGTGAAACAAAACTTAAGGCAGGAGAATTATTGCCTCCTGAAAAGCCAAAAGCAGAAGCCTCAGAGTAAACTTTAAATAGGATTAGATTGAATTTTCTTTGATATGAAACTCGCCCAGGGAGCGGAAGCCATCATCACAAGGGAAGGCAATGCGGTAATCAAGCACAGGTTTGAGAAGAAGTACCGCCATCCTGAAATAGACAAAAATCTCAGAAAGTACAGGACGAGAAGGGAATACAAGATTCTCGAGAAGCTTGAAGGCCTTGGTTTTCCTGCAACAAGGAAGATTGATTATGATGAAGACAAAGGGATTTTGAAAATAACATTCATAAAAGGCCCGACAGTAAAAGAGATTCTTCATAAAAACCCCAAAAAGCTTGGCAGGGAAATCGGTAAAAAAATAGCGATTCTGCACAAATGCAACATCATTCACGGCGATTTGACAACATCAAACATGATACTGGATGAAGAAATCAAGTTCATAGACTTCGGGCTGAGCTTCAGCTCAGAGAGGGACGAGGATAAGGCTGTAGATTTGCATTTAATCCGCCAGGCGCTGGAATCAAAGCACCACAAAATCTGGGAGGAATGCTACAAAGAGGTAATTGAAGGCTACAAAGGCGAATATCCCGAGCACAAAAAGGTTCTAAAAAGGCTTGAAATCGTTGAAGCAAGGGGACGGAACAAGCATTAAATTCTAGTCAGCACAACCGGCTCATCATCGACATAAACCGAATGCTCTGCCTGGGCAACCGGCTTTTTTGCCCTCTCGATGAGAATTGGGTACAACTGGACAACGCCGAGAT
>CAIVED010000002.1 GCA_903904885.1 uncultured archaeon | reverse complement strand
GGCAGAATTACCTTTACATAAACAGCAACGGAAGCCTGGAGCAGGCGGTTCAGTTCGGAACAGGCTACAGCCAGAAGATTGAGTGGGTTGACGTTGACAAGGACGGGCTTAAGGATGCCATTGTCCTGCGGTACAACCAGGACAGCTCGCTCTACCTTAACAACGGCGACGGCACATTTACAGAGAAAAAGGTTTTCAAGACAGGCTATGCAAAGGCAATGGTGATTGATGATTTCAACAACGACGACTGGCCTGATGTATTTGTGGGATATGAAAACCAGCCGGATTATCTCTACATAAATGACCAAACTGGAGGCTTCTCGCAGTACAAGCTCAGCGTACCCTCGCTTCATGTTACCTCTGCCAGCTCCTGCGACCTGGACAACGATGGCTACAGGGATGTTGTGCTGGGAACAGATTTCCAGCAGAATTATTTTCTGGTAAACAACGGCGACAGCACATTATCCGCCTCCCCTGCATTCGGGGAGAAATTCCATACGCGGGCGGTTGCCTGCGTTGATTTGAATGGCGATAAATTGCCTGATGTGATTGTCGGAAATGACAACCAGGCAAGCAACGAGAACAGGAATTTCATCTATGTAAACAACGGGAATTTTGATTTCACAGCTTCACCCAAACTTGGTTCCTACAAGACCCAGTCAATAGCAGTCGCAGACTTCAACAAAGACGGGCTCCCGGACATTGCGCTGGGCAACTATAACCAGGAGAGCTATGTTTACCTTAACAGCGGCAATTTTAATTTCGACATTGGTGCAGTAATTGAGCAGGGATATGTCCATGACATCCAGGCAGCGGACATAAACAATGACGGCTATCCAGACCTCTCAACTGCCCTTGACAAAAACGGTCTTGCCGTTTACCTGAGCAACGGCCTGAAAAAGACATAATTTTTTATACTGCATTCTATTTTCCTATGCCACAATGGTCCTCCTTAACGACCGGAATTTTGAGCAGGACATAAAAAGCGGGGTTTCTATAGTCAAGTTTCATTCTCTTTGGAATACGGACTCCCGGGCCCTTGATGCATCTTTCAGGCAGGTCGCGGATGAGTTCCGGGGCAAGGCAAAATTCATTGAGTCTGAAATAAACGCAAACCCCGGGCTTGCAAAAAAAGAGGGCATAACTGCAGTTCCGACCGTGGCAGTTTACATAAACGGGATTGCAGTCGCGAAGCTCAACAATCTCACCAAAAGGCAGCTGAAGGAACAGGTAAACTATTTTATCCAGAAAGCCGAGAGTCCGTGATGAAAAAAGTCGTGCTGTGGATTAATTCTTTTCTGCTTTGCTTTATTGTTTCCCTTTTTGTTTTAAATTTTTATGCATTTAATAGGGGCTTTTACAGTGCGGAGTTTTCAAAAAACGGAGTTTACGAAAAAATGCCTGAGGCCGACGCCATGGCCGGGGACCTGGCCGGATATTTTCTTGGAAAAGAAAAGCTTGCCTTTGCCGGGAGCTACTCTGCAGAAGAATTAATCCATCTTGCAGACGTGAAAGCGCTGTTCTTCAGGGAGTTTCTTGTCTTTTCTGCGGTTTTAGTTTTATTCGCAGCGCTCATGATATTCCAGTATCTTATTGGCGGAAAGCTTTCCCGGACAGTAGTTCTGGGCTCGATAATAGGCCTGGCTGTTTCAGCTATCCTTTCTGTTGTTGCTGTTTTTTTTGACAGCTCCTTTGTTGCGTTTCATAAACTGCTTTTTTCAAACAGCTACTGGCTTCTTCCGGAGGGTTCAACATTGATAACCCTTTTCCCGAGGCAGTTCTTTGTTGATTTTTTTGTCTCAGTTATAGTTCTAAAACTGGCTATCTCCGCGGCCATGCTCGCCCTTTGCCTGGGCTTGCGGTATAGGCGGCAAATAAGAAAATATATAAACAAAATTGCAGAATATAACAAAAAATGAGGCCGATTTACTTGCAAATCCCAGACAAAATGCCACTTGCTTCAGCGGGAAGAAGAATGTCGGTCGGGATTCGCAAGTCTGATAATGCCAATGAGCTTGCGAGTCGGCATTATCTTTACGTAATCAATTTCAAGACCTATCCGCAGGGCTCCGGCAAAAAAGCGCTGAAGCTTGCCAGAATCTGCGATTCTGCTGCAAAAAAGAAAAAAGCAAGGGTTATTATTTGCCTTCAGCCGGCGGACATTTGCATTTCCAGAAGAATATCAATTCCTGTTTTCGCCCAGCACATTGACCCTGTTGAAGAGGGCCAGACAACCGGCTACGTCCTTGCAGAGGACGTTAAGGCAGAAGGCGCAGTTGGAACATTGCTGAACCATTCCGAGCACAAGATTCCGTTTGCAAAGCTCAAAAAAGCTGTCCAAATCTGCAGGCAGAACAAATTGAAAATTGTTATTTGCGCATCAACCCCTGCTGAGGCAAAGAAAGTTGCTTCGCTAAAGCCGGACTATATTGCAATAGAGCCGTCCGAGCTGATAGGCGGGAAAATCTCTGTTTCAGAGGCAAAGCCAGGAGTCATAACAAAGACAACCAAAGCTGTGAGGAAGATTCCTGTGCTCTGCGGCGCAGGCATCCATGAGCGAGCAGATGTTGAGAAAGCGATTCAGCTGGGCGCAAAGGGGATTCTTGTTGCATCTGCTGTTGTAAAATCAAGGAATCCTGAGAAAATCCTGATGGATTTGATTATTTAGATATGACATAAATCTTCTGGATTTCACCGTGCTGGACAGCGGTCGCGCCATCAGGGTATGTTACGACTGCATTAACAATATACTGCCCCCTTGCCGCGGCCTTGTTCTGGACAGAAATTCCATAAATGAAGTTGTCGTTTGCCTTTATGTTGACCGATTTAGGAGTGAAAAGAATCTGAATCCTGGAGCAGTTTCCGACGCCTCCTGCTGAGCCGTCCGGCTGGATGTATTTTGTGCAGTTTACAGCCAGGCTGAAGATTTTTTCATTGTCCAAATTGTTGAAAATCCCCAGGCCAATAATTTCGCTTTTGCCTGAGTAAAGCTCTGCCTGCGAAGGGTAAATCGCGACCTTCTGCCCCTGGTTGATTATTAAATTCTCAATCTCCCTTCTGCTGTTCTGGTCGATGTCCCTCTGGAACTGATTTGCCTTATTAAATGAATTGAAAGCCAGGCTCATTGAAAGGATGAAGACAGCAAGCGAGATTACCAGCGTAACAAAAAAGCTGATTCCTACCTCAAACCCCTTCTTTCTCATGGTGTTTGTTTTGCTTGGCTGTTTTTAAATGTTTTGGGTAGGGCTGCGTCCTCCACAAACAAAAAGCCGGTTGCTGGTTCTTGCATTACTCTTCATGTTTAATTAGCTTCTTCTGCCCGAGTGCCATGCAAGAAATTAATGTTACTTGCCAAAGGCAGGTTAAAGCAATTCCGGCAATAGAGCGCAACGTAGAAAGCAAGAATCAAAGCTAAGGCTTGCCCAGAAACCGGGTTTCTATTTTAGTCCCCTGATAAGAACCATATAAAAAAAAGAAAGAGAAAAAAATAAAAATTTACTTCCTCTTGGTCCACTCGTAGTCGCGCACAAGAAGTGCGACGAAGATGATGAACACTACAATTCCCACCACCATCATTAGCAGTGAGTTAAGGACGTCTGCCTTGACTGCCATCAGATAAGCGCCGTAGACAATTACAACCAATCCCAGCCATAGGAACTTATCCAATACCATCTTCATCATCTGGAACTCCTGGTCCGGAGTCAGTTTCTTTTTTCCGCTTGTTTCTTCTTTAGCCATTTTTCCTCTTTACGAAGTTACTGTAAATGTCACAGTCGTTGAAGGGTCAGCGCTTCCAGTGCCCCATCCGCCACTTTCTTTGCTTGCTTGCAGTTTGCAAACAATAGTGTCCCCTGATTCAAGGGAAATTGGATTGTCAGTGCTTGCTTTTGCCTTGTCGGAAAATACAACAATACCCTGGTATCCAGCATAGGTATTTGCGCTGATATCCTGCGGTGACGTTTTAAACGAGTAATAATCTAAAGTTTTGGGTGTGCTTGGTTTTCCGTTGTCTATCACACTCGTGCCTGAAACGCAGTTGCTCATGCTAACAGCAACATTTATCGCCGGACTTGTCCCAGTATTAAACACGCTCAGAACAACTGTCTTTGTAGGGTTGGATTTTGAAAGCAAAACCTCCCTGTCTGCGACCAACGGCGTATCAGCTGTTGCAGGGTTTGCTATCTGCTGCCCTGAAATCGCTGTTGTAAGCTTTTCTGCTGATTTGGCGAAAAGCCCTCGGATAAACAATATTCCGATTCCTAAAACCACCATCGCTATAATTAGGATGACAATGGCGTTAATAGAAAGCTCCATTCCTCCTTTTTTCCTCATGTTTTAAACACCTCTGTTTTTTTGTTATTATAAAAAACTATACTCCGGTATTCAAAACCCGTTTATAAACATTTCTTTTTTGTGAGGGAAAGGTTTAGAAACATTTAAAAATCACCTCAAAAATCCTTCTCGGAATGGCAAGAATAAGAAATTTTGCATGCTACAGGACTGTGGAAAGGCCTTTTACAAGGAAATCCAAGTATTCCAAGAAGAATTTTGTAAAGGTAGTTCCAGCTTCCAAAATACAGAGGTTCCAGACCGGGGATGCATCCCGGGTTTTCAAGTACCAGTTCCTGATTAAATCCACTGCAAAAATCCAGGTCAGGCATAATGCCCTTGAGTCTGCAAGATTGACTGCAAACAAGGTCATGGAAAAGATGCTTGGCAAGGAGGGATTTTTCATAAAAATGAGGGTATTTCCCCATCATATTCTTAGGGAGAATCCACTGGCTTCAGGAGCAGGTGCCGACAGAATGAGCACAGGAATGGCCCATTCTTACGGAAAGAACATCAGCTCAGCTGCCCAGCTGAAGGTTGGCCAGGCAATATTTGAGATTGATGTTGATGACAACGGCCTTAAGGCCGGAAAACTGGCAATGCAGAGGATGACATACAAGTTCCCCTGCAAATGCATGGTTGAGGCCTACAACAAGCAGACAGGCAAGCAGGTTTTTGTTTAAACCTATATTCTTGAAAATATATGGTATATAATATATAACGAAAACTTTATAAACTTCTGGGCCATATTATGAACTATGCCTCAAGGACATATCCCACAAGATAGAGCAGTAGATAGCCAGGATAGATCAGTTTTAGCACATGATGCTATAAGGTCCGCTGAAACTTGGTATGGACTTTTGCTTAAGCCCAAAAATGGAGGGTTTCCTTTAGTTAGGGAAGGTATTGACTCTATTTTATCAAGGCATGGGCAAATTAGTTCCCATCAGGAGGGGGGTATTTGTTTGCAAAAGGAGCATATTCTAAACGCCTTTTGGCTGAACTGGATGCCTATTTATCCCAGAATAAAATGTTACTGGAAGGAGAGCCATTACTCGGTGAGGGGCCCTATGATGAATTTTGTGGGAGCAGACGCTG
>CAIVED010000001.1 GCA_903904885.1 uncultured archaeon | reverse complement strand
TCATAAATAAATTAAATTTTTGAAATATTCTTGGCGTATCAGATATTACATTTTTTAAATACAAAAGATGTGCCTAGGAAAATAGCAGATAAACCAAATAACCAAAAGAGTAAATTACCTTTTATAGTTCCGATTATTGTTAGACTTAAAGAAACAGAGAAAAATGATGCTGCCAAAATACTAAAAAAGTGTTCAAGATAACCTGTTTCTTTTACTGGAACTATTTGTGTTCGAATTTTTTTAATCCTCTTTCTTGTTTTTATAAATATCCCCCCATAAACCCCTAAAAATACTACAGTTAAAATGCCTGAAGAAAGCAATTCTTTAGAAGGGCGTAAATAATCAACAATCTTTTCCAAAAATATTGCTGTGAATGCTGCAGCAACCAATCCAACATAAAATTTCCAGTATTCAAAACAAAATTTTTTGTCCATTTCCTAAGTAATGTTTTTTGGGTATTTATAAATTTTCTGGATTATTTTCAATATTGACATTAAGCTATGGAGTTAATGTAAATTTTTAGTTAAAAACCAGGATTAAAAATATTTAACCAGAAAACCAAAAAGTTCATACATTTAAACAAGTTTAACCGATAGAATGTCATTATTTCTCTTCCCTTAAAAACTCACTGACTGAAATAATTTTAATGCCCCTAAACTGCTTAATTGTTTTTAAGTGGTTGTCTCCGGAGATTATATAATCCGAGCAGGACTCAACAGCACTTTCAATTAGCATATTGTCTGAAGTATCTTTTATGATGTTAATTGCTGTTTTTGTTTCTATCATTGTTGCAATTTCAAATATTACTCCTAGAAATTTTTGTTTCTGCTCTTCTCTAAATTTAAATCTAGGATAATTAAGAACTCTCTTAAGCTCTTCTATTTGTTTCAGAGAAATAATCATTTCATATTCGTTGTCTATGACTCTCCTCAGCAGCTCTCTGGATTTTCCTTCCCATCCAAGAGCAGAAATAAGATTATTGGTATCTATTACAATTTTTTTCTTGCCCATTTAACTGCCTCTTTTACCTCACCCTTTCTAACATTGTTCTTCTTAAACTGGGCTTCAATGTCCTTGGCTAATGATTCAAAATCAAGCTTGACTTTAGGTATTTCAACTTTTTTGAACAACACTCCGTCATCTACTTGGAATGCCACGAATCTCTCTCCAGGCACTAAATTGGCGCTTTCCCTTATATCCTGCGGTACAACTAACTGGCCTTTTTCTGACATTTTTACTAGTTCTGTTTCCATGTTCCTCACCTCAGTTAAACAGTTAAACTGTTGAACTATTTAAATGTTTCTGTTTTTAGGCAACAAAAAACTTTATAAAACCACCAAAATAACACTCTTGCGAGAGGTGTTCCCATGCTAGAAATTACAGAGTCCAATTTTGAAAAAGAAGTGCTGAAGTCTGACATTCCTGTTATCCTTGATTTCTGGGCAGAGTGGTGCGGGCCCTGCAGGATGCTTGCCCCTGTTTTTGAGGAACTGAGCCATGATTTCAAGGGCAAAATCAAGTTTGCAAAGGTCAATGTTGATGAAAACAGCAAGGTTGCAAATGACTTCGCAGTGAGGGGAATTCCATGCCTTGTCATGACCAGCAAAGGAAAGGAAGTTGACAGGATTGTCGGCTATGTCCCAAAAGAAATGATAAAAAAGAAGATTGAGGAAATTCTATGAATTATGATTTAATAATTATCGGAGGTGGTCCTGCAGGTTACACAGCAGCTGTTTACGCTGCCAGATACAAGATGAACGCCATTGTTCTCTGTGCCGAGGATGGCGGCCTGGCTGCAACTGCCCACGATGTCTGGAATTTTCCGTCCTACAAGTCAATCAGCGGTTTTGAACTGATGCAGAAGATGAAGGAGCAGGTTGAAAACCTGAAGATTCCGATTGTAAATGAAACAGTAACAGGAATAAAAAAAACAGATTCCCATTTCATAGTCTCAACAGACAGAACTGTAGAATATCACACCAAAAAAATCATAATCGCAACAGGAACAAAAAGAAAAAAGCTGAATGTTCCCGGCGAAGAGGAATTCTACGGAAAGGGAGTAAGCTACTGCGCAACCTGCGATGCTGCATTCTACAAAAACAAGAAGGTTGCTGTTGTCGGAGGAAGCAATTCCTCGCTGACTTCTGCTCTTTTGCTTGCGGAATTCGCAGACGAGGTATGTATAATCTACCGCCAGGACAAATTCTTCAGGGCAGATCCCGCCTGGGTTGAGGCTGTTGAGAAAAACAAGAAAATAAAATGCATGTTCCAGGACAATGTCAAGGAAATCAGGGGGAAAAAGTTTGTTGAATCTCTGTTATTGGAATCAGGGAAAACCCTGGCAGTTGATGGCATATTCATTGAAATCGGCTCAGAGCCGTCAAATTTGATATTCAAGCATCTTGGTGTCAAAACTGACGAGAAAAGCTACATAATCACTGACCCTGACCAGAAAACAAGCGTAAAGGGCATTTTTGCTGCTGGAGATATTACAAATAACAAGCTAAAGCAAATAATCACTGCAGCTGCGCAAGGAGCTGTTGCTGCATACTCAGCCTACATGGAGGCAGTTTCTGAAAAGAAATAAGTTCGCTGAATCTCTGCAAATCCTCAATTGCCCTGAAAACAGGAAGCCCGAGCATCTCTGCCTCATTTTTTTCTATGATTGCGCCTCTGCTGGGCCCGATGAAGAAAAGCCCGTCTGCCCAATCCCGAATAAATGTAAGGTGTATTCTCATTATCTCCTCATAGCTTAGTTCATTTTCCCAGCCGCCCAGGTGAGTATGCGGGACATAGGGCTCATGGCCCATTTTTGCCAGGAGAATCCCGATTTCCTTCGCAATTCTCCTGTTCTCTGCCATTATCCCAGAATCATTGTGAAAAATCCCGTCAGGGTCTGTTGAGAAGGGCCCGGATATGTATATCTTCATCTTGATAATCCCAGAAGGTGGTTCCTATAAATACTCTGTTTAATCAGAAATAAACTTTTTGGTTTAGAATAGACTGGCCCCTAAACTGTCATTTTCCCCAACAAAGTCGGATAGCCTGTTGAACAGCGTCTTCAATTGACAGGGAATTTAAGTGCTCAAAAGATTTTTCGCATAATACCCTGACATCAGAACTTTTCCCTGCCAGCCTCTCGGCAACTTTCATTTTTATCCCTTTCTCCGCGAGCTGGATAAGCTGTTCTTCAGGAACCACCAGCTCGTTCCTGCCATTATTGCATATCTTGTGCCTTTCTTCAAGGTTTATAGTTATCCGCCCTTCCGATAGTCTTGTCTTAAACCTGAGCGGGTAAACCTGGCATACATACGGCTGGTAGTCCTTTCCATGCAGCCTGCAGTTTCTTGATTTGTCAAAGAAAATACAATCAGCTGAATCAAGGTTTTTTCTTCTAAGCGCAATTTGCCCCTTTTTTATTCCAACGAGCCTGTCCAGGGGGATGCCCTCATTTTTTGAGATGTCCCAGGCCTCTGACGGGTAGAGCGGTATCCCATAGCAGCAGCAGTCTCCGCAGCCAGGGTGGCAGTAGTAGGTTGCATTTTCCGGGTTTAGTATTATCGTGTCCATGCCAGATTTATTTCCAAAAAGATTTTTAAAACTGTCGGGCATAGTTTTTTAAACCCCGAAATAAATATCAGCCCATGAAACAGGTAATCCTTGTGAGGCAGGACCTTCAGTTGCCAAAGGGCAAATTGGCTGTCCAGGTAGCACACGCTTCTGTTGAGTGCGTCCTGAAATCCAAAAAAGGCACTGTGGAGGAATGGCATTCCGAGGGAATGAAGAAGTCTGTTTTGAAGGTTGCCGGACTGAACGAATTGAAGGAATACCTGTCGAGGGCAAGGGCGGCAAAACTGGTGACTGCTTTGATATCTGATGCAGGGCTCACAACTGTTGAGCCGGGCACAACAACCTGCCTTGGAATTGGGCCAGACGAAGAAGAGAAGATTGACAAGGTTACTGGGGAATTGAAACTGATTTGACGTTTTTCCATTAACCTTAAATATTTTTCTGTTGCTATTGAAGCCATGAGGTACAAATGGCACTTAATCTCCCACCAACATTGTATGACGAGTTTAAACGACGCGTTTCAAGGGTAACTGACAGATTTTTTCTCAACGGGGCATCGTCCCATTTGGTGAAACTGGACCTTTCTGACACTGTTGACTCTGCCCTGCTTGAATGGGCTGCAAAGTCACTGAAATCCGGCTGTGAGGACCCAAAAACCCAGCAAACTGCCAGGATGCTTCAGTCAATAGTAACCCTCCTTATCCAATATCCCGGGCAGCCTGTGGCGAAAATAACCCGGTATGAGGGCCTGGCTAGGGGGACAGAAAGCTGGAAGGCGGTGGAGCTTCGATTGATAAAAGCCTCAGGAGGCCTGAAGTTTCTGAGACGCAAAAATAATCTTTATTTGGTTTCTGAAGGTGAAGCTATCTTTTACCTAAACAAATCCCCCGCTACCCTAGCTGATGAAAACCTTGAGCTGCCTGAAAGAGGGAAGGTTTTTGAAACTAAATTCCCAAGCGATTTTTTCCCTTTAATAGGCGACCAGCTAAGGGGTTATTTCATGTCCAACCCGGAATGCCGGGCAAACAAACAGAGAAACTTGCTGTTCATGCAGGGAGAAAACCTGCCCGGTTTCAGCTCAATAAAGGAGATTATTCTTGCAGGGGAAAAGGCAGTCGGCAGGTATTTTTCCGCCAGGAAGTAACCTCTGATATGTCAGAAATTGCTCTCGACGCACACTTCGTTGCTTTAGCTCGAAGTAAGGACGAGCAATTTCTGAGCATGCTCAAGAACCACCGGTTTATGAAAGTGGCTCGTAGCACGCCACCTTCTTTAGCAGGTGGTTCTTGACATTCAAAAACTATATAAATCCCATTCCAAACAAATCAGCCCATGGAAAAGGAAATAGAGGTTGAATCTTCTGTAATAACCGACAGGTACAAGAAGCTTGAAGAAATCAGGAAAAAAGGCGTAAATCCTTATCCCTACAGTTTTGACAGGAAAAATAATTCGCAGGAAATTCTTGAGAAAAACATGCACCTGAAGCCGGGGGACATGACAACTGAGAATGTTTCCATTGCAGGCCGTCTTATGGCAATAAGGAAAATGGGAAAAATAGCATTTGCCCATCTGCAGGATGAAACCGGCAAAATGCAGATTCTCCTGAAAGATGATGATGACAAGAATAATTTTGAGCTGTTCAAATTGTTTGACATTGGAGACATAATTGGTGTTGAGGGGCTTGTTTTCAAGACAAAAACCGGAGAAACAACAGTTGAGGTAAAAAAACTGCAGCTTTTATGCAAATCACTATATCCCTTGCCTGAGAAATACCATGGAATTCAGGATCCGGAACTGAAATACAGGCGCAGATACCTTGATTTGATTATGGACCCTGAGAAAAAGAATGTTTTCATCGCAAGGGCGAAAATAATTTCTGCAATCAGGGAGTTTTTTGATAAAAAAGGATTTGTTGAGGTTGAAACACCTGTCCTGCAGCCAATTTATGGGGGGGCAAATGCAAAGCCATTCAAAACACATCACAATGCATTGGATTTTGACATGTATCTGAGGATTGCCCCTGAATTGTATCTCAAGAGGCTGGTTGTCGGGGGATTTGACAAGGTCTATGAAATCTGCAAGAATTTCAGGAATGAGGGAATGGATAAAACACACAATCCCGAATTTACCATGCTTGAATTTTACTGGGCATATACTGATTACGCGGATATCATGAGAGTATTTGAGGAACTTTATTCCTTTGTTGCAAAAAAAGTGCTTGGGACAACGGTTGTTGAATACCAGGGGAAGAAGATTGATTTCAAAACACCATGGAAAAGAGTTTCAATGGCGGACGCGCTCAAGGAGCAGGCCAAAATTGATGTTGAAACGCTTTCTGATGATGAGCTGAAAGATTTGGTAAATACTTATAATCTGCAGATTGAGGGGGATTTGACTCGGGGGGCGATAATAACCTCCTTGTTTGAAGAGCTTGTTGAAGCAGAGCTCACCCAGCCGACTTTCATACTTGACCCACCGTGCGAAGTCTGCCCGCTAATAAAAGTCAGCAGGAAAAATCCTGCGTTGGTGGAGAGGGCTGAGCCGTTTGCAAACGGATGGGAGATCGGTGCGGTGTATTCGGAATTAAACGATCCTGTTGAGCAGAAGAAAAGGCTGCAGGAGCAGGCAGAACTACTGAGAGCAGGATTTGAGGAAGCTCATCCAATGGATGAAGACTTTGTCAGGGCAATAGAATTCGGAATGCCGCCATGCGGAGGCGTTGGCCTTGGAATTGACAGGATGGTTATGCTTCTCACCAATTCCCCAACAATAAGAGACGTGATGTTCTTTCCGACAATGAAGCCGGAGAAGTGATTCTTTTTACAATTAAGGTGTCGCCGGGAGCGGGGATTAGGTCGGCGCCGGCGGGATTTTCACCCGTCCAGATTTGAACCCGCAGAGCTTTGGAAAGCCACAGGCGGTCAACCTGTCGCCATACCGGATTAAGCGACGGCGCCATGATTGATAAAATTTATATACTAGTTAAACATCTTTTATTTAGCGGTCAACCTGTTGCTGCCGGTTAGGCGGCGGTTTTTTTTCTTTTTTTGAACTGGGCCATCCAGGCATAATGTTTAAATATGAGTTTGAACCCCAAGCTTTATAGTGGGTTCTAGCACACCAGGCCTTTTTTGGGCCATTTTTTTTCTTTTTAGACGGAGTATTTAAACTTTAGACGTCGTGTTAGCCACTGCGTTGCATACTGTGAACTAATTCGGCATTAAACAGGATGAAATAATTTTTAATGAATGGAAGTGAGTCTTAAGGTATTAGCCTAAATTAAAAAGCATATTTAAATATGCCATAATGAATCTTAACAGTATGAAATACAAAATTATGCTGGCAGGAGTAATTTTTATTATTGTAATCGCTCTGTTTGTAGGCTGTGCCAGAAAAGAGGTTGAGATTGCTAATCCTAATGTCACAAATGGCAAAGTGACATTAAACAGCTTTGTTACTGACAAAGACAGCAAAGAGCCTGTTGAAGGCGCAATTGTTCTCCTTGGCGGTTATGAAAAGTGTTACACAAACATTGAAGGCAGGTGCTCCATAACTACCTCCGGTTCATCCGGGGCCTATGGGCTGCAGGGATTTAAAAAAGAGTATAATCATTCAGTTTCCTTGATAAATCTTAAATTAGGAGAAAATAATTTTACAATAGAACTTGATAAAAAACCAAATATTCCTGAATCTTTTGTTATAGAAGGGAAAATAATTGAGATAGTGTATGGCAAAGGAACAAGAGGTGAAGATCACATTTTCAAGCTAATAAAAAATGATGGAACAGAATTGTATATTTTCGATGAAACTGGAAGGAATGATGCATTTAGAACTTATATTAATAAAAAAGTCAGAATAACTGGTTTTAATGACATTGGGTATATTGGCTGGGAGCACCTGCCTTCTGAAGGCATTTATGTTGAAGAAATTAAAAAGATATAGTTCTCAAACGCAGTTCAGCACAACCGACTTTGCAATGTTTGCAATCATTGCATTCATTGTTTTCAGGTTCTCAGCCAGAACAACGCACTGCTTGTTTGAGGCGCAGCCGTTCTGAAGCAGTTCATCGCACTTGTCGTAGATTTCCCTTTTTGTTGTCTCAACCTCACATGCGATATCCAGGTCTTTTGAATAGTACGCTTTCATAACCCCGAGGTATTTTGATTTTAGCTTGTTGAAAATGTCCAGGACAACTGGGAACTTCTTGTCTTCTATCTTTGATTTTGAAATGCACTTGTTTATCCTTTTAAGGTTGTCCCCGATTTTCTCAAGCCTAAGGGCGACTTCCCAGTCAAGAAGGATGTCCTTTGGCTCTGTCTCAAAAAGCCTTGATATTTTCTGGTCCTCAAGGGCTGCAGTAATAATTCGCCTTACAAGATAATGGAGCCTGTTGATGTCCTCATCGCGGTCATATAGGCTCTTGACATTGTTCTTCTGGTCGCTTGTCATGGCATCATCCATCATGGACCTTATGATTATGTCAATCCGCCTCATCAGCGCTTTTATAGACACCTCTTTTATGTTTATCAAATCCTTTGCGATTATCTTGTCAGATGTCTGCTCAAGTATTTCCAGCCCTGCCAGGCCCTGGAGCATCTCCTTTACTTTCATAATCCGCTCCTCATCAAGCTGCCGGAGCTCTATTATGTTGTAATTGTTAAGGTAGGCTGCAAAAAGCTCGCATTTAATCTTTTCAATGGGCTTGCCTGAGCAGTCAATCTGCTTTTCCTTTACCTCTTTCTGCTTTTCCGAATCGCCGGAAGTTATTATGAGCTCGTTTGATTTTTCTTCAACATAGAGAGAATCGCCTTTTTCAAGCCGGTTTTGGGAAACCCAGGTCTTTGGCAATGAGATAACATATGACGAACTGCCAAAGCTAATTAGTTTTCTAGTTTCCATTTACACCCCCAATATGATATATAGTATATATGTTTCCTGCTTTATTTAAATACTTTTCTATTCATTGACGTGTCAGAAATTGCTCCTGACGCACACTTCATGCTTTAGCTCGAGGTAAGGACGAGCAATTTCTGAGCACGCTCAAGAACCACTTGCTCTTAAGGTGGTCGTAACACGCCACCTGCTTTAGCAGGTGGTTCTTGACGTAATTCGAAAGTGGTGCTGCAACCCCTGTTCTTGTTTCTTGGATATACAGTATATGCGGTATATCGCGCACCTATAAATCCCTGGCGCCTATTATACTTTCAAGAGGTGATACGCATGAGAATGGTACAAATCTCAAGGCACCGAATTGATGAAGACATTGTTTCAGACAGGGTTGAAGCCAGCCTGGACGAAGACGGAATGTCCCCTGAAGAAGAGGAGTTCATACGAGGGTGGGAAGGCAGCTATTAAGCGCAAAATTTTAAAACTGGCGTGTTCTATTTTATTTTATGCATAAAGATGGCGCTGCTGAAATGGAAAAGGCCTACGAGGCTCAGCTGAGGAGAAGGGACTCTGAGATAGAGGAGCTTAAGAAAAGGAACGATGTTCTTGTGAAAACCGCCCTCAGGCAGAACGAGAAGCTTGTGCAGATAGAGGAGATGATAAGGAAGCTTGAAAAAGAGAAGAAGTAATTATTTTTTTAAATCGTCGATTATCCGTTGTGCGGCTTCATAAAAGTTAGGCACTACAATCTTTTTTGATTCATCCGCCAAAATCCCGTCCAGTTTCTCTTTTTCTTCTCTGTTTTTTCCATTGCAAACAAGAATTCCTTTTCCATCTGCATTTAATCCTGTCTGAACATCAACTGCTGAATTGCCGATAAAATATATGCTGCCAAAATCATCCAGCGAAAGGCCTAATTCTTTTGCGCCCTTAACCAGCATTCCTATGCCGGGTTTTCTCGGGCCATATTTTGGGTCCATGTTAGCAACCCATTTGCTTCCAAGCGAAATCCCTTTGCTTTTTGCATATTCTTCGTCAACAAAAGGGCAGTACTGCCAATTATCTATCTTAACACCGTATTGCGAAAGAAAATGGTCAATTGCCTTATTTACCTCTTCAACCCTTTTTGTTTTAAAATATCATCTTGCAACGCCGTTTTGATTTGTAGCGACAATAATTTTGACCAGGTTATTTGTGTTAAGCAACTGAATGCCTTCAACAACTCCTTTATGTATGATAATTTGCCGCTTCCAGTTCTCATCCCTGCCAAAATAGCCTGGGTCGAAGTTGATTGTACCGTCCCTGTTCACGCCTATGAGTATTGGTTTTGCCATAGATTATATCTTATGCCTGATATTTATAAATCTTTCCATCTTAACTACTTTAAAGTTACAAATAATAAATAATCATGGAATTACCAAAACCTTAATAAACCCTCATTCTACATTAACAGCATGGACGAATTCAAGAAAGACGCTGTAAAAATAGCATCCAAAACTGTTCCTAACATATCTGATTCCATGATTGAGATTCCTAAAGATACTGCATTAGGCGACCTTGCTTTGCCCTGCTTCCTCTTCTCAAAGGAGCTGAAAAAATCCCCAAACGAGATTGCAAAGCTGATTGCAGACAATTCCCAGCCATCGGATTTGATTGACAAAATTATTGCAACAGGGCCATATGTTAATTTTTTCATAAAAAAAGCGAAGTTCGCAGAGCGGATACTCACTGAAGTTGCGAAACTAAAGCAGATATACGGCAAATCATTGATGGGCAAGGGCAAAACAATTGTGGTTGAATTCTCCCAGCCGAACACGAACAAGCCGCAGCACGTTGGCCATGTGAGAAATGACGTTCTGGGCGCAGCAATATCCGCTGTTCTTGATTTCTCAAGCTACAAGGCCATAAAGGCAAACATAATCAATGACCGCGGGATTCATATCTGCAAGTCAATGCTTGCCTACCAGAAATGGGGCGAGAACAGGGAGCCGGACAAGAAGCCGGACCATTTTGTGGGTGATTTTTACGTTCTGTTCAACAATAATGCTAAGGAGAATCCTGAAATAGAGGAAGAAGCCTATGAGATGCTCCGCCTTTGGGAAGCAGGAGATAAGGACATAAGGGCATTGTGGAAAAAGATGAACAACTGGGTACTGAAGGGTTTTGACGAGACCTATGACAGGCTCGGGACTAAGTTTGATGTCATCCAGTATGAGTCTGAGCTTTATGAAAAAGGAAGGAAGATTGTAGAGGAAGGATTTGAAAAGGGCCTGCTGAAGAAAAATGCAGAGGGCGCAATATATGCCGAACTTGAGGACTTGGGCGTTCCTGACAAGGTTGTGCTTAGGGCGGACGGGACTGCGATATATGTTACCCAGGACATTTACCTTGCAAAATTAAGATATGAACAGTATAATTTTGACCGGGCAATATATGTCGTAGGAAGCGAGCAGAACCTTTACTTCAGGCAGCTGTTTGCGATAATGAAAAGGCTTGGCTTTGAATTTTCCGACAGGCTTTACCACAAAAGCTACGGCATGGTTAATCTTCCTGAGGGGAAGATGAAATCAAGGGAAGGCACTGTTGTTGACGCCGATGACATAATAACCGAAATGTTTACCCTTGCAAGGGAAGAGATAATGGCCCGTTATTCTGATTTGACTGAGAATGAGGTTAACAAGAGAGCCAATGCCATAGGCATCGGGGCAATTAAATTCTTCATGCTGAAGCAGGATTCTGTGAAAGATATTTTATTTGACCCGAAAGAATCAATTTCTTTTGAGGGCGAGACCGGACCCTATGTGCAGTATTCCTATGCAAGAATCTGCTCAATTTTGAAGAAATACGGAAAGCCTGTAAGCGAGTCAGCTGATTTCTCTCTCTTAAGCACAGCGCAGGAGCAGAATCTGGTAAAAACCCTTTCTGAATTTGATATTCATGTTGAAGACGCTGCAAAGAATCTTGACCCGTCCAAGGTTGCCCATTATTTGATTAAGCTTTCGCAGGCGTTCAACGAATTCTATCACGCCTGCCCTGTATTGACCGAGGAGCAGGAACTGAAGAAAGCGAGAATACTTTTGATTTACTGCGTTAGGCAGGTTTTGGCAAACGGATTGAACCTGCTCGGGATTGAGATGCTGGAAGAGATGTGAGAATATAACTATAATGCCCCCAGAAATTATTCTATATCTGACTACTGATTTCTGTTTTCCCGAAACATTTATAAATTAGTTCCTATTATGGGAACTATTATGAGAAGCAAGGAAGAAGCCATCTTAAAGCTGTTTTTTGAAAACCCTACACGGGAATGGCATTTTGAGGAGATTTTGGGAGAGGCGGGGGTGGCAAGGAGCAAGGCGGACAGGTGGCTCAAGAAATTTACCAGGGAAGGCCTTGTTAAAAAGGTGAAAGAAAAAGGAAAAATGCCCTATTACATCAGCAATTATGATTCGCCTGCCTACCAAAACAGAAAAAAATTATTTGCATTGAATATGCTGTATGAAAGCGGGTTTTTGAACCAGCTAAGTGCGTTGAAAAAAGCAAAGACCGTAATCATCTTCGGCAGTTTTTCAAGGTCTGACTGGTACGAGGGCAGCGACATTGACCTGTTCATCTACGGCGACCCTGAAGGGCTTAGCGTGGCAAAATATGAGCTGAAGCTTCATAGGGATATACAGTTGTTTGTCTGCCATAGCACTGGGGATCTGAAAAAGTTTGGCACCGGGTTTATCAGAAACATTATTAAAGGCAACCTTGTTAAGGGTGATTTGGACTTTTTGAAGGTGGAAGCAAATGCCTAAATATCTCAAACAGGATGAATGTTTTTTGAAATGCAGGAAAGAAGGCAAATTTATTATTCTGGAGAATATTGACAAAGAAAAAATAAAATCAACAATGCTTATTGCCGAAAGCGATATTGATGCAGGCAAAACACTGAAAAACAATATCCCAAAAGAAAGCAGCCAGTGGAATGGCGTTTACAAGTTATTTTATGATGCCCTGCATGAGCTTGTGGAGGCATTTTTGAGGTTTGAGAAGATAAAATCAGACAACCATCAGTGCCTTTTTGCTTATATTTGCGAAAAACATCCTGAGCTTGATTTCAGCTGGGAGTTCTTTGAAAAGGTCAGGACAAAAAGAAACGGGATAAATTATTATGGAATGCCTGTAAATCATGCAGAGTGGAAGGAGGTTGAGATACAATTTAATCTGTACCTGAACAAATTAAAAGAGGAAATCAAAAGAAAACTGGAAGAGATGTGAGAATGGCAGGCGGACTTGACATTTTAATTGTTGGAATTGCTGGTGAAAGTTTGGTGCATATAGCCCCGGCTGAAAGATTGAGGGCATTATTTGGTGAAACAAGCGATGAGGAATCCCTAGGCGAGTTTAGCAGTTTAGCTGAAGACCCTACTGCAAACCCAAGAATTTTCTATCTTGCCGGCGAACACATGCTTGGCTCTCAGGTAGGCGCGGGGTTGGGATATGTAATATTTGAAGGCAACAATAATGCGCAGCCAAGAAAATTAGATGAACGGGTATTTAGAAGAATTCCTGAGCTTATGCAGAAATTCATTATTGAAGTTGAAGCTAAAGGCCTGGTGATTCCGCATGACCGGGTAGGCGTTTATGCTTTGAATGTCTATGATACTTAACTAAGGGAAATATTTATATATCTGGCTTATTAATCGTTTTATATGGGAATTTTAGACAATGTCGTAAACCAGGTGAAAAATAACCTTACCTTTAGAGCGAACCAGGGGGTCACGGACGCAATCAATAAAGGAACCAATGCAGTGTTCCAAAAAGGATCACCAGCTGACAAATGTCCTAAATGCAAAAAGAAGCTAAGCCAAGGGGGATTGAAATTCTGCCCTGAATGCGGCGAAAAATTGATGCTAAACTGCCCAAAATGCAATGTCGATTTTCCTCTGGGAACAAAATTCTGCACCCAGTGCGGCGGCAAGTTAAAATAGGTTATTCTTGAGACTTACAAGAAAGTTTGGACTGTTGCAAAACATTTAAATATCATGTTTAATCCAGTCAAATAATGGCAAGCAGAATCTGGGGTTTTGTTGTTTTCTTTGCAGTGTTTATCTTAGGCTATTTCGCGATGAACTGGTATGTTTTCACACGGATTGGCGGGCTTTTGGAGGTTCAGGCAACATTCTGGTTTTATTTTGTGCTTATTGCAATGACTTTGTTATTTCCTCTGCTGAGCATTCTTGAAAGATTTGTTGACGGCCCAATAATAAGGGTTATTTACACCGGCTCGGCAGTATGGCTCGGAACATTGTTTTTGTTGCTTTGCTCTTTAGGCATTTACGAGATTGTGAGGTTGTTTGCCAAGATTGATACAAAAACAACAGGAATAATTATTCTTGCGGTTGTTTCACTGCTTGCGGTTTTTTCAATAGTCAATGCTCTTTTCATAAATGTCAAAACTGTTGATGTTAAAATTCCCAATCTTAAGAGGAATGTTAAAATTGTCCAGCTTTCAGACATTCACGTAGGCACTATTCACAATTCAGAATATCTCTCCAAAGTCGTTGAAAAAACGAATGCGCTCAGGCCGGACATTGTAATGATTACAGGCGATTTGGCAGACGGCAGCGGCATACTTACGCAGAAAGGAATAGCGCCGCTGAACAAGCTCAAGGCAAAAACTTTCTTCACAATGGGAAACCACGAGATATACGAAGGCATTGACAATGTGACGAAACTTTTGAGCAAGACAAATCTCAAAATTCTGAGGAACGAATTGGTTGATTATAACGGCATCCAGATAATAGGAATCGACAACCCAAATCAGATGACTGGAGAAAGTTTTAGCATAAGTTCAATTAAAATAAACAAAACAAAGCCGTCTGTCCTAATGTACCATCCGCCTTCTAAACTCAACGAAGCCAATAGGGCGGGGGTTAATCTTCAGCTTTCGGGCCACACCCATGACGGACAAATCTGGCCATTCAATTACATTGTTCAGATATTCTTCCCAAAAATTAAGGGACTTTACAATTACAAGGGCACATACTTGTATGTTTCCCCGGGTACTGGCACCTGGGGCCCGCCCTTCAGGCTTGGTTCAAGAAGCGAGATAACGCTTTTGAAATTGAGCGCAAAATAGTAAAAATGAAAAAACTCACAAAAGAACAATATCACATTTTGAAAGAAAAAGGAACAGAGCCGCCCTGGTCCGGCAAATACGTTAAATTCAACAAAAAGGGAAGGTATGTCTGCGCTGCCTGCGGAAATGAATTGTTTTCTTCGGATACAAAATTTGATTCAGACTGCGGCTGGCCGAGCTTTTACGATGCCAAAAAGGGCGCTGTCCAATTCAAAAAGGACAAAAGCCTTTTCATGAACAGAACCGAGGTTGTCTGCGCAAAATGCGGAAGCCATCTTGGGCACATCTTTGACGACGGCCCGAAGCCCACAGGCAAAAGGTTCTGCATTAATTCGCTGGCAATGGAGTTTATGGCGTGATTTTTTAATTATTTCAGAACCTACAATGCGATAGATCAAGAATGAGAATAAAAAGGCAGTTTCCATTAATCAATTTTTCTATCACTTTTCCCCAGATTACATTCTTCACATAATGTTTGAAGATTTTCCAATGTACTCTTGCCACCTTTTGAAAATGGTTTTATGTGGTCAATGTGAAGTTTTGTGCCAATATCGGTAGCTGGACTTTTCCCACAAAAAACGCATCGAAATTTATCTCTATTCAACACTTTTAATCTAATACTTAGAGAAATTGTTCTTGCATTTGCTATTTTATTTTTTGTTGGGTGATTTATGAGTAAAGATTTTGTGCTTTTGATTAGTTTTGGTAAATTTTCATCTGAAGCAACTTCTTCGCCTGATTTGTATTCTATGAACTTTAAGCAAGCATTTTTCCAACCACCAAAATGTCGGTATATTGTATCATAGCTAATGTTGGGATTGTTCGCAGCCCATTCATTTTTTGAAGGTCTATGACTAAGTATTAACCATATTCTTTCCATTTCATCAAACATTTCTTTCATGGAATATATGCTTCTCCTAGAAATGATTTCAAAATCTATTCCTTTCTGTTTCAGATATTCTTTAAGAAATTGCATTGTTTTTTCCCAAGAACCAAATTCTCTGTAAACTGTATCATGGCTTGTATCTGCAAGTTTATCGAAGTCATCTTGCTTGAAATCTGTGTAATTAAAATGTTTTGCAACTTTCTCAAGTTCTTCAATAATTTTTTTGCGAGGAATTTTACTTATTTGATGTCTTTTAAATTCAAATTTCATATAACCAAAAAATGATAGAATATATTTAAATGTTGTCAAAAGGAAAGCCGTCTTCTCCTATTTCTTTAAGACTTCAAATTTATTGAACATAACAGCTTATAATCAAATAACCCCGAATTTCTGCCTTTGTTGCCTTAACGCCGTCCCATTCGCCACGTCTAAAGTTTAAATAGTCGAAACCTTTATATAACAAATCATAATAATATGTAATGTTTTATAACGAAATATTATAAAACGGAGGAATAATGGTGCAGGCGATAATCAATTTAGAAGAGCATGAAGCCAGGATTTTGAACATAGTTAAGGGAAAATTTGGTTTAAAGAACAAGTCTGAGGCAATCAAACTAGTAATAGACAAGTTTGAGGAGTGTCTGGAGCCGGAGATTAGGCCGGAGTATCTTGAGAAACTTGAAAAAATAAGAAAACAGGAAGGAACCAAATTCAAGAATATTGCTGAATTAAGAAAACATATTGAGGGAAGCGGATGAGAGCGTATGAGATTAAGCCTAATTTAAAAGAGATTCTTGGCAAGCTTGCCAAGAAAGACAGGCTTTTGTTTGAGCGAATAATGAGCAAGATTGAGGAAATAATAAACTGCGAGGAAATTGACCATTATAAAAATCTCCGGTACGACCTGAAAGATTGTAAGCGGGTTCACATAGGCCATTTTGTTCTGATTTTTAGTTTTGTCAAAGAAGAAAATAAGATATCATTTATTGATTTTGACCATCATGATAAGATATATTCAAAATGAAACAAACATTTTAAAAGCTTTATTCTCTATTAAATGCCATGAACATCATAAAAATACCTTTTGATGCGGGTTCCCTGGGCAAAAACAAGGGCTGCGCCAAGGCTCCGGATGCTATTTTGGCTGATTTCCCGGACTATTCCAGCGAAAATAACAGAAAAGGGCAGCTGAAAATAGCAGAAATAAGCGTAAATCCTGCAAATTTTGCTGAAACCCATGCAGAAATTGAGAAAAAAGTAGCAGAATTCGAAGAAGCAGTGATTTTGGGAGGCGACCATTCAATTACCTACTCTGCTTTCAAGGGTTCAAAATGCGATGCGTTAATAGTCCTTGATGCCCATCCGGATATGATGGAAGGCACTGATGCAGTGACCCATGAGGATTTTCTGCGCAAACTGATTGATGATGGCGTTTTACTACCGCAGAATGTATTCCTGTTTGGAATCCGCGCCTGGCACAACTCTGAAATGGATTTCATCTCCGAGAAGAAAATAAAATTTTTTGACATGAAAAGCATTTTTGAGTTCGGAGTAAACAACCTTTGCGATACATTGATGGAAATGGCAAGAAATTTCAGAAAACTGTACCTTTCTATTGACATTGATGCGGTGGACCCTGCATTCGCGCCAGGCACAGGTTATTGCGAGCCGGGCGGTTTGTCGTCGAGAGAGCTGGTTTACATGGTTCAGCGGCTGAAAAACCTGAAGAACCTGAAATTCGTTGACATCGTTGAAATCAACCCGGATTTGGATGAAAAAGAAAAAACTTTATATACTGCAAAAAAAATACTAATTGAATTATATTAAAACAAAGAGGTGAACTTGATGGCTAAGAAGAAAAAAGCAAAGAAGAAATAAGCTTTTGGTTCTACGAGGTGACATGATGGCTAAGAAAAAGTCAAAAAAATCAGCAAAAAAGTGTTCATGCTGCTAATTTTTTTTATGTTTTTATTTTTTTATTTCTATTCTGATTTCATGCTCTTAGACTAGCGTAATTCCGTTTCTTGGTTCTTGCATTAGGCTTGATGTTTGTTTGGCTTCTTCTGCATGATTGCCATGCGAGAAAATAATATTACTTGCCGCAGGCACAAGAAAATCCAACGGATTTTCTGTGCAGAAAATGGCGAAGCCATTTTCTTGCAAGTTACGCGAGCCTGGCAATCTAGGTAACCCTGAAAAGCAAGAATCGAAGCTAAGGCTTGCCCCAAAAATTATTTTGTTTGGTGGATGTATGGCTCACTTTACCACAACCTTTAAAAATAAAAACTCCTTAAATCCCCTTAAAAACTTTAAAAAGAGGCGGTTTATGGAACTTTTGTGGATAATACTGATAATAATCCTTGCAATAGTGGCAGTCAAGCTCTTTAGCATGTTTTTTTCAGCCCTAGGCAGGGTGCTGGTATGCGTTTTGGTTGTTGTTGTCCTTTATGCCGCCTTTGCCCAGGCTTCAAGGGATTTGGTTTACAGCGGCTATGTCTTTTCTGACCAGAGCATCACAATTGACAGCAACCCGTTCATAATCTCTTTTTTGTCTGAGGGGGTAAAGCATCCTGACAGCATACAGCTTAACTATCACGGCAGCTATTTTTTTGTTCCGCTCGGCAGCTGCAAGACAGTAATCAACATTGACTTTTGCTTTATAGGATCTATATATGACCCTGATTTTGGCAAGTTCAAGGCCAACCTGACCGCCTATGAGGTGGTTCCTGAAATTGCGGTTTCCCGGGTGATTGACAAATCCTCACTTTCTGTAGGTGAGGAGGCGGAGATATCGGTTAATGTTACAAACGGCATTGGCATCCCGGCAGATAATTTTGAGTTTATCGATTCCTTTGACCCCTTGGAGTTTGAGCTTGAGACTGTTGGAGGCTACTGCTCAAAAGAGGGAAGCAGCGCGGTTTACAGGGGCAGTTTGAGGGAAAACCGCAAAATCTCCTGCAATTATTACATAAAAGCATTGAAGGAGACAACGAGGTCTGTAAAAGCCCAGGTTTCTTATTTTGACGGGGTAGAGACAAAGTACCTTTTCTCAAGTCCCATAAACTTCGAAGTTGAAAATGCGCTTCTGGTCACAACCTATTTCAACGAATCTGACAGGGAAGTCTCGGAAGGGGACAGCGTTCTTTTTGTGGTCAACCTGACCAATCCCAGAGATGATGACCTTGACAATCTGGTCTTTAACATTTCCCTTCCCTCAGGCCTCAGGTTTGTTGATATCACCAGCGTTCATGTTTTTTTCAATGACACTAGCAACCTGACTGTCCAGAGCCAGAAAATAAATGTAATGGGCCCGGGCCTTCTCCAGTTCAGCGGGGCGATGAAGAGAAACACAACCAAGTTCATAGCATTGAGGCTTGTTGCGGAGAAGGGGGGAGTATCGGACATTTTCCTGGATGCCGGCTATGAGCTTAACAGCGAGCCGATTTTCACCGAGAAAAAGGATTCGCTGAAAGTAGACCATAGGGAAATCGCGATATTCACAAACTTCGGAGAATACCCATCCTATGATTCCGGGGAGGAGAAGCTGATAAAAATAGGCGTTTCAAACCCCAGCGACAGAGTGGCGCTTAAGAACATAATTCTGCGAGTTGATACAAACCTTTCAAACATAACCGGGGGAAGCATTTTTTGGCTTAATGAAACTTCCCCTGCAGTGCTGGTAAACCAGCTGGTTAAAATGCCCTATGTGGAGTCAGATTCAGCCTACAAGCTGATAGTTAATGTTGGCTATGACACGGAATACGGCGAGCATTTTGATGAAAGCTTTGAGTACAGCATTGTTGTTGACGCGCTTGCAGGGCTTTCAATCACCCACGACCTGAGCAAGACCACTGTTGAATCAGGCGAGGCTTTTACCGTTAAAACAAAGATAAAAAATGACAGAAATGCTGACGTAAAGAACGTGCGTGTTTTTGACGTGGTCCCAATGGAATTTACTGTGGAGGGGCTTAATTCAATAAGCAACCTTAACATAAACGGCAACGAGGAAACAACTGCCTATGAATACCGGATGACTGCGCCGCAGGTTGCTGCCCAGCAATCATATTCTTTCAGGACAACTGCGAGGTATGAGGATGGCGGCAAGGTATATGCCTTTGAGAAAACAGATTACGTAACAGTGCTCCCAAAGCAGAAGGACCTTTCCATCGCGAATGCGATATCAGACCCGCATATTGTGAGGGGTGCGATTCTTGACGTACTGTACACAATACAAAACCCTGATGACAAGGAAGCGCTCAAAGACATCAGCGTATTTTTCCCTGTCCAGCAGGACATTGACATTTTGGGGCAGAAAAATTTCACCATCGGAAGCCTTTTCCCCGGAGAGAGTTATACAATCCGCGATGTACACAGGATAAGGCCCAAGAAAAACGGCTCGCTTACCCTTGCTCCGGCGGTTTTCATGTACAAAGACAAGGAGGGGAATGTTTTCTTTAAAAATTCATCAGAGATTTCTTTTGATGCAGACTACGGCTACATCTCGGGTCCCGCATTTATCGTTTGGAGGGTGTCAAACGATACTGTTCTTGTGGGGCAGGATGTAGAATCAAGCATAGTTGTCAAAAATGCCGGCTCAGAGGCTGGCAGCGTAAAGATAACCGATGGCGGCGACAACTGGAATCTCCGGCTTGATCCGGGCGAGACAGACAAAATAACCTACCGGAAAAAGGCGGACAGGGAGGGAATTTTGGAGTTCATGCCTTCCTATGCAGAATATTTCTACCAGGGCAGGAAATTTTTCACAGTTTCAAACAGCTCATACACAAATGTAACTGTCCTGAAAGCGCCGGAGGAAAAACCCGCAGCAAAAGAGGTTCAGATTTCAAAAATAACCGAGGTGAAGGTGCAAAGGACATTCCTGCAGCAAGTGTGGGATGCTGTCCTGAGCATTTTTGCGCTTTTCAAGAGCGGAGGCGGCAAATGAGATTTTTTTCATTCCTTAAAAAGAAAAATGAGCCCAAACTCGGCATCGGCATAGAGCCGCTCAGGCTTGATGTCAATCTCCCGCCTGTGGAGTCGAAATTCTCTGTGCCTGAAACGCCGGAGGTGCCTTCGTTTAACCTGCCTTCAGCGCCCTCATTTGAGCAGCCATCTGCATTCAGGGAGTCTGATTCCTACAAAGGAGAGCTTGCTTCAAAAGACATTTCAAGGAGCATGGAGCTTCTCTCGTCAAAGCTCGACACCATAAAAGCCATGCTTGAAAACATCAACCACCGGCTTGACAAAATGGAAAATGCCCAGAAAAAGGAAACAATAAAATGGTGAAGAAGAAGCAGGGCAGTTTTTTATATTTTCTCATAATGGTCTTGATTGCTGCTGACCAGCTGGCAAAATTTTTTGCAAGGGGCATGGCCGAATCGGTTCCCCTGATAAAAAACGTATTTCATCTCACATTTGTGCAGAATTTCGGCATCGCCTTCGGACTTTTTCAGGGGATTAATAATTACATGATTTGGATTTATCTGATTGTTCTCGGGATTGTGATTTATTTCCATGACAAATTCCCAGAAGACAAATTCAGCAGGGTTATGCTGTTTTTCCTGATTGCCGGGATTGTGGGGAATCTGATTGACAGGGTTGCTTTTGGCTATGTTACAGATTTCATTGACTTCCGGATCTGGCCTGTGTTCAACTTTGCGGACATCTATCTGAACGTGGGGATTATTGGGCTGATTGCTAAAGAAATTTTTTGGAGCAAAGGCACGGCGAAGATTAGAGCAAAATAATTTTCTCTGGGCAGGTCTTAACTCTGCTTATTGCTTAGGATGTTGGCCCTGATTGCCAGAACTGCTTTAATCTGTCTGTGCTGCGCTTGACAGATAAATATTATTTTCTCGCATGGCAGTCGAGCATAAGAAGCAAGCTAAACAGCAAGAGTAATGCAAGAACCAGTAAATGGGTTTTTATCTAAAGGAATTAAATAAAAAATCAGAACTCCCCCTGTATCTGCTCGAGCGCCTTGAGATAGCCCCTTGACCTGAGGAAACCAACCTGTGTCGGTGTGTATTTGTATACTATGTCTCCCTTTGTATCACCGGAATATTCCCAGGGCTCAACAATCACAATATTGCCTTCCTTGACCCACAAAGAACGCTTCAATCTGCCGGGAATCCTGCAGACCCTTGTCTTGCTGTCAAAGCATTTGACTTCAACACGGCTTGAGCCTAGCATTCTTGTGGCCATTCCCAGAACTTCCCTGCCCCTTGGAAGATGAATCCTCCTGATTTCTGTCTCAATCCTCTGCTGCTCGGTCAATTCTTCTTCTTTTCTTCCCATTGCTCTCAAATTAATAGTATTGGTTTATAAATGTTTTTGAAAATGGCCAATCAGCACAAACCTTTTAAATAACCAAAAAAATTGACTCCCATGCCAAAACTCATTCTTTGCTCAACCTGGAAAAGGCTTGGGGCGTTTGTCTTTGATTTGCTGATAATGGATTTTCTTTTGCTTTACCCTTTTAACAATATAGCTGAAAAGGCGGCAAATGCCATCAATTATTCTTTCCTGGCCTATCAGGGCCCCATGACACAGCTTATTATAGCAGTTTCAATCATCGGCATTCTCTATTTCACGCTTTTTGAATACCTGCTTGGCCAGACAGTCGGCAAGATGCTGATGAGGATTGTTTCTGTCTCTGCAGATGACAGAAGGATGTCAGTAATGCAGGCCTTCGGGCGGAATCTTTTCCTGCTTCCTTTCATCCCGTTCGTATTTTTGTGGGTTCTGGACCCAATATTTATAATCTGGAAGAGAATTTCACTAAGCGAGATGCTCACAAAGACAAAAACAGTCGAGGTTGAAAAATGGAAGGCAAGATAAAAATAACAATAGCGATAATAATTTCCCTGTTCATTCTTAGCTGGCTGGTTGCGTCTTTGTTCAGCCAGGGAGACTTCGGCAATGTTGCCCACATAAAAATAAGCGGGGCCATCATGTCCGAAAGCGGGGGATTCCTGAATTCCGGGGTTGTTTCATCATCGGATATTGTGGATTCAATAAAAAAAGCAAATGCCGACTCTTCAATAAAGGCAATCCTGCTTGAAATTGATTCGCCGGGAGGGACTCCGGTCGCTTCTGCAGAGATAGCAGATGCAGTTAAAAATTCAAATAAAACCGTTGTTGCCTGGATAAGGGAATCAGGGACTTCAGGCGCATATTGGGTTGCTTCATCTGCATACAAGATTGTGGCGCATCCGCTTTCAATAACCGGAAGCATCGGAGTTTACGGCTCGTACCTGGATTTTTCAGGCCTGCTTGGCAGGTTTAACATAACCTACGAGAGAATGATTGCCGGGGATTACAAGGACATCGGCTCGCCCTACAAGCCGCTGACAGATTCTGAGAGAAAATCACTCCAGAACACCCTTGACCTCATGCATGAGTATTTCATCCAGTCTGTTGCAGAAAACAGGAACATGAGCGTTGATAGCGTCAGAAAGCTTGCCAACGGAAAATTCTACCTTGGCATGGAAGCGAAGAATCTCGGGCTTGTTGACTTCCTGGGCGGAAAGGAAGTGGCTGAGGAGATAATAAAGAAGAGGGAGAATCTCAAGGAAATCAATTACGTTGAATACGAAAAGAAATCATCAATATTTGACATCTTTGCAGGCATGATGAACGGATTTGGTTTCTCATTCGGGAAAGGATTTGCGAATGGAATCGTGCAAAATCAGGCGAATATAAAAACCTGAGCGTCATTAAATAAAATCCTGTTTTTTGGTTCTTGCATTATTCTTTTTGTTTGTTCAACTTCTTTTGCTTAAGTGCCATGCAAGAAGATAATTATTAACTGCCGAAGGCAGTTTACTGCAAGCCTGGCAATAAAGACAAACAAAAAAGCAATCAGTGAGTTTAAGGCTTGCCCAGAAAAATATTCTTATTGGAAGAAGAAATAAAAAAAGAAAACAAAAAATAATTTACCTTATCTCGTAGCTTACCGAAACTGTTGCAGTCACGTCAAGGCTGTGGGGCTGGATGTTGGTTGCTGCCACTTTCGCTTCTGCAGCTCCGCCTGCCATCATGTCGCTCCTGGCGTATATTGGGTAAGGCATGTAGTTGTAGTCAGATGCCTGCACTGAAACAAGGTTTCCGAGCTTTTTGCCAAGACCTGCTGCAATGGCCTCTGCCTTTGCTTTTGCATCCTGGGATGCATTTGCAAGAACAGATTTCTTGTACTCGTTTGTTTTGGCATTTGACAGGTCGAAGTTTATTGAATTAACAAGAGCGCCCTTGTCAACGCCGGCATCAACTATTTTTCCGACATTGTTGAAGTCAGTTGTCTTGACATTAATCTGGTTTGAAGCCACATAGCCCTTCAATGTCTGGTTTCCGTTGGACCAGTCGTATTCAGGGTAGATGTTGAAATTCTGGGTCTGAATGTCTTTCCGGTCAATGTTCACGTTCAGCAAAGCGGTGTTAACAGCCTCAGAAATCCTTGAGTTGTCATTCTTTGCTGCGTCCGCTGAAACCGCTCTTGTTTCCACAAGAAGGTATACTGTTGCCTCATCAGGCATCACTGTAATCTGGGAGTTCCCTGTTGCAGAGATTGTGTTTGCAGTTGTTGCTGCAGGTATCCTGCTAACAAGAAGCCAAACCCCGATCAGTGCTCCAATCACTATAACAATTGCTACTATTATTGCCGTTGTGTTTGTCTGTTTCATAATTCCCATAAAATAGCCTTTTTTATATAAATATTCCCTTAAACTAAGGTTTTTGCCTTAGAATGCTTCAGTTAGTTTTTTAAATAGAGCCATTTTAACACATAAAATGAAAATAAGCGAACTAACAGCAGGAATGAAGAATGTCAACCTTGAGAATGTCAGGGTTGCCAAAGTCGGCTCAATAAGGGAATTCGAGAAATTCGGAAAGAAAGGCAGGGTCGCAACCGCTGTACTGGAAGATGATTCTGGCAAAGTGGACTGCTCCCTTTGGAATGAGCAGGTTGACCTGGTCAAGGAAGGGGACGTTATTTCCATATTTGACGGCTATGTTTCGGAGTTCCAGGGCAAGCTTCAGGTAACCTCCGGAAGGACGGGCAGGCTGGAAGTCAAGAATAACGAAGAAAAGGTCTGATTGCATTATTCTTAATTTTCTATTGGATTCCGGGCAAATCTTTAAATAATCATGCGGAATAAGCAGGACTATGAAAAAGCTAAACCAGGCCCAGAAGATAGAATACTCTTTTCTTAAGATTCTGACAGGTTCAGACCTTTCCCAGAGAAAGCTGCCGGTTATGGAGGCAAAAAGCGTTAATTCAGGCCCGGTTGTCTGGCTGACTGCCTGCGTCCATGGGGATGAGCTTGGGGGCATTGTCATAATACAGGAAATATTCAAACTGCTGAAAAAGAAGCCGCTGCTTAAAGGCACGGTTTATGCATTCCCCTTAATGAACCCAATTGGATTTGAAACCGCGTCTCGGCATATCAACATAAGCGAAGAGGACCTTAACAGGGCTTTCCCGGGAGACAAAAACGGCTCCCTGGCAGAGAGAATCGCCGAAAAAATATTCACATCAATCACAAAAACAAATCCCACGGTTGTACTGGATTTGCACAATGACTGGAGCCAGACAGTGCCCTATGTTTTGATAGACCCTGCGCCGGCATTCAAAAACAAGGAGATATATGAAAAGGTCAAGTCATTTGTAAAGAAAACCGGGCTGATAATGGTCGAGGAGCCGGCAAAGCTGGTGGAAGAGCAGGACCTAAACAAATCACTGACCTACAGCCTTGTGCAGAAAAACATTCCCGCGGTCACCATGGAACTTGGCGAGTCCTATGTGGTGAATGAGAAAAATGTTGAAATTGGCGTAAAGTCTGTCCTGAACATACTTTCCGAGCTGGGCATGTTTGAAAAAACAGAGGATTTTTCATATCCTGTTGCAGAGCCTGCCCTGGGAAAAATACTGAAATACTCCAGCGACCCTGCAAGCTCCACAAGCGGGATTGTGCGATTTGTGGTGAAGGCCGGCGACATAGTAAAAAAAGGCCAGCCGATTGCAAAGGTCTACAACGCCTTCGGCAAGACGATGGAAACAATAAATGCCCTGCAGGACTGCGTTATTCTCGGGCTTTCTGACACATCAGTGGCATTTCCCGGCACGCCGGTGATGGCACTTGGGATTATTCAGTAAAGATGAAAAATATAACTGATAATAAAAATTTCAAGATCTTATGCCAATGGCTATTCAAGGAAATAACTGACAATTACAAAATAGTTGACAAGAAAAATAAACTTGGCTGGCACGTGTCTGTTAAGCATCATGACTCAGTTAGAACTTCATTTACAGATATGAGAAACAATCTTTTTGATATTGAAGTTGGGATTGTTCCAGTAAAAAAAGGAGATTCCTTCGAAAAGAATATTCTGGCGATGAGCCTGAGAGCTGACGAGGATTATGCAATTAATGATGACATAAATTGGCTTGTAGTGTACATGAATGTTTTGGTCAGTGGAGGAGAATATTACCCTGTGGAGCGGTTCCCTATCCGGGGTTTGACAGGAGAAGAGGTTGCAAGAGTTGGGCCGCTTATAATCAGTTGGGTGAGAAATATTTTGGATTCCGCAATTTCCAACTGGCGCAGGTAATCAGTAATCCTTCAGCCGCATTTTGTTCTTGATTTTTGAAACGATAACCAATACCACCAATAGGCCTGCGGCGTATATGCAGAGAAGCGTGAACTGGCTGGAAATCTGGCCAAGTGTGGCATCGAAGAAAATTATCTGCCGGAACATGCCGTTTACCATAACTACCGGGTTGAATGCAGCAATCCTTGCTGCCAGGACGGGCATGGACTCAAGGGCGTTGATTGTGTCGCTGAAAAGGAAGAATCCCAGGGCAACAAATGTTGAGATGAGTATTGAAGTTTGTATGTTCTTTGACAAATACGCCAGCGCCATGCCGACAAAGACAAACAAAAGTATAAGGACAACTATCACCGGCACCATTGCGCCAAGGCGGGAAAGGACATCAACCTTGAATCTTGCCTGGGTAACAAGCAAAAGTACAGCCACCTGGAACATTATGATTATGAAATTGGTCAGCGCTATGCCTGATGTGAAAAGCAGGTCATTTACCGGGGCAAGTATGTTTCTCACATAGGCCTTTCCCCCGAGTTCAAGCGCGGTGATTATGTTTGCGAATATTATGCTTATGAATATTATTATTGTTGACAGAAGTATGGGGAACGCAAGCTGGACGTCCTTCACGTTTTTTACAAGCTCTGTAAAGCTCTGGGTTATGGGCCTGCTTATTTGCTTGGCAAGCTCAGGGCTCAGTGCCGAAAGGTTCTGCATTCTCTGCTGCGATTCTGCGGTTATTTCATCAATGCGCTTGATGCTCTGGTTAATCAGGGTTATGTAATTGTCAGTTGCTGAAATCTCGTCGTTCAGGGACTGGTTTATGCTGTCAAGCTGGTAGGCAATCTCATTAAGCGAGTCGTTGATTTTTTCGAGCTGGGAGTAGGCAGAGTCCCTTCCGGACTTCATCCGGTCAATGCTGCTTTGCAGATTTGCGATGGAGGAATCAATCATGGAAAATTCAGTTGAATTTTCAGGCACAAGATTAAGCGATTTTATTGCTTCTGCGGCGCTCTTTGCATTCTCTGCGGAGCTAATCATCATGTCCGTATCGTTTGAAAAAATGTTGATTCTTTCCTGGAATCCCTGCTGGAGCTCCTTCAGGTAAATGTATCTTGGCTCAAATTCATCTCTTATGGCGATAAGCTTGTATTTTCTCTCAGTAAGGCCATCCCTTATTTTTTCCGCCTCTGCTTTTGTCTGCCCAACCTCCGTAACCTGAGAGTTAATGAAATCAAGCATGTCCTGTATGTTTGAGAAAATCTGCTCAGTGGATATGAGCGCTATTTTTTCCGACGTAAGCCCAAAAAAGTCCTTGAGCTGGCTTATCAGAAGCAGGCTTGTTTTCTTTTTTGTATTGTCATAGTAGAAGGTCACATCCCCTGAGGGCACCTCTCCTGCCGATGAGCTGAGCATGCCTTTTATCTCAAGGCATAGGTGGGCCTTTTCTGAAATCATGTCCCCTATGCACCTGTTAACGCTGCTGTACTGCACGATGGTCGCGAAGCTGCTCACATTTGCGGCAAAATCCTCCAGCCCTGTGTAGTCCGAGGCAATTACCCCTATTTTTATGTCATGAAGTTGGTCCCCGCTGAAAGAGTAGCCGACAATAAGTATCAGGAACAGCGGCGCAAGAACTATCAGAATCAATGAGCTCCAGTTCCTGAAAATAAGCTTGAAGTTTTTGTAAACCTCAAACATGAGCTTTTCAAGGGCTTTCATTGGTCAGCCTCCTGAACTGCTCGTCAAAATCAAGGTCCTTTCTCATCCTCAGGATTTCCTTCACTTTTCCCTTGGACATCACCGCGGCCTTTGAGCAGTGCTCCTTTATTTCGGGCAATAGATGCGATGAAACAAGCACAGTTATTCCCTGAGCCCTCACAATCTCCTCAACTATTTTCCAGAAGTTTTCAACAAGAACCGGGTCAAGCCCTGTGGTTGGCTCGTCGAGAATCACCAGCTTCGGGTTGTGCAGCAGTGATATGGCAAAATCAAGCCGCCTTTTCATGCCGCCGGATATGTTCCCTGCGAGAACGTCTTTGCTTCCGTAGAGCTCAACAGCCCTGAGAAGATGATTGATTCTTTCCCTCCTTGCGCTGATTCCGACATTGTAAAGATTTGCGTAATAAACCATGTTCTCATGGACAGTCAGTTTTTCATAGAAAGAGTTTTCCTGGGTTGTGTAGCCGACAATCTCCTTGACTTTGTTGAAGTGTTTTGTAACATCCCTGCCATTGAATATTATTTTGCCGCTGTCTGCCTTGTAATAGCCCACAAGAATCTTGATTAATGTTGATTTCCCGCAGCCGGACCTTCCTACCAGCCCAACAATTTCTCCGGGATAAAGGTCAAGTGAAAGGCTGTCAATTACGCGCCTCTTTCCGAAGCTCTTCGACACCTCTTTGATTTCAAGCAAGGGTTCCATTATCCTATGCTTTTGCTTATGTTATATTTAAATTATTGGGGTCTTACCCTAAACAAATAGTTGTAGGCAATTTCTGCGCCAAAATTTCCTATAATATCTGTCCTTATAAGAAAAATGCTGTTCCTGTTTGCTTCTGTCTGCATTTCAAGAAAACCTGCGCCTTCACTCATTCCGGCAAGTATGTAACTGCCCCCGGACCGAACCCTCCGGCATATCCCCACAACCAGCTTTCCAACTTCAACGGCAGTGTTTCCGTCATCAGACCCGAGTGCGCCATTTGTGTACAACAGGTCCGCGGGCGGTATTTTTTTGGTTGCTCTTCCATGGGTTTCAACAGAAAATTCCAGATTGCCAATGCCCAGATTTTTTCTTCTTCTTTCTGCAGCAGCTATTAGCGCATTTTCACGGTCGTAGCCAAAAAATTTATGTCCGGGGAACTGCATGGCCAAAAATGATATGTCAATCCCTGTTGCGCATCCTCCGTCTACAATATGTTTTTTTGTTCCTTTCATGTTCCCAATAAACTTGGCCAGGTACTCCATAAAATTAACCTTGAAATCATAGAAGCATGATATGCCCTGCGTTAGCTCATAAAGCTGGGGATGGAACCAGTTTTCCTCCAAGAATTCCCTCTCCAGCCCCGCTTTGCATACTTTTTCATTCAGTTGCTCGAATTCGAAGCGGGAAATCCCGATTGATGCCAAAAAATCAACAATCTCATGTCTCATAGTATCTACTCTAAAATGAAAAAATTTAAATAAGTATGCCTGCTACTTTTTTGCATGGGGGTCACAATATCATATTTGCCGGGAATGATGGAGCATGTAACCGGGAGAGTCCCGACTGGAGAAATCCTGGGGCTGGACAGTCCGGACAGATTTCATGTTAAGTATTCTGCCGGGGGATTGGTTGTTTTGGCACAGATTGCAGACTGGAAGGAAAATGAAGAACCAGATTTAGCCAAATCCCAAGTAAAACAGGCGCTAATTTATTTTGAAGGCTTTAATCTGGTTAGAGCACATCGCCATGAATCCCTGGTCCAAAGGGTTATGACTTTAAAGGACACTGGCTGGGGAACCCCAGACAACGATCCTTTGAAAGTAGAAATTAAAACATCATGGCCGGATAACAATCGGGAGAGAGCGTATTTTGCGGCTAAAGCAGATGCTGATAAGAATTTATGGGATATTGCAAAGAGGGTATTCGGCGCCGGAGTATTGATTAGAGATTACATCGAGGGCAGCCTTTAAACAGCAACCTTTATAAACCACCCTTTCAATTTTTGATGCAGGAAGAGAAGAAAAGGCCAGAATCCATTCTGACTAACCTTTTCCGAGGTTCCATATGGCAGACACAGAAGACATAAAGAAGTTGCTGAAATCAAAGAATCTTGTAGTTGGCACTGGGAAGACTGTAAAGTATCTCAAAGTAGGCAAATTGTCGAAGGTTTATGTTTCATCAAACTGCCCGGCGGATATCAAAGAGGACCTTAAATATTACGGTGAACTTGCGCAGACTCCAATAATCGAGCTTGAGCAGACAAATGAGGAAATCGGCACACTGTGCAAAAAGCCGTTTTTCATTTCAGTTTTGAGCGTACTTAAATGAGTAAAGTCGTATTCGATATGGAAACGATGAAGATTATATCGCTTTTCCAGGCGGTAACAAGGGCGTCTGTAAAGGACTGCATCAACGACAGCGAACTGTTGTTCGTTGTCGGCCCCGGGGAACTCGGCAAGGCTGTGGGCAAGGGCGGCGAAAATGTCAAGCGGCTCGCAGCAGCTTTAAAAAGAAAGATTAAAATAGTAGAGTTCAGCGACCAGTTGTTTACGTTCATCAAAAACCTCGTTCAGCCGCTCAGGGTTGAAAAAATAGAGGAGCAGGACGGCGTTGTCACGCTGACTCCGCCGGACTCGTCAACAAGGGGCTACCTCATAGGAAGGGGGGGCAGCTCGCTCAGAATCCTCGAGGAGAGGGTGAAAAGGCACTTTCCAATAAAGGAAATAAAGGTAACATAAACATGGGAAAAAAATCATCGGGAATAAATGCCGCAAAAAAGCTTCAGAACAGAAGGAAAACTTTCAGGTGGAGTAATAAATGGTATGTAAGAAGCACTCTCGGGCTTAAGGCAAAATCAGACCCGCTGAGAGGGGCATCCCAGGCAAAGGGAATTGTCCTGGAAAAGGTTCAGCTTGAGGCAAAGCAGCCTAACTCAGCAATGAGAAAATGCGTTCGCGTTCAGCTTATTAAAAATGGCAGGCAGATAACTGCCTTCGCCCCGGGTGACGGGGCAATAAAGCTTATTGACGAGCACGATGAGGTAATTATTGAGTGCATCGGCGGAAAAATGGGAAGGTCCATGGGCGACATTCCCGGCGTAAGATGGCAGGTTATCAAGGTTAATGACCAGTCAATTGAGGCACTGAGAAAAGGAAAAATAGAGAAAGCAAGAAAATGAGCGAGCTAAAGGCATTTAACAAATGGGGAACAGAGGGAATTTCCATAGCAGACCCCGGGCTGAGAGACTACATTACTTTGGCTCCGAGAATTGTGCCTAAGACAGGCGCAAGATACGCAGGCAACAGGTTCTACAAATCAAGGGTATTCATTGTTGAGAGGCTGATAAACAAGATAATGATTCCCGGCCACAAGGGAAAGAAGCATAACAAGAGTTCCGGCCACTGCACAGGCAAGGCCTCAACAGCCTATAAGCTTATGTTTGAAACTCTCCAGCTGGTGGAAAAAAGAACAAGCGAGAACCCAATAAAAGTTCTTGCAAAGGCGATTGAGAACGCCGCTCCGAGAGAGGAAATTGTCACAATTGAATACGGCGGTGCGCGTTATCCGAAAGCGGTAGAGTGCGCCCCCCAGAGAAGGGTTGATTTGGCGCTGAGATATTTTGTCCAGGGAGCATACCAGAAATCCTTCGGTACAAAAAGAAAAGCAGCTGAAACACTTGCAGAAGAGATAGTCTTCGCATACCAGTCCAGCCCAAGTTCCAACGCAATCTCCAAGAAGAACGAGATTGAAAGGCAGGCGGACGCGAGCAGGTAAAGTTTTTATTCTTTTTATTTTACTAACATAAAACTATTTATTATTGGCGGTTCTTATTTTAGATTCTTGCTCTCGCTGTTTGCCTCAATTGCCAGAACTGCTTTAACTTGCAAGAAAATGGCTTTGCCATTTTCTGCACAGAAAATGCTACGCATTTTCTTGTGCCTTCGGCAAGTAATAATTTTATTCTTGCATGGCACTCGAGCAGAAGAAGCAAAAACAACAGGAAAAGTAATGCAAGAACCAGCAGTCGGGATATTTTTCAAGGGAGATGCAATTACTTCCCAACCCCGCCTAAAAGAGTTCCGAGGGAAATCAGGTCGTAATCAGCAAATCCCCTGAGCGCGGCAAGCTTCTGCGTTTCAAGCGTGACGTCAAATCCGCCGGCCAGTTTTTCCTTGCCTGAAACTTCTTTGGATAGGTAAATCCTTATGCTCCCGCTGGTGTAGCCGGTGCTGACCCAGGCAGATTCGCTTTTTTCCCCGGGCATGGAGGTTCTGTCCCATTTCGCTCCGACAAACCAGTTGCCGATGTTCTCCCTTCCTGCAGCATAGCTGAATGGGTATATCATGGCTTCTGCTGAAATGCGGTCGTTTCTGTCAGGAGCAGAATATGAATGCTCAAGCCGGATGCCGCCCCTTTCTGCAAAATCAAAGGGGGTTGCCCAAATCGGATCTTCGGGAAAGTTTGTTATGTAATAGGCATGCCTTCTGCTGAGCAGATTGCCGTCGGTTATCACAATTTGCTCAAGGCTTTTTCTGTCTAGAGTGTCATAGGTCAGGAATGCGCCGTAGCCAACTGCATTGTTGCTGTTGAAAAATCCAGCAGAATAGATGCCCTCATTGGTTGAAATGTCTGCGGCAAGTATGAGATTGCCTCCAGGAATTCTTATTATGTTAAAACTGCTCAAATATGGAATGCTCCGGGAACCGACCAGCTCTCCACCGAGGATGAGGTCTGCCCTTGAGCCGTCGTTTTCAGAACGAATGCGGACTCCGCAGTAATCCGGATGCTCTGTTCTCAGGTCTGATGTTTTGGCAAACAGCGATACAGACGAATTTGTGCCTGAGAAAATCTTTTTTGAATCTGAGAAAGGCGTTGGTCCGATGGCTCTAAGGGAAACCGGCCCTGATTGAGGAACATATTTGTCCCCTAGGTCAAATTCTTCTTCATGATTTATCTTAAATTCAAGGGAATTCCTGTTTTTTTCGTTTGCAAAGGAGTTGGAAATATTTATTTCATCTGATTTTGACAGCAAGGGAGCGCCAAGCAGGAACAGTGCCGCTGCCATGGTTGCGATTCCCTTTCTTGTCTTTCCTGTTATTTTTTTTGCCCAGCTCATTTTACCTATTTCTAAGGCCGGAATTGTATTTAATTTTTGTTACATAGAAATTTTTACTTTTTGTCACATAGTTTATTAAAAAAGGAAAGAAAGTATCACAAAAGCGTGATTTTTATTGTTTTTAGGGTAAATGGGCAAACTCACCTAGTTTAAACTTTAGACGTGGCGATGGATACGGCGTTAGTACATTTTTGAGACTATCTCTGTCATTCTTTCCCTTGTAGTATTAAAGTGATATCTGCAAACTTTAGAAGACAGGCTGGTCATTTTTCCAACTTCAATGTGTTTGAGATATCCTGCCCCATAATTCCAGATCTCAATACGAGTTTCCCATTGCAGTTCTTCAGATTGTGAAAGCCCTGCCAGCCTGTAAAGATTTTTTCTGTCAAAGTTAGTAATATCCTCTGGGCTCATTTTTGGCTTTCTGGCATAAGGACTGCCGCGTGCATCAAACAAAAGAGCAAGCAGTTTCCTGTTTCTGTCATGCATCTCAAAATTAGTGTTTATCCTCTTACCCCAGTAATCCCTGCAAAATAGCTGATTTATTCCAATGTAATTCCCTTTCCCAAATGAATCCAGCATCCCACGCAAACGGTATTTTTTGCAATGTGCAGTTGTAAAAATGAATGAGCGCTCTTTCTCCAAAATATCCTCAATGGCGCTGAACGCTCTTTCTCTGCCTCTCTCACCATCCCATCTGCCTTTAAAATTAAACTGCCATTCTTTCCACAAATCCGGAAAGGCAAAAAGTGCCATTCTCGAGACAGAATGGCCAAAAACTTCCATAATGTTGCCAAATCTGTCATGAAAGTGACTGTTCTTTGCAACATAAGGAAAATCCTCTAGTTTCCATTTTCTCTCTCTTGCAACCTCCTTTATTACTGCTCCAAGCCTTAACCTGAAATACCTGTCAAAAATGCTAAGCTCTTTACCTGAATGAAACCTTTCTGATGTTTCTTTTTCAATCTCTTCAAGATCTGCGCCTTCCTCGTAGGATGGGAAAAGTAAGATGGCTCCCAGCTTTATTTTATTTTTGATGCGGCCCATTTCCTGTCTTACCATGCTGTCTTTTTTTTCTTTTGCACCACCAAACTCTTCAGGAATATTGCCAAATATTTCGCCCCAGTCCTTACCATCCACCCATAAATCCAGAATTTTTCTTTCTCTGGTAGTCAGAGGGGAGTTATTAATTATGTTCTCTAACTTTTCAAGATGGTCTATTACCTTCCCTTTGGCATTCTTGTGATTTCCACCTAGAAGTTTTGAGTTATTGTCTGTTGTGCTTGATAATAAACTCATTCTCTTCATTTGCGGGTCATCAAGTTTAAGTCTTTCATATTGGAACTCTTTATTTGCCCGCTTACAACTATAGGCATACACCCCGCTAACCATTCCCTGCAGCCAAGGTACTATATCAAAAGCAGGGGTGCTTGCAATGTATGCAAAATTCATAACCAAATATTCCATTGCATCAAAAGATTTTGCTTTCGCATCTTCCCCTTTCCATTTTCTTGTTCCCAGGAAGCAGAAATCAGGCATCCTTTTTTCAGGGGATAAAAGTCTGTTGATGACTTCTGCTTTTCTTGGAGGTTTTCGAGAGTTCCCAGGAATAATCTCCCGCAATCCGTATTTTTGCACAAGCTCCCAGGTTATTTTCTCAACAGGCAAACCAGTTTGATTAAGAACGTGCTTGAAGAGTATCCTCTGCATTTTTAAATGGTCCTGGGGAAATTCAAAACGAGAATTTTTTTCTCCGTCCATAAGACTTATCAAATTTGGCTCATAGACTGAGCCTTTGAGCTTGCATAATATTTCCTTAATGATTTGGCTTATTCTTTGTCGCGAAAGGTTCATTACATCTCCTATTTCTGTATTGTTCATGCCTTGGAGATGCATAAGCAAAGCATTTTTTTCCTTTTCTGAAAGCTCTGTTCTTGAAATCAAATCGCCTAGGTCAACACGTGTCTCAAGAAAAGATATTGGTTGCTGTTTCTCCCAGCCAGGAAGCGCTGCTCTTTCTGAGTCTAATGTTTCAATTAGAACTCTGTCTGTTTCCGCGTTTACATATTCATACAATGAAACAATTTTGTCTTTTGGGATTATCTTTTTTGATTTTTCACTTCGCCTTCTGGTAAAGACACCGTTTTTGACATACTTGACAATTAGTGTTGTCAGGCTACCCAAAGAGGGGTCAAAATCATTTATCGCTCTCCAGGCATCAATTTTTGCCTCTTGAATCTCATCATCATTTCTCAGCTTAGAAGGAATGGCCCAGATTGCGAGTTTTTCATACTTTTTAACTATCTCTTCCTGCGCGTAAGAATCTCCAGTTTTAGCGCGTTGAATAAGTTCGAGTTCTCGGTCATCCGATGTCATCTTTTCTAATTCAACTTTTCTAACTTCTTTTTCTGCTTATAGTCCTGGGCAAATGCTTGTACAGAACACATTCCCTTCATTTCCAGAGGGGCTTCAGAACATCCCGACACAAGTATCACCGGCTTGTCACGATAACGCTCGTTTATTATCTGCAGCAGTGTTTCCGGCTTGTTATCCCAGGAAAAAGCCTCTTCTACCCTTCCCCGGCCAGCAAAAAAACCTTCATATTCCCCAACGCCTGGCTCATGACTTATTGATATCATGGTTTGATAGCCTTTCCCTTCGTGCAGAATTACAACATAAGGAACGCCTTTCAGATCAGGATTTATTGTGCAGGAGCCGACCCCTGCCATTTCAGTTAGCTGAAGGAAATTTTTTAATGCCCTTGCGTCCCTCCAGGCAGTAACTTCAGTGTTTAATCCCTCTATTCTGTTATAAATTTCTTTGCAAATATCCGGATTTCTGCTGCGTTGTATAGCTCTTGTGAAAAAACTGTTTAGTCTTTGAGACGGTTCGCTAAAACTCTCGTCATTCATTGCGTTTTGTTTCAAATCATCGAATATGCCGTCCAGTTCTGCTTGTTCAGAATCATTTAATCTTGTCTTTTTTCTTAGAAACCTGCTGGCATATTCTCCTGCCTTAAACCCTGCGTATGTTGATATCATGGAAATGCTAATCCCTTCAAGAGCTATTGTCGGTCCCTGGGGCAAATTTACCAGGCCTGCCAATCCTCCCATCATCATGGAACTTCCTAAAGGCAAAAGGGAAATTTGCTTTTCTGCGCCTTCATTAATAGCTAGCTTACCGCCGATTTCTGAATGGGCTTTGTCAAATTCCAGTACAAAATTATACTTCCTGTCAAATCTCACACCCAGCAATACGCCTGTACCAAAACCGGCTGCTGCTTCTGTAAGTAATAGTTCAAGATTCATTTCCCCTCAAAACTGCTGGCTCCACATCACATATCCAACTGTTTCGCCCTTTTTTCCCTCTTCCTGCTGGACTACAAACCTGAAAGGACCTTTTATCAGCCCGATATATCCGCTTGTTGAGGTTTCTGTTTCATTCCCTGCCCTGCTCTGGACCCATTTTGCCCCAACAAATAAATTCCTGAAGAAATTGTCTTCCTGGAGCATTGCAAAGGGGTATATTGCTCCTTCAACCTCAAGCCTCTCGGTATTAGCTCTCTGGTCTGACAGGTGGTTGATCCATAGGGCAGCTTTTTTCTGCATGGGGAAATATACCGGAACATAAAATTCATCCACTCCTGCAACACTGCCAGGAGAATCAGGGTATTCTGGAATGATGTCCACCATTGAATCACCGCCATACAGCGGAGACAAAGGATAGTAAGCAAACGGCGCAACCATTGGGCTGTCGGCCAATACTATTCTTTGAGATGCTTTTCCCGCTGTTGGCTCATAGGTGAATTTAAGATGATATCCAAAATTTCCTTTGAGATTTACAGCAACAAGGCCGTACCACTGTTGTTCTTCTGATAATTTCCATGCAAGCCCGAATCTGTGGTCCAGTGCAGTGAAATTTGTTACGCCGTTGACAAGAATCTTTGTTTCTTTTGGTGTTATCAGATTGTAAACCCCGCCTTCAGTTCTTATCCCGCGCCATTCAACATGGCCCTGGATTCCGTAGAGCGTATTGTTTTCTGTTTTTTTTGCTAAAGATTCAACAATAGGGCCAAGCGAGTGATTTTCATCAAAGAAGTATCTTAATCTTACACCAAATGTGTTTTGCTCAGCTTCCTGGGAGCCCATTATCTCTGCCCTCAAGAGATGGCCGCCCAAATCAACAGGCACTCTTGCGCCTGCAAGATTCCTTATTTGCGTTTCTCCCTTAGTTTCTATTTGCTGCTGCTCTCCCCCGAAAAAAGAGTTTTCATCATAAAATCCAATCCTCGCGCCTCTCATTGCGTATTCTATCTTCGGCCTGTTGATGAAAGAATAAGCCGCATCAATCTTTGCCTCTGCCTTGGCAAGAGCAGGGGCTAGGAAAGACAACAATGTTACTGCTCCGATTCCGAGGGCTGTTTTAAGGTTCATTTATCTATGCTCCTTCTCCTGCCCCAATTCTTCCAAGAAACAATGAAAGGTCAACATAGAAATTGCCTAGTTTGTTTGACGGGTAACAGTAAATTTTCCGTTCTTTTAGTTTTTCAGCGTCTTTAAGCGGTTTTGAATGGACATACATTATTGGTTTTTCTGTTTTTCCTCTAGTTATCAGAGGAACACTTTCACATTGCTCTGAGATTATGACCAGCTCCGGGCTTCTCAAAAGCGATTCATAGGCCTGCAGTTCATTGTATGCAATGTCTGCAAAAACATCTTTTCTTTCCAGCAGATTCCCCTGTATTGCAGATGAAATTTCCGAGTTCGCTTTGCCTAAAAACAGGATTCTCATTTTTTCCCTCCCAAGCTGTCATAAACCTTTCTAATGTCTGAAAACAGTTTGTCCAGCTCTTCAAGTTTTGAGACTTTTGTTTGCGTGAAGTGCCTTGTTGCAATATTATCGCTAGTTGACTGGAAAACGTACCCTTGCTCTTCGAAAACATCAAGAAATTTTGTTTCAAGGGATATCAGCTGCTTTATGTTTTCCCCTTTTGCCAGCTCAGGGTCGTGCAGCATGTTGAAGGTCAATTCTGGAAACGGAAGGCGTCTGGAACCAAAATCAGGAAGCATCACATTGATTTCAATAAGAAGATCCCTTATTTCTTCCGGAGGGTAAGAGACTTGGAAGAGCCTGTCCTGCAATTTGTAAAAAGCAACACCGTTAAAATGTGGCTGGATTATTTTTCCGTAAGCCTCTTCAAGCTTATCTTCTGCTTTTTGGTATAATTCCTGCGCTCTCGGTGTGGTAAGCCCTATAACATAATATCCTTGGGATACCCTTCTTGGGCAAATTCTCTTAAGTTCTGTCCATTCCTCTCCAGCAATCAGTCGGATAAGAGGCGATTCATCTTCCCAGAATGTTGGTTCAGTCATGCCTGTCTCCTAAATTTTTCTCTGCTTCTGCAAGCAAAGCTATCAAATCAGGCATGCCGCTCATAATTGGAATAGTGCGGATATTCTTGCTTGTCAGGTCTTCCAAATTCTCTTCCTTAACTACTAAATTATAAATCGGAATTCCTGTTATTTTTCTGACTGCTTTTGCAAGACTCAAATTTCTTTCAGGGTTGGCTACTGAAACCATTATCATTGCCTGATACTGGTTTTCCTGTATCCAGTCATATAGTGCGCTTTCATCGCAGACTATTGTTGGTTCATGGCTTCCAAGGGTTTTGGTTATCATTTCCAGAGCTTTTCCTACAGGATTTCCCTGTTCGCAGTAGATTGCAAGTTTCATTTTCCATATTCCTCCTTAAGCTTTTGAAAAAATTCCATCTCAGGAAAGGCCTCTTTGAGGTCCATTTCTCTCAGGTCCAGAAGCGCCCTTGCCCAGTCTTTGACGTAAATGTCTCCTTTGGGCATCATTGGAGCGCCGCCAACCTTCAGGATGGAATTGTTAATCCTGTGAACCCCGTGGATGTAATCAAAAGAGTAGGCCATCGGATGCTGGTGATGGTTTATGTCTGTAACAATTGCAATTATAGGAACTTCTTTTCTTGCAGCATAGAATGCAAGAGGAAATCCGTAGGGCATTTCTTCAAAAATCATCTCCATTCCCCTGTCGCCCATGGTTCTGCTGGTTCCTTTCGGCATCATCAGGTCAGTAAGCATAAAAGTAAACTTGCCATCCCTCAATGCATCCAATCCGCTGTCAAAATTCTTTGCAGTGGTTAAATCCACAAAATGCCCAAGCTGTTCAACAGCATTCTGAAGATGAGCTTTGTTGTCTTCAACTATCAATATTTTTGGTGTTTCTGTCATTTTCCTCCCTCAAATAGGTCATACAACTGCTTTAAATCCCCCAAAAAGGTCTTCAGTTCAGCCACGCTGTCAATTTTAGGATTAATTGTGTGGTCCAGATTTCCCTCATTTTGCTCATATTCAATCTCGTATCCTTTTTTTGCCAGGAAATCCCTTGCCTGGATTACATCAGCACAGCACCTTATGATTTCCTCTGGCTCAGCGCCGTCTATTGAAGTGAAAAGAAGTAAATATGGTGCTTCTGTCCCGCCAATAATTGGAAGACCAAGCGAAATGTTTAACCTTGTTCCCATGTTTCCTGCAAACTCGTTTGAATTATCATCAAGCGGTTTTCCCAGAGCAGCCTCAATTGTTTTTCCGTAAAAGTTTTCTACTTTTTGTATGATTGCTTCTCTTTCAAGATACAATTTTGCTGGCATATCCATTACTTTAGAATTGTCAGTATGATACTCAATGGCATCATTCGCCCATAAATTAGTTCTGTAGCTTTCCCATTCCTTACCAACGATCTCCTGCAACAGCGGGCAGTCATCTTCCCAAAATTGTGTTTCTGTCATTTTTTATGCTCCTCAAGCCATTCTCCGAATTTGTCAATGCCCCCGTAGTTGGAGAATTGGATATTTTGTTCTTCCAGCATCCTGGGCAAGGCAGGTTTGTCCTTGTCCATTATTCCATGTATGGCATAGATTGGTATCTGAGTCGCTGACCTTATCCTGAATGCAGTATTTTCCCAGTCTGGGTTGGTGGTTGCGTGGATTACTGCAACATCAAATTGTTCTGTTTCAAGCGCATCGTACAGCTTGTCTTCAGCGGTAACAAGTCTTGAATCATAGCCGTGCTCTTTCTTCAGGATGTGGTCTATCAGAACCCTTTCAACATCCGTTTCCATGTCTGATAAAATTATTGCTCTCATTTTCAAAACCTCGCCATCTCATAAAATAATTTTTCCAGAGGGGGAAGCAATGGACTAAAAAGTGCAAGTAACAGTTCGTTGGAGACTAATGTATGTTCCCATGTTGAAATATTTAATTTCAATTTTCCAATTAGCTCTTTTTGTATCTCAGCTTTTCTTGTATGCTCATTGTACCATAGAATTCTTTCTCTGCTTTCTCCATTTGCCACACCCCATTTTCTGCAATATCTTTTCCCTTCATGTTCAATACAAGACCTAGGCGCTTTTTCCCCAAATATCCTTTTCAGGACTTTGTCTGAAAAAGATGGTTCTTGCTCTTGCCTTACTCTTAGTTCCTCAAATAGTCTAGCATAAGCAAATCCCAAAATTCCATGCGTATCTAACTCAAGGTCTCTAAATCCTCCTGCAAACATATACTCATCTACAACTATCCTTGTTTCAATTTCAAGTTTTGAAATAGGGGTTTGTACGTCCATCATGCATCGGGATATATCCAGGCCTGCATTCTGTGCATAAAGTACCATTGCATTATCATTTCCAGTCATATTTTGTCACCACTCCCGAGTTTTATAGAATCAGCGTTTTGCCTTATATTTATACTTTTTTATTAAAGTATATATACTGGCTTATACTTATTATACAATTCAGAAAAGTTTATATACTGCCCAAAAGTATTTATACCTGTTTCAGAAACAGGCAATCGCCAAATTGCCTTTTTTGAGCAAAAAGCCCCCAACGAAAGCAAGCTTTTTGCTCTTTTTTTATTTTTTGACAAGATGAAACGAAGCATAGTCAGGCAGGGCGCAGCCACCCTGATGGTGAGCCTGCCCTCCAAATGGACGAGAAAGTACCGCCTCAGCAAGGGCGACGAGGTCGATGTAGTTGAGAAAGGGAGGGAACTTCTTATAGCTTCTCAAACTTTGCCTGAAATAAGGAAAGCGGCAATAAACATCTCAGAATTGAAGGAGATATGGAGAAGGGTCATAAGCGCTTTATACAAGGCTGGCTATGATGAAATAACAATAAATTTCAGCAAACCAGAAGACGTTTCAAAGATTTATTCTGTCCTACAGGAATTTGTCGGTTTTGAAATAATAAGCCAGACCGAAAAGGGATGCACGATAAAGGAGATTGTTGAGGCAAAGGAGACAAATTTCAATTCCATAACGAGCAGGACGTTCAACATGCTTTTCTCAATAGCCGAGGACTGCGCAAACGCGCTCAAAAACAAGAATATTGAAATTCTGGGAACAATACCCGAGAGGGATTTGATAATAAACAAGTATGCAAATTTCTGCAGGAGGATAATAAACAAGGGGCTCGTGGACCCAAGGGACGCTCCAATGCTTTATTACGTAATAGAGGGGCTGGAATCAATCGGGGACATATACAAGGATTTTGCAAGATACTCTTTTGAAGCAAAAACAATGCCTGACAAAAAAATAATTGAGATATTTGAGAGAGTAAACGGGATTCTCAACGATTTCCAGGTAATATTCAGTAATTTTGACAGGGAAAAAATAGTGGACCTTGGGTCAAGGATATTGAAAACAATGAAGGAAATCAATGAGTTGTTCAAGACCAAATCAGTAAGCGAATCACGAATGCTGAATTATATCTCTGAAATTCTGCACACAATCCAGAATTTGGTCGGGCCGCTTTTAACGCTTAATTCTGAAAAATTATAATTTATGTTCATTAAGCCAAATCTTCATGGGAACTTCATACGAATATTCCTGATTGAATTGCCAGCGGACATCTTTCATTGGCATCGCATCTTCCGCCATAAACGGATGAAAGGCAACTGCCCTGTTTACCAGTTCTCTTGCAGAGGGATTAAGAAATGGTGAGAAATCAGCAAAATCATCGCTGTTTGCTTTTTTAATTGCCTTGTCAACTTCTTTGTTGCCTGCAAATAATCTGGCATATAATGTTGAAACATTTCCTTTTCCGAGATAGGATGTCATTGCCTGCGTTGCAACTGCAGCGAGTTCAAGGTCTGTATCATGGCTGGCCCAGTAGTCTTTCTGCAACATTTTTTCTTTATAGCTTCTTGAATACAACTCTCTTGTCGAAACTATTTCACTGACTGTTTCCATTGGAAGAAGTATTAATCCCCCAACATATCCATTCTGCCTTGCCTCTTCAGCAAACTTCCTATTTGAGATAGATGCATGTATTGCTGCCCTGAAAAACTGGGGCGGGAGGCCATTCATTATTGTCATTCTTAGTGCAAGGCTGTCTGCATTATATACGCTGCCCATGGCAGGATTGCTTTGAGGATCCCATCCAAAAAGTCTGTTGTAAAACTCT